>JABIAY010000041.1 GCA_018653085.1 Nitrospina sp.
CCAGCCATAATCTCGATAAAATTCCGGAATTCACGGACCGCTTGACGGGCATCAAGGGTCAGTACCTGATTTTTGAGCAGAGGGTGATCAACCTGCGCAAATACTCTGGCTACCACATAGAATTCGACTGCTAGCCGCAGGGGCAACTGGCAATAACTTTTTCTGGCGAACAAAGAGTTGACTCGGCTTAAAGAGTCTTTGCTATGTTCCCTATAACTGGGTAAGGGTTTTTTGAGCCGAGAACACGGTTGCTCGTCAAATAAAGCGATGGCACACTGGCCCCACGCCTAGTGGAAAAAAAAGCCGCACCCTTAAAAGAGTGCGGCTTTTTACTAAATTTATGGAGGGTGGAAGTCAGGCTGTTTGCGTGACAACTTTCCCTATAAACGCCGGAGCCTCTTTTTCATCGCGGTCCGGGTTGGGGGTCAACTGTGCCACTTTAATGTCTTTGGCGAGGCCGAGTTTTTCCAGAACGCAAAGAGCCCACCAGGTCATGTCAATTTCCCAGGGTCGTAAACCATGTCGGGCAGACTTGGGGAACGCATGATGGTTGTTGTGCCAGCCTTCGCCAAAGGCCAACAGCCCTACCCACCAGCAATTGGTGGAGAGGTCATCTTTGAGCGGAAAGGTCACATAACCATACCAATGCGCCGCACTGTTCACCAGCCAGGTGGAATGGTAAGTTACTACCAGGCGGACGAAGACTCCCCAAATGACCCAGGGAAGTCCACCAATGGCAAGCAGGGCGAACCCAAAGGCAACTTGAACTAAAACAAAGTAGTCATCGAGAAATTTGTAAAATTTGTCTTCACAGAAATCTTTGGTGTAGTCGCGAAGTACTTGTTTATCATCAAACTTGGAGTGAGTATTAAACATCCAGTTAAGATGTGCCCACCAGAAACCTTTTTTGGCACTGTGCGGGTCTTCCGGCGTGTCCGAGCCGGCGTGGTGCATGCGGTGTTGCCCGACCCACTTAATAGGACCGTTCTGGCAGGCCAGAGTTCCAAAAAAAATCAGGGTGTACCCGAGCCACGTGGGCGCAGTAAAACCCCTATGTGTGAGATAGCGATGGTAGCCGAGGCAAATGCCCAGTGACGCGGTGAGCCAGTACAGAAAAAACATCACTGCCACGGCACTCCAGGAAAACGCAAACGGAAAAAAAGCAAGTAATGCCATAAGATGTACAGAGACAAGAACAGCTGTGGCGATTGGATTAAATTTGAGTTGGTACTTCTCAGTGGATTCACTGGTCATGGAAAGGCTCCCATAATTAAGGTTTTACAACTACCCTATAATAGCCTGACCCGGCAAAACTGTTTGTAAAACTTATGTAATACCCCTGCTAGCCGCAGGGGCAACTGGCAATAGCTTTTTCTGGCAAACAACCGTTTTCTCGGCTTGATTTGATCTTGCCCATTTGTCTCCTTTGTTTTTGGCGGTCGCGCCGGTAATTAGGCTTTCAATTTAGGCTTCGAACTTGGTAAAGTGGTAGAAATCAGGAGGTTGTGGGTATGCTTATCGGAACGGGAAGGCGAATTAGAGGGCGCAATGGGTAAATTACGGGCTTTGTTCCATCCTATCATGGTGTTTATCGGGGTCCAGATCGCCTGGATCGTGCTCATGGCGGTTTGGATCAACTGGTATCTGGAAAATAACCTGGCGATCAAGGAATTTGCCCAGAAAATCCGTCCAGATTTGTTCACCGCCAAAGTTCAGTGGCTGATTTTGTTTGAGGGTTGTTTCCTGATGCTCCTGATTCTTGCCGGGGTCTATGTGATTTTTGTTTACTGGAACAAGCAGAACCGTTTGAACCAGATGCAAAGCAATTTTGTGGCCAGTGTTTCGCATGAATTGAAATCCCCGCTTGCCTCCATTCAACTCTACCTCGAGACCATGAAATACCAGGATGTCTCGGATGAGGAGGAGAAAGATTTTGTCGAAACCATGTTGTCGGACACACACCGCCTTTCCGGGTTGATCGATAATATCCTGCAATCGAGCAAAGCCGATCCCAAGAGCATGGCATTGCAGTTTCAGCCTGTGGATATGGGAGACTTTCTTGCAGATGTGGTCAAGGGACATAAACGTCAGTTTGAGGAAAAAAAGTGTTCGGTGGATTTGAAGCTGGAGGCTTCTCCCACGCTGAGTCTGGATAAAAGGGCTTTGCGCATGGTGTTTAACAACCTTGTCGGCAATGCGCTACGGTATTCCCCTGCAGGTTCTTCGTTGAATATCCATCTACATAAAATTGGCAAATACTGGGAAGTGGATTTTGAAGACCGGGGCATCGGCTTTGACAAAAAGGATATGAAAAAGATTTTCAGAAAATTTTACCGGGTGCAGAACAAAGACACGCAGAATATTGAAGGAGCCGGACTGGGTTTGTTCATTTCCAGTGAAATTGTGAAAAACCATAAAGGCCGCTTGAAAGTTTCCAGTCCGGGAAGGGGCAAAGGCTCAATGTTTTCCGTTCTGCTTCCGGTCAGCCGGGAAGTCGAAGCTTAAGATATCTGTGAAAATCTGGATAGGTGATGGATACTAAAGACAAAAAAATTATTGTGGTCGAAGACGAAGCGCATCTTGCCAAGGGACTGCAGTTCAACCTGGAGCGGGAGGGTTACCGCGTCACTCTCGTTGACAACGGCCAGTCGGCTCTGGATATTCTGGGGAAGGAGGAATTTGATCTGATGATCCTCGATATCATGCTCCCCAAGGTAAGCGGACTGGAAGTAGCCAGGCGAATTCGTAGCACGGACATGCGCTTCCCGATTTTAATGCTTTCCGCTAAATCCACAGATGAAGACCGGGAACTGGGACTAGCCGCCGGGGCTGATGACTATTTGACCAAACCGTTTCATCTGCCGGAACTTCTGCTGAGGGTCAAAGGAATCCTGCGTCGTTGGGAATGGTATAAGGAGCCGGTGCACGATGAGGAGGTTTTTCAGTTTGGTGATATGTGGATCAACTTTGCCAGCGGTAAAGCCAAAGGGTGCTCCGGTGAATTCTATCTGACAGCTAAAGAAGCGTTGCTGATAAAACTGCTGGTGAAGAATAAGGGAAGTATTGTGACTCGTGAGGAACTGTTGGAAAAAGTATGGGGTTATGATCCGCAAACTGAAACCCGCACAGTGGACAATTTCATAGCTCGCCTGCGCAAATATTTTGAGAAGAAACCCCAGTCCCCAAAACACATCATCACCCATCGCGAAAAAGGCTACGAGTTCAAGTCTGATTCGAAGAAGTGATGGGTCTGAAATTCTTCCTGTAATAACTTCAGATTTTTTTCCATTCCTTTGGCGGAAACGTCCTCAATAAACGGGCAGGTGCCCAGCACAGGGGTGTCGGAAAATTCTTCGATCAGTTTCCCTTGCTCTTGTTCAATCGCATTCACCTCGCCTGCATCAGAAGGGTTGAGGATCACACCTTTGATTTTCAGTCCGTGTTGTCGGGCGGCATTAATCGTCAGCAGGGTGTGGTTCAATGTCCCCAGCCGGAGACGGCTGACAATAATCAGCGGCAGTCCCATTTGTAAAGCCAGGTCGGCGACATTATAACGGCGGGTTATCGGTACTATGAGGCCGCCTATGCCTTCCACCAGCATCATGGAATGCTTGGACTGAAGTGCTCGGAAACTCTCCAGTATTTTCTCCGGTTCGAGTTCCTTCTCTTCGGTTCTGCCTGCCTGATAGGGGGAGGCCGGGGTTTTTAGCCGGTAAGGGCAGACTTCCTCCAGACTGTCATGAACTCCTGCGACTTCCATCAGAAACCGTGTGTCGGAGTTGGCACTGCATTCTGGGTCCACTCCGGTCTCGATGGGTTTCATCACCCCGACATCTTCTCCCCGGCTTTTGAACAGGGTCGCCAGGCAGGCGGTGACCACGGTTTTGCCTACGCCGGTATCGGTTCCTGTAACGAAATATCCTTTCATGTTTCTCCGTTTTTTCTCGACTTGTAAATCTGATATAATTAATAACGGCTTCCAGGTTTGGAGGCAAGTTATTAATCAATTTGTGCTGGGCTAGAAGATGGGATCAAAAAAACTGGAGATCATCTGCCCCTGTTGCGAAACCAAGCTTCAGGTGGACCAAAAAACCGGTGAGATAATCTGGGAAGAGAGAAAACCCAAGCCGGTGGCTTCCCTCACCGATATGGTGAAGGATCTGGAAAGCAAGAAAAAGGAAAACGCAGATGTTTTCAAAAAAAATAGCCAGAACCAGAAAGAACGGGGCCGGGTTCTCGATGAAATTTTCAAGGAATCAACAAAACACGTAGATAAATCCGGCGAAAAACCCCTGCGCGATTTCGATTTCGACTAGCTACTAGGCGCCGGCGAACCGCCGGGGGCAACTGGCAATAGCTTTTATCTGCTAACAAAGAGCTAGCTCGGCTGAAAGAGCCGTTGCCCAGTAGCCTCCCTCGCTAGAGGGCAATACGCATTCCATCCAGAGCCAGTTCCACTCCTTTTGGCAGGTCGCGGGATACCTTTTCATGATCGAAGTGATGGTTGATGTGGGTCAGAATGGTTCTTTCAGGCTGAAGGGTTTCAGCAGCTTCCAGAGCCTGGCTGAGGCTGAAATGGGTAGGGTGTGGTTTGAACCCAAGGGCATTCAGAATTAGAACTTTCAATCCTTTCAGCTTTTCCTGGGTGGTCTCCGGGATTTTACTGCAGTCGGTGATGTAGGCGCAGTCCTTGAAGCGGAACCCATTGATGATCAGCTTGCCATGCTGGATATCAAGAGGGGTGACAGGGATATCGCCGAAGTGGTAGGTTTTATCTTCCAATTCGTTGAGGATCAACTGCGGAATGCCGCCGCCGATCTGCTCGGTTTCTCCGAAAATATAGCTGAAATTTTTATTCAGGTGGTACAGGGTTTGCGCATTACCGTAAACGGGCAATTTGGTCTTGTTGAAAAAATTAAAACTGCGCAGTTCATCGATTCCATGAACATGGTCGGCGTGGTGATGAGTGTAAAGGACGGTATCGATTTCCCGGATTCCGTAGAGCAGGCATTGTTGCCTGAGGTCTGTGGAAGTATCGACCAGAATGGTGTGGCCGTTTTGCCGGACCATGACTGAGGATCGCAAGCGCTTGTTGCGTGGATCTTTTGACAGGCAAACTTCGCAGTCACAACACAGTGAAGGAACCCCTGTTGAGGTCCCGGTTCCTAAAAATAGAATTTCCATAAAAATATTTATAGTCGCCGGGCCATGCCCGGAGAGAATGGTGCAAGAGTCTATTAAGCCGAGAAAAATGGTTGCTAGCCAGATAGAGTTTTGCTCATTGGGTCGCGCGTTATGCTCATCATTTGCCTTCGTGCCCCAAAGGGGTATCACGCTGGCCGGCGGAGGTATTCCGCTAACTCATTGTAAGTAGGGTAATCCGGTGTGTCAAGGTAGGGGGAGTGGGTAGACGGAGTTTGTACTGCCTCTAAGGGGCGACAAAAGTTTGCCGGGGCCTTGCGGATCAGCATTGAACGCCCTGTGAAAGTTGTGATACAGTTAGTGTTTCGATAAATACAGATTTCATTTAGAGGAGTTAAATATGTCAGCATTAGTTGCTAAACCTGCCCCGGATTTCACCGCCCAAGCCGTGATGCCTGATGGTAGTTTTAAAGAAATCAAACTTTCCGACTACAAGGGAAAGTATGTCATTCTGTTTTTCTATCCGTTGGACTTTACATTCGTCTGCCCGACCGAAATCATCGCATTCAGTGATAAAATAGATGAATTCAAGAAGCGAAATGCCGAAGTGCTGGGGGTTTCCATTGACAGCCACTTCTCGCATCTGGCCTGGAGAAATACGGACCGTAAAACAGGTGGCATTGGCGACATTGCCTACCCACTCGTTGCCGACCTGAGCAAGAAAATCACTTATGATTACGGGGTCATGCATGACGCTGGGATTGCTTTTCGTGGACTGTTCCTGATCGACAAGGAAGGTGTGGTTCAGCATCAGCTCATCAATAATCTGCCTTTGGGAAGAAATATTGATGAAGCCTTGCGGATGATTGATGCTCTGCAGTTCCATGAGAAAAACGGGGAAGTGTGCCCGGCGAACTGGAAAGAGGGCGAAGATGGCATGAAGGCCGATCCTTCCGGATCACAAGAGTATTTCGGCAAACACAACTAACCACTAGGCGTGGGGCCGACTGGCAATAGCTCTTATTTGCTAGCAACAGTACTCTCGGCTTGACGAGTTATTGCTGGTTGCCAGTTATGCCAGCCTGATAGTGTCTTGGAGTTTGGGGCGTTTCCGACAGGAGACGCCCCTTTTTTTCCACTAGATTACATATTGCAGTTGTAAATCACCCCAGCCCCTCTTTGGAAAAGAGGGGTCCATTAAAGCTCCCCCTTCCACGAACGGGGTTGGGGGGATTTGATTTTCCCAATATTAGAAATTCTATATGATTTTACTTTGTAATGACGATGGATTTAACGCGGATGGATTGAGAGCCCTGCATCGGGAGCTCAGTAAAGAGGACGAAGTGATCATTGTTGCTCCGGAAACGGAGCAAAGCGCCATGGGTCACGCTATCACACTGAACGAACCGCTCAAGGTTCGGAAGGTGGAAGAGGAGGGTCGGCTCATAGGTTACGCGGTTAATGGAACTCCCGCCGATTGTGTGAAGCTGGCTACTGCGGTATTGCTGGATGAACCGCCCCGGCTGGTGGTTTCGGGGATCAATCTTGGGGGGAACCTTGGCATTTGCGCTCTTTACTCCGGAACCGTTTCTGCCGCGACCGAAGCTATGATTATGGGGGTTCCCAGTATCGCGGTCTCGCTGGACACCTATGAAAACCCGGATTTTAATCCTGCTGCGAAATTCACCCGCAAGCTGATTTCCAGAGTCCTTGAAAAGGGATTGCCCGAAGGTGTGGTCCTGAACGTCAATGTCCCGCCTGTTCCTGAAAGTGAGATTGCCGGGGTGGCTGTCACCCGTCAGGGGAAGTCACGGGTGGTCGAATCGTTTGACCAGCGAGTGGACCCTAGAAACAATACCTATTACTGGATGGCGGGGGAGATGCGGTTCGATGAAACCGAAGAAGGAGCCGACTGCGTGATGGTGGCTAAGAATTATATATCAGTGACACCCATCCACTTTGACCTCACCCACCACTCTTCCATCGAAGTGATCAAAGACTGGAAGTTGGAACTTTAGTCCGTATATTGGATAAGTATTTTCAAGTGAGGATGAGGGGGCTACTTGAGGGCAATAAAAAAGGGGAAGGGCAAAAAGCCCTTCCCCTTTTATTGTGAACGCTTGAACTATTCCGTTTCAACTGCGTCGCGCAGGGCTTCCTTGCGGCTGAGTTTGACTCGGCCCTGTTGGTCTACATCAATGACCTTGACTTTAATTTCATCACCTTCCTGAATTTCGTCACTGACATTTTTGATGCGGCGGTCGCATATTTGCGAGATATGTACCAGGCCATCGGTGCCAGGGAAGATTTCCACGAAAGCGCCGAAATCGACGATCTTTTTTACCTTGCCGAGATAGACTGTTCCGACCTCTACTTCCTGCACAAGATTTTGCACATACTCAATGGCCTTTTTGGCAGCTTCCTCATCTGAGGAGGCGATTGAAACTACCCCATCATCGTTGATGTCGATGGAGACGCCGGTTTTGTCAATGATATCGCGGATGACTTTGCCGCCCGGTCCAATAACATCGCGAATCTTGTCTTTGGGAACCGTAATCTGGACGATTCTCGGTGCGTATTTGGACATTTCAGCTCTCGGAGTTTGCAGAGCTTTATCCATTTCGCCGAGGATGTGTAGTCTTCCTGCTTTCGCTTGTTCGAGAGCTTTGCTCATGAGCTCACGGTCCAGGCCATCGACTTTGATATCCATTTGAAGAGCGGTGATGCCATTTGGGGTTCCCGCCACTTTAAAGTCCATATCACCGAGATGGTCTTCGGACCCGAGGATATCGGAAAGAATAGCAACCCGGTCGCCGTCCTTAATCAGGCCCATGGCGATGCCCGCAACAGGGGCTTTGATAGGAACGCCTGCATCCATCAGTGAGAGCGAACCGCCGCACACTGAAGCCATGGAGGAAGAACCGTTGGACTCAAGAATATCGGATACGATTCGGATGGTGTATGGGAACTTTTCTTTATCCGGCAGGATAGGAATCAGAGCGCGTTCGGCGAGCATGCCGTGGCCTACTTCGCGTCGTCCGGGGCCAGCAATAAACTTGACCTCACCTGTACAGAAAGCCGGGAAATTGTAGTGCAGGAAAAAAGACTTGGTGCCCTTGAATTCCAAACTGTCAATTCGTTGTTCATCGGAGGAGGTTCCCAGGGTAGAACTGACCAGAGCCTGGGTTTCGCCACGGGTAAAAACAGCGGAACCGTGTACCCTGGGCAAGTAGCCGATCTTAATACTGATGGCGCGGACATCGGCCAGTCCTCTGCCGTCTACCCGATACTGCTTGTCGAGAACAAGGTTGCGCACGATATCTTTTTCCAGGTCATGGAAAATTTCTTTAATCGCGCCACCTTTCTCTTTATATTCTTCCTCGCTGAACTCTTGGGCGAGGCATGCTTTAATTTCCTTGATGGCATCGCTACGCTCGTGCTTGCCGGCGATTTGCATCACCTCAGTAAGCTTGGACGCGGCTAGGTCGTGAATTTTGCTTTTCAGCGCTTCATCCACTTGTGGCGCTTCGACCACGATTTTTTCCTTGCCAAGAAGTTCTCGGAGCTTGATCTGAATTCCGATCAATTTTTTGATTCTTTCGTGACCGAAATCAAGAGCCTCCATCATATCGTCTTCACTCACTTCTTTTGCACCCGCTTCAACCATTACGATTCCATCTAAAGTTCCGGCCATGACCAAGTTCAGGTCGCTCTCAGCCGTCTCTTCGTAGGTGGGGTTGAAAATCAACTTGCCATCAACCCGGGAAATACGGGCTCCGGCAACAGGAGTTTCAAAAGGAATTTCTGAGATCATCAATGCGGCGGAAGCGCCGGTGATGGCATTAATATCCGGAGCATTAACCTGATCGTGTGAGATAACCAGTGCAACAACCTGGGTTTCGTTTTTGAAACTTTTCGGGAACAATGGTCGAATGGGCCTGTCGATCAACCGACAAGTCAAGGTTTCGATGTCCCCGGGCCGGGCTTCCCGCCTAAAAAAGCTGCCGGGAATTTTTCCGGCGGCATAGGTTTTTTCCCGGTAGTCTACAGTCAGGGGAAAGAAATCGATGCCTTCTCGTGCCTGGTTAGCCATGGTGGCGGTCACCAGTAGCATGGTGTCACCTTGTCGGATAACGACTGCGCCACCGGCTTGCCGGGCCAGGTCACCGGCTTCTATTGAAATTAGTTTTCCATCTATATCTATTTCTACTTTTTCCATCTATATTTCTCCAATGTCTTTTTTTCCTGCGAATTCAGGATAGGTTGGGCGCGACTATCTGCGTATGCTGAGCTTCGAAATGATGCTCTGGTAACGACTAATATCTTCTTTTTTTAAGTGATCCAAAAGCTTTCGTCGTTTGCTGACGAGCTTGAGGAGTCCGCGCCGTGAATGGTGGTCTTTGGAATGGGTCTTGAAGTGCTCCGTCAGGTAGGTAACACGTTTTGTCAATAATGCGATCTGCACTTCTGAAGACCCTGTGTCTTTTTCATGAAGCTTGTAATCTGTAATAATCGTAGTTTTTTGTTCAAGGTTCAGTGCCATAGTTCTCTCTCCAACTCGTTTAATGCAGGAAAACGATTGGAAAATGTTTTCGCAGAGACAGCATTTTTTATTCTGAGCTGTCCCTGCGAAAACATTCCAACCTTTCCCTATCAAATTTCCAATTGTTTATAATTAAAATTAAATCAAAACACGTTTTAATTTAAACGCGATATCTTCACCTGCCAGCCGGGCGAATCGGTCCTGATCTACAAGGGGCTCGACGATGGCGAGTACCTTGTCACTGCCGTTGCAAACCCGCATCATCATGCCTGGTTTAAATTCCCCGGGATAAGCTTTCAGGGAAGACTTGGGCAGGGCATTGCCGTGGGCAAGAGGCTCTATAAAATCATCGTTAATGCGTATTTCCGGAAGAAACCCCAGAACTTTTTCCACAGGAAAAAGCACTTCGTTCAGTTTCCCGTTAACGTTTGCGGCTTCCAACGCTTCGGGACTGACTGAAGAGTCCTGATCGAACACTCCCACTTGTTTCCGGATCAACCCGGACATATGGGCACCGCAACCCAGTTTCTGTCCAATATCATGGCAGAGGGTGCGGAGGTAGGTTCCCGCAGAACAATGAGCCTCAAATTCTACCAGATTTCCATCCATATTAATAAAATCAATGGAATAAAAATGAACTGAGACAGGTTTCCTCTCGATAGTAATACCATTTCTGGCTAATTTGTAAAGGGGAATTCCTTTGTTTTTCTTTGCCGAGTACATGGGGGGGACCTGTTTTTGCTCTCCGACAAAACCTGTGAGCATGTCCCTGACCTGGGTTTCGGTGATTTGGGAGGGATTGCCCTCAAAAATGGTTTTTCCTGTAGAGTCCTGGGTGTCGGTGGCTGTCCCCAGAGTCATAGTACATTGATAATGCTTGGATAAAGGCGAAAGAAATTGGATAATTCGAGTGGACTGGTTCAGGCAGATGGGTAAAATGCCCTCTGCCATGGGGTCCAGGGTGCCTATATGCCCGGCTTTTTTGACACCCAGAATTCTTTTTACCGACTGGACCATGGAAAACGAGGTAGGGCCAGAGGGTTTATAGAGGTTGACTACCTGGTTCAGAGTGCAGTTCATTGAGTATTCTTGAGATTTTTTCAACATGATCGGCGTTATCATCTCGCCGGAATTCCAGTTCCGGGAGGAATTTTAAATAAAGGTTTTTGCCCAATGTGTTGCGGATGAACCCTTTTGCACTTTGCAGTCCTTCCAGCGTATCGGTCTTTTCTTGTTCCGAGCCCATCACGCTGATGAATATTTTAGCGTGTTTGAGATTGTCCGAAAGCTCCACCTTGGTGACGGTGGCGAAGCCTATCCGGGGGTCTTTCAATCCACTCTGAACTATCTTGGATATCTCTTCAAGGATCAGTTCCTGAATTCTTTGAGAGCGTTTGAATCGCATGAAAATACCTGCTTTAGCAAAAGTTTCCGGAGCCCAGGTTCATGGTTTCTGTTTTGCAATCGGTGATCTCGGCCAGATTCATCCGATCGATTGCATCGACCACCTTTGTCATCAACCCATCCATGTAAGGGCGGTCGGACCCTACGGCAGATATCCCCATGTGGAGACTTTGCCAATGGTCCTGGTCTCCAACTTCCGCTACAGACACATTAAAATTATTCTTGAGCCGGTCTTTAATGGCCCTGACAACCCGGCGCTTTTCTTTTAACGACCGGCTTTCGTGCAAATAAAACTTGATGGAACAACAACCAATAACCATTTTCTCTTGTGGAGGTCCGCGTATTAAGAGGTGATCTCTTCCATCACAAACGGTTCGATAACATCTCCCTGCTTCACATCCTGAAACTTGTCGATCGATACACCACAATCATAACCTGCGGCGACTTCCTTCACATCGTCTTTAAATCTTCTGATAGACGCGATTTTGCCCTGGTAGACTACCACACTGTCTCGAATCAGGCGGGCCTCCAGATTGCGTTCCATTTTACCTGAGAGAACATGGCATCCGGCAATGGTGCCGACTTTGGGAATAGTAAAAACTTCCCGGATCTCTGCCTTGCCGATAATCCGTTCTTTGTATTTGGGGGCAAGCATTCCCTCCAGAGCCTGTTTCATGTCGTTGATGGCATCATAAATAATGCTGTAGAGACGAACATCTACCTGGTCTCTCGCGGCAAGTTTTGCGGCCTGGTCTGTTGGGCGTACGTTGAATCCGATAATGATGGCGTTGGACGCACTGGCCAGAATAACATCCGACTCGGTGATACCCCCGACTGCGTCATGAATACACTTGATGCGAACTTCACTATTCTCCAGGTTTCCGAAGGCCTCCTGAACGGCGTGAATCGAACCCTGGACATCTGCTTTAATGATCAGGTTGAGTTCTTTAATCTGGCCTTCGACAATCTGCTGGTGCAGATCATCCATGGTGATACGTGTGGATTTGGCCAGTTGGAGTTCCCGCTGTTGTTGCAGTCTCAGGTTACTGAGTTGCCGCGCCCTTTTTTCATCCTGAACCACCATGAAGTGGTCACCGGGCTGTGGAACATCGGGTAAACCCACCACCTCTACAGGAGTAGAAGGAATTGCTTTTTTAATTTTTTTGCCTTTGTCATCGATAAGTGCCCGGACCTTGCCAAAATAGCAACCAACGATGAAAGGTTCGCCGATTTTCAAGGAGCCGCTTTGAATAACCATGGTGGCGACAGGCCCACGCCCCTTATCCAGCTTGGATTCAATCACCACGCCTTTACCACGGAGTAACGGATTTGCTTTCAGTTCCATGACCTCTGCTTGCAGGAGCAGGTTTTCAAGGAGGTTGTCAATTCCGGTTCCCTTCAGGGCTGAGACTTCCACATAAATAGTTTGTCCGCCCCAATCTTCAGGCAGAAGGCCGAGATCAGCTAATGCTTTTTTAACCTCATCGGGTTTTGCGTCCGGTTTGTCAACCTTGTTGATAGCGACAAGAATTGGAACACCCGCCGCTTCCGCGTGATGAATCGCTTCTTTAGTTTGCGGTTTGATTCCGTCATCGGCGGCTACAACCAGAACGACAATATCTGTCACCTGCGCGCCCCTGGCTCTCATAGCCGTGAAGGCTTCGTGTCCCGGTGTGTCGAGAAAAGTGATGGGCGATCCCTTGATATGGGCCTGATAGGCACCGATATGTTGAGTGATCCCACCGGCTTCAAATTTGGTCACCTCAGTTTTACGGATGGCATCCAGAAGGGAGGTCTTACCGTGATCGACATGGCCCATGATGGTTACAATCGGAGCCCTGAAAACATGGTCTTTGGCATCGTCCTTTTCATCTTCCGTGAAATCCAGTTCAGATTTTTCAATAAAAAGTTCAACCTCAAACCCAAGTTTGTCGGCCACCTTGCCAGCAAGCTCAAAGTTTAGAGTCTGATTGATATTGGCCAGAATTCCGAAAACCATTAATTCCTTAATGATTTCATTCGGAGCACATTTTAATTTTTCTGCCAGTTCCCGCACTGGAATGTTTTCGCCAATTTGAACCAGCTCGAACGTGTCTTCTTCTGTGCTAGGCTCCGGGGTCGGTGCAGGAGCAACGGGGGGTGCTACTACCGGGGCTTTAACTTTTTGGGCTGGGGGTTTAGCTTTCGGAGCCGGGGCCGGTTTTTTCTCAACGGGTTTAGGCTTTTCTTCTTGTTTGACTATTTTGAGGCCGAGTTTTTTTATTGTTTTACTTTCCGGTGTTTTCTGGGCTTTTTCCTCTTTGGCCGGCGCCTTGGCTTTTACGACCGCTTTGGCCTTGGCTTTTGGGGTTGAGGTTTTTTCGGTCTTGTCGGCTAATTTTTTTGCGACTTTTTTGGCGGCGGTAGATTTAGCCTGGGTTTTCGCGGTGGTGACTTTTACCTTGGAGGCAACCTTGATTTTTATTTTCGCCTTGGCTTTTTTCACCACCTTCTTCGGGGTAGTTTTAGGCGCAAAGAGGTCACGGACATGCTCCGCAGCTTCTTCATCAACGGAACTCATATGATTTTTTACAACGATATCATGTTTCTGTAGGGCCTCAATGATCTGATCATTCTGAATATTGAGCTCCAAGGCCAATTTGTTGACGCGAATCTTAGGCAAATTTCCTCCTGTTATGAAACAACATTTTCTTGTGGCCCGGAATTGACAAACAGCTCACGGGTTTGGGAAAAGTCTTCTGATCTCGATAGAATGAGACGAATAGGGTTTGAGCTTTAAACATTTTCAAGATTCTCCAGACGTTGCTTGACCTGCTCCAGAATGGATTGACCAACTTCCTCATCAATACCTTCCATGGCGAGCAACTCAACCAGTGGAGTAACAGAAAGCTCAGCTAAAGTTTCAAATCCGTTGCTGATAAGAGTTTCCAATACCTCGGGAGTCACTCCTTTTAATTCTTGTACCGGGATTTCTTCCTCTTCTTCCTCATCTTCCTCACCTTCACCGGCAACATCTTCCTCTTCAACCGGTTCGTCCGTCTCGGATTCACCTTCAACGATTTCTGGTGCCGCTTCAGCCGGTTCGGACGCTTCAGAGGTTTCCTCTTCAGTCGGTTCCTGTGTCGCTACTTTTGCCACATGGGCTTCTGCCAACTCCATCAGGGCTTCGGCCTTTTTGGGGCCAATGCCGGGCAACTGGACCAAACCCTTTGCCCCCCGGCTCAGTGCTTCCTCATAGGTGACGACATTCTCATTGAAAAGGAGGGTCATCACCTTTTCACCCAACCCTTTGGCATTTTTAATATCATCCAAAAAATCCACCTCGGATGTTTCAGCCGGGGTTAAAAAGGCATGTTCCGTACCCAGCTCCAAAGCTTCGGAGGGGCCTTTGATATCCACTTTCCAACGGACGAGCTTGGCGGCCAGTCGCACATTCTGTCCTTTTTTTCCAATGGCCAGAGACATCTGGTCTTCGGCCACGATAATCGTCATTTGCTTTTCGTCAGGATTGAGAACAACCCTGGCGACCTTGGCTGGACTCAAGGCGTTTTTGATATAGGTTTCCGGGTCTTCGGAGAATTCAACGATATCTATTTTTTCTCCACGCAGTTCCTGGACGATGGACTGGACCCTCATTCCGCGCATACCCACACAGGCACCGACTGCGTCAATTTCCCGGTCGTTGGTTCTCACCGCAATTTTGGTGCGCCCGTTGGGCTCTCGAACTACTCCCATGATTTCCACCATTCCCTCGCTGATTTCGGGAACTTCCATCTCGAATAAACGCTTGATCAATCCGACATGGGTGCGAGAGAGGATCACCAACGCATGCTTGGGTGTTTTCCGTACATCCAGGATATAAGCCCGAATTCGTTCTCCACGGTTAAAACTCTCCCGGAAAACCTGTTCCCGTCGCGGCAGAACGCCTTCTGCTTTTCCAAGGTCAACGACAAGGTCCCCATGTTCCATTCTGTGAACCATTCCGTTGATCAACTCGCCTTTTCTATCGATGTACTCGTTATAAATCAGGTCTATTTCCGCTTCGCGGAGTTTTTGTATGATTACCTGCTTGGCAAGTTGGGCCGCAGTGCGCCCATAATTTTCCATAATCTGTTGGACCAGAACCTGATCTCCGAGCTGGACATCTTCAGAAAATGTCAAAGCATCTTTCAGGCTGATTTGCTCATCCGGCAGATCGACGTCTTCAACCACTGCTTTTTCCAGATAAATTTCAACTTCACCGGTGGACTCATTGAACTCACTTTGCAACTCCTTGGCCGCAGGGTACCTTTTGCGCGCGGCAACCTCGACGGCAGACTTTAAGGCATCGATCAGGATATCCTTGTCGATTCCCTTGTCTCGGCTGAGTTGTTCCAGAATACTGAGTGTTTCCATGCTCATGATACTTACCCTAAATTTCAATAACTAAGTTTGCTTTGGCGACCTGGCTCAATGGGATTTTAAATGGCTCACCATCTAAATCCATAAACACGGTTTGATCCTTAAAATCAGCGAGAATACCGGTGAACTTTCTTCTGCTATCAATCGGGGAAAGACTATGAAGGCGGATCTGCTTTCCCTTAAATTTCAAAAAATCTTTTTCCCGCTTAAGAGACCGGTTCAGGCCTGGGGATGAGACTTCCAGATTAAAGGGGGTTTTGATGGTTTCTTCAACATCAATGAGATCACCGGTCAGGTGGCTGACTTTCTGGCAGTCACCAACCGTGATGCCCTTTTCCTTGTCGATAAATATTCTTAGAACCCAGTCAGGCCCTTCTTTCTTGTATTCAACATCAACCAGCTCCAATCCTTCTGCTACAAGGACGGGCTCTATCAAATCCATAACTGCTTGGGCAATAGGGACCTTTGCCATCTAAACCTCCCACTCCCGTGGGAGGGTGTGATATTTTTCCTCAGCTTTTGTGCCCCGAAGGGATAAATTAGCAAGAGTTTGTCAGGCCGAGAGAACCCTTTGCCGCATGTGATATTGCTAGTTGCCTGCGGCAATCTCTCCGCCACGCTTACCTAAAAAAAGTAAAAAAAAAGCGGGCTCAAAGCCCGCGATGCAGGACCCACAATTGTCATGGGATTGTACAAGAACTTGAGGGCTGATTTCAAGGGAAAACTGGGATGCCCCAAAGACGGCTTGTTTTTTTATAAGTCTTTCAAAATATTAGGAATATCTTCAATGACCTGGGGGTAGGGATGCAGGTTGGACTCATTGGTTTTGCGGACTTTGATCTCGACTTGTCCGGCGGAAAGATTTTTTGGGCCAATAATGATTTGCATGGGAATGCCCATGAGGTCGGCATCTTTCAGTTTGACACCCAGCCGGTCCGACCGATCATCGAGAAGGGTTTCGATGCCTGCTTCCTGGAGCCGGGCGTATAGGGTGTCGCAGGCGTCTTTCAAATCGTCTTTGGAGTAGTTGACCGGAATGATAATGACTTGAAAGGGAGCCAGGTTCCGAGGCCAGACAATTCCTCTCTCATCATTATTTTGTTCAATGGCGGCGGCGGCAGTGCGCCCAACGCCGATTCCATAACAACCCATAACCATCGTATCTTCTTTGCCATTATGATCCGTAAAAACAGCCTTCATAGCCGAAGAGTATTTGGTGCCAAGAATGAAAATGTGCCCGACTTCAATTCCGCGTTTAACTTGATACTTCCCATTCTCGCAACGTGGGCAGGAGTCGTTGGCCCGGATCGTTCTGAGATCGCCAAATTTTTCGACTTTTAAATCCCGTTGAACTTGAACACCGGTGAAATGGGCGGAAGGTTTGTTGGCTCCGGTCACAAAATCGTGCAGTGCGGAAATTTCGTGGTCCGCATAAACCGGAAGGTCGAGTCCAACGGGTCCGATATATCCGCGATGCAGTTCGGGATGTTTGGCAAAGGTTTTTTCGTCTGCCGGTTGCAACCACTCGCAACCGATCAGGTTTTTCATTTTGACGAGGTTGATTTCATGGTCACCGCGAACCAGTCCTGTTATCAGTCCATTCTCATTTTCAAGAAGAATGGTTTTGACGATTTGTTGGGCAGGAAGGTTCAGGAACTCCGCTACCTCCTTCACAGATTTTTTCCCGGGTGTCTCCACTTCTTTTAGATCCTGAAGTATGGAAGGAGGTGCCAGGGGGGAAGGCGGTTTCGATTCCGCCATCTCCAGGTTTGAGGCATAGTCGCACGATACGCAGAAACCGATTTCATCTTCCCCGGAATCCGCGAGTACCGCAAACTCATGCGAGAAGCTTCCTCCAATGGTGCCTGAGTCGGCTTGCACCTGTTTGAACTTCAGGCCGCATCGCTCGAAAATGTTGCTATAGGCTTTTGCCACTTGATGGTAGGTGTGCTGGGTGTCTTTTTCATCCGCGTGAAAGCTGTAAGCGTCTTTCATCATGAACTCCCGTCCCCGCATGATGCCGAACCGGGGCCGGACTTCATCGCGGAACTTGGTCTGAATCTGGTACAGCAAGATGGGGAGTTGGCGATAGGATTTGATTTCCTTTCTTACGATATCGGTGATGACCTCCTCATGGGTGGGGCCATAGCAGAACTCCCGGCCATGCCGGTCTTTAATGCGCAATAATTCCTTGCCGTAAAAATCCCAGCGTTTGCTTTCCACCCACAATTCGGCGGGTTGAATGCTCGGCAGAAAAACTTCCTGTCCATCGATCTGGTTCATTTCCTCGCGGATGATTTGTTCCACTTTTCTTAAAACCCTGAGTCCCAGCGGAAGGATGGAATAAATTCCCGATGCAAGTTGACGGATCATCCCCGCACGCACCATCAGTTTGTGGCTGATGACCTCTGCGTCAGCAGGAGATTCTTTTAATGTGGGGATGAAAAGTTTTGAAGAATGCATACGCTGATATTTTCCCGATGGTTAATGCTGGTAAAGAGGAAGGGAGATTTTATGCGCTAAAGGATTTTTGAGCAAGAGCAATATGGTCCGCATTATGAATTTCCAGCCAGCCTTTATGGATTTCCATATAGTGGACGGCGAAGCCTCGGTCGATCATTTCCTGAATGAGGTCTGTAAAATTCAGTTGGGAGATATCCTCAGACTCTTGAAACGGGCCGGTAAAGTTGCTGATAACATCGCTATAGGTTTCGAGAAACTGCTCCGCACCGGTTTTGCTGAATCGGGCAAGGCCTACGAACTCGTGGGTTGCTGTTTCCGGATTTATTTTGTTGCCAATATTTGCCACCACATTTTCACTGCCGAAGCGAATCTCCCGGCGGGCAGGCTTATAGTGATTCTTGCTGATGATGTGGTCGAGGAGGTTTCCTTCCTCTGGCTGGTGATATTGAGTTGAATTGTCGGCGACCAGTACAATATCTTCCTTGCAATCCATAAGCTTGCTGAGGATATGGTCTTCCATGAGGATGTCTGAGTACAGCATGATGAATCCGTTAACCATTTTTTTCTTCGCGACCAGCAGGGAATTGAGCAGGGACCCTTTCTGGTAGTCGGGATTTTCCAGAATATCAATGCCCTCTGCGTGCAGGTTGTCCTTGCCATATCCGGCGATGAGTGTGATGTCCGCGAGGTTGGCGTTGCTGAGAATCTGAATCTGGTGGTCGATGAGGGTTTTGCCGCCAATTTCCAGCATAGCCTTGGGCTTGCCATTTAAAATTTTCTTGAAGACGGGGTCTTCTCCGGCGGCAGGAATGATCACCGGAATATTGCTGGTTTGTTCATCCTGCTGGTCTTTTTCCTTGACGTCCAAAAACCCTACGGTTTTAAAAATTTCCCGGACGGGGCTGCATAAAGGATCGGCCTCCAGAGATCGCTGGTTGCGAAGGAGGGTCTTTGCGGTTTCCATCATCGCCTGATAGGCACTGCGTAAAAGGTGATTGGCGTAAATGACGATGTTGAATCCGGCCGCGCTCAGTTCGTCCTCGGTGATCTTATTGTAAGTGGTGGGCACGCACACCAGCGGTTTTTTTAAATTGAGGTCATTCAAAATAACCTGATATTTTTTTGCAAACTCTATGATTTCGTCCGGGTTTTTGGACTTGGAGTGGATCATGATTCCATCGACTCCGGCTTGGAGGTATTGCGTGGCCCTGTTCAGTGCGTCTTCCATAGGTTTTCCGGCGATCAGGCTTTCAATGCGTGCGATGATCATAAATTCACTGCTTTTTTGAATGCTTTTTCCCCGCCGGATTTTTTGGGCAAAGACTTCCGGTTCCTGAAGGTTTTGCTGTACGCCAGCCTCCAGGCTGTTGCGTTTGGGAAAAACTTTGTCTTCTATGATGACCGCAGACACACCGGCACGCTCAAGCTTGGAGACGGTATATTCGAAAGCGTTTGCGTCTCCTCCTGTATCGCCGTCAACGATCATGGGTTTGTCGGTTACAGCAAGGATTTCGTTGATGGAGTGGAGCCTGGAGTCAAAGGTGACGACCTCGATATCGGGATGGCCTTTCGAAGCCGAGTCGGTGAGGCTACTTTCCCAGATGGCATCAAACTGCCGGACAATGGCTTGTCCATCCGATTCCCCGGTTACTTCAGCTGTATTGGCGATGATGCCGCTCAACCCATTATGGGCCTCAAGTACCCGAACAGTTTTACCGGCTTCCAGCAGGGCTTTGAGTTTTCCCCGGCGTTGTTCTGGGAGAATATTGTTAAGAAGGGTCATGATTGGGCTCCAGCGGTTTTGTCGTCTTCAATTTTTTCTCGTATCCAGTCAGCAACATAGATATTGTTCAAGTCAAATTTTTTCAGGGTATTCAAAATAACGGTCATATGTTCTTCTTCCGGCAGGTTTTTATCCAGGATAATGAGGTCCTCGCCATTGAGTTTGCAGTAGCCGCTTTGTATGGAGAATTCCTGATCATTGAGATTAGCGACTTCAACCTTTATGGATAATTTCTCTGCGACTTCCTTGAGATCCTGAATCCGGCTCTCAATGTTTTGCATAATAGAAGTGGGGTTTAGGTAATGATTCGCATAATGTCATTGTAAAATGCGAATACCATGAGGCTGAGCAACATAAAGAGTCCGACCTGCTGAGCCCGTTCCCGGTTTCTTTCGCTAATGGGTTTTCCCTTGAGAAGCTCTATCAGAAAAAAGAAAATATGGCCTCCATCCAGAACTGGAATCGGCAGAAGGTTGAGCAGGCCCAGGTTAATGCTCAAAAGTGCAGTCAGGCGGGTGAGTTCACTGAAGCCTTGTTCAGCCTGTTCCCCGTAAATTTGAAAAATCAGGATGGGGCCTCCGATGGAGTCGGCGGAGATGGACCCTGTGATCATTTTTTTGATGCTAACGGCGATCAGATAAATCAGCCGGTTTGTTTCTTCGCAGGCTCTTTTAAGGGCTCCGAAAATGCCGTATTTTTCCTTTGTCATTTCTCCGGCCATGCCAATACCGAGCAGGCCGACTTCTGTGCTTTTGCCTTCGATGTCCTTGACGATTTTAGCTTCGGGTGTTAGCGCAGTTACGATTTCCGTTCCGTCTCTGAGAATTCTAAATGCCAGTGCTTGACCGGGTTTGTCGATAGCCGCTTTCTTCAGATCACCCCAACCAAAAATAGTTGTACTGTCTACTCCAAGCAGAACATCACCTTCCTGGATTCCTGCCCGGTCAGCGGGGGTGCCTTCTTTGACATATACGATATTTCGTACCAGCGGAGTGATTCCGATCAGGCCAACGTCTTCCTTGTCACCAAAAAGATCGGTGATTTGTTCGGAGATCGGGGTGATGGAGACATGGGCGATGCTTCCGGAGCTTCTTTCTACCTGGAAATCCAAAGAATGGCCTGGAGATACGTGGACGATTTTCTGTAGCTGTTCCCAGTAAAGTATTTTCTCGTTGTCGATCGCTAAAATGCGGTCGCCTGTTTGAAGCCCTGCCGCCAAGGCAGGAGACTCGTCCTTAACGGTACCGACAATGGGCGATAGCGCCGGAACCCCTACCAGGTAAACGCAATAGTATATGGCGATGGCAAACAGGATATTGAATAGCGGACCCGCAAATGCAATGGCCAGTCGATCCAGAACCGGAGCGGCAGAAAAGGACCCCTTTTCATCTGCGGACTCTTCTCCGACTTCTTCCCCTTTCATTTTTACGTAGCCGCCAAGGGGAACCCATGAAAGAAGGTATTCGGTACCTCCTCGGGTAAAACTCAAGATTTTAGGGCCAAAACCGAGAGAAAACTTTTCCACCACAACGCCCACTTTCCGGGCGACCAGAAAATGTCCCAGTTCATGGACGAAGATGAGGGCGGCCAGGCCCCCGAGAAAAGCCAGCATTTTGAGGCCAAAATTTAGGACTGCATCCAGAGAAAATATCGAAAGTTCAAACATGAGGTTCAAGGGGTTTGTGTGTAATCCAAAATCTCTACCCCGGGTGGGGTCTTGAGTTGGAATTGTTCTTCCGGGATCTCCCGGTTTATCCGAATTCGGCTGAATCGAATTTCTGTTTTGTTTCCTAATTTATCATACACGGTCGATCCGGTAATTTGGTAGTTTTTCTTGTTAGCGTAAAGGACCAGTCTTGCCAGGCTCTGGTCTTCATTTTTCGGGACGAGAGTGACAAGAATATTTTTGTTTTCCTCGTTTACGCTCTCAACATTGAAAGACCGGGTCAGCTTTCCTTTTCCTGCCAGAAAAAGGGCCGGTGTGTTGGAAGAGTAAATGCTTTCTACAGGGACCTTGGTGGCTTGCTCTTCTTCAGGGACATAAAGCCAAAGAGTCTTGCCATCGCTGATTAGAGTTTGAGTGTCTGGAGCTCCATAGACCCATTTCATTTTCCCAGGTTTCTTGATTTTCACTGTGCCCTTGACGCTCTGGGTCTGGTTCATCATTTTGACATAAGACTCCTGGGTGAAATTGGCTTCAAAAGTTGAAACCTTTTCGTATTTCTGTTGAATGGCATCCAGTGCCCGCTGTTCGGAAGTCTCCGCAAAGAGGGTTCCCGGCAGGGTCAGCAGGGTAAACAATGCTAAAAAATGGAGGTTCAAGCGGATTTCCTTTCTTTTATTTGCCATGCAGGACTCTTCGACCCGAAAGGGTCAGTCGGCCTTCAATGATCAGCCGAATGGCTTCGGGGTATGCGATATGTTCCTGTTCAAGAATTCTCTCCGAAAGGGAAGCCTCATCGTCATTATCATAAATGGGAACCACTGTTTGCAGAATGATGGGACCACCATCCACTTCCTCGTTGACATAATGTACCGTGCATCCTGAAAACCGGGCACCATGCTCCAAAGCCCGTTTTTGAACATTTAATCCGGGAAATGCAGGAAGCAAGGAAGGATGAATATTAATGATTCGGCCTGAAAAAGTTTCGATAAAATGTTTGCCCAGAACCCGCATGAATCCGGCGAGGCAAATCAGGTTGACGGATTTGGCCTGGATCCGTTCTACCAGGGCCTGTTCATAGCTGTTTCGGTCCGGATAAGATTTGGGATCCATGAAAATGCTTTCGATACCCTGTTTTTGCGCCCGTTCCAAGGCATAGGCATCTTTCACATTGCTGACCACCAAGCCAATTTCAGCTGGTAGATCCTTCTTTTCAATACTGTCGATAATGGCCTGCAGATTGGAACCTCGTCCTGAAACCAAAACGGCAAGTGTAAATGGGGCCATTTAAAAGGGACGTTTGTTGGGGGTGGGTGATAACATTTTCTCGAGCTTATCATTAAACGATCTTGCAAAGCAATGAATTCGATGGTTCTTGGGCGGAAGACCCTACATCATTGAAAAGTTAACAGAACTGTAACTTGATCGCCATCAATTGGTAAGAAACTTGGCCTATATTGCAATACGTTGATTGTGGTCGGGGAAGTTGAGGTTACAATCAAGTATTGCGATATTTGTAAGCTTTGCCGGGATGAGAGTATCAAGTTAACGCTAAGCGGATAGAAGATATGAAAGACTGCCTGAATATTCTGGTTATTGATGATGATGAAACGGACCGGATGACCGTTGAACGCCTTCTCAGGAAAGAGGGTGTGGAAGCAGTGATCCATGAGGCTCCCGATTGCTCTTCCGGAATAGAGAAAATGAAATCCAATGAAATGGATTGTGTCCTGATAGATTACAGATTGCCTGATGCCAACGGTGTGGAGGTTTTGGAGAAATTAAGAGAAGTGAACCGGAATAACATTCCCATGATTTTGTTGACAGGGATGGGCGGTGAACGGTTGGTTGCGGAGGTGATGAAGAAAGGGGCATCAGATTATTTGCCCAAAGACGGGCTGAGTGGAAAAATTCTGGCCCAGAGTATACGCAATGCCATTCAGGTCAGATCTTTTGAAAAAAAGGTCCGTGCGGCGGAAAATGCTTTGGCGGAAAGCGAGAAATCTTACCGCACTATTGTCGAGACGGTATCGGATATCATATTTCGACTGGGGCCAGACCAGAAGATAGAGTTTATCAATCCGGCCATTCGGTTCTTTGGTTATGAAGCCATTGATCTGATTGGACAGTCCATCGATAAATTCATTGATATGGGTTCAGCCAATAAGGATATCATTGCCAAGATCGCCACCCAGGAAGTCGGCCCATTGGCGACCTGTAACCTTGAGGTGAATTTTAAGTTTGCCAGAGAATCCGTTCTGGGAGAGGCGACCAAGCCGGTTCCTGTATTGCTGGATGCTTTTGGGCTTTGGGATGTTACCGATGAGCAGGTTTTCAAAAAGGAAGGTGAAAGAAATTTTCTGGGGACACTTTGTATCGCCCGGAATATTATGGAAGTCAAGGCGGTAGAGAAGGAATTATTGCAAACCCAGCAGGACTTGATGAAAGCGGTGGAAGATCTCAAGTTATTATCCACACATGATGGGTTGACGGAAATTGCCAACCGCCGATTCTTTGATGAGTATTCGGCGAAGGAATGGAAACGCGCACAGAGGGATAAACAATCGTTTGCCGTTATCATGATAGATCTAGACTATTTCAAATCCTACAACGATACTTATGGGCATCAACGAGGGGATGCATGCCTGAAAAAAGTGGCAGGAGTCATAAAAGGAGCTATGAAAAGACCTGCTGATTTGGCGGCGAGGTATGGGGGGGAAGAGTTTGTCCTCGTTCTCCCCGAGACGGATAAAGACGGAGCCTATAAACTCGCAGAGCAGTTGCGTCAGGAGGTTGTGAGTTTAAAACTGGAGCACCAGGGTAATATTCATGGGACTGGGGTTACCGTTAGTCTGGGAGTCGCAACTGAGGTAGCGGAACCGGGAAAGCTGTTTCCCGATCTCCTTACCAAAGCCGACAAGGCACTGTATGAAGCTAAAGGAGCCGGACGTAACCGAACGTCACTTTTCGATTGAGGGATAATTCCTGGTTCGAGCTAGGGGGCAATTCTTAGCCTGAACGGGGAAGAATTTTTTCCAGAAATAGAAAAAAAATTTATTTACGGGAATAACCTGACCGCAAAAGTGATCTTACAATACGGAATTAACATTCCACCCCTTTTTATGATCCGTCCGCCTGTTCTACCTCCTGAGGCGGGCGGATTTCTTTTTCCTCCGTTTTTCTCTCGCAACTCATTAAATACTTCCATTATTTCAATAAGTTGGTTATATTTTATCGTATAACAACTATTTCCTGGTAACTGAGGCATTCCGTTTGTCTCCTTTAGCTTCCGGCGTATGGATAACTTTCCTTTAGTCAGACGTTTTTCCTTCGTTCTTTGGATTTTCCTGATGTGGGTGCCGTGCTCTGCATTCGCGGACACAGACGAGGCATTTTTGAAATCCGTTTTTGCGGGAGACCTTAAAGAAGCAAAATCATTGCTACAACTGGGTGCGAATATTGAAGCCCGTACAAAAAAAGGAAGTACGGCTTTGATCGTTGCCGCGGCCCGGGGACACACGTCTCTGGTGGAACTTTTGCTGAACCGGGGTGCTAAGGCCAATGCTCGGAATCGCTATGATGATACCGCTTTATTATTATGTGCCACGCTTGGTGATGTGAAGTGTATGCAACGGCTCATTGCCGATGGAGCTGATATCAACTCAAAAAATATGCATGGTTGGAGTCCTATTTCCAGGTGTGCCAGATATGGTCACCTGTCAGCGCTCAGAGTTTTGATTGAGCAGGGGGTAAAGATCGATATTCGCCTTAATGATGGGGCCACCCCCCTAATCATCTCTACGGGAGAACAGCATTCCGGGGTGGTTCGTGCCTTACTGGAAAACGGAGCGGACCCCAACGCGCAAAATCTGGAGGGAACCACCGCCATACTATTGGCGGCCCTGACGGGTCGGGCGGATATTATTCGAACTCTGATTGCAGGAGGAGCGGACCCTGACACCCGCAACTCTTTCAAAGAGTCTCTCCTGTTTCTGGTAGTTGAAAGGGATTTTGCAGATGGTGTAAGGGTCTTGCTGGAGGCAGGGGTCAATGTGGACTCCCGGAGTCCAAGGGGTTGGACTGCTCTGATGAGGGCCGCGAAATATGGACGGACTTCATCGGCCAGGGCCTTGATTGCCAATGGGGCCAACGTGAATGCGGTCAGCAAAGGTGGGGCAACGTCTATTATGATTGCCGCAGAGCGGGACCAAATGGAAATGGTCCAGCTTTTGATCGAACATCAGGCAGATATAAACGCGAAAAGCCGAAATGGTGCTACCCCATTGATCAGTGCTTCTGCCGGGGGACATGAGGAAATCGTGGAATTCCTTTTGCAGAAAGGGGCAAAAAAGAATGCCACGATTGCCAACGGTTCAACGTCTTTAATGGTTGCGGCCGAACGGGGGTATTTGCCTACGGTTGAAGTCCTGCTACGTTATGGAGCCGATATTCAGGCCCGCAGTAAAAGGGGATGGACGGCTCTTATGGTAGCCGCGGCTGGGGGGCATACGAAAATCACCCAACTTTTTCTGGAGAAGGGTGCCAGCATAGAGCCGATTACTAAAAGCGGGTGGACCGCGCTTAAAGTCGCGCTTCAACTAGACAGGCAGAAAGTGGTTCAACAACTCAAGTTGGCCGGAGCCAAAGAATAAATCGGCTACCAAATAAAGCGATGGCACACTGGCCCCAAGCCTGGTGGCCTCCGCGCAGGAGTCAGTTTTTTTGTAGTAGATTGTTTTTGATGTGATGAAGAAGGCCGATATTCTGGGTATGTCCTGACTTGTAGGCTTTAATGCGGCCGCGTATGGGTTTCCCCAGTAAATAAAAATCTCCGAGTATATCCAGAATTTTGTGGCGGGGGAACTCGTCTTTAAAGCGGAGTTCGGTGTTCAAGACTTTTTTGTCGCCAAGCAGAATAAAATTATCGAGTTTACCTCCAGACGCATAACCCATTTTGGTCAATTGCGCCACCTCTTCCATAAAGCCGAAAGTTCTTGCCGGGGCAATTTCCTTTTTAAAACTTTCATCTCCCTTGAACTCATAAGTGTAGTCCTGGATACCAATTGGTTCAGGATATTCCATGTGGTAACTGACGCAAAAATTATCGCTGGGTTCAATGGAAATATAGGGCTCACCCTGATCTTTGTTGCCAAAGGTGTATTTTTTGTTAATCACGATTTCTTCATAAAAACCTTCCTGGTCTTCAAACTCCCCATCCTCTATCAGGTCGCAAAAATCCTTTGCGGAACCATCCATCACCGGTGCTTCATCGCCGATTTTAATGAGTAGATTGGTGATCCGGTACATATGAAGAACCGCCATGATATGTTCTATGGTGCCTACGGAGACCCTGTCTTTTTGTAAGCGTGTGGAATAATCTGTGGACTGAACATTTTCCAGGCGGGCGGGAATGGTTTTGCCGGTGGAAATATCCCCAAATATGATTCCGCTTCCCGGAGGCATGGGTTGTAGAATCAATCCAGTTTTAATGCCTGAATGCAAACCGCTTCCGCACAACACCACGCTACGCTTGAGGGTGCGCTGGGGGTGACAGGTTCCATTGTTGTTCTTTCCGGGACCCGGCATTTCAATAGAGTGGTGTGTTATTTTTTCTTTAAGTTGTTTTTTTCCGGTTTTTAAGACTTTGCAGGTTTTGTCGATATCCCAGTTGTTCCGCTTAAGGTGGTGAACGATGAAATGTTTTTCCCATACCAGCTCAGCTTCCTGAAGGGACCCGGCTTCATCAATACCCCTGATTTCTATCTGCGGTTGCCAGATTTCGGAAGGAAGATCCTGGGCAGTAATTTCTTCTTGATCCGTGTTGGTGAGAATCAATTTGTTCAGTACAGTTCTCAGCTCCTTCATATTTCCAGGCCAGGTATATCGGCATAGAGCGGCCAAGGCATCTTCGCCTATTTCGGGAACGGAAGTCTTTTGTGTCTGCCGGATTTCCTCCAGATAATCTTTTGCCAAAGCCGGGATACTCACAGCATAATCGCGTAAAGGGGGAACAAATAAAGTCGAGTCTTTGAAAGCGTTCAGTAATGCTGGGTGAAACTGGCCCTTTGCTGACAAGGCTTCCAAGTCCTTGGTGGACGATGCAAAAACCCGGATAGGTATTAATTCCAAACTGGAGTCAGCCGATCCGCTGGGTTGCAGGGCTTCCGCGAGTTTTTCCTGCATGCCTTTACTCAATGACTCAATATTGCTGAGATAAACTGCTTTTTCCTCGCCAACCTGAGCACCTGAGTTTTTTGATTTTTTCTCAGTGCGTTTAAAAAGTTGGGAGTGAATGGCCCATGCCTGACGAAAAGAACAATTTATTTTAACGAAAGACCGATCGCTTTTCCTGCTCTGTCCATGAATGGCTTGGGCAATGAACTCTTTGCCGGTCCCATTCTCGCCATTCAGCAAAACCGGTTTCATATTTTTTGAAAATGCTTTCACCGCCTTTTTCACTTCCACCATGGACTCAAAACACAGGGGAAGTTCCCTGGGAGAGGGGGTCGGATTCTCCTCAACCTTGGAGGAAGAGCATTTGTTGCTCAGAGCTTCTGTAATCGACCGGGTGATTCGTTCCAGTGAAAACGGTTTTTCAATGAAGTCCTGGGCTCCCAGCTTGGTTGCCTTGACAGCAGTGTCAATGGTTCCGTGTCCGGACATAATCAGGACTTCAATTTCCGGGTGATAGGTTTTGACAGTTTTTAAAACTTCAATTCCATCCATTCCCGGTAGCCAGATATCCAGTAAAACCAGGTCGGGGGGATCTGCCTGGATGATTTCCAGGGCTTCAACACCATCTCCTGTCTCGGTGACTTCATAACCTTCGTCCGCAAGGATTCCTGTCAGTGAGCTGACAATGTTTTTTTCGTCATCGACAATGAGAATGCGTTCTTTAGGCAAGGAGTTTTCCAGTCGGGATACAGGTTTCAGGTTGTGGGTGTGGCAACGCCCAGTCGTGAAAATTCAAGATAGTAGATTTTGTGACCCGCATTGATAAAGTTTTTTTCGTATTTGGTTTTAGGCAAGTCCTCACGACTTTCCAAAAACCCTGACTCCGGATCCTGATTTTGAAACAGAGGTTCAGCATTAAAGTGTTCCAGCATTTCCATGGCATAGACTTCGAAATCGGTAGCCAGGTAAATTCGCCCCTCGGGGGCAAGTTTCTGCCCTATCAGTTTAACAAAATCGGGCTTGATCAACCTTCTTTTTGTATGTCTTTTTTTGGGCCAGGGATCAGGGAAATTGATGTAAACGGTTTCTAACTCTCCATCCTTGAACAGCAGGGGGACTTTAACCCGCACATCTCCATAGGCGACCCGGATATTTTCCAATTGCAGTTTTTTTATCCGCGTCATCAGTTTTCGGATTCCTTTATGATAGAAATCCATGCCGATGAAGTTGCTATGGGGTTCCTGGGCGGCCATCTCAATCAGGAAGTTTCCCATTCCAAAGCCAATTTCCAGCTTCAGCGGTTGATGGTTCCCGAACTGGGTTTGCCAGTCAGGCCACTCGTCGGTATCAAGAAAATTGGGGTCTTCTTCCGCAATTTTGGCAAAAGAAATAAGCGGTGTCATTAAGCTAGTGCGGAATCGCCCTTTCAGGGGCTATCATGAATGGTGGTTACTTTTAATACTTCATACTCTATTCTATTGTCAGGCAGTGGAATGGTAACTTCATCCCCTTCCTGTTTTCCTACTAAGGATCTTCCTACTGGAGAGGCTGCGGAAATTTTTCCCTCATCGGGGTTGACCTCTTCTGGAAAAACCAACTGATATACGGTCTCTTTACCGCTATCCAAAGCCTTTAGCTTCAAAGTACTCCCGAGCCCGGAACGGTCTTTGGGAATCTGGTTGACGTTGATGGCCATGATGTCACTGATGCGTTTTTGCAAAAGGGAAATCCGGGCCTCAAGAAACATCTGCCGTTCTTTAGCCGCTTTAAATTCCGCGTTTTCACTCAGGTCTCCATGTTCCCGAGCCGTTAAAATGGCTTTGGGAATATCCACCTGAAGCTCTCTTTGTGACTCTTTGAGGTCATTGTCCAACTTGTCCAAAATGGGAAGCCGCTTCATTGGGAGCTCATCTCACTAATTTTAAAATGGTGGTTAAATTTGGTTTGTTGTCTGCAAAATGGAGGGTAGGTCCATCGAATTGCCATTGTAGGGGTTGAGTCACTACCGGGTCAACATAAATTTGTGGAGAAAAAACCTCGCATAAACCGCCTGTCTCCTCCCTGAGAGATATCTATAAAGGCTTGACGAATAAGGGAATAAATGGATAATGCTAATATTGGTCGAATCAGGCATTTTAACCTGTCCGGTTTTATTATTACGAGGATTTCACAAATAACTTCGAAGTGACTCGGTGAAAGAAAAACTCCTGGAATTGCTGGAAACCAAAGGAGACCTGCCTCCTCTATCCGACATCCTCATTAATTTGGAGGGCCGGATTAATGATCCGGACAGCGATATTGAAGAAATATCGGGCCTGATTCAAACGGAACCTGTCTTGTCAGGGCGCCTGATTAAACTTTCCAACAGCGTTCTTTTTGGCGGTGGACGCGATGAAGTGATGGACCTGGACTCGGCCATCATGCGACTGGGGCTCAAAATGGTCATGGATTTGGCCTACACCCTTGAACTGCCCAAAGTGTTTAAAAAACCCAAATCTTTCGATCATGTCGAATTCTGGAAACATTCTCTGGGGGTGGCTTATTTATCGAAAGCCCTGATTTCGCATGTGGGAGGGAGTAAGGAAAATGTGGAGGCCAGTTACCTCGCCGGATTGATGCACGATGTGGGCATTCTGGTTTTCGATTATTTGACTCCTGATGAATACGGAGCATTTGTTGGAAACCTCGGTGACGCTGACAAAAGCCTGGAAGAACTTGAACTGGATGCCTTTGGCATTTCCCACCCTGAACTGGGAGCCCGGTTTGTTGAAAAGTGGTGGCCGGTTTCGAATCAAATTGTGGCATCGATCCGGAAGCACCACGGCCCACTATCGGCCAATGTAAGCTCTCCCGGAATTTTCCGGTTTGTAAATAGTGCCAACCAGATTGCAAATCACTATGAGATTCGCAACGGAGTTTCTCCCTATGTTCGCCCTATGAATACCAAGCTGTTAAAAATATTCAAGCTGAACGATGCCGAACTGGACGGTTATGCGAAAAATGCTGTTGATGGGGTGGCGGCGGCGGAAGCGGTTCTGATGGGGTAACGTCTAGATAAACAAGTATTTACATTTTATTTTGTAATGTTATAATAATTCCAATCCGAAACACTACTAAATCAACAATTTACTTATATAGTCGGACCTATGTCGTCAAATGTGTTTACAGTTAAATTTCATGGGGTTAGAGGGTCTATTCCAAGTCCTTTGGCTAGTGAGGAAGTTGAAGGCAAGTTAGTACAGGCTTTGCAAAAAGCAAAGCCCGAAGACTTGGCTGATGAAGGTTCCATAGAATCCTTTGTGCAGGGTTTGCCCCATGAAGTTCGTGGAACATTCGGGGGAAACTCTTCCTGCGTGACCGTGCAGGTGGGTGACGAATTGTTGATTTTTGATGCCGGGTCCGGGATACGGATGCTGGGGCAGGACCTGATGGCCACCGGGTTTGGCCGTGGGCAGGGAAAGGCCCATATGTTCTTTTCCCATACTCATTGGGATCATATTCTGGGAATTCCATTTTTTGTGCCTTTTTATATAAAAGGCAATCAATTTACAATTCATAGTCCTTTGCCGGATATCAAGAAACGCCTGGAGGGTCAGCAAAATTCTGATTACTTTCCTATCCCTTTCAGTATTTATGCCTCGGATATTGATTTTGTCATCCTGGAAAACAAGACGGAGCATAAAATCGGGGATATGACGATCACCTGGAAAGCGATGTATCATCCCGGTAAATGTTTTGCCTACAGGGTGGACTACAACGGTAAGTCCGTGGTTTACGCAACCGATGCGGAATATAAAAAACTGGGTTCCTCGGATTTAAAACCCGCTTTTGAGTTTTTTCGGGATGCAGACCTGTTGATTTTCGACTCCATGTACACCTTCAGTGAAGGGCTGGAAAAAGAAGACTGGGGACACAGTTCCACTTTTATCGGTGTCGATCTGGCTGTCGAAGCCAATGTGAAGCAGATAGCTTTCTTTCATCATGAACCTACCTACAACGATGCCAAACTGGTGGATATTTTTCGCCAGACGGAAAAATACCTCAAACTGGTCGCTCCCAAGCAAGACCTGAAAATGTTCCTCTCTTACGAAGGCCTCACGGTCGACCTCCTCCGCTAGGCGCCAGCGTGACGCTGGACCCAGATAGCAATAGCATTACCTGCAAACAGAAAATTATCTCGGCTTAATTAAGGTTTGCTCCCTCTTTTTAAAGAGGGCTGGGGTGATTTACATTCAGTAGGTTGTCATTCTGAGGAACAACGCGACGAAGAATCTATTTAAACTTCCCCCTGATAAGGGGGATTGAGGGGGTTGCCGTCTTTGCGAGCGTAGCGAAGCAATCCAGAAGGGTTTGAGGTGGATTTGGTTCTAGCTCCCTTCGTTCTTAAGGTCTCTGATCAATCGCGCAAAACTTTTCTGATAAGCATCGTGGTTTTTCCAGTTTCTAAAGTCCCCGATATGGCGTTCCCGTTTAACGTCATCGCACCACTGCTCTGTCGTGTCCATGATGGAATCATCCAGCCGGATGGGGAACAGTACATCCTTTTTGCCTTTATCCTTTTCAGTAGCCATTGCTTCTTTGGCTTCCTTTTTCACCCAGGCACTGGTGATCGAGTTCTCAGAGAAAATCAGCAAAAGCTTTTCATGCACTCGAATGGCTTTGTCAATAGTAGGGCTGATTTCGTCACCGATCTTTAAATTTTCCGGGGCATACCAGCACCGAATTCCCTTGGCCTGCAAGTCGGCATAAAGCCGTTGGGCAAACTCTTCGTCTTTTGAAGAGTGGCTGATGAAACAGGAATAAAACTGGATGGGTTCAATAGAATTTACAAGGTCGGGAAAGTTGTCGATAAGCTGGTCAGGTAGGCCACAATCACGCAAAAACTTTTTAGGTAGGTTTTTGGTTTTCCTAAAAGTCCGGTGATCAATTATGGACCATCCTATAGAATCCAGTTTGTCTAGGCCTTTTGTTTCCGATAAATTTGTATCAGCAAAAATGGTGTTAGTTATATATGCTTGTTCAAGGTTTGCCCTACAGAGGTTTGCATCGGTAAGGTTGGTCCTCATGAGGTTCGCATGCTCAAGGGATGCCTCTATTAGAGACGTTGAGAGGAGAAGTGCCCGGCCAAGATATGCTCCCCTGAGATCAGCCCTATCGAGTTTCGTCCCAATTAATTGCGCTAGGGCGAGGTTCGCTCCAATAAAGTTTGCATCATTGAGGTTCATCCAACTTAAATCTGCCACACTTAAATCCGCTCCTTCAAAATTGGGTGTTACTTTAGGATTTGCTTCTCGCCATTTGTTCCAAATGTCCTTTCCCTGCTTGAGAATTTTTAAATGTTCGGGGTTTGCCATGATTTTACTTTTCCTAGCCGGTTGTTGAAAAAGTCGTCATCCTAGAGGAGTCGTTAGGCGACGAAGGATCTCAGGCTTATTATCAAGTAAGGGGCGAGATTCTTCGCTAGCACTCAGAATGACAATAAATGGCTCATCGGGCCGAGATGACTTTTAGTCCGCTCACTAAAGCTATTGCAAGCTGGCCCCGCGCCTAGCGGTGTTTATCCCGCCAAAGGATGAGCCAGTGTTGCAGTAGTTTGATGGGTTGCGTGCCGCGGAACTTTCGGCGTTTGATTTTCGGGGTCAGGTCGTGCTGGAGTTTGGCAATGACCGTGGCTCCCACGGCTTCTTCCAGCACTACACCCCGTTGGGCGTGTTCGAGTTTTTTTGATTCGCAGACGCCGCGAAATGCCACGACCATCCTGCAGTCTAACGGACGGTCTTCATACACTTCGCAGGCACCCTCCTGATTGAGAAATGGGCAGGGTTGGTTGATGACCAGTCTATGCCAGTCAACCTGATCCAGACTTTTACCTGCTTTAAGAACCTCTTCAACTTTTTTGATGGTTCGTTGCGAGCGTTCTATCACGGCATTGATATCAACGCCATTTTCCTCGGCGTTTTTCAGGATGCCGTCCCATTCCAGTTGCGTGCAGGCCACGCCTGTGTGGCAACAGTGGGCGCACCCTCGATGACATTGCAGGGGAGGGATGCCTTCGTTATAAACGTTTTTCAGGTGTTTCCAGAATATGCGAAGCGGTGATGTTTTTTCACTGCGGGCTTTTTCTTTGGTGGCTTCAACGAGATAGTCGTAGGCTTGCTGGATCTGGTGCTCGGAAAACTTGTGCTTGAGGAACCCGCTCAGTTCATCGGTGTTGGTCATGCCAAAGATGAACATGCCATTTTTATCGGTTTTGAGGGACATTAAAAAGGGCGGTTACTTTTTCGATTTTTGCACAAACTTCATCTGCAATTCGTAGATGAGTTGTTCCAGCAGTTTTGCTTCTTCTTCATTAAGGTTGCCCTGGGTTTTCTCTTTCAGCATGAGCAGCATATCAATCGTTTGCTGGACTGCTGGCAGGTTGGTCTCGGTCTTTCCGGTTTCAGGATCAGCGATGTCACCCAGATGATAAAAAGCCGATGAAGTCAGGGACATGATAAAGGTGGAAAAATCAATCTGGAAAGGCTGGGCCTGTTCCGGTGCTTCCGGTTGGGCATCTGCCTTAGAATCGTGATTCTGGGCCTCATCTTCAGAAAGTTGTGATGAACGGCTGTCTTTAAAAACGAATCCTTCTCCTTCTACTTCTTCTTCATCGCTCATGGCGCACCTTGAAAGTATAATATCGATTTAAGAGTCTTCTTCGTCACCCATCAGCAGGGGAACCGAGAAACCCAGCACTATCATGATCAAACCCAGCATGAGGGCGAGATAACCTTTTCCCTCAATAAACTCCATATAGGTTTTTCCTGCCAGGGGCCATTGCCGGACGATTCCCACCACGACAAAGATTGTGCCCAGCACAAAAAGAAGTTTTTTCATCCAGCCGGTATTTTGTTCATGGCTACTCAATTTTATCGGCACCGGAGTGTGGGGTTATTTTTGCTACATAACGGGTAACCTTGGTGAGGTAACCGCCTCGGATGGTAGCAAATGGTCCATTTCATGTCAAAATATTAGTCCCTCGGTCGTACCGTTCTGATAAGATTGATGCATGATACGTCTTGCCTTGTTATTTTTAGTTTTGGGCGGGTGTTCCTCCAGCCAGATGGCGGTTCAGGCTACGTTGCCATTGGTAGGAAGCCAGATACTGGCCATGCAGGAGGAAAGCGACCCGACCCTTGCCGAAAAAGCCATCCCCGCTAACTTGAAAATGCTGGAAGGACTGCTCAAGCAGGACTCCGATAACGTTTGGATTCTGGAAAACCTTGCCCAAGGGTTTTGCGGTTACGCATTCAGTTTTGTGGAAGATACAGAACCTGATCGGGCCTCTTCTTTATATGCAAGGGGTAAGGATTATGCTTTGCGCGCGACTATTATCAGGACGGGCAGGGAAAAATGGCAAGACCTCTCTTTGGATGAATGGTCTCGTGCTCTCAAAGAAGTGGAGGTTGCAGATCAGCCGGCTTTATTCTGGCTGGGGCAATGCTGGGGCGGCTGGTTGATGCAGAATTTGGACTCGGTTGAGGCTTTTGCGGACATTCCCCGTTTGGAAATCCTGATGAAAAAAGTCCATGAATTGAATCCCGCTTTTCATCATGCCGGACCCAGTTTGTTTCTCGGAACTTTTTATGGGGGGCGCAGTAGAATGCTGGGGGGGAACCCGGAAAAATCTCGCCACCATTTTGAAGAGGCGCTGGAGCTGACCGAAAACAAATATTTGCTGGTGCGTTTACTTTTTGCCAAAACCTATGCGGTGCAGAATCAGAACCGGCAATTGTTTAAGTCGCAATTGCAGGCGATTTTGCAGGCTCCGCCCAATTTATTTCCCGAGCAACGTCTTGCCAATGAGGTGGCCCGCAAAAAAGCCGCTCAACTTTTAGATCAAATTGATGAGTTATTTTAACTTCATAAGCCGTTTCCTGTTTTTGTTGACGGTGTTGTTTGTCGGCATGGGGGCCAGTCCTGCTGAGGCCGACAAAAAACATGTCATCAAGTTCGCCACGCTGGCCCCTGAAGGATCTTCATGGATGAAATCCATGCGTGGGCTTGCCAAAAAAGTCAAAAAGGCCACCGATGGTCATGTGACGTTCCGGTTTTATCCCGGCGGTGTATCCGGCGATGAAAAGGATGTGATACGTAAAATGAGGATCGGCCAGCTTCATGGTGCGGGGTTCACGGGAGTGGGTCTTGGTCAGATTCTGCCGGAGGTGCGGGTTCTCGATCTTCCTTTCCTGTTTAATACGGATGAGGAAATCCAGCACATATATAGCAAAATGAGTGACTATTATTCAGCCCGGTATGAAGATAAAGGTTATGTGTTATTGGGCTGGGTGCCAGTTGGGTGGGTACATTTTTTCTCCCGGCATCCCATTCGTACTGTTGATGATCTTCGCCAGTCCAAATCCTGGATGTGGGAAGGCGACCCGCTGGTGGAACAGGCCTATGAAGGACTGGGGGTCCAACCAATTCCTCTTTCCATTACGGATGTCCTGCTCTCTTTGCAAACGGGCATGGTGGACACGGTTTATTCATCTACCCAGGGGGCCCTGGCTTTGCAATGGTTCACCAAAGTGAAGCACGTTACTCGACTACGTATGGGGTACGCGACAGGCGGAGTTTTGATCTCCAAAAAGAAATTCGACAAACTTCCTCAACCCTATCAGACAGCTGTGAAAAAAATCGCAACCGAGTGCCTGCTGGAACTGGTTCAACTCATCCAGGAGGACAATTTGAAAGCCCATAAAGTTTTAGAAAAAAATGATGTGAAATGGGTGGGTCTTCCTGATGAAAAAGAAATGGGAAGGTTTCGTGAAGCGGGAGCCGCCGCCCGGAAAAACATGGCGGGAAAATATTTTCCTCCTGAACTTCTAGGCCGAGTGCTCGGTCATCTAAAAGAATTCCGCCACCGCTAGGCCCACCCCTTAGCAGGGGAGGCAGTTTGCAATAGCTGACTTGGGCGAATAAAAAATTATCTCGGCTGAATGAGCCGCCATTAATTCCCCCCCCCTCTTATCAAAGTATTGCGCTTGAGGGCTTGGCTTGCTTAACGAGCAATGCAGTACTGGCCCCGCGCCTAGCGGAAGAAGTTTTCGATCTTTGCTTCTTTCCTCAGGCCTTTGATATAGACTTCGACCTCTTTTTTAGCTTCTTCCATAAACAGGAATTTTTGAATGGAGCCTTTCATGTCTTCAAAAGGTGCCTGCTCCGGCGGATGCTTTTCGATGAGCTGGATAACATGGAACCCGAATCGGGTTGTTACTTTTTCGCTGACTTCGCCAGGTTTTAACTTTGAGATGGCTTCATCAAAAGCCGGATCGAGAATCCCTTTATAAATAATGTCCAGGTCTCCACCGCTATCCTGACTGGATTCGTCATCCGATTTTTCCTTTGCCAGTTCTTTGAAGCTTGCGCCTCCTTTAAGCTCTTTGATAATGCCGTCTATTTTTTCTTCCGCCTTTTTGGTCAACTCGTCCCTTCTTTCCTGTAGTTCTTTGATGGGGGTGGACCTCAACATATCCGGGGGGAAGATCGATGCGAGAATGTGGCGCGTGCGAAAAGATTCGGGACGATGGAACTTCTGCTTATTGTCCTCATAGTATTTTTTGACATCCTCGTCCGAAATATTGATCTTGCCTTTGATCTGCTCATTCAATAATTGTCTGGCATGGATATCTATTTCCATGGAGTTCTTAAGGTCCTTCAAGGTGATGTCTCTTTTGCTCAGGGCCTTTTCGAATTCTTCATCACTGGCATAGGGTTCGCGCAGGGCTTTTACCTCTTTTTCGATCAAATCGGAGTCTACCTCCAATTTCCTTTCTTTACCCTGTTGATAGACCAACTCCCGCACGACTTCTTTTTCTATCAGGTCTTTTACGATACTGGTTCTTTCACGCAGAGTCAGCGGTCGTTGGACGTTTTTTAAAATCTTGCTCAGCCTGAACTTGATATATTTTGCTTGGATATCTACCCCGTTTACCCGCGCTACAACATCGGGGATTTTCAGGGTTTCTGAAGAAGGTAGCGCCGACGCTGTTTCCACCGCTGTAAAGGTGAGGGCGCAAAGAGAAAAGATAGCAAGAACTAAAAGGCAAAGTCTGTTTTTCATGATTTCGTCAGGGATAAAGGGTTTTTTCGTATTAATGTAATAAGGATGGGCAGAAGGATAGCACTCATGAAATTATGATGCAATACCTGTTCGTTAAATTGACGGATTGATGCGGCTGTGGGAAAATCACTCCTCTTATGACTGATCGTCCTTCATATAAAGTTTCATGGATTGCTTATGCCTGCCTTTTCGCCTCAGGGGCCGCGAGCCTGGGCTATGAGCTGATATGGTTTCGGCATTTGGCTCTGGTGTTCGGAGCCAGTTTGTATGCGCTGAGTGCCGTGTTATGCGCGTTCATGATGGGGCTTGCGGCAGGGGCCTGGGTTATGGGACGGGTTCTGGCCAGGGCTGAGATAGCACCGGATAAATTGATTCGCGGATATGGACTGCTGGAAGGATTGATTGGGCTCTATGCTCTGTGCTTTCCTCTCGGACTGGAATTACTGGAAAAACTATATCCTCTGATTTTGCCTGCAAGTGGGCAGGTAGGGCTGGAGGTGCATATGCTGGAATTTTTCCTGAGCACGCTCTTAATGCTTCCCGCTACTTTTTTGATGGGAGCCACTTTGCCGCTGGTAGGATGCTGGGCCACTGGCAATCAGACTCATCAGGTTTTCACCCAGGTTTCGCGGCTATACGGGACCAATACTTTTGGCGCGGTTTTTGGCTGTCTTTTTACCCAGTTTCTCGCCATCCGCCTTTGGGGGGTTCAGGGCGCGACAGGGTTTGCGATCGGACTCAACGTAGTGGTTTTTATACTGTGTTATGGAATGCCACAAATTTTTTCCAGGGTAACTTCTGATCCTACCGAGGCCAAACCGGAAAAACGTAAAGACAAGCAAAAAGCGGTGGTCTCCCCCGCCATTGGCATTTTGGTTTTTGCCATGTTTGCTTATTCCGGAATGGCTTCCTTGTCCAGTCAGATTTTATGGACCCGCATTCTTGTTTTCCCACTTGGCAGTACTTTGTATTCGTTCGCGCTGATCCTTGCCACATTTTTGCTGGGAATTGCGATAGGAAGCCTGACCGCGAACAAATTGCTGGGGCGGTCCCACCAGGTTCTCAAGTTTGTTGGTATTGAAATCGCCATTGGAGTTTTTTGTATTGCCATTCTTCCTGTGCTGGACAACCTGACGGAATGGACGGCATTGGCGGATGGCTATTTTTACAGCCTGGATCCCTCTGCCGGTAAAACCTTTCTGATACGATCATTGTTCGCGTTCGGGCTGATGTTCCTTCCCACCTTTGGGTTTGGTCTGCTTTTCCCGTTAGCCAATCACATCTACTCGCACCGTTTTGAGGGAGCCGGGAAAGGAGTTGGGAAAATTTTGGGCAATACCTATTCCATCAATACGGTGGGCGCGGTACTGGGAACCATCCTGACACCGTTTGTGTTCATACCTTTTTTTGGAATTCGCTTGTCGCTATATGGCATTTATGCGGTGTTGATCCTGTTTGGTTTTTATATCCTCGGAAGAGTCCAAAAATCTCGGTCCCTGTCCAGAGCGATACTGCTGGGCGGAGTATTTTTTATTCTGGTTGTGGGGAAAGGTTATTGGGTTCCGGATATAGAAACGGTTAAAGCCGGGCAGGGCAATTTTGCGCGGCTGGAAGTGAATGTTCCTGCGGATCGCATACGTCTATTGGATTATAAGGAGGGCGAATATTCCACCATCAGCGTGGTGGAGGATAAAGAGAGCCGGGCGCGTACGATTTATCTGGATGGATTCAGCACCGCCACCGTGTCCAGCGCATTTTCCGGCAGTACTTATATGCAGGCCATGGGGTTTGTGCCGATGGCGTTGCATCCCGCACCCAAAAAGCGTGTTCTGGTGATCGGGTTTGGTACCGGCAACACTATGGGAACGGCTTCCCTGTTCCCGGGGGCTGAGGTGCACGGGGTTGAGATTGATAAAAATGTGTTGGCGTTTTCCAAATGGTTTTCTACCTGGAACCACGATGTTTTAAACCGACCCAATACAAAAATGTTTATTCAGGATGGCAGGGCTTTTTTGAAATGGTCGAAGTCCACTTACGATGTCATCATTATGGAGCCGATGTCTCCCCTGCAGGCCGGAGTGGTGAACCTCTATTCCAGGGAATTTTATGAGCTGGCTTTGAGCCATTTAAAAGAAGACGGCTTGCTGGTGCAATGGCTTCCCTTGCACCTGATAGGACCGGAAGATGCGAGGTCCATCACCCACACGTTCAGGCAGGTGTTCCCGGAGTTTTCGGTGTGGAACAGTTTTCTCACACGCATTGCCCTGCTGGTAGGAAGCCGGGAGTCGATAGCACTGGATAAAAATTATTTTGATACGCTCATGCGTAACGATGAAATAAAACGGATCGCCGGGGAAATGAAAGTGAACTCGTTTCTGGATTTCGCCGATTTTTTTATTACCGATGGAAAACGCCTGTCGCCTTTTTTGCAGGGGGCCGGTGAGATTACCGACGACTCGCCACTGCTGGAGTTTTCTTCTGTTTCGCTTCTGCCTCCGTTACAATGGGAAACCGATGAGAGTTTCCTGAACCTCCTGCGTCCCCGGTTGGATCAGTTTCCTGATGTGAAAGGAATGCCGGAAGTCTTTAAGCAAAATTATGCGGTTCGGACTGCGCAGAGGTTTGGTTTGTTCGCGCGCCGTTATCACGGGCCGGGAGAAAACTTTTTTGCCTCCGGTAATTATCTTGCTGGACTGGATGCGTTAAGAGTTTATTTTGATGAAAATAAAAACCCTCGTATAAGTTTGCAGGACGCAAAGTGGAATAACCGGCGGGCCGCCGGTGGCAGATAGCCCCCAGATACGGCATAAGTGCTTTTAAGTGAGGAGAAGTGTTATCCAACCACCCTCACCTCAATCCTCTCCCTTAAAGGGAGAGGAAGCAAAAAGTTCCTTCTCCCCTGGAGGGAGAAGGTTAGGATGAGGGGGACTATAAAGATTCAGTTCTTGAATAAGGCGAACGATGAGTTTTAACCGGGGTGACAAAATTCTGCTGGTTCTGCTGGTGTTGTTCAATGCCGGTCTTTTTTATTATTTTGGCACGGGATTTAACAAGGGCGATTGGGTCGTCATCCAGGTAGCGGAGAAACAGGTGGCCCGCTTTCCCCTTATGTCAGATAGGGTCATTCAGGTGCAAGGACCTCTTGGTGCCACGGAAGTGGAAATCAGCCAGGGCAGGGCGAGAATAGTCCGCTCCCCCTGTAAACTCAAGGTCTGCATCAAGTCGGGATACATCCGGTACGCCGACCGCCTCTCAGCCTGCCTGCCGAATAAAGTGGTGGTGAGAATCGAAGGCGCAAGCCAAAGGGGACTGGACGCTGTCGTAGGATGAAGAAGCTTTTCCAAATATTGTGGCTGGCTTGCATATTGGCTCTTGTGGTAACCCCGAGTGCGGTCTGGTCTTTTTCCCCGATCCACCACCAATTACAAATAGAACTGGAGCCTTCGTCCCGGTTTGCCAGAATCGAAGACACGGTTCAATTTAAAACTTCCCCAAGCAATTGTGGGTCCTTTGTCTTTTACCTTCATGCTGACCTGCAACTAAACAGCCATCAGGTTCCGGCGGGTTGGCAGGTGAAAACCGCCGATCATGAATCCGGACTCGTTAAGGTTGAGGTGACAAAAAGCAATTCCGCAACCTGTCCAGAAACATTTTCAATGACGTTGAATTATTCCGGCATGCTTCACGATGCGGATGACCCTTCAGGCTCCAGCGGTTTCTTTTTTTCCGGCGATAGTTATTTTTACCCGCAGATAAAAGGCGCTCTGGTTACTTTCGATATGCAGGTTTCCCTGCCCGATCCCTGGCAGTCTGTGAGCCAGGGGAGGAGGCTTGACGATGGTCTTCGTGAAGGAAGAAGAGTTGGTTCATGGGAATCTTCTCATCCGACTGAAGAAATATATTTAATCGGCAACAAGTTCCATATTTATAAGGCGGAGCATAAGGGACTTTCCCTGTATGCGTTTTTGCTGGAAAAAGAAGAGGAGCTGGCCGACCGGTATCTTCAAACGGCTAAAGGTTATATTGATTTTTATTCCGAACTGATCGGGCCTTACCCCTATGAAAAGTTTGCCCTGGTGGAAAATTCCCGGCAGACCGGCTATGGCATGCCTTCTTTTACCTTGATGGGATCACGAATCATTCGTTTCCCGTTTATTCTGCATAGTTCTTACCCACACGAAATTCTGCACAACTGGTGGGGCAACGGAGTGTTTCCCGATATGAAGCAGGGGAACTGGTCAGAAGGTTTGACGGCTTATCTTGCCGACCATCTGCTTCTGGAATTGAAAGGCAAGGGAGCTGGGTACCGGTTTCAGGAAATGATGAAGTTCTCGAACTATGTCAACAAAGAGAATGATTTTCCTCTGAGTGAGTTCGGCTATCGGGATAACATGGCCTCCCAGGCTATTGGTTATGCCAAGCTCCTTATGGTTTTTCATATGCTACGAACCGAAGTCGGCGATGAGAACTTTTTAAAAAGCTTGAAAAGGTTTTATGCGACCTATAAGTACCGGTATGCCGGTTATGAGGATCTGCGTAGGATTTTTGAAAAGGTGTCAGGCCAAAACTTGAGCGAATTTTTTTGGCAGTGGGTTCATCGCAAAGGGGCACCAGAAATCCACTTACAGGAAGCATCTTATGTCGCCAGTCAGGGCCGATATGACCTGAAGGTGATGGTGGAGCAGGAGAGTCCGGCTTTTAAGCTACGGCTTCCGATAGCCATTTGGACCACCGAATCCCCGGAGGGGGAAATTCATTACATAAAACTCGATACAAAAGAGAAGGAAGTTCATTTCCAGTTGCCAGCCGAGCCAACAGCAGTTCGGTTGGACCCTTATAATGATGTGTTCCGCCTGCCGGGTATTTTAGAAGCCCCACCCAGTCTGGGGCAGACTTACGGAGCTCAAACTAGCACGGCATATCTTCAGGAAATAGACGATCGAGGTTACCGGCAGTTTGCGCAAGCGGTGGCGAAAAATATTTTAACGGGAGGCACGAACATCGGAATCCCGGAAGGCAGTGTGTGGGTTTTTGGGCGGGAGAATCCATTGAAAAAATCTTTCATAAGCCAACTCAAAAAAACTGGCATAGAAGTGGGCGAGAAGGGAGTCCGGTTTCCAGATAGCTTCTACCCCTGGGAAGACCACAGCTTTGTTTTCACCTTACACAGACCGGGTCAGAAAAAAGGAACGATGACCTGGGTCATTGCCGGTAATAAGGGGAGTGTTCCCGGTTTGATGCGCAAACTGCCGCATTACGGAAAATATGGTTATCTGGTGTTTGAGGGGTCTGCTCC
>JABIAY010000025.1 GCA_018653085.1 Nitrospina sp.
AATAACCACGATCTGTAACCTGAGAAACCGCATCCCTCTTAAACTCTTCTGCGTAACGTATTCCTTTGGGCATCATAAACTCCTTGTTTTGGTATTCCATTTTTACCTTACAAGGTGTCTATAAATCTAGGGGCGTATCAAGGATTATGTTCAATTCCTAGAAAGTAAATCCCACCATGAGAATTGGCAAAAGATGCAATGGATTTAGCAATTTTTTGGGGAGTGGTTTTTTCTCTTTTATATTCAACATGCCACCCCTCTGCAAGCTCTTTAAGAATTTCCAAGTCGCCCTCTTGGACCTCATTAAAGCTTTTATTAAAAGGATTGAAAACCTCTAACATTATTACTACCTCTATTTGATGCTTTTCCGATAAATTCTTTAGAATCTAAAAACTTGTACATGGGGCACCCATAAAGTAAAGGGGTCAAGTCCACTATTGTAAAGGGGTCAAGTCCACTATTGACCATAAGTCTTCCCAATCGCATAATCGGGTGTGGAATAAAATTCCCTCAAGTGAATATATCATGCGGAATCTGTAGGTAGGTAAAGATTTGAGGGAAAGATGAACCCCCTCATTCCCTCACCACGGGAGTGGAGAGAGTAGCCCCAAGGGGAATCGACCCCTTTGTTTTAACCGTCCCGGGCATGATCCTTCGAGAGCCTCAGGATGACAAGAAAAAGGCAACCCCCTCAATCCCCCTTGTCAGGGGGAGGTCTAATAAGCAAACCCCTGATGGTAAATCACCCCAGCCCTCTTTGAGAAAGAGGGGGCAAGCCCTTGTTTCTCCGCCGAGATAACTCTCTGCTCGCCAGACACAGCTATTGCCAGTTGCCCCCACGGCGAGTGGTTGAATACGTGAAAACAAAATGTTACGATACATTCCATACTATTTATAATGAGGTATTCTGCACCTGCGGTCGGCCATGGATAAAATTTCGTTCAATCTGTCTTTATTCAGTTATCTCATGGCCTCTTTGGCGTATTTCGTTTACCTAGCCTACAGGAGGCCTCTGGTTTCGACTCTTGCCGGGTGGACGGTGGCGTTTGGTCTGGTTTGCCAAACGGTCACAATAGGAATTCGTTCCAGCCAGACGGGTCATGGCCCATACACCACTTCTTTTGAGGTGGCATTGTTTCTATCCTGGTTGATGGTTGTGGTTTATTTTTTGACGGAGTGGAAATATAAAATCAAGGATCTGGGGGCTTTTGTCATTCCTCTGGTTTTTATTGTTTTATTGTATTCCGTCTTTCTTTCTAAAGAGACGGCTTTGCTTCCCGAATCGTCGGAGGTACGGTTTTGGTTGACCATGCACCAGACCCTTTCGATCATGGGGTACGCGGCATTTTCAATCGCATTTGCCGCCGGAATCATGTATTTGATTCAGGAGCATCAGGTTAAATCTAAAAAACTTGGCATCATGTATTTCAGGATGCCTTCTCTTGAGGTTCTGGACGATTTGAACTTCAAGGTGATCATGGTAGGGTTTCCGTTGTTTACCCTGGGGTTTATGACTGGGTCCATTCAGAATACAGAAATGACCCAGCCATTTTTTTCCTGGGATCTTATGCGGACTCTGCCGCTCGTGGTGACCTGGTTGATTTATTGCCTCGTTTTTTTTGGCAGAATGACTGTGGGATTGCGAGGTAAGAAAGCCGCTCAAGGAGCAATTCTTGGGTTCATAACAGTTATCGGGACTTATTTTTTACACATATTATGATGTCAACCGAATCTAATCTTGTTCTCGTGGGAGTCAACCATAAGGCCACGCCTGTGGAAATCCGGGAAAAGCTTGCCTTCAATCAGGTAAAGCTGGAAGCCTCTCTGGAACACCTCGTCAGCTGTCCGGAAATTGTCGAAAACATCATTCTCTCGACCTGCAACCGGGTTGAAATTTATGCCCGTGTTGAAAACTCTGAGCAGGGTATTCAACTGCTGAAAGATTTCATCAGCGACTATCATGGAATCGCACGAGGCGGACTGGATCAGTATTTTTACAGCTATCGGGATAACCAGGCCATAGAGCATCTTTTCAGAGTTTCCGCGAGTTTGGACTCGATGATCCTGGGGGAAGCGCAGATTCTGGGACAGGTGAAGGATGCCTACAGCACTGCCCGGGCTTTAAGTTCAACCGGCCTGGTTTTGAATCAGTTGTTTGAAAAGGCCTTCAATGTTGCAAAAAAAGTAAGGGAAGAGACCGGAATTTCTGAGCGGGGAGTTTCTATCAGCTCCGCCGCAGTTGAACTGGCAAAAAAAATCTTTGAGGATCTGGAAAATCATTCGGTAATGCTGGTGGGAACCGGGGAAATGGCAGAGCTTGCCGCAAAACATCTCATATCCTATGGCGTTAAAACGGTGTACGTGGCAAGCAGAACTTATGAACGGGCCATTTCTCTTGCCCAGACCTTGAATGGGTGCGCACTGGATTTTGATGCTTTCAAAGAGGAATTGTATCGGGCAGACATTGTCATCACTTCGACTGCCGCACCAACATTTATCATTCATAAGGAAATGATAGAGCAGGCAATACACAAAAGAAAAAACAAACCAATATTCCTTATCGACATTGCTGTTCCCAGGGATATAGCCCCGGAAGTGAACGACCTGGAGAACGTTTATCTGTATGACATTGATGATCTGCAAAATGTGGTCAACGCAAACATGGAGGAACGGCAGAAAGAAGCCGAAAACGCCATGGAGATTATCAAAGAGGAAGTCACAAAATTTAACAACTGGTTCTCCACCCTGGACGCAGTTCCCACCATTGTTGAAATGCGTAACCGTGCTGAGGAGATGCGAAAAAATGAAGCGGAGAAAACACTCAAAAACCTCGCGCATCTTTCCAACGAGGACCAGAAGGCCATCCATCAATTGACCCAATCATTGGTCAACAAGCTTTTGCACAAGCCCACCATCAATCTTAAAAAGAAAACCCAATCCAAGGATGGCCATGTCTATTTAAAGGCTATTCGTCACTTATTCCATTTGGACGATTGAATGGAATCCAGAAAAATTAAAATCGGAAGCAGGGGGAGTCCCCTGGCATTGTGGCAGGCTAACTGGATTAAGGACCAGCTGGAGTCGCAGAATCCAGATATTCCTGTGGAAATTGTCATCATAAAAACTTCTGGAGATAAGATTCAGGATGTCCCGTTGGCTAAAATTGGCGGGAAGGGTTTGTTCGTTAAGGAAATAGAAGAGGCCCTGTTGAGAAAAGATGTCGATTTTGCTGTGCACAGCATGAAGGATATGCCCATAAAATTTCCCTTTGCTTTATGTATTGCATGCGTGACAAAGAGGGAGAATCCTTTTGACGCGTTGATTTCAAAAGACAACATTAAGCTGGATGATCTTCCGAAAGGCGCAAAGGTCGGGACAGGCAGTTTGCGCAGAATTTCACAATTGCTTCATTATCGTCCGGACCTGAACCTGGTTCCCCTTCGCGGCAATCTGGAAACGCGAATCAAGAAACTGGAGACAGAAGGGCTGGACGCGATCATTCTTGCCGCGGCAGGTCTCATTCGTTTAGGTTGGGGCGACAAAATTTCTGAAATCATAAGTCCTGAAATTTTATTGCCCGCCATGGGGCAGGGTGCAGTGGGAATAGAAACCCGCAAACACGATGTTGACAACCAGATTCTTCTGGCAGATATGGATGATGAAAACACACACCTTGCTCTGGACGCGGAAAGGGCCATTGTCACTCAGCTTGAAGGCGGTTGCAATGTTCCCATTGGTGCATTTGCGACCATCGAAGGTGATGAAATGACAGTAAGGGGACTGGTTGCAAGCCTTGACGGAAAGACCGTATACAAAAAAGAATTGAAGGGGGACAAGCTCAATGCTGTTACTCTGGGTAACGAAATGGGTAGCATGCTGTTGGATATGGGCGGTGACAAGATTATGCAAGAGATTCATTCCACTTGAAACGAGTTGTCTTGACCAGGAGAGAATGATATGGATAAGATTAGAATCTATATGCATGAAGAGATACTGGTGACCCCATCAGAAACGTCTGCTAAAGAAGCCGCTCACATGATGAAGGAAAATGCAGTCAGCTCCTTATTAGTCATGGAAAATAATGACTATGTTGGAATTGTGACCCATCGCGATATGTCTGAGAAACTCGTTGCAGAAGGATTAGACCCGAATGGAGTCACGGCGGCCTCAATAATGGAAAGTCCCCTGATTACCCTGGAAGCGTCTCTGCCCATGAATGAAGCTCTTCTAGCCATGAAGAAAAATCAGATTCGTCATATCGTAGCGACTGTGGACGGCAAGGTAGCAGGAATCTTATCAATTACTGACTTCGCCCATTACCACAGTTTAACCCTTGCTGATCCGGTTTCTGAGTTTTGGAGCAATAGCGAAGCTTTGCTGGATGAAAAGATGTCCGCTTATGCTTTAGAGAAACTGCTACGCGGTATGGCTGAGAAACTGGGTGATGAATCCAAAACAACAAAAGCTATAAGGGACAAAGAGGCAAGATCAGTAATCATAGAATGTGCAACAGGAGAGGGGTTAAATGACTTTGCTGACATCCTGAATCTTTTTTCAGGAGAGGGTGAATAGCGAACCTTTTCAAATTTAATAGGCTCCCTTGACCGCAAAAATACGATGCAAAACAAACCGCTCATGACTGCGGATATTGAATCCCTCATCGCCACCGCCCTGGAAGAAGACCTCCAAAGCGGTGATATCACTACCCGAAACATTATCTCTCCGGGACGGCTCTGCGAGGCAGAGCTGGTTGCTAAGGAGGCTTTAATCTTATCCGGAATGGAAATTTTTAAGGCCTTATTCCTGAAACTCGACTCGAAAACCAAATTTATCTCCGAGCCTTTTCAGGATGGCGATTCGGTCACAAAAGGCTCGACTGTCATCAAATTTCAGTGCGACAATGTTAAGGCCCTTGAGGGAGAGCGCTCAGGATTGAATATTCTTCAATGGTTGAGTGGCATCGCAACATTGACCCGCAAGTTTGTTGATCAAGCGCACCCGGTTGCGGTTTTAGATACCCGGAAAACCACCCCCGGACTAAGAGTTTTTGAAAAGTATGCGGTGAGTTGTGGCGGAGGTACTAATCATCGTTTTGGGTTGTATGATGCGGTGATGATTAAGGACAATCATATTGAATCTGCCGGGAGCATTTTCCGGGCAGTTGAAAAAGTGCGTGAGGCATTGGGAAATCAAAATAAAATTGAAGTCGAAACCAAAAACCTCGATGAAGTTAAAGAGGCACTGGAAAATCATGCGGATATCATTATGCTGGATAATATGACCATTGATATGATCCGTGAATCCGTCAAACTAATAAATGGCCAGGCAAAAGTTGAGATCAGCGGTGGTGTTACTTTGGAAGCGCTGGATGAGATATCTGGAACCGGGGCAGACTTTGTTTCTGTGGGAGCATTAACTCATTCGGCTCCGTCTGTTGATATCAGTATGAATATCGTTGCACCCCACGCCGGAAAGTGAATCATGCCCTGTAAAGATACAACATCACAGATAACGGTCATCTTGGATGAAAAGGATTGCCTTGTCAGTTTTGATTTTTCAAAACTAACCTGTCACAAACCTATTGGAGGAGGTACAGGTTTTATGGAGTTCTGCCAAGGTAAACCCGTTGACCAGATAACTCAACTGGAGTTCAATGATTTAGTGATCGATTTAGGGTTGACGGATACGGAAGAACAATTTTTATTGTATATGGAATGGGACGCTTTGGGAGCCGCTCTCAGCCAGTATCAAGGCGGTCAACAGGAAGTGGATCGGGACAGATATCAAATCGCTACAATTGCCTATGAGTCCAATCAGGTGGAAATCAAGCAAATGGTTGCTTCACCGGAAGAAATGCCGAAACTGATACCCTGCAGAAAACGGGTTCAGGAAAAAACTCCTTAGTCCTTAGGATACAGCCTCACCAAGCGAACATAACCCTGGGAGAAATCCTGGTCATAATGTTGCAAGCTACCGGTTCCATAGGAAAAATAAAATGCCGCCTGCTGGTCAAAGGGAAGACACCATGAACCATTGCCTCCACCTGTGGCGAAAAGCGGAGCCAGGTGTATTTCCTGTTTTGAACGACCCATGATAGTGCATTCCGGCATGAAGAGTTTTTCGATTTCTTCTTTTTCAGGGAAACGCCAGTCATGATAGCCGAGGTAGTCTTTTTTATTCATTTCATCGACAAATTGCAGGGCTTCCTGAAAATTCAACCAGTCCTGAGCAACGGGCCAGGAGTCTTCTTTTGCCCAGACTAAACCGGAGTCATTATCTAACAGGGTGCCATCCCCTTTGTCTTCAAACCTACTGGTTGTATTCATCTGCAACAACTCCAAAAATTCATTGATTCTGTGAGTACTGGTAAAAGACGAATCTTAGCGCAGGACTATTATTCTGTGAAGCCCTAATTTTACAGAAAATGGACGCCTGATGAAAATGTTACTAGAAATCATGGTTTTAATCTGATACAAACCAACGGTCGACAGTTTCCTGGCAACAGGCGGTTGAATATTTCATATAACTGAATTTGTGATCTGATGAGCAATAAATTAAAACAATTCGTTTTCTGGGCCTTTTTGTTAATTTTGTTCCCGGCACCGGCCATTGTTTTTGGACAACCCTCCTGCGGAGACAAAATCCCTGCCTTAGGGATTTTTGAACAAATTGCCCAATATTCAATTTGGGTTGCTTTGTTACTTGGGATAACAGGAATTTTACTGGATCACAAGATTTGGAAACGGGTTTTGCTTTTTCTTGCAGTCTTACCTCTGGTCGGCTGGGGTTATGTTAATTTCATGATCGATTATACCCGCCTTAAAACTGATATTTTCAATCATAATGCCATGGCCGAAGCCACACTGGCGAACATTGCCGAAGCCCAGGACAGATATAAATCAGAACAGGGAACCTATATTGGTGATTTGAGAAAACTCTATTCTCATATAGGTGGGGCAGGGGGCATGAACGAGTGCGTCAAGATATTAAATGTGCAGGCCGGAATGGATCACTGGCGTTCGGAGGCAGGGCATGTGTCGAGTCCGGACACCGTTATCTGGGACAGCCGTGCCGGAACATCCTTGAAAAAGGGTTGATGAAAAAAATCAGTCCTTCCACCGGACCACCATCCCGTTTAGTGAAACCATTCCCGTCACAGCATTATTTTCGATAACCATGGCGTAGGAAACATCGAAGTTGCTCAGGAACCGTGCCGCGTAGGGAATGGGCATGTCAGATTTAACCGACAACACCGGTTTGGACATGATTTCATAAACATGAGTTTCATGAAGTTTTCTGCGTTGTCCAATCACTTTTCTGGCGATATCTTTCAAGGTCATAATGCCGTAAACGTCATTTGCATCCCGGGGTTCCACCAGGATCGCGTTAATTTTGCTATCCCGCATCATATTCAGGACATCAGAGACTTTCATGATTCCATCCACTTTGGTGAAATTGGACATCATGACGTCACGAACTGTTTGAATATCAGCCATTCCCATCTCCTCAATGAGGTTATTTAAAAATAACGATCTTTTGCATCTTTTTCCATCGTAGGCATCTGGCTTTCCAGACCAATGGCCCTGTCCACATCGAGACTGAATGCGATTCCATTACCGTGTTCACTTAGATGCCCCGCTTTATAAATCGCTTCCATAATATTATTGGCAATAAAGTCTTCAACTAGAAACAAGAGCATATCTTTTTGGGCCTCCATGGTCAGCCCCAGAAAAGATTTTTGTTTGTGAATTCCTTCTCCGCGGGCATTAAGAATGGTGACGCCAGTTGCGCCAGCTGATTTTGCTGTTTCAATGACTTCGTCCTGGTAATTTTCATTCACCATTGCCAATATAATTTTAAAACGCATGAGCTTCTAATTCCTCAAGAAGGTTATTCAATCTCTTTACGTTTTGCCAGTTTTTCGGTGATCATAGCATATGCCATTACAGTGATCATAGGGAAAAGGGATGCGAATGCGATCAACCCAAAGCCGTCTATCAAGGGGGAACGCCCAGGGACGCTTGAAGCCAGCCCGATTCCCAATGCCGCAATTAATGGAACGGTTACGGTTGAGGTCGTCACGCCTCCCGAATCATAAGCAAGTGGAATGATCTGCTTAGGTGCAAAGCAAGTCTGAATAATTAAAAAGACGTACCCTGCAACAATGTAATAGTGCAGTGGACTGCCCATCACTATACGATAAACTCCCAGAGTCACACCAGCGGCTACCCCCAGCGCAACAGAGATTCGCAGACCCCATGCGGAAATGGCACCTGTGGTGATCTCCTTGGCCTTATAGGCCACAGCTATCAGTGCAGGTTCTGCAAGGGTGGTGGAAAAACCAATTAGAAAAGCAAAGACATAAGTCCATAAGTAAACTCCAGGTGCAATATGTTTGGCGTTTTGGAGAGCCTCCAGTTTGACAGAATCGTTGTCGGCAAGAAAGGTCAAGTCGGTCAACTGCTGGGCCATCTGTGTGCCGATTGGAAAAACACATTGCTCCAGTCCAACAATGAAAATACCGAGTCCCAGGACGACCAGACCAAGACCGACCAACTTTTGCTTCAGGTGAGGAATGGCCTTACGGATTGCAACTAGCTGGAAGAAACCCAACACAAGTATTATGGGAACGATATCGAGTGTTGTTCCACTGAGCGCATTTCCTAATATCGCAAAGATTTCAGAGTTCATAATCCGCCTGCTCCATAAACTAAAATCCCATAACCGAGAACAAATATGATTGGATTGAGGCTTGCCAGAGCTATCAAGCCAAAGCCATCTAACATTGGGTTCCTGCCACGTATAGAGGTGGCCAGTCCTACACCCAAGGCAGTGACCAAAGGAACGGTGATGGTTGAAGTGGTGATCCCACCTGAATCATAAGCGATTCCTATAATCTCTTGAGGTGCGAAAAATGTTGTGATAGTGATGAGGGAGTAACCAACTACGATAAACCAGATCAGCGGCCACCCCTTCAATATGCGGACCACCCCAATGGCGATAGCTAACCCCACTGAAAAGGCAACAGTAAAACGAAGTCCCAATACAAAATTGGCGACCGAGTCTTTATTGTTTTCTATAGCACCTGCTCCAGCCGCGAGACCACCAGCCTTGGACGCTATTACTGTTAAAGCCGGCTCGGCAATTGTGGTCGAAAAACCCAGGGCGAACCCGAAAAAAATTATCCACCATGGGTTTCCCTTTATGGCAAATTCGTTAGCCATTTTTTCGCCGATGGGGAAGAGAGCACTTTCCAGTCCTAAGATGAAAATGAAAAGCCCCATGACGACAAGCAGAACTCCAAAGAGAGTCTGGTTCAATTGGAGAAAAGGTTTTTGGATAATGGCTAACTGAAAAAATGTGATAACGGCGATAATAGGAACTACATCCATAAAAGCCGAAAAGATTTTTGAAAATAGAAACTTGATGGTTTTCACGGGGCCTGCCAATTGAATGGAAACCGTAAGCAAATATTCCCTTTATGTTGATGATGAGGGAATAAGGGTTCCGTAATTGAATCCATAGGTTTGATTTCACGTGTGATCTTCCTGCGGAAGTATAACAAAAAAATGTAAAAAATCGGTTATTATAGCTCTAACAAACAACTATTAAACATTATATGAGCAGGGATGATATGGACTCAGAGGAAACAAATCAGGATGAGTTAGATCAAGATGCGGCCAGCAAAGAGATGCTTCTGAAAATATTTTATAATAGCAAGGGTAGTATTGATGAGATCAATGCGGCTATTGATGCCAAGCTGTTTGGGACTCGTGTCCGCAGTATTACGCTATTTGAGAAATTCGTGCGAGCCCGCTTAACTCTTAACCCAAAAGTTCTCAGGCTGGTAGAACTGGATATAACAGCATTTGAAACTATTTATTTGGGCCAATATCCGGGTTTGGAAAACGTCGAGGATTTGGATTTGCGAAAAAATCAGTTGGGCGATGAGGGATTGGAAGCTCTTTTGACATCAGACAAGCTAGGTAGTTTGCGGAAGCTGGATCTGAGAAATAATCAAATCACCCGAAAGGGTATGGAACTTTTAGCGAGGACGGAAAAGTTGGAACAGTTGGAATGGTTGGACCTCCGGTCAAATAAAATCGGGAAGGCCTGGGAAACAAAATTAAAATCAACCGGAAAATTCCCCAACTTGTCTTCGATGAAAACAGTTTGAGCGATTGAACCACGGTCACGTTTGTTCACGTCACCTTATAGAGCCATGTGGTTTTTATTTTCCTTGATTTTTTGAACAATTTTGTCAGCGATCTCGTTCGCCTTCACCTCATAAGACCCTTTTTCCAGAATATCGCGAAATTTATTTACCAGGTCCTGGCGTATTTCACTCGCAACACTTTTGACTTCGCTGGTCGAAGCCTGGGTCTTTGAGGTTTTAGAAAGCGTTACCTTGTCGACATTTTTAGTGGAAGATGATTTTCCCACGACTGCCTTGGTTTTACCCTTGGCAGAACCGTTGGCGGTACTTTGTCGACCTATTTTTATGGTTGATTCAAGTTTGTTCATAATAAAAATTTATTATTGCAGTAGCGATAATACTCCTTCAGGAATAAGGTTTGCTTGTCCTACCATTGCTGTTGAAGACTGAACCAGCAGTTGTTGCTTGGTCAAATCTACCAATTCTTCGGCCACATCCGTGTCTTGAATCGCTGAATAGGCCGCAGTCAAATTTTGAATTGAAACATTCAACGTGCTCAGAGCCCTGGAAAATCGGTTCTGGGTTGCCCCAACCGAGGCTCGATAGCCACTGATCGTATTCAGCGCGGCTTCAACTATTGCCAAACTATCCGCCGCACCCTCAAATGTTTCTGTCGATACAGCATCAAGACCAAGAGTTACCGAGTCTGCTGATTTTAAATTTATCACGTTGTTCAAATCTATTTGACTGGATGCGTTTGAATCCAGGCCAACATTTATTACCACATGATCATTGGTGGCAAGGCTTGCGTCCAGACTGCCATCTAAAAGTTTTTGGCCATTAAATTCTGTTGCATTGGCCAGTCGGTCAAACTCTTCTATCAGAGTATTCACTTCGAGTTGCAGTGTACCCCGCTCAGTTGTTCCAATGGCTCCACCTGCTATTGTTGCAAGTTCTCGCAGACGTATCAAAATTCCTGCTTGCTCACCCAAGCCACTTTCCGTGACATTGACGAGACCGATTCCATCATTAAGGTTTTTTGATGCTTGCCTTAGAGTCCGCGTATCTGAACGAAGCAACTCCGATGTAGCTTTTTCCGCCGCATTGCCCGTGCCTCCGACCAACCGATTGCCAGACGCAATTCTAGTGATGGCCTCTCCAAGGTTTTGGCGGTTGACTTCCAGCCTGTTTTGAGCAAAAGCGGAGCTTAAGTTATTGAAGATTCGTAGTGGCATTCCATTTCCTCCATGAATTGGAATTTATAGGGATTTGAGGGTTTCCGAGCATCGAGTCCTCCAAGACTCAACATAATTCTAAACCCTCTATTTACGCAGCCTCCAGACTGCCTTAATTTTGTTACGGCTCAAATGGCAAATTCTTGAGTTTTTTAATGCTTTTCTTTTGATATTACGCTTAAAAGACGGTTTGAGGAGGGCCAGATATATTTTCAGGCTTCTTTTCTGATGATTTGATGAAAAAAGCGTCCTGTGATATCTATGGGTTTCGATCAGGACTCATTTTTAACCTTTTAAATCAGGAAACTTATGATGCGAAAAGTTCTGCAGGTAGAAGGAATGACTTGCCAACATTGTGTTCAAACCGTAAATGAAACGGTAGCTAAGATGGCAGGTGTCCAAAAAGTGGATGTCAATCTCGAACAGAAGGAAGTAACCATTGAGTTTGATGAATCACAAACTAAATTGGAGGAGGTATCCGCCCAGATCGTTGAAGCAGGGTTTGAAGTCTGCTAGCCGCAGGGGCGACTGGGCAAGAACTTCATTGAGCCGAGATAACTCTTTGCTCGCCAAAAAGCAATGGCACATTGGCCCCACGCCCAGCCCCTTAGCAGGGGATGCAACTGGGCAAGGACTTCATTGAGCCGAGACAACTCTTTGCTCGCCAGCAAACGTTATTGCACGCTGGCTCCACGCCCAGTGGTGGTTAGGAACGCATTTTACCAATCTTGATTTGCAGTATTTTTTCTTGCCCGTCTCTTAAGATTTTGACGGGAACCCTTTTTCCAATAACTGTATCGGCAACCAGCTTTTGGAAATACTTCAAGCCGGAAACGGTTTTACCATCGAACTGGATGATAATATCTCCCCGAAGCATTCCACCCATCTGGGCGGGGGTTTTATTTTCAATACTGTTAACCAGTACTCCCTCTGGGCTAACTAAGCTGAAGTTATATGCCAGTTCCGGGGTCAAGTCCTGAATTCCGATTCCCAGCCATCCTCTATCAACCGAACCCTTGTGGATCAGCTGATCTACCACTTTAAGAGCCATTTCCACAGGAATGGCAAAACTCACTCCAGAGCCGATAGCCGCCACAGCCGTATTGATTCCGACAATTTGCCCGTCCAGGTTGATCAAAGGGCCGCCGCTATTTCCAGGATTGATGGAAGCATCGGTTTGGATAAAATTTTCAAAGTGGGTGATACCCAGGTCGGTACGTCCTGTACCACTGACCACGCCTACCGTAACCGTCCCATCAAGTCCATAAGGGTTGCCAATAGCCATTACCCATTCGCCGACACTTAAGTCTGTGGCCTGTCCAAATTCCGGTTCCCGTAGCCTTCGCAGGGTGGAAATTTTAAGGGCCGCAAGGTCGGTATAGGTGTCATAGCCGAGGACTTTGGCAAAATATTCTTTTCCGTCCGATAATTTGACCAGAACTCTATCGAGGTTTTCAATAACATGGTAATTGGTCAGAATATAGCCATTGGAATCCAGAACGATGCCCGATCCAACATTTTCAATGGCATACTTTCTGCTCCTCAGGTTTTGCACAAACCAGTTCCTGACTGTTGAATACCAGGGCTCTGAACCGTGATTGTGGGGGTCATACCAGGACGATTTTTCTACCAATTCCTTAACTTTATTTATACTGACTACAGAGGGCTTGATTTTTTTTGCATTGCGTACAAAGGCTTTTTGCAAATCCAGTACATCTTTATACTCCTGACTGTTTTCCAGGCTACCCTGCACTGCCTTTTCTTGAAAGGAGGGGAAGCCAGTCCAGAAACCTTTTGTATTGAGAAGCACGAAGGTAAGAATCAAGCAACCCCATGCAAAATTTCGGAAATGATTTTTTGATTCAAACATGTTTGAAACCCGTATAAATGGTAGCGATACCAAAGGTCAATTCCTTGAAATCAACCGAATCGAAACCGTTTTCTTTCAGGATGGCAGAGAATGCCTCTCCTTTGGGAAAACCCTCCACAGAGTCGGGTAGATAGGAATAGGCGTTTTTATGCCCGGAAATCCAGCGTCCCATGACAGGTAAAATTTTCCCAAAATACAGGCGATAAAGCCATTGCAAAAATCCGTTCTGAGGAAAAGAAAATTCAAGAATCACGATTTTACCTCGTGGTTTCAAAATCCGATGAATTTCACGAATCCCATGATTCAGATTAGAGAAGTTTCTGACCCCAAAAGCAGAAATCGCGCCATCAAAAATATTACTTTTAAGCGGCAGGTTTTCTGCCATTCCCGGAAATAATTGAATGGACGATTGCATGTTTCTAGCTGAAACCTTATTTTTCCCCAACTGGAGCATACGGGTGCTGAAATCAATACCCACAATACGAGACGCATCCCGCATGGCCAGCCCCAAGGCAATATCAGCGGTTCCCGTTGCGACATCAAGAAAAACGCGGTTTGCTACAGGTTCCAGTTCATCGACAGCTATTTTTCGCCAATACTTGTCACACCCTGCGCTCAACAGTCCGTTGAGAAAATCGTAGCGGGGCGCGACAGCGTTGAACATCTCTTGAATTCGGTTCGCCCGGTCTGCCGGAACCACGTGTTTTACCTGAGAAGGCACCATGTAGCCAAAATATTGATTTTTATACAGGTTAGGTAGGTAAAGTTTAGCATCAGTTCCTATCGGGCACAAGATGAGAATAGGGGGACTAGCTACTTGTACGGCAATTTTCTCTGAAACGGGGGGCTGAAAAAGAATTTTGAAACTTTTTTTCAGAGCTACCATCATAGTAGGGAAGAAGGGTATCCATAGACTTGTAACTTGGGAAAATAAAACTCATGAATTCCCCCTACAGCCAGCTTTTAATTAATAAAAGGCGGGTAAAACGCCGGATAAAGAAAAAAGCGACAACTGAAAGCCGTTGCTACCATTGCAGTGGTGCGTTCAGAGGATCTCATGATTTTGAGACATGCCTGATGTGCGGCCGGGAAAAGGACCACGTTTGCTCAAATTGTATGTATGCCCCGGAAATCCAGGAGCAGGAAAAAGCAAAAGCAAAGGTAAATGCTTAAATTTCTGGTTTACTCCTGAAAAAACCCGCATCAGGAAGAGCGCTAATAAAAATCCCCTTATAGATTCATCCGGCCCATGAATACGGGCTGGGTTTGCCCACCCACACGAATTTTTTGGATTTCGCTTCCCTGTTGTGTGACTTGCACATAAATGGAAGACGGGCGCTTCATCTCATAACCCTGCTCAATTTTAATATCCCCGAGTTTTTCCTTTTCGATTACATCATATTTCGCGAGATAGGCTCCAACGGCTCCGGATACGCTTCCCGTGGCCGGGTCTTCAGGAATACCCATTGAAGGAGCAAAGGCACGTGAGTGCAGGGTAAAACTCGAGTGCACCACCTGAGTCGTGAACGCATAAACCATATCGATGCCCAGTGGCTCCAACACTTCATCTAAAACCTGGGCATTAATGGCTACCTCCTTTATATTATCTAATGAAATGACCGGCACCAAAAGGGCGGGGAAGCCTGTAGAAACCACCTGAATCGGAAACCTGTCGTCCAGGCACTTCAGGCCAAGTCCCAAAGCCTGGGAAATTTTCTCTGACCTTTCCAGTTCCTGAAGAAATTTTGCCGGAGGATGTTGCATGAAACCCTTGTCTTCTTCCGCCCACACAGGAATGATCCCCGCTTTAAAATTCAAACGAAGCGGATTTTTATCCTTTGTAACCAGTCCATTTTCCCGGAGAACATATGCGGTGCCGAGGGTAGGGTGGCCGGCAAAGGGAATTTCACAGGTAGGGGTGAATATGCGTACATCGAAATCCGCTTCCTCACTGGTGGAGGGGTAAACGAAGGTGGTCTCGGATAAATTCATTTCCCGGGCGACCTTTTGCAAATCCTCTTCCTTAAAGTCCTGCGCCTGGGGGAAAACGGCTAAAGGGTTTCCTCCAAAAAGGTGTTTGGTAAAAACATCTACTTGATAAAAAGAAATTTCCATTCGCCGCAGAGACTCTCCGTTTTATGAAAGGTTTTTATTGATCCAGGATTTCAAAACATAAAGCGCCCAGGGTCTTGACCATGATATTTTACGCGCAAGAAAATCGTTCCAAACCCCGCTCACAGCCTTTTGCGATATGAGGCCCTCAAGTTGCTCGGTTTTGGATAATAACACAGGCTCTATTTCCGGGCGCAGGGCTCCACGCATCCACAGCTCAAAGGGGAAGGTGAAACCCATCTTCTTCCGGCGTTGAATAGATTCCGGAAGCAACGACTTCATGCAACTCAGCAGAAGAGATTTGGCAGAACCGTTCTTTTCTTTTCCCGGTATGCGAAACATCATTTCGACCAGACGATGGTCCATGAATGGGACCCGGACTTCCACAGGGTGCGCCATACTCATCATGTCGGCATCGCGAAGAAGCATATTTTGCAGATAATGAAAGGTTTCCAGATAAGAAATCTGATTAAACGAATCATCGCATCTTTCAGCCAGGCGTTCAGTGCGCTGATAGTCCCTTGCAATTTCTGCTCGTGCCTGTTCTTTGTCGGCAAATAAATTTAATACCTGATCCTGGCAGAATAGGGCGCGAATGAGAAAATATTCATGCGCTCCGCTCCATTTCCCATCTACCCAGTGCTCCAGTTTTATGCCCTGATTTACAGATAGCAGACCCTTGCACAAAGCAAGTCCCCATTTCGCGAATGTCTTTGGAATGGTTTTCAGCCATGTCTTTCGCAGTTTGGGGATCAACTGGAAAGAGGGGTAGCCGCCAAACAACTCATCCGCTCCCAAACCACTCAACACCACTTTCAGTCCAACCTCCTTTGCCGAGCGCGATATCAGGTAAGTATTGACGCCATCCATCGTGGGTTGATCCATCGCCGACAGGGCGGCGGGAAGAGACTGCAAAAGCTGTTCTTCACTCAAACGCAATAAATGATGATGGGTTTGGAATCGGTCAGCGATTTCCTGGGCATATTCAGACTCATCAAATTGTTTTTCTGCAAAACCAATAGTCAGAGTGGTGATCGGGTCTTGAGACGATTCAGCCAGATTGCCCACCACGACACTGGAGTCAATACCGCCGCTTAAAAAAGCTCCCAGAGGCACATCGCTGACACGGCGGCAACGAATGGAATCTTCAATACTGGTTTTGATCTGTTCCTGGATCGCCTCGCTGGTAACAGGTGATGGTTTACCATCCAAAGGATGCCAATACTCTTTTTCCTCCCAATTGCAATTTTTATCAATCCACAAATAATGTCCCGGTCGCAACTCGCGAACCGACTCGATAACAGGATCAATGAAATGTCCAAAGGACAGGTACTGATAAAGTCCGGTAGGGTTGATGCTCTTATCAATAAATCCGGAGGCGAGCAGGGAACGCAATTCGGAAGCAAAGGCAAACTGCTTGCCCTGAATATTGTAATAAAGTGGTTTGATTCCCAAGCGATCGCGGGCAATGAATAAGGCTTCTTTTTTATGATCCCAAATAGCAAATGAGAACATGCCCACAAGTTTGTCCAGGCATTGCACACCCCAGTGCTCGTAGGCCCTCAATAAAACCTCGGTATCGGATTCGGAGTGGAATTCACCACCCAGCTCAGTCCTCAGTTCTTTATAGTTATAAATTTCGCTGTTGGTGGATATCCAGGCCGATTTGTCATCGGTGGACATCGGCTGGTGTCCGCCCCGTGTGAGATCAATGATGGAGAATCTCTGGTGGCCTAAATGGAGCGTGATACCATTTTCTGTTTGGATCAGTTCTTCACCCCGATCATCTGGTCCCCGGTGACGCAAAGCGTCCAGCATATTGCGCAGGACTTTACCCGGGTTTTCGGGTTGTGCCGTGGGGTCAAAATTGATGAGTCCAGCAATACCGCACATAGAGGGTTATTTGAGGATGGAGTTTTAATGGACCCCTCTTTTTAAAGAGGGGCTGGGGTGATTTACCTTTATTTGGTTAAACCCCCTCATCCTAGCCTTCCCCCTCCAGGGGAGAAGGGACTATTTTTAATACCTCTCCCTTGAAGGGAGAGGCAAGGCGTAGCCGCGGTGAGGGTGGTTTAATAGTGTTTTTACCTTATCGTTACGAAATGTACTATCCGGTTTCAAGTTTAAATAGTCAGGCATTTTAACTTCTATCAAGTGTAAAAAACACTCTTTTTCAGATACTATACCAAATATGGATTTTTCACTCGAAAAAACATTGCTCAAGCCCATTGCCGCTTTAGCGATTGTTTTAATCTTCATTTGGTTTGTTACAAAATTCCTTGGCTGGGTTGAGCGGAAATTTAACAAATCCTCTTATTTCCCGTATTCAAAAAAAGAACAATTTTTTAGCGATGCGGAGAGAAAGTTTTATGACGCACTGATCGAAGCTGTCGGTCCGGAATTCATGGTGTTTTCCAAATGCGGAGCGGTGGATTTGTTGGATGTCGATTTCCAAAAACATTTCGCGGCGTTTAAAAGAATTAACTCCATGCAAGTGGATTTTGTGGTGGTCCGTAAGGGAGATGGCAGTTTAGCTTGTGCCATTGAGTTAGGCGGTGAGTTGCATGAGCGGTTCGATAAAGAAAGTTTGTTTTTGGATGAAGCTTTTTCAACAGCGGGGCTGCCCTTAATCCGGTTTGAAACTCAGGAGGTGTACTCGGTTTCTGAGATCCAAAAGGCGTTGGTACTGAGTATTTGAATTGTTTCGCCGGTTTCGAGGATGGATACTCAGGTTCCCATAACATATATTATGTTAACTTGGAAATACAGGTTGTATGAGGTGGGATTTAAAGGGGTTCCCTGCCTTATAAGTTGAAAAACGAGATCCTTCGCTTCGCTCAAGGATGACAGCGGACGAAGGGGCTTATCGGGATGACAACTTAGAGCTTCAAAATGTCATTCTGAATGCTAATGAAGAATCTCGGGGTTATGATGAGTCCAGCGTCACGCTGGGCGGAGGGAGTCTTTGACTGCTTGAGCGATATGGTTGGCGGACAAGCCATATTTTTCGAACAGCTCAGGGCCGGTTCCTGTTTCGGCGAACTGGTCTCTCACCGCAATGCGCTTGAAGGATTTGGAAATTTGCGCATCCAGAAGAACCTCACCGACAGCATCGCCTAGACCACCGATATAGTTATGGTCCTCGGCGGTGATTACGGCTTTATGGCTGGTCGCCATTTCTATAACGAGTTCCCGGTCGATAGGTTTGAGGGTCGAGATATTCACCAGTGTCACATTGATGTTCTCTTTTTCCAGCATTTCCATGGCTACCAGGCTTTCCTGAACCATGATGCCGGTGGCAAAAATAACCAGATCAGAGCCTTTTTTCACCACCCTGCCCTTGCCAATCTCAAATTTGTAGGAACTGTCGAAAATAGCTTTTACTTTGGGCCTTCCCAAGCGGAAGTACGCCGGGCCTTCATAATCGATCAGAGCGCGGGTAGCCTGGACGGTTTCTTCCCAATCCGCCGGTTGTATCACGATCATATTTGGCATGGCCCTCATATAGGCCATATCAACAATCATCTGGGCACTGGGTCCGTCTTCACCTACGGCGAGTCCGGTATGCGTGCCGACTAATTTCACGTTGGTATTGGAATAAGCGATGCTGACCAGAATCTGGTCCATGCTTCTACCCAGTAGAAAGCAGGAGAATCCGGTAGCGAATGCGATTTTCCCTGTGGTGGCCAGTCCAGCCGCCGTGCAGACCATATCCGCTTCGGCGATGCCCATATTAAAAAACCGCTCAGGGTATTTATCGCCAAACTTTTTCGAACGGGAGCTGTCACTCACTCCGGCGTCAAGAACTACAATACGCGGGTCATCGGCACCTAATTCTACCAGGGCTTGCCCATAAGCATCTCGTGTGGGGCCATCTTTCATTTATACCAATTCCTTTAAAGCTTTTTCGTAATCTTCTGCAGAAGGAGCCACACCGTGCCAGGCGGTTTTGCCCTCCATGAAACTAACACCCTTGCCTTTTATCGTGTCGGCAATGATCACCCGGGGTTTTTCCGGATGGAGAGGGAGTTGAAGTACCTTCATGATGGCTTCCATATTATGTCCGTCTATTCGATGAACATCCCAGTTGAAAGCATTCCATTTATCTTCCAGAGGTTCCAGGTCTTTCAAGTCTTTTGTGATGTTGTCTTGCGCAACCTTGTTGTAGTCAACAATGGCAACCAGGTTGTTGGATTTGAATTTGTCTGCCGACATGGCGGCTTCCCAAATCTGCCCTTCCTGCAGTTCCCCATCCCCAAGAATGACGTAGACTTTGGAGTCATACCCATCCAGCCTGGTTCCCATGGCTATTCCGTGACCCACACTGAGCCCCTGCCCCAGACTTCCTGAAGCAATTTCGACTCCGGGAGTTTTAGGATGCGCGTGTCCGGATAGGAAACGCTCACTATTAATTTTCCGGTAACTATCCAGATCGGACTCGGAAATATACCCGGCTTTGGCAAGCACCGAATAATAAATGCCGGATGCATGGCCCTTGCTCAGCAGAAAGCGGTCTCTTTTGGGGTCCTTGGGATTGTTTGCGTCGTAATTTAAAATTCCACCAAAAAACAGGGCGGTCATTAAATCTGTCGCGGAAAAGCTCCCTCCAGGGTGTCCCGATCCTGCCTGAAAAATGATCTTCAAGGCAAGTCTTCTTAGTTCCAGAGCGGTCTTTTTAAGTTGGGTGATGTCCGGGGTGGTCAATTGACTTCCATTCATAGATTAAAAGATTTTGCAGGTCAAAACTACAACCTGAAAAAAGCACTCCCGCTTATATCACAACCCTTTTGGTTTTGCGAATTGAAAAGAAATAATTTTTCAGCGCGGAGAAACCTTGTCAAACGAACTAAAGGTCCTTAGGCGGGTCAAGAAAGTCACTGGAAAGAGATAACAGGTTCTCAAAATTGACCGGTTTCGCAAAAAACGCATTGGCCCCGGCTCCAAGAACCTCGGCTTCGGAATATCGCAGATCCCCTGAAATAGCGATAATCTTTATATTTTTAGTTTTATCATCAGTACGCAGGTCTCTACATACATCAAGGCCATTTATGCCGGGAAGCGTAATATCCAGAATCATTATCGTGGGTTGAAACTGAGCGGCCTTTTTCCCGGCTTCCCACCCGTCATAAGCGGTTTCAACGATGAACTCATTTTTTTGAAATATCTTTTTGAGAAGATCACAAAACTTTTTCTCATCATCAACCACAAGCACTTTGCGCGTGGATTTTTCCTTCTCTTCCTTCTCAAGGATTTCCTTGATCATGGATATGGTGTAGCCCTTTTTTTGCAGAGCATAAACCTGCTTGCACCTCTCCTCAACCCATGCGGGATAATAGCCGACAATGCCTTTACCCCCCGGATGCCCCTCTTTCTGGGGATCTGGGAAAAAGCGATATTTTTTCTGCCACAACCAAAGAGTTTTACGTGTGATCGGCACTACTTTCAAAATATCAGCCGCTGTAATTCTTGACATAGTCTGCTTCCTGAAAATGATTTTTTATAAAGGCTTGCTCGATTGCTGGAGTTAGTGTCGGTTAAGATATACCAAATTCAAAAAATATGCAACAGTTAATGTAAACTTCGAAAAATCAACAGCTTATTAGGTTATCCCCCGTATGAGGGGTATGATACACAAATAAATCATTAAATACGTATAGTTATCGACTATTAATTAATCTAAATAATCGCATATATTTGCTTTTGATAATTGCCCGTGTCATTCTTTTTTACATTACACAAAAACTTATCAAGCCTCTCCCTGGAATATCCGATAAAATATTATAAAACAACTGTTTTATGCGACATTGAGTTTGCTGAAACCTGGGGTAAACCCCACAAAAGAGCCCTCCCTTGCTGTTTCTTTCAGGGCTCTTTATAGAGGCAACTCTGAAAATTACTTTTGTGTCCCTGCGGGGTATGAGGGTTAGAGAAAATTACCGAATAATAAAGAACCTCTATAGAATAGTTTCCACCCTTTCACGCTTTGGAGTTTTGCGGTTCATGAAAAATATTTTTATTTCCAAACTCGCTCTCATTATTTTGGCGCTGTCCTTTACTGTTGTTGCTAGTGCCAGTGAGCCCTTACCTCTTACTTTGAAAGAAACTATTGAGAGTGTTTTAAAAAACAACATCAGCATTTCCGTTCAAAGTTATAACGCGAAAATTAACGAGCAATCTATTTTCGAAAAGGAAGCTGACTTTGACCCTACTGTTGATTTTGAGTTCACGGTCGGCGAAGAAACCCGGCAAAGAGCATCAACTCTTGCCGACTCGAAAAACAGGAACCTGGATTACGATTGGGATTTTTCTGTTACCCAGAAGTTTATTACAGGCGGGGATTACGAATTATCCATGGACAACAACAAGAACCAGACCAGTTCATCTTTCTCCTCTCTCAACCCTACCTACTCCTCAGATTTGGCTCTAACCGTCACCCAGCCCCTGCTCAAGGATTTTGGCATAGAGCTCAATAAACGGGAAATAGTTATTGCCAAAAACGATCAAAAGATTTCCAACCACGAATTTACTGAAAAGGTCATCGATACCCTCACCGAGGCTGAAAATTTTTATTGGGATCTGGTTTTCAGCATTGAGGACCTGAAGGTCAAGCAAACCTCCCTGCAAAGGGCCAGAGATCTGGAAAAGCAGGTGAAGGCTCAGGTTGATGTGGGAACCCTGGCGGAACTGGAAATTCTTCAGGCTCAATCGGATGTCGCCTCAAGAGATGAACAGCTCTTGAATGCGCAAAACCTGATTGAGGACAATGAAGACAACCTCAAAAATATCCTTAATTTTTCATTTGATTCAGAAGAGGGTTTGAAAAAAATAGTTCCCGTAGACAGTCCTATGTTTGCACCGGGCAATGATTCCTCCTTAGAAGAAGCATTAAAAACTGCCCTGACCCAGAGACCCGATCTATTGGCAAAGAAAAAGGAACTGGATAATAGAAATATTGAGGCCAAATATAATGAGAACCAAATGTTCCCGACTCTGGATCTGGTTGGGAGCCTGGGAATAAACGGTTTGAGTGGTGATTCTACAACAACCAATGGTGCCTACGATACGGCCCTGTCTGAAGCATTTTCAACTAACTTTCGTTTATGGCAGTTTGGTCTTAACTTGAGTTATCCCTTGGGTAACCGTGCCGCAAAGAGCAAGCTGGCGGCAAAAAGGCTGGAGGTGGCCCAGTTACTGCTAGACATCAAGGAGGCTGAAAAAAACATCGTTGTGGAGGTCCGTGAAGCCCATCGGCAAATTGAGACAGATATTAAAAGAGTTCATGCCACAAGAGTTGCCCGAAAACTCGCTGAAGAAAAATTGGGCGCCGAAGAAAAAAAATTCAAGGTCGGACTATCAACCAGTTTTAATGTGCTGGAATTTCAGGAAGATCTCGCTGAAGGACAGAGCAACGAGATTAAAGCCATTATTGATTACAACAAATCGCTTAACCGGTTGAATCAAGTCATGGCCCGGACTTTGGATGCGCATGATATAAAGCTGTTTTCTGAAGAAGGCTCATGAAAAAAACCCTGATTTTTGTCGGGGTGACACTTCTCCTGACCTGCTTATACCTGCTCCCTTCCAATGGGTCAGAGGAACCTCAAAAACCTGTATTCAAAACTTCTGAAATACTGCGCGGGAACCTGTTGGTAAAAATTTCGGCCACCGGCATAGTTGAACCCAATTTCAAAGTAGAGGTTAAATCCAAAGCCAGTGGTGAGGTCTTGTCATTTCCTTTTGAAGAAGGAGACCCAGTAAAAAAGGGAGCACTTCTCCTGCAACTGGATAAATCCGATGAAAAACGAAATGTTTCCAAGGCTCGTACAGAATTGTCCAGCTCCTCGGCAAAACTGAAAAAAGCCAAAACCGCTCTCCTGTTACAAAAAACCAGATACGATACCGACATAAAGTCCTCGCAATCAGAAATCGCAACCGCCCTTGCCAACCTCAAGGAGTCGGAGGATAAACTGAAACGCCAAAGCGAGTTGTTTGAGAAAAAGTTTGTCTCGCAGGAATCCTTGGATGCGGCAGAAACCCTTTTCAAGGTAAACCAGGAAAAACTTATTCAGGCAGAAACCCGATTTCAAGTGGCTAAGGATTCCGTCCACGATATCACGATGAAGGAAAACGAGATCGAGTTGGTCCAGTCTGAAGTCAAACGCTCGGAAATTGCCGTGGATGAGGTGGAAGAAAGACTTGATGAAACGGAAATCTTCGCTCCCATTCAGGGCGTCATCATTGAAAAGCTCGTGGAAGAAGGGCAGATAATCGCCTCAGGAATTTCTAATGTGAGCGGCGGGACCGCCATCGCGACCCTTGCAGACATGTCACGCTTATTCATCATTGCCGATATTGATGAAACAGATATTGGCTCTGTTAAAATAGGCCATGCTGTCAGAATCACGGCTGATGCGTTCCCCGATGAGATCTTTAAGGGCAAGGTTACTCGTATTGCTCCACAGGGAGTGGTTGATAACAGCATCACCATTTTCAAAGTTAAAATTGAGGTTCAGGGCGCGGGAAAAACCCTGCTCAAACCCATGATGTCGGCAAATATTGATATAGTTACCCAACAGGTCAAGGATACGGTTTATGTTACCCGGGCCGGGATTCGCAAGGATGAAGAAGGCGCGTTCGCGATTATATTAAAAAACGATCAACCCGAAAAAGTCCGCGTAAAGACCGGTATCAAAAATCCAATTCATGTTCAGATCGTTAGTGGGTTGACTCCGAGTGAAGAGGTCGTGTTGGGGGACTGGGAAAAAGCTCTTGAAGAGGCCAAGGAAAAGAAGGGTTCTTCCTTAAAGAAAATTCTCTGGATGATACGTTCGAAGTGAGGTTGCTTTGATTGAGGTCGAAAGGCTTTCTAAAACCTATCAAATGGGCGAGCAAAAAGTATCTGCTCTGGATGGAGTCGATTTCACCATCGAAAAAGGCGAATTTGTTGCCATCATGGGGCCATCGGGCAGTGGGAAATCCACCCTTATGAACCTATTAGGATGCCTGGACCTGCCCTCTTCCGGTATTTATCGTCTCGAAAACCTCGATATCCAGGACCTGAAACCCAACCAGTTAGCAGAAGTCCGTAACCGTAGCATCGGTTTTGTGTTTCAGAGTTTCAACCTTCTGCCTCGTGCTACCGCACTGGAAAACACCGAACTGCCGCTCCTCTATGGTCGAGTTGCCAAATCCGCTGAAATCGCGTTTCAGGCCCTTGAACGGGTTGGCCTGGCCCACCGAGCAAAACACAGACCCACCGAATTATCTGGAGGAGAACGCCAGAGAGTCGCCATTGCGAGAGCCCTGGTGAACAGTCCTGCTATCATTCTGGCAGATGAGCCTACGGGAAATTTGGATTCCACAACGGGCAAAGAGATATTGAACCTTTTCCTGGAGTTGAACCAGGAAGGGGTGACCGTGATTCTGGTCACCCATGAACTGGAAGTCGCACAACAGACAAAGAGAATCATTCAAATGCGAGATGGAAAAATCATAAACGACACGATGAATGGGGTGTTGTCATGCTGATATGGGTCATGTTCAAAATGGCTCTTAGAAGCCTCCTGACTCATAAGCTCAGGACGTTTTTAACGGCTCTGGGGATTATCATTGGTGTTGCATCGGTGATTTCCATGATTTCTATTGGCGAGGGGGCCAGGCTTCAGACGCTGAATACGATTTCAAAGTTTGGCACAAACATCATCACCATAAAACCGGGGCAAAAGAAATCCCGGCATGTGACAACAGGTAAGGTCGACACACTCACCCTGGAAGACGCGGACTTTGTCGAAAAAAATATTTCCCTTATTACAGGTGTCGCGGCGCAGGTTTACAGGTCTGCCCAACTTAAATTCGAAAATAAAAATACCAATACGACCGTCCGGGGGACAGGAGCCAGTTACGCACGTCTGGCAAATTTCGAAATGGATCGGGGACGTTATTTCAATAACGAAGAAATAAGGTCTGCGCAAAGAGTATGTGTTGTGGGTTCTACTGTATTGAAAAATCTTTTTGAAGGCATTAATCCGTTAGGTAAAACCGTTAAAGTGGACGGGAAAAATTTCCTGGTCATCGGAACTACCGTTTCGAAAGGTGCGCTGAGCTGGTATGACCCTGACGACCAGATATTCATCCCGGTTACCACAGCACAAAAACGGGTTTTCGGGATGAAGCATGTTCAATCCATCGATGTTCAGGCAGAAAAAATTGAGGACCTTGAAACAATTAAAGAGGACATCTCCCGGTTTCTAAGGCAAAGACATAATATTAGTGAAGGAAAAGAAGACGACTTTTATGTGCAGAATTCTGCCCAATGGCTGAATAGCTGGGGAGACGCGGCCAAAACCTTCACCTATTTATTAGGGGGGATTGCCGCCATTTCTCTGATGGTTGGCGGTATTGGCATCATGAATATCATGTTGGTTTCCGTCACAGAACGAACCCGGGAAATAGGCATCCGCAAAGCTATTGGTGCCAAGAAAAGAGAAATTCTGGAACAATTCCTGATAGAATCCGTTTTAATCAGTTTCCTGGGAGGCGGCATAGGTATTCTATTGGGCATAGGAATCTCGCGTATTGTTTCTAATATCGGTGGTTGGGAGACCATAGTCTCCACCCAATCCATTATCCTGTCCTTTGGATTTTCTGTGGCAATTGGTGTTTTTTTTGGGTTCTATCCTGCCAATAAAGCCGCAAACTTGAATCCTATTGAAGCCCTCCGCTACGAATAACCCGGCGAGCCGCCGGTGGCTACTGGCAATGGCTTGATCTGGCGAGCAAAGAGTTTTCTCGGCTTAACGAGCTCTTGACAGTCTGCATATTGCATTAGTATTGTCAGGCAACGTGAAAGATATCATTAAATCACCCTCACCCCAACCCTCTCCCTTCAAGGGCGAGGGAGCAAAAAGTTCCTTCTCCCCTGGAGGGAGAAGGCTAGGATGAGGGGGGAGCAATATGAATATTCTACCTGACAGAAAGACGTTTGACCGGTTGGCGGCATCCTCCTTGCGCGTTCCTGTTTGTGGTCAGCAAAAAATTCCCGACCTGAACCTGTCCCGTTTATTTGAGGAGCTTTTTCTTAATACTGCAAACACCTTTTTGTTTGAAAGTGGAAACGGTCCAGAAGAGACAGCCCGTTACTCCTTAATGGGTAGTGCCAGCACCAGAATCCTGGAGATCAAGGGACAACAGGCAAAACTGTTTCGTAAAGATGCGTTGGTGCAAGAATGGGATCAACCGGAACCGGCCCTGGCCTTGCTGAATTTTGAAAAAGATGTCCGTCCGGTGGATTATCTCCCCCATTTCTGGGGCGGATGGGTCGGATTCATCGGCTACGAAGCCGGCGCATGGTTCGAATCTTTACCCGTCAGGGAATCCTCAGAAAGCAATTTGCCCGACCTCTTGTTCATGGAAATAGAGCGGTTATTTTTATATGACCATTTGACGGAACAATTGAAATTCATTCTTTCTCCCAAAACAGAGGAAACCGGTTGTGGCTATGCTGAACTCAGCGGGGAAATCGAAAAAGTATGGAAGCGTATTTATCAGGCTTTAGAAGACATCGGCGAAAAATCGAATTCAGAAAGCCCCCTGTCTTCTAACGGACTGAAGTCTAATTTGAGTGAGGCGGACTATACGGATCGGGTGGAAAAGGCTAAAAATTATATTCGCGAAGGAGATATCTATCAGGCCAACCTTGCACAAAAATTTGCCACACCTTTTAAAGGCGATTCGTTCCAGTTGTACAGAAAGCTCATGCAGGTAAACCCTTCGCCTTTTTCAGGGTATTTAAATTTTAAAAATTTTTCATTGGTCAGCTCATCTCCCGAACGGTTGGTGAAGGTTCACGGGCACCGCATTGAGACACGACCCATAGCAGGCACCCGACCTCGTGGGCTAAAGGAGGAAGAAGATCAGGCTCTCTCGGCGGAATTGTTATCGAACCCAAAGGAACGTGCCGAACACTTGATGCTGGTTGATTTGGAACGCAATGATTTAGGACGCATCTGCCAGGATGGATCGGTTTGTGTTACCGATTTCATGTTTTTGGAAAAATATTCGCATGTGAGTCATATTGTCTCCAATATAACTGGAAATCTTGCCCCCGGAACTCGTGTTTATGATATTTTAAAGTCTGTCTTTCCTGGAGGAACCATCACAGGTTGCCCTAAGATTCGTTGCATGGAAATCATTTCCGAGTTGGAACCGGTTGTGAGAGGACCCTATTCCGGTTCATTTGGATATATCGGATTCGGCACCTATATGGATTTAAACATCATCATACGTTCCATAGTGGTCTGCGATGAGACAGCCAGTTTCCATGTGGGAGCAGGCATTGTGGCTGATTCCAATCCTCAAAAAGAGTATCAGGAAACCCTGGATAAGGCCACAGCGATGATACAGGCCCTATCACACTAAATGAGGGAAGGCATGCAAGATTCCATTGTTTATTTGAACGGACTATTCACCCCACTTGAAAACGCAAAAGTTTCCATTTTGGATCGAGGCTTCTGTTATGGAGATGGTCTGTTTGAAACCATACGAGTCTGTAATGGAAAAGTTTTTAAGCTTGATCAGCATATCGAAAGGCTACTCATATCCCTACCCTTAATTTTTCTTGATTTACCCATGACAGCAGAAGAGATTAAAGCTGTAGTGCAGGAAACCCTGGCCCGGAATAAGTATAAAAATGCAATTATCAGGTTGACCGTCACCCGCGGTATCAACGCAGAAACTTTTCAAATAGATTCCGAGATTCCCCCTACATTAGTGGTTCATGCCCGGCCTCATCGCCCTTTACCCAAGACTGTTTATCGGAAGGGAGTTCAGATCACTTTGCTCACTATGAGGGCATCTGGCTTGCCAAGTCTGAAGCGGGGTCTGAAGACTTGCAACTTTCTTGCAAATATCATGGTCCGGGAAATTTCCACGCAAAAAGGAAGTATGGAAGGGATAATTGTCGACCCGGATCGGGGTGTGACGGAAGGGGCAACCAGCAACCTGTTTATTGTTAAAGAGGGTGTACTTAAAACTCCCGTTATAAATAATTTGGTGCTGGAAGGAATCACCCGCCGAGCTGTTCTTGAAATCGCGAGGGATCATAAAATCCCCATAGAAGAAGGCTCAATGATGCCAGAAGATGTTTTGACCGCCGATGAAGTGTTTATTACCAGTTCCGGGATTGATATTGTTCCCGTGATTCGTGTGGATGACACATATATTGGCAACAAAAAACCGGGTATCCTGACCTGTTTTTTACAGGATGAATTTTTAAAAGGTATTGAAGGGGCCCGTTAAACATGATAGCTTTTCATCTTAATTTTTTTTGGATAGTGCTATGAGCCAACAAAACCGTTTTCAGGACAACTCTTCCGGGGTAATTACCGACACCAAATATAATAAATATTGGCTTCCTAAAGATTCATGGGGAGATTTAGGGCAGTGGAGAAATTTTAACGAGGCAAAGTCCTATACCCAATTGATGAATCAGGTTTACGCAGGAGGATTCAGTGATTGGAGGCTTCCAACGCTGGAAGAAGCAAAAAGTTTATATGATCAGGCGTTGGGTCAAAGAGACTGGGACGATGAAGCTGTCTTTATCGATGCCTTATTCGTTACCAAATGTGCCAATTTTATGTGGACCAGCGAAACGAATGACAAGCAGGAAGTCGGCCGGATCAATCTCAGAAATGGGGAAGTGGAATTTATTGACCCGAATACCCAGGAACATCAGTCAGCACGGCTGGTGCGGGATATCCCCACCGACCGCCAGCTTGAAGCTAACCACGATGAACAATAGATTTTTAGGCTGAGAGAACTCTTTGGGCCGAGACAGCCTATTGCTCTCTGAGTTCAGCGTCACGCTGGCGTCTAGTGGCCGGAGATTATTTCTTCTTCGATCCGGTCATGGTCTGAACTGACGATAAGAACATCCGCATGTTTGGTTTGGGTGAAGCCGCTGAACAGAGTTCCTTGAAGAGTGGGTTCAAGATCAAGGGGAGTCTTCCGGGCAACCCTGACTTTGCGTTCCGGCTCATGCAGATCAACGCATAGCATATCACCATCCACCCGGCACTCAATGGACTGGCCTTCCTCTTTACCTGTGGCGAATATCTTATTCCCAACTCGCACAGCATGAACCGGACGACTGGAACCCTTGCACCATACTTTTCCTGAATCCTGAATTTCTTCTATTCGCTTCACTTCTTGTTGCCACCCTCTGATAAATAGCACTGGCTCTTTCAACTGATTTATACCATAATTTTGGAATTGTTGACCCTTCAGCAGAGCATGGAATTCATTGAGCGAACAATTTTTTAACCGTCTTGAAGATGAATTAAACTCCAGCCGAGATAAAAATCTTTATCGTGAGGTACGGCTTTTTCCTGAATGCAGGCTTAACCTTTGCGCCAACGATTATTTTCAGTTGCGGCACGACCCTAAAGTCATCGAGGGGGCTAAAAAAGCCTGCGAGATCTACGGAACGGGAAGTGGTGCCTCTCCCCTGCTCTCAGGATTCCTTCCCTGTCATCAGAGTTTGCTCGAGCAATTGTGCCAGTGGAAGCATAAATCTTATGGTCTGCTTTTCAACACGGGTTTTATGGCCAATCAAGCGGTCTTAAAACATTTACCTGGAAAAAATGACCTCGTGCTTGCAGACAAATTAATTCATCACTCCATTGCCCAGGCTCTTGTTCAAGGTTCCGCCAGATTCAAGCGTTACCATCATCTTGATTTGGAACATTTGCGAGAACTGCTGGATGCCGATTTTAAGAATTATGAGACAGTTTTTGTTGTTACAGAAAGTGTTTTTAGCATGGATGGAGACTATCCAGACTTAAAAAAACTTGTGGAGTTGAAGAAGGACTATCCTTTTGTACTGATACTGGACGAAGCTCATGGCACCGGTGTTTTTGGGGAAACAGGTGGCGGACTTGCGGAGGAAATGCAAGTGCAGGACCAGGTGGATATTCTTATAGGAACATTGGGAAAATCATTGGCAAGCATGGGTGCGTATATTCTTTCAGACTCGTCAACGATCATTAATTTTCTTGTGAACCGGGCAGGAGAATTCATCTATTCCACCTTTTTATCTCCGGCTCAGGTGGGTTCCGCTGAAATCGCATTGCAGATATTACAATCTGCACAGGAAAAGCGCAGATACCTACAGGAGATTTCAAGAAGCTGTAGAAAAATTCTTAACATAGAGGAAGGGAACAACCTCCCCTCTCCTATTGTCCCTGTATTGATTGGAGATCCTGTCAGGACACTGGAGCTCAGGAATCATCTTTTGCAAAAGGGAATTATGGTGGGGGCTATTCGAGCCCCTACCGTACCTCCTCACACATCAAGACTGAGAATATCCCTGCACACAGGGGTAACCGCAGAGACCCTTGAGGAATTAGGAAATATAATTAATCCATGGATAAAATCTCAACCATAACGGCTGTCTCCGGGTGGGCATTGCCACAGCAATGGTTTGCTCAAGAAGTGGCCACCGCTTTTCCAGGTTCCCACATAGAAGTCATTTATCCTGAGACCCCGGAAAGAGCTGAAGAAGCAGAAATATTGCTACGGCGATATCCGGCCGATCTCTATATAGGTTATTCTCTGGGAAGCCTCTGGTTACTGAAATATAAGGACCTGCTACCCTCTTCCTCTATAAAAGCCTTGCTTGCCCCTATTTTATCATTCCTGGATAAAGACGAGATGGGAGGCACTACCTCAGAGACACAATTGAAATACCTGACCAGAATTTTGCGGCAGAATTCGGATACGTGCGCCAGCTTAAAAAATTTCTTTTCTTATTCCGATCTTCCATTCCCGGAAAAAATGATTGAAGATGTACCTGGTAGAGAAATCCTGTTGCGGGGGTTGGAATTTCTGAAAACGTACAGGGCAAAAGGAGAAGACGCTAAAATATTTTTGTCCATCGTTGGAGAAAATGATATTTTCATTAATGAAGGTTTGCTCAGAAGACATATTCCCGGCTTAGATGTTGTCCAGGGAGTTGGGCATGCTCCCGGAAACTTGTTAAAGCGCCTGGCAGGACAATTGAATTGGAAGAACCATAACTTATGAAAATATTTGGCATAAATTTTAATCATTCCCCCAGCCAAAAAAAACCAATCACTATCGCAATTTGTGATTTCAAAAAAAGTCAGGGTTTGTCTGTGTTGAAGGTGGAGTCACTATACGGACTAAAGGAGTTTGATACTTTTTTGAAACAAAAGGGCCCCTGGTTTTCGGGTGTCAACTTCCCCTTAGGCCAACCAAATCTTTTCTTAAAAAAGATGAATCTGCCTGACAAATGGAGCAGCTACGTAAAAGATATAAACCGTTGGAAACTGGAGGGGTTTGAAAAAAAAGTAAAGCAGTTCAAAGCCAAGTTACCTAATAATGCCAAAGAGCCTTTACGCCTGACTGATGCAATGGTCGGAGCAGAAAGCCCGTTAAAGTTCACTCAAAAACAATTAGCCTTGCAATTTTATGAAGGGACATCTCGCCTTCTTAAAGCAGGCGTATCCATACTGCCCTGCAACCCCAAAAGTGATACACGTGTAGTACTGGAAACTTTTCCTGACCTTGTGGCCCAACGTTTTGCCGTGCATGATCTGGGAGGAAGGGCGAAAAATGTGGATACCCAATCTCTCCACAAGGAAATTATAAAAGGATTGGAAACTCCTGAGTTTGAACAGGATTTTAAATTTAAAATTTTTTAGATGATGCCTTGAAACTGAAATGTGTTGAGGAATCTGATAGTGCTATTTTAAATGCTATATTAATTTCCACGCAAGTTGCATGGGCTTACAGTGTGGGGAAACCCCATTATGGCATGCCTGACATCCAGCATCCCAATATTCAAACTGAGGGATGGATCATTGATCCTAGCCTGGTCAATGTATCAGCAAAACCCAAAAATCGTTTTGGCAGCGAGTTAGCCGAGTTTATTCAAAAAGGTGGGCTGGATTCCAAAAGGTCCTTCAACCTGATGGGGCACATCCAAAGGCTTTCCAATATTGGTCGTGCGCTATCCGGCGAGAGAAATCTAAACGCCTTGCTGGAGACAATTGTTAACGAAGCAAGAGACCTGACCCTTGCTGATGGGGGAACCCTATACATCCTCAAGGACGATCTATTACATTTTAAAATTGTCCAAAATGATTCCCTGAGTATAAACATGGGTGGAGTTACAGGTGCTGACATCACCTTCCCGCCAGTGGAAATCAAAGAATCCAATGTGTCGGCTTATGTGGCTATAAAGAATATTTCTGTAAACATCCCTGATGTTTACAACTATAAGCCCTTCGATTTTACGGGGCCTAAAAAGTTTGATGCAAAAACGGGTTACAGGACAAAATCAATGCTTGTGGTGCCTTTAACAAATCATGAAGATGTGGTGATAGGTGTTTTGCAACTCTTGAATGCCCGAGACGTGAATGACAAGAAAAAGGTCAATCCTTTTTCTCCAGATTATGAGAGTTTGGTGGAATCTCTGGCCTCTCAGGCGGCAGTTGCAGTAAGCAATGCTTCACTGATCAATGAATTGAAAACGGCCCAACAAACTCTGATCGGGGCAAGAGACCGTGCCGAAGATGCCAGCCGTGCCAAAAGTAATTTCCTGGCAAACATGAGTCATGAGCTACGCACCCCAATGAATGCCATTATTGGATACAGCGAAATGCTTCTGGAAGATGCTGAGGAAGAAGGGTTGGATGAATTTCAATCCGATTTGGATAAAATTCGTTCTTCAGGAAAACATCTACTGGGGTTGATCAATGAAATTCTCGACCTTTCTAAAATCGAAGCTGGCAAGATGGAAATCTTTTTGGAAAGCTTCGACATAAATGAACTGATCAAGGAAGTTGAGGCCACCATACACCCGCTGGCGGAAAACAAAAGTAATAAATTAATTATAGATTGTCCCGACAATGCCGGGTTCATGGAAGCTGACGAAACGCGAGTGCGTCAAATGCTCCATAACCTGCTGAGCAACGCCTGCAAATTCACAGAAAAGGGTACGGTTACATTAAGGGTCACCCGCACAACCCAGGAAGGGGAGGACTGGATTATTTTTGATATTATTGACACCGGAATGGGAATCCCAAAAGATTACCTTAAGAATATATTTCTTGAATTTTCTCAAGTAGACAACTCTTCCACCCGAAAATTTGGTGGAACGGGGCTGGGACTTGCCATAAGCAGAAGATTTTGTCTGATGATGGGCGGGGATATCACAGTTAAAAGCGTTGAGGGTGCGGGGTCAACTTTTAGCATAGAAATGCCCGTGAAGGTTACCCCCAAAGCCACCCTTCGACGACGGGCCAGCGATCGGTAATTCCCGCCTTTACTTCTTGTCACTTTCCGTCAACCTTGTGGCATATCCCACAATAGTTTTATTTTTCAAAAATCAGGAAGTGCTCCTTGAATTCCATTAATAAGCATTTAATAAATGATGAAAGTTTAATAGATAGTTTTTCTAAACACGCAAGATCATACGATCGTTATGCTCAATTGCAAAAATCAATGGCAGAAAGAATGGCATCATTCCTTCCTGATCCACTGCCCGACAATATTCTTGAGATAGGATGCGGAACGGGACTATTCACCAGACACCTGCTAACCCAACCCATAAGGCAACTTATTCTGAATGATATCGCTCCAGGAATGCTGGAAATTTTAAATAACTCGATATCACTGCCGGAAAACACAAAAATCGTCTCTGGAAATGCAGAACGTATTGATTTTGAAAATATGGATTTGGTTTGCGCAAATGCTGTATTTCAATGGTTCCGAAAGCCCCAGGAAACATTAAAAAAATTGAATTGTGCTCTAAAGAACAAAGGAGAGCTGATCTTCAGTACCTTCGGCCCCAAAACACTTTTGGAGTTTCGGGAAGCCGCAAATTTGACGAGCCCTATTGACCTTTATACAAATGACGCTTGGAAAAAAATGATTCATGATTCGGGTTTTGTTATAAAAAATTTTGAGATTGAAATTAGAAAAATATTTTTTCCCAGCACCCTGACGCTCTTAAAAAATCTTCAGCAAATTGGGGCCGCACCAATCCGAATGGTAAAAACCGGAGGACTTCGAAAATTAATGCGTGACTATGATTCCAGATTCTCAACCCCACAAGGTGTTTATGCGACCTGGGAGCTGTATTACTTTACTTTGACCCGGGGAAATTAACCCAGGGCCCCCTTCCAGATTATTTGCCGCTTCAAAAAAAGGTGGATTTCATATCCAACAAAAAGGAATACTGGGTAAATGAGCAACCCTTCCCTAAATAAAAATCTTGCATCCTTAAAAAAACTGGATCCTACTTTATACGCGAGAATTGCCCCTCTGGATGGCTCAAAGAAGTATGAAGTGACACCATCCAGATCAGGGCCTTCTTCCCTCAGCCATATAGATAGTGAGGGGGGGAAAAAACAAATCCACAGTAATTACGATCCCGTTGCAGAGGCCTCCCGTTACCTGGAGACACTGAATATTGACGAGTCAACAAACTTTATCGTTCTGGGGTTAGGTTTGGGTTATCAAGTAATGGAGATAATCCGAAAAACACCGAGTCAGGCCAAAATTTATATATTCGAAAAAGACCCTGAATTATTCGCACTTGCTATGCGCGAGGTCGATTTATCTCTGATTTTTGAGCACCCTGGAGTAAAGCTATTTGTCGGTGTCAATCCCCTTGGAATAGATGCTCTGCTGGAGCCAGAACAAATAAATTTCACCCTGAATAAATACTGCCTTGCAAGACAAAAACCCCTTGTGGAGGGGAACTGGGAATATTATGGGATTTTGTTGGAAAAAATTGAAAGTTATTTTCAAGAAAGCCAAATCAATTTAAAAACACAATCCGTTCATTCAAAACTTTATTACAAAAATATTTTTTCAAACTTTGATAGCTTGCTGAAAAGTTCAGGCATTGCCTCTTTCAAAGGTTGTTTGCCCGAGGTTCCGGCAGTAATTTGTTCTGCCGGCCCATCTCTGGATAAAAACATTCAGCTTCTCAAATCTGCCCGGGAAAGATTTTTTTTGATCGCTGTCGCGACAGCCCTGAAACCATTACTGTATAACGGGATTAAGCCCGACGTTGTCGTTTCTATAGATCCCGATGAGCTAACAATAAATTCTTTTGATTTCTCAAGCCGTACAAATGACTTTTTTCTGGTTTACAATCCGGCTGTCCCGAATGCCATTCCTCGAGCATTTCCCAACCAGCGAATGGCATTCGATTCAGAAATATATCTTGCCAATTGGTTCAAAAAACACACAGAAGAAAAGGGAAGCCTGGGCAAAATATCCTCTGTAGCTCATGCGGCTGTGAAGTTTTCTCAATTTTTAGCATGTTCCCCAATCATTTTGGTTGGCCAGGACCTGTCTTTTTGCCAGCAACGTCTGCACTGCCTTCATTCTTTTTACCACGATGAACATATGGATAAGGTAGCTCGATTGAATCCCTGTTCATATTGGGATCACCAGAAATATTTAAATTTTGGTCCAAATTTAACACAGGGTACCGATCTTTTTGGAAAACGCGTTTCCAGCACCATTGCTATGGAAAGTTACAGTCATATATTCTCGAAAAACTTGGGCGGATCTAAAAATATTATCAATGCAACCGAGGGAGGTGTCCCCATAGAGGGAGTAATAAATATGCCATTAAGAGAGTCACTTCATATTTATTGCAAGAAGTTGGTTAAAGATAAGCAGAATCTGTTGAAAACTTCTCATCTAAGCGACCCCTTCAAATCTTTGCAAGATTCTGCGTTGAGACAAATTCAATTACTGAAAGATATTACCAAAAAACTAAATGCTCTCGAACTGAGTTATTTGGGCACAAGGGCCCCTAATTCCGAAGGTAAAAAGTTATTCGTTAATGAGATGGAAGTACTTTATAAAAATATCCTGGAAAATAAAGAGACGGCCTTATTACTTCAGGGGTATGATTTTGCGGGATTTTCGGAGTGGTATCGTTCGAATTGTCAGATATTGCGAAAAAAAGAAGTGTCTGCAGGTTACAGTCCGTTGGATGAAGAGTTTGAGCGGGACCTCAAGTTTTTTGATGTATTGGTGGAAGCTACAGATTATTTGACGGTTAGTTTTGAAAAAGCCATTGCTTAGAATTAGATTTTTACCGCTTCGATTATGCTACTCCCCTGCCCCAGTTCACAGTGCTTGAATTTTCCAAACCCGGTTTTCTTCAGCAACTTTTTGGTTTCTTCGCAGGTATAAGTTCTTCCTGTGGCTGTGAACAACAACATCGTTAATGAAAACAGAGCGGCATCCAGAGGCTCTGTGCGGTTATTTTTTAAAAACAAATCGACAAGAATGAATCGGCCTCCCGGTTTGAGAGATTTATAGATTTTTTTAAATAATTTTAGATTTTCGGATTCATCATAAATATGGAGAATATTCGAATACAAAACAGTATCTATTTCGTTACCGAAACTGACCTTAAACAGGTCACCCGCTACGAAATCGAACCTTTTAGCGACCGCTGTTTTTTTTAGGAGTTTTTTAGCGACTTTAAGGCTCGCCGACCGGTCTATCAGGACTGCTCTTGCCAATTTATCCTGTTTTAGAACTTCAGCCGCATAGGATCCCGGCCCTCCCCCAAGGTCCACCAGCTTGCCAACAGGCTTGCGTGTTATAAATTCTGCCAGGGGCTTGGAAAAATTTCGGCTTCTTTCATGCATGGCGTAGGTGAAGGGTTCGCGGAATTCCGGATCGTCATCCTCCAATTCGCTCCTGCCGTTTTTTATGATATCGATTAACTGAGACCATTCGTCCCGATTCTCCTTACGCAAAAACACCGTTCCTTTTTTATACTGCGGGCTATGCTCACAAAAGTGCCTGAAACTTTCTGCCGTATTAGCGAAAGTATTCCCAGTTTTTTTTAAGGCCCCAAGGGAAACCAACGCATTCAGCAAAGCTTCTGCCCCTTCCTGATGAATTTCGGCTTTCTTCGCGAAAGATCGGCTGGTTAAATTCCTTTTCCCTAAATGCGTAAAAACCCGGAACTCTAAAGCGGCCATAAGAATATTGGCTTCTTCCAACTGATCAATTTTATTAACAAACTGGTCAAAATCTAAAAAGGCCATAATGTTCTAAAAGTCCTTATTTGATTATTCCAACCCTTCCAGGTCTTAATATGCCAATTTTAGCTGAAAATTACTCAAAACCTTATTTATCAAAAAATTAGGTTGACTACTCCCCGATTTCACTATTATAATATTACATCATATATTTCAGCTAGTTAACCAATATGGAGGTCAGTATGGGCCTGAATACGAAAAATAATCATGAAAGCCCTCAAGGGTTGGAGACGGTCTCTACCATTAAACAAGTTGAGGAATTTGAAGAGCAATTGCGCGAAGAAAATTTGCATATATACAGGCAATTTCGCTTGAAAGATTCTATTGCCGAAGCAAAAAACCAAGACACCAATATCTCAACTTGTGAATAGATAGAAAAACTCTGGTTTATTTAATAAGACAAAAGCTTTTCCACTTCCGCCTCCAAGTCATAACCCGAACCAAACCACTTTCCCCGTAGAATTCCTTTCTTATCGATCAGCAAGGTCGATGGTGTTCCCTTGAGTTGATAGGCTTCAAAAGTTTTTGCCTCAAACTTTTTCTGCTTCAAATAGGTCATGACCTGACCCGAAATGAGTTTCTGATTTTTTACTGGAAAAGAATCAAATTGAGGAAAATCTCTTTTGATGAATTTTTGAGCCTCCAGCAAATAATCAGAAGGCTGATAAGGAACCACATTATCCAAGGCTACCGGAAAAGATATAGAATAATCCAAGCGGTTGTTATTAAGCAAACCCTTGGCACCTAAAACCTCCAGGGTTTCTCCCACCACCTCCCCTGAGTCAAGCAGCTTCTTCAGGTTTTCTGAGTTATTGAGGTGAAAATCCTCGAAAGCGGTAGCCAGTCCCCAGATTAAAAGAGGCGAATCAATAAATTTATTCCTGATTTCAAGAATCTGAGGAATCCCATGGCTAAAACAACCAGGACAATTGACCTGAAATACTTTTACAAGTATTGGTTTTCCAAGCTCATTGCTGATGTTAGAGGAAGGACCCAAAACCCATTCTTCAATATCCAGATCAATCGCGGGAGAATCAACCAGCGGCATGGGCGGGCTCATCGTTGATGACATCTATTAAGTTATTGATCATACCGCGCATTTTTTCAGGGGGATTTTTTCCGAGAGCCTCGTCAAGAAAAAAAATAGCGCGGCTTTTTTCTCCCTGAAGATTATGAATAACCCCCATCATGAAATAAGAAATAAATCTTTTGTCGCCTTGGGCGTAACGATCCAGTATTGTTTGAAAATGTTTCATGGCCTTGGGGTAATTTTTCAACCTGAAATATGCAGACCCCATCCCGAATTGGATATTGTCCTGCAAAAATAAAGGAGGCTTTTGCTTGGCAAGTTTGAAAAACAACTGCAGACTTTTCTTGAACTGCCCATTGCGAAACCTCTTCATGGCTGAATTATAGTCGGAGACTGAAAAAATTATGGGCGGTTTAGTGGCCATTATTTTTTTCAACCTTGCTTCCGCATCCAAAAAACCGGCTTTCGCCATTTCGAGATCCTTCTCCATTCTCTTTTTTCGTTCTCGCTCCGATTCGATGCGTTGGCTATAGGTTGAGTCCATCTCGCTAATTTCAGGATCAATTCGGAGCATGGATTCCAACATGGCGAACTCCTGGCGAGATAAGGTGGCATGGTTTGCAAAAAGAATCTCGATTTCCTGGGTCATACCGTCAAGCCGCAACTGGTTAGCCCTTCTTGCAGACAAAGTTGCTTCGTCAGGCGGTTGCCAGGAATATATTTCTGCTGGATTTACGGACCAATCGGTCCTTTCTTCCGGCAGATATCCACCACAAGCAGTCAAAGTACCGACTATCAAAAAAATGAAAATATTTTTCTCTGCGCTTTTCATCGCTCAACGTTATATAATAATTTATATTCAGTCCAATACAGTTTATCTAATTACTCCTTATTTATCAAATTATTAGAGAAATGAAAAACTACTATTCCGTTCTGGGGCTCAGTAAAGGCGCCTCTGACGAAGATATTAAAAAGGCTTATCGTAAATTGGCGATGCAGTATCATCCCGACCGAAATGCTGATGATAGTAAGGCGGAGGAAAAGTTCAAAGAGGTCAGCGAAGCCTACGCAGTTCTTAGCGACAAAAAGAAACGTGGCCAGTACGACCAGTTTGGCTCTGAAGGATTTCACCAGAAGTTTTCCCAGGAGGACATTTTCCGCGACTTTGATGTCAATGAAATTTTTAGCAACTTTGGTTTTGGAGGTGGTGGAGGGAATCCTTTCGGTGGCGGTGGTTTTGGCAATCCATTTTCTCAAGGGAGGCCTTCTCACCGTGAAGCTCCAATTCCTGCCTTAAAAAAGGAACTTTCTATCAATTTTGAGGAAGCCGCATTGGGCTGTCAACGTACCCTTTCCATTTCCAGAAATGATGTTCTTGAGGAAATAAATATAAAAATACCTGCAGGAATTACCCATGGAAAGGTTCTTCGCCTAAAGGGTAAGGGACAACTATCCCTTAGAGGAAACCGTCGTGGTGATCTCCATCTTCTAGTAAATGTGAACCCTCATCCTCTTTTCCGACGGGAAGGTAGGAATATAGTGGTAGAGACGGAAATAAAATTGACGCAAGCCCTTTTAGGGACATCGATAGAGGTTGAAACTTTGAACGGTATCAAATCCGTCAAGATTCCTCCCGGAACCCAAAATAACAGCAGGCTAAGATTGAAAGAGGCGGGAATCAAATTTGCATCGGGAACTCGTGGTGACCAACTGGTCCGGATAATTATCAATATTCCCAAAAATTTAACAGAAGAACAAATCCCACATATTCAGTTTTTGCGGGATACTGGCATATGATCGCGCAAAAAACCTGCCTTTCTTTAGAAAGATAAATCTAATAAGGGACGGTAAGCATCTTTATAACTATTACTATTTGATGGAGTCGTTTGTGGCACACGTTTACTTTAAAACAGATAATATAGCCCATGAAGTGGAGGATGGAACTCCCCTTATAGATTTTTGCGATGAGGTTGACGTTTCATTGTCCTTTGGTTGCACGGAAGGAACCTGTGGGGTTTGTGAAGTTACAGTGGTGGAAGGCAAGGAAAACCTGTCCCGAATCACAGAAGAGGAAAAGGATTATTTGTTGCCCGAAGATTTGGAGGGGGGTATGCGCCTGGGTTGCCAGGTTAAAGTTCGTAAAGGGGAGGTAGTTTTAAGTTGGAAAAAGGTTAAGACAAAATAACCTTACAAGCCACTGTCTTTGATTTCGTCTTCAACTCTCCTTATCATCCATTCCTTGATTTCTTCGGCCAGCTTATCAACAGCCTCATTGTCGTGAACTCCTAAACAGATCTGGCTAGCCAATTCCGCATGGGTCAAGGCCTCGGTGAACTCTCCTGACTTCTGGTATGTCATGGATAGGTTCCACATGGCTTTTGCTTCCATAAACCGATCGGCGTGCTTTTTTCCAAGCGTACGGGCATGGCGAAAGCAGATTTGGGATTTTTCAAGTCCACCTATTTCCAAATAGGCATTTCCAAGATTCTCCAATAAAGAGTATTCGACAGGAAGGACTGTGAATTTTCTTATCTTTGGCAGACCGCGCTCGTACTTTTCAATAGCCTTAGCGTAATCCTTCAAGTTTTTATGATAATCCCCCATTTTTTTAAGAATGATGCCCTGCTCCCTGTTATCCCCTGTTTTCCTCGCTATATCCAGCGACGCATCCAGGCATTCCAGCGCTTTTTTAGGTTTACTGGTTAGCATATAGGTTGTGGATAAATTCCCTAAAATATCCATTTCCTTTACTCTAAGGTTGCCTTGGTGGGCCAGGGTTTTACCTTCCTTCAAATAGGTCAGTGCGGACTGATATTTTTTGACCGCGTTACATAAACGCCCGAGATCATTTAGAACCTGAGCTTGGAATTCTTTGTTTCCTAATTTCTGCGCCTTTTCCAGGGCCAGTTTAAAGTTCAGCTCTCCCCGTTCATATTCGTTTCCCTGGAAGCAAGCTTGTGCCAGCAAATTCAATACCTCCATTTCTTTGCTGGCTTTTCCTTCCAAACGAACAAACTCAAGAACTTTGGCGAAGCACTCAATGGCTCTTTCAAAGTTTCCGGTACGGAGACAACATTGACCTAACAAATCCAGCGAGTGTTTTTCATCCCCCACATGACCCAGTTTATTGGATAGGCTTTGAGCCTCTTCCAGGTATTCATTGGCTTTGTCATAAATGCCCAATGAGTACAGTTGCATTCCAAGGGATAGGAGATTGTTTTTTTCTGCCTCGACATTTTCCGATTCCCGAGAAGCTGTCAGAGCGGACTCATTCCATTCGATGCACTCATCAGTTGGGTGCCTCATAGGCATCAAGGTTCGGGCTTCCTTACAATAGTCACCGCAAAGTTTAGCGATGCTCGCGTCTTCTGTGCTTTTTAAGGCAGACCATTTTTGTCCTGCCTGAATATTAAACCAGTCCAGATCAAACAGGTTCAGGGCACTCTCCAAGGCCTCTTCGTCACTTGCATAAAGTTCATTGGCATCTTTCAGGATATCGAAATAATAAAAAGCCAGGGTTCGATGGGTGAGGATTTTTTCTGACGGCCTGACTTCAGCCTTAATCAGTTTATGAATCACTTCGTGGAAGGAATACCTTTTGTTTATAACATCGTGCTCCAACAGCCCGAGAAACACCAGCCGCCCCAGATGTTCGCCATCCCTGTCTCCACATATATTAGCCGCGGCTTTCTCATCAAAGGAGCCGGAAAATAATGCCAGCTTTCGAAAGACGGTAGCTGTCTCCTTTCTCATGTCCCTGAACATGACGTTGAAAATCGGCTCAACATTCCTATCTACGATCTCCTTTTTATCTTTATCTTCCCCCTCTTCAAAATCACCCTCCGGCTTCATAATCTGTCTTTCTTCGCGAAGCTCGCGGATCAACGTATCCACCGACATTTCGGGAGTCGCTCTTAGAAAAGAACCTGTAAGAGATATTGCCAGCGGAGAATACCCGCATAAATCAATAATCTCGGGTGCCCAACGTTTTGAGTTGGGGGCAAGGAAGAAAAGAAGGAGTTCCGCTTCATCCGGAAACAACTCTTTAACCGGTTTGGCATAAGACCCCGTAATCGAAATTTTGTTACCCGATGTGAAGATCATCAAACCTGGTTTTCCAGGCATAAGGCGCTTGACCTGACTCGGCTTGGCAACATTTTCAAGCAACATCAAAACCCTCTTGCCTTTCAGTGCCGCTCCATACTGCTGTGCCAACACAGCCGGGTCATTAGGAATGGGCTCTTTCGGGAAAAAAGCCCGCAAGACATAACCCATTGCCTTGCTGACAGGCAAAGCTTTGTCTCCCTCCACCTGCAGATCGATATAAAACTGAGCGTCTGGATATTTCGGGGCCAGTTGCTGGGCAAGTTCAATAGCCAGAGAAGTCTTTCCGGTTCCCTTCTCGCCATACAGGCAAATTGGGCCACCACTTTCCCAGCTTCTCCCCATAACTTCCAGGACAATATCTTTTCTGCCAAAAAATGCCGGAATCTTGTTGGGGAGTTGGTTTTTAGACAATGCCGGAAAGCTTCGCGCATTGATCATTGACAACTGATTAAGCAGGCTACTGCCACCTGCACCTTTGGATGCAGCGGATGCGGAAGGCGCCGTAGAACCGAAGGTTGATTCTGCTCCGACAGGAGAACCTTCGCCTGAATTGGTATCTGAGCCAATTTTGTCACCGGATTTAGGCTTTCCTAAAATAAACATGAAACCTATAACAACGACTAACAAAACGATTATGACTAGTGACAAATCCATTGGATATTCTAAAAAGCCTTCATCAAGGATTAGAAAAGGGGCTCCAGAAAACGTAATTTGACCCTTGTTGCAGGAGGGCCAAATTGCCTCATTATTATACTATGTAATGTTTAGCATTATCCCACTTTTAATCGAAAATTCAATGTTTTGAGCCCAGTTTCTTGACCTCCCCCCCCATTTGTGGGATGCCTAATAATCGAAAGCTTAGCGGTTAATAAACCCCGCGCAATGACTTCACTAAATATTCAGCATCAGCTTGACTTGCTCATTGGATTTCAGTAGTATTAACGAAAGATAACTCTTTAAACTAGTCCTGTGAGGCTATCAAGGGGAAAAATGACGTTTGGTGTAAAAAATATTCTGCTACCTCCTGTCCAGGCTTTGGTTTTGCCTTGAGGAGGTTTTTTTTTGCCCGGTTTAATTTATGAGCTCAACACTTCTAAACTCAAAAGATATTTCCCGTGCGGTCAGCCGCATATCCCATGAAATTCTGGAACGTAATCATGGCGCCGGAAATATAGCCCTGGTGGGAATTCGAACCCGTGGTGTGGTGTTATCCCAAAGATTGAGAGAGAAAATAAAAGAAATCGAGGGTGTGACGGTAGACCATGGGGTACTGGATATCACGCTTTACAGAGATGACCTTGCAGACGGGATCCATAAACCTGAATTAAAAAAGACTGAGATCGCCTTCGCGTTGGAAGGCAAACATATTATTCTCTGTGATGACGTTTTGTTTACGGGAAGAACTATTCGTGCGGCTATTGATGCACTTATGGATTTCGGACGCCCCTCATCCGTCCAATTGGCAGTGTTGATTGACCGGGGCCACCGTGAGCTACCTATCAGACCTGATTATGTAGGCAAAAATATTCCCACGGCCAAATCCAAACGTGTTCAGGTTTTATTAGCCGAGGAAGATGATGAAGACAAGGTAATTATTCAGGAGCAGTCCAACTGATGGCACTGTCCACAAAAAATATTTTAGGGACGAAAGAATTAACACAAAGCGATATCCTGCAAATTCTGGATACTGCAGATTCCTTTAAAGAAATTTCCACACGAGCTATTAAAAAAGTCCCTGCCCTTAGAGGTAAAACGATCATTAACCTGTTTTTTGAACCCAGCACTCGCACACGGACTTCATTTGAGATTGCCGGAAAGCGTTTGAGTGCTGATGTGATAAATATATCCGGTTCTACGAGTAGCACCGTAAAAGGAGAAAATTTAATAGATACGGCACGGAATTTGGAAGCCATGAGCCCGGATATTCTGGTGGTTCGGCATCATTGTTCTGGAGCGGCCGAACTCCTGTCTCAATTTGTGAACAGTCCGATTATCAACGCAGGAGATGGGGCGCATGAACATCCCAGTCAGGCATTGCTGGATCTTCTCACCATTCGTAGTCACAAGGGCGATTTAAAAGGACTCAAAGTTGCAATTGTTGGCGATGTCAGTCATAGCCGAGTGGCCCGTTCCAATATTAGAGCGATGCAAACGATGGGCATGAAAGTTCGGGTTGTTGGACCTCCCCCGCTAATTCCTGTTGAAATAGAACGTCTTGGTGTAGAGGTGAGTCATAATCTTGCTGAAGCGATTAAAGATGTCGATGTGATCATGGTTCTTCGTATCCAGTTGGAACGGCAAAACCAGGGACTTCTATCAAGCCTTCGTGAATATTCAAACTATTTTTGTCTGACCTCAGAAACCCTGGCTCAAGCACAGGATGATGTTCTTATCATCCATCCGGGGCCCGTCAACAGAGGCATCGAGATTGCTCTGGATGTGATGGAAGGTCCTCGTTCTCTTATTTTAGATCAGGTCACCAACGGGGTTGCTATCAGAATGGCCCTTTTTTATTTATTACTCGGGGAGAATAATGCAAACCCTAATTAAAAATGGGCAGGTTATTGATCCAGCAAACCAGATCGATGGTCCCTTTGATATTCTGATCGACAAGAGAAAAATTTCTGCCATTGAGCCCCGTGGAAAAATACCTGAAAGCAAAAATATTTCTGTAATAGACGCGAAGGATTGTGTAGTTGCTCCCGGCTTCTGTGATATGCATGTGCATTTCCGCGAACCCGGTCATGAATATAAAGAGACCATAGAAACCGGATGTGCCTCAGCGGTAGCCGGCGGATTTTCCACCGTGGCGGTAATGCCCAACACCTTTCCCGTCAACGATAACCACTCAATTACTGAGTTGATTCTCTCCCAGGCTAAGAAAACCAATTTGGCCAATGTCTTTCCCATTGGAGCTATCACCAAAGGATTAAAGGGAGAAACCTTATCGGACATGGGCGAATTAAAAGAAGCCGGGTGCATCGGTTATTCGGATGATGGGAAGCCGGTCATGGACAGTGAATTGATGCGAAGGGCACTTGAATACAGCCGAATGTTTGACCTGCCCTGCATACAGCACAGTGAAATTCTTGATTTGACACGTGAAGGTTGCATGAACGAAGGCATTATCTCTACAGAATTAGGTTTGAAAGGAATGCCGGTTGAAGCGGAAGATATTATGGTATTTCGGGACATCTGCTTGTTACGTAAAACAGGTGGACGCCTTCACGTTGCACATATAAGCAGTGGCGGAGCTGTCGAGCTGGTTCGCCAGGCCAAGGCTAAGGGACTTCCTGTAACGTGCGAAGTGGCTCCGCATCATTTCACTCTTACGGAAGAAGCCTGCCGCAATTATGACACCAACACCAAAATGAGTCCTCCTCTAAGGACCCACGAGGACCTGGAGTTGATCAAGGAGGGGTTGCGAGATGGGACAATAGATATCATTGCTACAGATCATGCCCCCCATGATGTGGCCGACAAACAGATGGAGTTCAGCAAAGCATGTTTTGGCATCGTTGGCTTGGAGACAGCCCTTCCCCTGACTCTTAAAATGGTCGATGAAAAAGTGATCACTTTGCAAAAAGCGGTAGATCTCCTCACGCATCAGCCCAGTCGTCTTTTTAATTTAGATAAAGGGTCCCTGGGAGTCGGCAAAGATGCAGACATTGTAATTTTCAATCCCAAAACGCAGTACACTATAGAACCTGAAAAGTTTAAGTCCCGCAGTAAAAACTCTCCTTACAAAGGCTGGAAAGTAAGAGGAAAAGTTCTGCACACCCTGGTAGCAGGAAAAACTGTTTATTCTGCCGATAACAAATAACGCGAATCCACAAAATTTATGAAAGCATATTTGGCCCTGGCCGATGGAAAAGTCTTTGAGGGAGAGCATTTTGGCGCCGAGGGTGAAGTGGATGCAGAAATTGTGTTCAATACCAGTATGTCCGGTTATCAGGAAGTGATTACAGATCCTTCTTATTGCGGTCAAATGGTGGCAATGACTTATCCCCTTATTGGTAATTACGGTGTCAACCCTCAGGATTTCGAGTCCGACCGCCCTCACCTTTCCGGTTTTATCATTAAAGAATTGAGTGGCATTGCCAGCAATTGGAGATCAAGGGGGAAACTGGAAGATTTCTTAAAAGAATTCGGTATCATCGGTATTCAGGGAATCGATACGCGTGCCTTGACGCGTCGTATTCGTGAAAAGGGGGCACAACAGGCTGTCTTGTCCACGATTACCCGAGACCCGGACGAACTGATTCGTAAAGCGCAGAACTCTCTGGGCCTTGAGGGCAAAGACATGGTGAAAGAAGTGACTTGTCAATCCCCTTATGACTGGGAAGAAGGAGAATGGGATATTTTCAAGCCTTCCCCTAATGCCGCTGTGGATAAAAAATTCTTCGTTGTTGCCTATGACTTCGGAATAAAGAGAAATATATTGAGAAAGCTGGTTGCGGCGGGTTGCCGTGTTCGTGTTGTTCCGGCATCTACTTCGGCTGAGGAGGTGCTGGCACTGAAGCCGGATGGAGTCTTTTTGTCGAATGGTCCAGGCGATCCCGAAGGTGTATCGTATGCGGTTAAGAATATTAAATTTCTCCTCGGTAAAGTTCCGATTTTCGGTATTTGCCTGGGGCACCAAATCTTGAACCTTGCATTAAATGGACAGACCTTTAAACTCAGGTTTGGGCATCATGGAGGAAACCAGCCCGTAATGGATACCCGTTCCGGAAAAGTTGAGATCACTTCCCAGAATCATGGGTTTGCAGTAACACCGGAATCTGTCGGGTCCTCTATAGATGTGACATCCATCAACTTAAATGATCAAACGGTTGAAGGCATTCGCCATAAAGAGTGGCCCATTTTTTCGGTTCAGTATCATCCTGAGGCTTCACCTGGGCCACACGATTCCAGCCACCTTTTCCAGCAATTTACAAATCTCATGAAAGCAGGAGCTTGATGTTTAAAGAAACTTTGGAGCAACTCTTTGAGTTTGTTGCCCAGCATATTCCTTCAGAGCAAATAATGATGGCCAAGAAGGAGTACCAGAAAACGACAGGGGAAATTTATGAGGATGATAAATCTTATAACACGAGAATGGCTCTGTTTTTGGAATGGTACCTGTTAGACCATTATGAACCGGGAGCCCGCCGCACTGTTCTGGAAAACATGATTGAAGAGAACTCCTTATCATGGGCTCCAGAGCGCCTGGAAGCATACAGGAATGTTTCCAATAATATTCAGGCACTTTTTGAAATCAAGAAAATTCGTGATAACTCGGTGACGGTTTTAGATTTGTTCACGGATGAAAAATATCAGGTTGACGAGGAAGATTCAAAACTTGCGTTCAGGAAGAATGACGTTTTTCAAGGGCGCATTGTTCCTCACCAGGGAAAATATTTTTTCACAGGATACTTCTGCTTCCATCCCAACAAAACACAGCGGTATATAAAAGGTGAAACAAAAAAATTCTATTCACTTCAGAGATCCTGGAAAAAGGAGCTCATGAAACTTGAAAAAGACTTATTAGGAATTCAAAAATCACATTTTAAAAATTCTAAATCTATAGAAAAAATTAAAACTAAAATTGAACGCACTGATTTGGGCAAGAAAAGAGATACGTTAACGGGAAAACTTGTTGGTCTGGAAGAAGAAAAGGCAAAAATTGAAGCCCGTATCCAGCAGACAGGCAGAGACATAGAATATTTAAAACTGGAAAAAATAAAGTTTGAAGGGTGCAGGCTGATTTCGGAGTTGCTCAATAAACTGGCCTACATGAATTTGAAGTGGGAACGCTCCCGGCAAATAGACATATCAGATATTTATAAGAACTAATGCCTAAACGAACCGATATAAAAAAGATTCTTCTTATTGGATCCGGCCCCATAATTATTGGTCAGGCTTGCGAATTCGATTATTCGGGAACCCAAGCCTGCAAATCCTTGAAGGAAGAAGGCTATGAAATCATTTTGGTAAATAGCAATCCCGCAACCATTATGACCGATCCTGAGTTTGCGGATCGCACCTATATAGAACCGGTCACCCCCGAGGTAGTTGAAAAAATTATTGCGCGTGATAGGCCCGATGCCTTGCTTCCCACGATGGGAGGCCAAACAGCCTTAAATACCGCGCTGGCCCTTGCTGACAGAGGAGTTCTGGACAAATATAATGTGGAGTTGATCGGTGCCAGCGTGGAGGCCATCCATAAAGCCGAGGACCGGAATCTTTTCAAAGCGGCGATGGTTCGAATCGGGCAAAGTGTTCCGCCCAGTGGTCATGCCGAATCTTTGCAGGAGGCCTGGAAAATAGTTGAGGAAACCGGTTTCCCCGCAATCATTCGTCCTTCCTTCACATTAGGAGGAACCGGGGGAAGTGTCGCTTATACCAAGGATGACTTCGAAGCGCTCGTTGAGTTTGGCCTTAAAGCAAGCCCTGTCACCCAGGTATTGATCGAGAAGTCGCTCATTGGTTGGAAAGAATATGAATTGGAGGTAATGCGGGACGTAAAAGATAATGTGGTCATAATCTGTTCAATAGAAAACTTGGACCCCATGGGCGTCCATACCGGGGATAGCATCACGGTTGCTCCCGCGCAAACCCTTACCGACAAAGAATATCAAATAATGCGCAACGCGGCGATCGACATCATCCGTGAAATTGGCGTTGAAACGGGTGGCTCCAACATCCAGTTTGCCATGGATCCAAAGACCGGAGAGATGATAGTCATTGAGATGAATCCCCGAGTATCCAGAAGTTCCGCCCTGGCATCTAAGGCTACCGGTTTCCCCATTGCGAAGTTTGCGGCAAAATTAGCGGTTGGCTATTCCCTGGATGAAATCAGGAATGATATCACACGGGTCACCCCCGCCTCTTTTGAGCCGACCTTGGATTACTGTGTCGTTAAAATCCCGCGTTTCACATTTGAAAAGTTTTTGAAAACGGAACCTATCCTATCCACACAAATGAAATCTGTGGGTGAGGTCATGTCCATTGGCCGTACTTTCAAGGAGGCTTTGCTGAAATCTATCCGGTCCATGGAAACAGGGCTTCATGGTTTTGAGGAAGAATTCCGGTTCAGCCTGAACAAGGTTGGTTTGTCCCCGGAGCAACAAAAGGAAAAAATTCTAGCCGCTTTGAGCCTGCCCTTTTCGGACCGGCTTTGGCATGTTGCCGCCGCCTTGCGAAGAGGTATCACCATTGACCAAGTTTATCAGGTTACAGGTATTGACCCCTGGTTTCTGGACAATATGCATTGCCTCATCAATGTTGAACAAAAATTATTGCAGTTGGATGGAATTTCCAGCATGGATGATGAAACTCTCGTAAACGCTAAAAAAATGGGATTTTCTGATATCTATTTGGCAAAGCTTCTAAACTGTGATGAAAAAGATATATTTCAACGCCGAGCCAAGTCCAAAATCTACCCCGTCTTTAAGAGAGTCGATACCTGCGGTGCTGAATTTGAGGCTTTCACTCCCTATTTGTATTCCACCTATGAGGAGGAATGCGAAGCCGATGTGACTTCCAGAAAAAAAATCATGATTCTAGGTGGAGGACCGAACAGAATCGGCCAGGGAATAGAGTTTGACTATTGCTGTGTTCATGCATCTTTCGCCCTTAAGGAAGATGGCTATGAAACCATCATGGTCAACTGCAACCCTGAAACTGTAAGTACGGATTACGACACCTCGGACCGACTTTATTTTGAGCCGTTGACCCTCGAGGATATTCTGAATATCACTAGAGTGGAAAAACCCGATGGTGTGATTGTTCAGCTTGGAGGACAGACTCCGTTAAAACTGGCGTTATCATTGATGAATGCAGGGGTTCCTATTATCGGCACAAGTCCTGTTGATATTGATCGCGCCGAGAACAGAAAACTTTTCACAGAAGTTCTGGATAAACTTGGACTCCATTCACCTAGCAATGGAACCGCCGTTTCCTATGAGGAAGCCCGCAAAATCGCTGAGCAGATTGGCTACCCGGTAGTAGTTCGCCCTTCGTATGTATTGGGAGGTCGGGCCATGGAAATTGTTTATAGCCAGGATCGCCTGGAACATTATATGCAACATGCGGTGCAAGCATCTCCCGAACACCCGATCCTGATCGATGACTTCCTGGAGGATGCCACGGAAATTGATGTCGACGCCATTTCTGATGGTCAGGATGTGGTGATCGGCGGAGTGATGGAACATATTGAAGAGGCCGGAATACATTCTGGCGACAGTGCCTGTTCTCTGCCAGCCTTTTCCCTTCCACCTGAAACAATTGATGAAATAAAAAAGCAGACCTATGCCTTGGCACGAGAACTCAAAGTCATTGGCCTGATGAATATCCAATTTGCAGTTAAAGAGGGAACTGTTTACATCATTGAAGTGAACCCTCGGGCTTCGCGAACGATTCCTTTTGTAAGCAAAACTATCGGGGTTCCGTTGGCTAAAATTGCCGCCAGGGTTATGGCCGGAAAAACTTTAAAAGAATTAGGGTTTACCGAGGAGAAATCCTTTTCCCATATTGCTGTGAAAGAATCCGTCTTCCCGTTCAACAAGTTTCAGGATGTCGATGTCCTGCTGGGCCCTGAAATGAAATCTACAGGTGAAGTTATGGGAATTGACACTGTTTTTGGGCGGGCTTTTGCAAAATCACAATTGGCGACTGGAGTCAAACTTCCCATAGATGGTACGGCTTTCATCAGTGTTAAAGATTCTGACAAACCCAAAACACTTGCAATTGGCAGAGAACTAATAGAAATGGGCTACTGTTTAATCGCGACACGAGGTACGGCTGATTATCTGGAAAAAAATGGGGTTAAAGTTTCAGCCATCAATAAAGTCAAGGAAGGTGCGCCACATTGCGTGGAAGCCATTGAGGCGAAGCAAATAGATATCGTTATCAATACGGTGTTTGGCGAACAATCTATAGAGGATTCATTTTCCCTCAGGAGAAGTTCGCTGAACCAAAACCTTCCATACTGCACGACCATGGCTGGTGCGTCAGCTCTGGTAAAGGCTTTAAAATTCGTCAAGGACGATGATCTTTCGATTACATCTATACAGGAGTATGGAGCAAATTCATAAACCTACCCCCGTTGATTTGTTTATGGAAGCTTGTTTCTCCCCAAAGCGGTTGTAGATCGAATGAGAAATCCTGTTTCATAATCCTTTCCAGCCAGAGACCTGGCTTTTGAAAACCCTTCCCATGCGTGCAAAATTTGAATGACTCCGGTTTTCACATAAATATCTCCCAAATCGTTTCCCGTAAAAGGGTCATGCAAGCCTAAACCCATAGCATGAACCTTAAACAAATCACCAATACGAACCCCGTTGGTTGAGCCGAGGTTTACCAGAACCTCCTCTTCGACTTGACCTTTTCGACCCATTTGGGACATGGTCTCTTTTTTGTTGATGGCTATTATTTCGCCTTCAAGCCTAATGGAATCGAGTTTCTCCATTATGAATGTTCCGATTTCCCGTTTTAAATACTCGAGCGCATGATTCATGGAACTCAGTTCATATTTTCCCTGCCTGTCCTCCATGTTCAACTTTTCCCAGGAAAAAGGCCTGTTTCCTAAATTAGAAAAGGCTTTGAAAGTTCTTTCAAAAAGGATTCTACCCGTTTTATTTTGGACGAGCTCAACGTGAACCTGAAGTTCAGCATTTTCACGTTTAAGGGGTCCCGGAGGTTGGGATGAATTTTCTGTTTTTAGGTCAGGCTGGAATTTAATAACTTCCCCTCTGATTTCCGTTAGGGACGCCTTTTTGGGAACTCTCCCCATTCCAACCGGCCAATGAGGGGCCATGGGAGTCTGATTCATTTTTCGCATAGGACTTCCAGAGCCCTGTATAGATACGATCCCAGGAAAACCCATTTCCCCAGAATTAAAAATGGCTGGCTCCACACCACCGTTATCAAGGAGCTTGTTCTGGTTATCCATTGCCCCTTCCATATTTCCAGATATGGAAAGCATATGAACTCGTTTTTGACGAGTGAGTTCTTGAGTTATTAATTCTGCGATAATATTCCCGGGCTGATAAGGCTTGTCCCAACCTGCCGGATCTTTGAATTGTCCGACCAATACCTTTTTTTTGTAAAACGCCTGGGATGGAGATGAGATGAAAAAGCAGGGGATAAAAAATACAAAAATAAAAATTTTTGACCAGATTTTATTTTTCATCGAATTTATTGATTTAAGGAATATGACGTTATATGCTATATCGACATATTTTCGTAAATCTACATCCTAATTCCGGAAAAATTGACTTGAAGTGGGATGAAATTCTGATCTGTGATACGCCCCTAGATTTATAGACACCTTGTAAGGTAAAAATGGAATACCAAAACAAGGAGTTTATGATGCCCAAAGGAATACGTTACGCAGAAGAGTTTAAGAGGGATGCGGTTTCTCAGGTTACAGATCGTGGTTATT
>JABIAY010000037.1 GCA_018653085.1 Nitrospina sp.
GTAGGACTTTTCGCAAAATTCTCTGTGATGCACCCCAATTGCCTCATCCAATGTATATCCCAGAACGTTTAAGAAGTTCTCATTGGCGGTGATGACCGTGCCATCCATGTTGAACTCAATGACTCCCTGGGATTTGCTGATGGCATCAATTTTCCCTCTATATTCCGCGTTCTCCAAACTCTGGTCCGTAATATCCGTGGCAAATTTAACCACCTTGAAAGGCCTTCCATTCGGGTCAAAAATAGGATTGTAAGAGGCCTGGATATAGACTTCCTTCCCTCCTTTTCCGATACGCTTGTATTCACCCTCATTAAATTCGCCCCGGTTGAGTTTTTCCCAGAACTGCCGGTACTCATTGCTTCGGGCATAAGACTCTTCACAAAAGTTTTTGTGGTGTACACCAACCGCCTCCTCGAGAGTATAGCCAAGAACCTTTAAGAAATTATCATTGGCGGTGATGACCGTGCCATCCATGTTGAACTCAATGACTCCCTGGGATTTATTGATGGCATCCAATTTAGCCTGCATTTCTGCGGTATCTGTTTTTCCATTAAAAATGGTCCCTAAAAAACTAAAATTATTCTTTTTGGGTTGTTGAGCTAATGCATGCATTTCTTCACCTCCAAAATTATTTTTATTTAAGAGCTACTGCACTACTAACGATATAACCTCAACAGCCAAGTTTCCCGAATGGTTCAAACTCGTTCAACTAAGCAGGTCTGCGAGAACAAAACCACCCAAATACTTCTATATTTCCAAATCATATATAGTATAATATACTATAAATCGAATTATTAATATTCGATAATTTATCAATTATAGTTCTATTTTTTGAAACTAATGAGGGCTGGGAAATATGACGTGGCTTAACTACCACCACCTTTACTACTTCTGGATTACTGCAAAAGAAGGGAGCATTAGTTCCGCGTCAAAGAAACTGGGAATCGGGCAACCGACTATCAGCACCCAAATCAAAAACTTAGAGGAATCTCTAGGGCAAGGTCTGTTTAAACGTCGAGGGCAAGGGCTTGCTCTGACAGAAGCGGGAACTGTCGTGTTGGATTACGCCAATCAAATATTCAGCTTGGGCAACGAACTTCTGGAGGTGATAAAGGATAGAACTTTTTCCAGGCGGTCTCACGTTCAATTCGGAGCACTTGATAGCGTACCCAAAAGTCTCGTACAGTCAATGATCCACTTTGCGCAAAAAATATCTCCTTGCACGATTACCATTCTCGAAGGAGATGGAGATCATCTGTTCAGGGAACTTCAAGCCCATCGGCTAGACTTGGTCATTTCCAATTTTCCACCAGCCACTGGCAACACAAGGCAATACTTCTCCAGACTGTTAGCAGAACTTCCTATTTCAATTTTTTCAACAAAAAAGTTCCAGTCTTTGAAACGGCAATTTCCCAAATCACTCCAATCTCAGCCGTTCATCATGCCATCACTTCACAGCAAACTTCGTCATGATCTAAACCATTTTTTTCATGTCAATAATATTACCGTTGATGTGGTCATTGAAACTCAGGATACCAGCATTCAGAAATTACTTGGAAACGATGGGATGGGTTTGATTCCCTTACCAGATTTTGCGGGAAAAGAGCTCGTCAAGGAAGGAAAACTCATTAAACTTGGCACCCTTCGGGAGGTCACGGAGGACTTTTGGCTGGTTTCAAGTCCCAGAAAAATTTCCAACCCAATTTCAGACAACCTAATGAAAAATTTTAAATGGAAAACTTAATGATGTAAATTGCTTGCGATTATTCAACCATTGCATTATTTATGATCTTAGAATATCAAATCGACTTTGCCTACCACATTGAGACATAAGCTTTCCCATTACGACTTCGATTTACCGGAGAACCTGATAGCCCAAAAACCAACCCAGCGCAGAGGGCAGTCGCGTTTGCTGGTGGTGGATCGTGCCAGGCAAACCCTGACGCACGATACCTTCAGCAACTTAAAAAACCACCTGAAAAATCATCCCCTCATGGTGTTTAATGATACCCGTGTCGTACCGGCAAAACTTCAAGCTCGTTTGGAAACCAGACAAGTTGAAATCCTACTCATTCGCCAGTTGGAACCTGAGATATGGGAGGCCATGATAAAAGGGTTGGGCCGTTTAAAGCCGGGAGCTGAATTTAAATGCGAGAATAGCGATTTGAGTGCTCAATTCCTCAGACGGCAGGACAACCGGGCTCATATAAGGTTCTCATCCGCAAAAAAACTTTCAGCCTATTTAAACCAGAATGGGCGGATGCCCCTGCCCCCGTATATACATAGACCTCTTGATACAGATAGACAAACGCTTGAATTGGATAGAAAGCGTTACCAAACGGTTTTTGCTTCGCATTCCGGAGCCATTGCCGCTCCAACAGCAGGTCTGCATTTTACCCAGTCCCAATTGAAAATTCTTCGCGAAAAATTTATCGACACAGCCCGCCTGACCCTACATGTAGGTCCAGGTACTTTCATTCCCATACGCGAAGAAAACATTATCCTTCACAAAATGGAGGCGGAGCGCTTTCAAATTTCACCGGCCAACTGGAACAAGATCACACAGGCAAAAAAGAAGGGACAAGCTGTGCTAGCGGTGGGAACAACATCCACCCGGGTCTTGGAAACCCAGGCATTTGAGAAAACCATCCAGAGGGCTGTCTCCGGGTGGACCAACTGTTTTATCTATCCAGGATGGGAGTTCAGGAGGGTAGATCACCTGCTCACCAACTTTCATCTACCCAAATCAACGCTGTTTTTGCTGGTATGCGCCTTCATGGGTGAAAATTTGGCGAAAAAAGCCTATTTCGAGGCTATAAAGAAAAAATACCGCTTTTTCAGCTACGGGGATGCAATGCTAATTCTTTGAAAGTAAGGTCCTTGGCCAAGATTTGATCAAACCTTACCTTCATCCACCGCTTGTTTGAAAAACTTACCCGATTTAAAGCGAACCACCTTCCGGGCAGAAATTTCAGCTTCCTCACCTGTTTTAGGGTTTCTGCCAACACGCTTGGTTTTTGCCCGGACTTGAAACGTTCCGAACCGACGCAAGATAACCGGTTCCCCATGACCTAGTGATTCTTTAATCAATTCAATCACTGTTTCCACAGCCTCTTCAGCTTTGGCCCTGGACAAACTGGCCCGAGATGAAACCTGGTTAATGATATCTTGTTTGGTCATGCTTCCTCCTTAAAAACAAGCTAATGATATTTTATAAATTCAATGGGTAAAAAATTAATTTCAGTCCCCACACCCTGACAAAAAAATCCACGTTGTTCAACTCATCAAGGTAAACCGAGAATCACATCGGTTGATAAAACACGTCCTGCTTATTGAATCGGTGGCTTTACTTTAGCACTTAAATTAAAAATATCAATAATTTATTCAAGAATTTAGCAGTATTTTCTTATCTCGGTAGTATTTCAGATTTCAGGCTTGACAAGGTTTCGAGACCCGACAAAACCGGACCTGAGATAACCCTTTTTTTGAAAAGGTTTATAGATAAATCGTATTAACCAGGCCCATCAAGCGACAATATAGGAGGAAAAAAATTATTTAGGGGAGGATGACGACTTTTTCGTTTGCACAATGTTATAAACCTGATCACCGGGCTTTATCAGGTTCAGTTTTTCTCTGGCAATTTTTTCGATTTCGTAGGGGTCTGACTTCAAAGCGTTAATTTCCTGGCGAAATTTTTCATTCAGGACCTGCAAACTTTCATTTTCATGTTTCATTTTCAACTGTTCTTGTTCTAAATGATAGGCGTTTAAAATACCATTCTCATGAAAGACTGCCATCAAGATCAGCAATAAAAAAAAGCCCAGGCTTAACAAAAGAATCTTCTGGTATCGAGAATTTCCAGTCATAACTACTCGCTCAAATATTGCATGAGAACTTGTAAACTACCAGTCCCTCTTTTTAAAGAAATCACTAAAAATCCAACCCTCCCTGCCCAACCCCTCAGACTATCGGGCTTGAGTCCCTATGAAGGGAGGGGAGTATTGGGAAAGAGCTTGTTCGTCAGCCGAGATAACTCTTTACTCGCCGAATAAAGCGATGGCACACTGGCCCTGCGCCTAGCAGAGGTTGTAAAAAACGTCTTTACCCCGATAAATTGCCGTATCTCCGAGGATTTCTTCAATACGTAGGAGCTGGTTATATTTAGCCGTACGATCGGTTCGACTCAAAGACCCGGTTTTAATCTGACCCGCATTCACCGCCACAGAAATATCCGCAATACTGGTGTCTTCCGTTTCACCAGAACGATGCGATATAACAGAGGTATACCCTGCTCTCTTGGCCATCTCGACAGCATCCAGTGTTTCCGTAAGGGTTCCTATTTGATTTACTTTAATCAGGATAGAATTGCCGACCCCCTGCTGAATTCCCTTCGCCAGAATTTTCGTATTCGTGACAAAAAGGTCATCCCCGACAATTTGAACGGAATCACCAATTTTGTCCGTCAATTTTTTCCAGCCCTGCCAGTCATTTTCCGCCAGACCGTCTTCAATACTAACGATGGGATATTTGCCAGCCAAACGAACCAGGAAATCCACCATCTCATCAGATGTCCATTTATTATTGCCTTCTGCTGACAGGGTATATTTTTTGTTGGAGAATAATTCGCTGGCGGCAACATCCAGAGCAATCAAAATATCTTTCCCAACTTTATACCCGGCACTTTTAACAGCCTTGATTAAAATTTCGATAGCCTGCTCATTCGATTGCAGATCAGGGGCAAATCCGCCCTCATCTCCAACAGCGGTATTGAAACCTCCCTTTTTCAAGACTGCCTTCAAATGGTGAAACACTTCGACACCCATTCTTAAAGCCGTTGAAAAAGATTTTGCGCCAACCGGCACAATCATAAACTCCTGGATATCCACATTGTTGTCTGCGTGCATACCCCCGTTCAACACATTCATCATCGGAACGGGAAGCTCTTTGGCATTAGTACCGCCGATATACTGAAACAAGGGCAGGTCGAGGTCGTTTGCCGCCGCCTGAGCCACAGCCAAAGAAACCCCGAGTATGGCATTAGCCCCCAGATTGCTCTTGTTGTCCGTTCCATCCATTCCTATCATCAGTCGATCAATCAAAACCTGTTCTGTGACCTCAATCCCGATAATTTCTGCGGCAATTTTGGTGTTTACATTTTTCACCGCCTTGGAAACCCCCTTGCCCATATAAAACCTGGGATTCTTATCGCGAAGTTCCACCGCTTCCCGCGAACCGGTAGATGCCCCGGACGGAACAGCCGCCCTGCCTATAGCACCACTTTCCAGGGTCACGTCCACTTCCAAAGTAGGGTTTCCCCTTGAATCCAGAATCTGTCTGCCTAGTACCTCAATGATTTCGCTCATAACCTCACTCGTTATCCACGAGCCGCAGTTAACGCTTTGCGGCTGGCTTCTAGTGTCAGGCTGATATCCTCATCCGTATGAACTGCGGACATGAAACCGGCCTCAAATTGAGAGGGTGCGATATAGACCCCCTCCTCCAATAATCCATTAAAATATCGTCCAAAGAAATCCGTGTCACAGGATTTGACCGTTTCAAAGTCAACGATTTCCTGATCAGTAAAAAACATGGAAAACATCGAACCCACCCGGGTAAATTGCGCCTGAATACCCAGAGCCTCAACATTTTTTTTCAAACCTTCACAGAGCTTTTCCGATTTCTGCTCCAGAGTTGCATAGATTCCTTCCTGCGAGAGCAGGTCAAGCATCTCGTTCCCAGCCGCCATTGCCAAGGGGTTCCCGGACAAGGTACCCGCCTGATAGACCGACCCCACCGGAGATATATGGTCCATCACTTCGCGCGATCCGCCATATGCGCCTACCGGCAGTCCACCGCCGATTATTTTTCCAAGACAAGTGATATCCGGACTCACACCATACAGTTTTTGCGCGCCTCCTAACGAGACCCGAAACCCTGTAATGACCTCATCAAAAATCAACAACGCACCAGCCTTTTGGGTTATCTCACGCAGGGCCGCAAGAAAACCCGGCTTTGGCGGAACCACACCCATATTGCCACCAATGGGTTCCACAATCAGCGCGGCAATTTCTTTACCCTCTTTTTCAAAGAGCTCACGAACCTTATCTATATTGTTGTAGGGAAGATTCAGGGTTTTTTCGGCAAGACTGGAAACGATACCAGGACAATCAGGAATTCCCAGGGATATCAGCCCGGAACCCGCCTTAACCAACAGACTGTCTCCATGCCCGTGATAACATCCCTCAAACTTTACAATCTTGTCACGTCCGGTAATTCCCCTGGCCAACCGCAATGCACTCATCACCGCCTCGGTGCCGGAGTTCACCATACGCACCACTTCAATGGAAGGTACTGCCCGGACTACTTTTTCCGCCAACTGGATTTCCAACTCCGTAGACGCACCATAACTGGTACCCAACTGAGCCTGCCGGGTTATGGCAGACACGATTTGAGGGTGAGCGTGACCGAAAATAAGGGGTCCCCACGATGCCACATAGTCGATAAACTCGTTTTCATCGACATCCGTGATGCGTGAGCCCCTGGCACTTTTAATAAACAGGGGATCGCCGCCTACTGCGTTAAAAGCCCTGACCGGACTATTCACTCCCCCCGGCATCACCTTCTTGGCGGCAGGAAAAAGTCGACTGGAATTATTTCTGTTCATGGACATTAGCCAAATAAAATTGAAAGTTCATTTTTAAGTTTCTGCGGAATTTTTTCAGGATCCGTAACAACAGCAAATTTTGCGGCATCACAACAGGAGCAAGGTTTAATGTTTCCCAGCATAGGTATTAATTCCTTGAGAACCAACTGCGCCTGCTCCACATTCTTATGCATGATTTCCAACACCGCTTCAAGAGTGACAGGCTCCTCCTCTACATGCCAACAATCAAAATCTGTCACTAAAGCCAGGGTTGAATAACACAGGCTCGCTTCCCGTGCCAGTTTGGCCTCGGTGACATTGGTCATTCCTATGACATCGACATCCCACTGCCGATATAAAAGCGACTCCGCCCGGGTGGAAAACTGGGGCCCTTCAATACAAATATAGGTTCCGCCCTCATGAACCTCCGCGCCAGCCTTTTGCGCCGCCTGGAAGAGCGTTTCCGCAGTAGAAAGGCAAATCGGGTCTGCCAGACTGACATGACCGACCATCCCTTGAGTAAAAAATGTACTGATACGCCGATGCGTCCTGTCAATAAATTGATGGGGCACCACAAAATGCCCAGGGGGAGCATCTTCCTTCATGCCTCCTACGGCACTTACGGAAACAATCCGCTCGACACCGATTTTTTTCATCGCAAAAATATTGGCCCGAAAATTTATTTCAGAGGGCGGGATAACATGCCCCACACCGTGCCGGGGAAGAAAAGCCACTTTAGCCCCCTCCAGTTCGCCAATAACTATGCTGTCCGAAGGCGAACCAAAGGGAGTATCCACCTTTACCTTTTCGATCACGTCCAGACCCTTCATTTGGTACAATCCGCTACCGCCGATCACACCGAGCAACTTATCTGCCATGAAAATTTACTCCATTGAATATTGCAAGGGATTAGCCCAAGGGCCGTTTTATAAGGATAAAAAAAGTGATGGGCAAGGGTCCATCCGGTTGAAGAAATGAACCCCCCTTACGGGGAAAGGGAGATTGGTTTTCCATTTAGGGTTTAACCTGATTAAAACGAGTCTTCTTTCTTTCTTTCTACTTCACCCAGCAAAAATTTCAACTCCGAGATCTGTTCGCCAGCCTTGCTGATTACCTTTTCCTCTTGTTTGAGATTTTGAACCTTAACACTCACGTCTTCCGCCAATAGGTTCAATGAGCTCAAACGTTTTTCCACCTCTCCGAGCAGGCTGATCTTGCTGTTCAGCAGATCAATTTTTGATTCAGCATCTTCAGTAATGTTGGTCAGTTTTTCAATATTCAGGTTAATTTTATCGAGATTTTCTCTTTCCCTGTCTATTTTATCTTTTTCAATATTAGTGCGGCTAATAACTATCTCAAGGTCACCAAGAGCCTGTTGGGTTCGTTTGACTTTTTCTTCGCTTTCAGAAACCAGACCGATGCGTTTCTCCGTCCTCTCCAGCATATTGCTGAGCATATCCATTTTCTTTTCAACCACCAGCATGAACTCCTGCTTTTCATCCAGGGCTTCCTGCCTGCTCCGCAAATCCTTCATCAGGTTATCAAGTTCCTGAAGCTTGGATTCCGTCCTCCCCACCTGGGCCGTGTCCTTATTCAGCTCATCCATTTTGCCTTCAAAGTTAGTGGTTATCTGCCCCAGTTCCTCACGAATAAGATCGATTTTGGAAATTTCATCCTTGGCTTCCTGAACTTCCTTAAACCGCGTGCGCAATTCAATTTCCTGGATGCTCAATTTCGAGGAAATATTATTCATCCTCTTTTCCTGATCATCAATGGCCGCTTTTTCCTTGGAAAGATCGAGTATTTTCTCCTCAACTATATTTGCCATGGACTTTAAGTCCTCGAGCTTCTGATCCACCTTCTCAAGGAAATCAATTTTCTTGGAAACTTTGGCAATCTTGATGTTCGCTTCTTCAATAAAGAAATCCAGACCGTCCACCTTCTTTTCCATCTTCTCAATGAGGGCTTTCCTCTGCATCTGGGTTTCCATCTTCACATCAAGACTAATAACCATTGAACTGAGGTCATTAATTTTTTTGTCCACCTGATCCACCAATTGTTGCTTGCGGATGATCTCATCCATTTGTTGCTGAGTGGACTCGTTCATCACCTCGACGTGTTTGAGAATCCCGGAGATGGTGTCAACCTTCTTGATTTCATCATCCAACCGCTTGACCTTCTGCTCTGCCTCCTCAGCCATGACATTAAAGCGGCTCATCTTTTCATTGGCGTCATCAATGCTCTTCGTCTCGTCCTTCAAAATCTTCATTTTGTTGCTGAGATTGTCTATCAGGAAGGAATTGAGCTTGTTTATCTTTTCCTCGGTCTTTTCAATGATGGCCTTTTCATCGTGGATCCTGGCAATTCGGGTCTCCACATCCACGGACACAGAATCCAGGTCGCGCAACCGTCCGGTAATGCTACGGATCATTTCATTTTTTATGGAAATGTTTTTGGACTCGATTTTCAATTCGCTGATTTGTTGCATCAGGCTGTGAAGGGTCTCCTGGGTCTCGTCAATCAGATGGCTCTGCCCAAGGAGCTTTTCATAGTCACCCTGCACCTTGGCAAGAATACGCTTCAACTCTTCCGTATCGCGGGTATGGCTTTCTATAGTTTCCCTGTCCTGCTTGATCCGGTCATAGCGACTGTCGAGTTCTCCCAGGGTGTCTTTCATGACCCCGACTTTTACGGCGGCCGTTCTCAACAATTCTTTCATGTTGACAACATCCTGCACCTGACCCGAAACGCTATCGAGCATATGCTCAAGCCGCTTGATGTTGCGATCCGCAGACTTGAGTAGCTTGCTTTCTTCGCGAAGCTTTTTGATTTTGGAATCCATGTCCCAGACCAGGACATTCAGGCGGCCTGCATCCTCATTTGCTTTTTCGACAACCAGTTTTTGCTGGTCAAGGCTCTTAGTTTTGCTGTCAATATGCTCATTGAGCAAATGCAATCCATCCAACTCCCTTTTCAGGGTGTTGTAATTGGAATTTATTTCTTTTGAAATGCGCTGAAAATCTCGAATCCGAACATCAAAGGTCTTGATTTCTTCAAAGCGGACATCCATTGAATCAAGTTTCCTTAACGCATCGGGTACCTGGCCGCTAACACGATCAAAAAATCTTTTCTTTTCATCCAACTCCCCCGATTTCTTCTCAAAATACTCCACCAGCAGTTGCAGGTTCTTGCGCTCATGAGAAGCAAGCTTAACAAGCTCTTTAAATTCTTTGGGGTTAAGGCCTTCTCCGGATTTTCCTGACGCTGCGGGACGGTTCTCAGGTTTGAAATCTTCAGCCATAACAGGAGTCCTGTCTAAAGAGGATTGATTATTGGCAAAGGGCTAGCGCCCAAATACCATAACGTACTATGTTTTATATACTTATGGACGATCAATGTCAAGTCCACCCCTAGGCGTGGGCCCGTGTGCAGTCGCTTTTTTGGGCTGGTAAAAGTTATCTCGGCTTAACGAGGTACTCTGCAATTTGGACGGCATTGAGCGCCGCCCCTTTGTGCAGGTTATCGGACACCACCCAGAAGTTGATGGCATTTTCACAGGATATGTCATCACGGATACGCCCCACAAACACCTCATCCCGGCCCTCACTATCAATAGCCAATGGATATTCGTTGCTCTCGGGATTATCAACCACGCAGATGCCATCCATCCCGGACAAAAGCTCCCTGACTTCCTTAGCATTGATGGGACCTACGGTTTCCACATTAATGGATTCAGAATGGGAATAAAATACCGGCACTCGAACCGTTGTGGGTGAGATCCTAATCGATGAATCGCCCAGTATTTTTTGGGTCTCATTCACCATCTTCATCTCTTCTTTTGTGTATCCACTATCAAGAAAATTATCTATGTGTGGCAGGCAGTTAAACGCTATTTGATGAGGATATACATCAGGCTCTGCCGCCTTTCCTGCCAGGATGTTTTTAGTCTGGTTTTGCAGTTCATCAATAGCCTTTTGACCGGAACCGGAAACAGACTGGTAAGTCGAAACCACAACCCGCTTGATTTTATACTTGTCATGAATAGGCTTTAAAGCCACCACCATTTGAATGGTTGAACAGTTTGGATTGGCAATGATACCGGGATTATCTCCAATCGCATCCGGGTTCACCTCCGGCACCACCAGCGGAACCTCCGGTTCCATACGAAAAGCACTGCTGTTGTCGATCACCACACAACCGGACTTCACCGCAGCGGGCGCAAATTGATGACTCACCCCTGCTCCTGCCGAAAAAAGGGCAATGTCCACGCCTTCAAACGAATCGTCCTTCAACTCCTCAACAGCCAGAGAGTTGCCGTTGAATGGCAGGGCTTGCCCCACCGACCTTGCCGATGCCAGAGCTTTCAGGTTCGCCACAGGAAATTTCCGTTGCTCAAGAATTTCCAGCATTTTTCTTCCCACCGCTCCGGTGGCCCCGGCTACCGCAACATTGTATTGATCCTTCTTAACCATTCTTAACCTTTCTCCAATTCTTCAGCTATCAAGTCACCCATTTCCTTGGTTCCTACCTGTCTCATCCCGTCGGACATAATATCCGCAGTTCGCACACCCTGCCCCAGCACCGATTCAACCGCTGACTCGATCCACGCATTCGGTTCCTCATGGTCCAGGGAATACTTGAACATCATGCCTACGGACAATATTGTCGCCAACGGATTTGCCAGTTCCTGACCGGTAATATCCGGCGCAGAACCATGTATCGGCTCATACATGGCATGTTTTTCCCCAAGGCTTGCTGAGGGCAACATACCAATTGATCCCGTGAGCATGGATGCTTCATCACTTAAAATATCTCCGAACATATTGGTGGTCAGGATCACATCAAATTGCTTGGGATTCCTCACCAGCTGCATGGCGCAATTATCCACATACATATGCGAGAGCTCCACATCCGAGTAATCGGAATGCAGGCCTGTCACCACCTCACGCCAGAACCCGGTCGACTCCAGAACATTGGCCTTATCAACGGAACAAACAGATTTATTGCGTTTGCGGGCCACATCAAAGGCGATGCGGGCAATGCGCTCAATTTCCGGCTCGGTATAAACCAGTGTGTTGAATCCGCGACGGGTACCATCTTCAAGAGTGTCAACACCACGCGGCTGACCGAAATAGATGCCGCCGGTCAACTCCCGCACCACAAGCAGATCCAAGCCTTCGACCACTTCACGTTTGAGCGTGGAAGCATCCACCAAAGCCGGGAAAATCCGGGCCGGGCGAAGGTTGGCATAGAGTCCCATGCTGGAGCGGAGCCCCAACAAGGCCCGTTCCGGTCTGAGGGAAAAGTCAATGCTCTCCCATTGAGGTCCGCCAACAGCACCCAGCAATACCGCATCGGCGTTTCGAGCTGTCTCCAATGACGCTTCCGGCAAAGGGTGCCCGGTCGCCTCATAGGCGGCCCCGCCAACCGGCGCCTCACTGATGTTTATCTTTAAACCCAGTTTGGATTCTATAATTTTGAGAATTTTCAGAGCTTCCTGAATCACTTCCGGGCCGATTCCGTCACCGGGAAGTACCGCAATATCGAATTCTGTTTTCATATAACTGATCAAACTCCTCGTGAATCATTGTTACTGTATAATGCTACTTCTGGTACGACATGGCACCCGAACAGAGAGAATAACATGCGTGCATGAGGGCCAGTAAAAAAATATCACACACAGGTTGTAAATATATATTTTTACATTATCATACACGGCGTGACAGAAAATAAAACTAACCGACCAACCCCATCCAGCCTATGCTAAACGGCAAACGCGTTTGCGTGGTTATGCCGGCCTACAACGCCGAAAAAACCCTCAAAAAAACCTACGATGAAATCCCAAAGGATATTGTCGATGATGTCATTCTCACTGATGATGCCAGTCAGGATGAAACGGCGAAGCTCTCACGGGAACTGGATATCAAAACCTTTGTGCATACTGAAAACAAGGGCTATGGAGGCAACCAAAAAACCTGTTACCAGGCGGCTCTTGAAAGCGGGGCCGATATTGTCATCATGTTGCATCCCGACTACCAATATACCCCAAAGCTCATCACCCCTATGGCATCCATGATCGCGGAAGGAGTTTTTGATGCGGTGATAGGAACGAGAATTCTTGGCAACAAAGCCATGCAGGGGGGAATGCCGCTTTACAAATACATCTCGAACCGTGTTTTAACCCTGGCCGAGAACTTGATCATCCAGCAGAAACTTTCCGAGTACCACACAGGCTACCGGGCCTTCAGCCGAAAAGTGCTGGAGACCATCCCGCTACTGGAAAACTCCGATGATTTTGTGTTCGACAACCAGATGCTTTGCCAGACCCTGTATTTCGGTTTTGATGTCGGGGAAGTATCCTGCCCGGCGCTCTATTTTGACGATGCCTCATCCATCAGTTTCAGCCGTAGCATGACCTATGGAATGGGAGTGATGCAAACCGCCGTAAAATATGCCATGGCTAAACGCGGCATGGGCCATTTCAAAATTTTCAATCCCCAAGGGAAGAGACTGGAAACGTAAAAAACGGGGACCCCTCCTAAGAGAAATCCCCGCTAATATTGCGACAACCGATTTCAGAAAAACTCACTCAACCGGATTTATTTCTTCTTTCCGCCTCCTTTGTTTTGCCCCTGATCATGAGGAACCTTCACTGTTGCCGTTGTAGTTCCTACATTTCCGGCATCATCGGTAACGCTGACTGAAATGTCATAAACCCTCTCCGTATCGTTACCTAAACGATCCGCGCGAAGCTCAGTATTCCAAGTCCCGCCACTCTGCGTGATATTCCAGTCAGCACTGCTTCCTTGATTACTGGTAATGCTGATATTCACAACCGGATTGACAGTCACAGCATCACTCACGTCAGAAAGTGTAGCTGAAAGAACCATCTTCTTATTTGGAGGCCACAACTTGCTTACCAATTGGTTGAAAGTAAATGCTGGAGACGTTGTGTCTTGGACAAGGATCTGAACAGAATCAGGGTCAGAATCCACAATTCCATCGTTGACCACCAAAGTAATGATGTGGATTCCTGCGGGAATGGTTACATTGGGAAATTCCCCGGTTGCGGTTCCAAATGGACCCGTCCAGTTAAAACTTAGAGAGTCATCATCGGGATCGCTTGACGCCGAACCATTAAGTACCACGCTGGACCCGGTAGGTCCCTGTTGCTCCACAATTTGTTCCGGGCCGGCATCGGCCACGGGTGGATTATTACTGACCACACAACTGATGCCGAAAAAGGTGCCTCCAACGGTTATCCCCCCCGGAGGATTAATAGAGCACGGGCTAGCTAGAATTCCAAAATTGCCTCTACCCCCACCACTGTCTAAAGTAATACTAAGACCTGGGACTAATTCCAGAGTTTGCAACCCTGTTAAATTAATGCGCTGGTTTGCACTCTCAAGATCATAAAACCCGGCAAAAGCTCCCGGATCAATCTCAATGGTTTCGTTAAGAAACGTGATCGTATTCCCCGATGCGGTGTAGGTATCTGTAAAAGTTGTAGACGTGTTGCCAGAAGCATCAACCTGGAATTGGGTGCGAGAATTTCCTATATCCAGAGTCACAAAAAGACCCGGCACCAGGGTCACCGTTTGCAATCCAGATAAACCGGTA
>JABIAY010000053.1 GCA_018653085.1 Nitrospina sp.
GCTACTTGTTTGGGTTCGGTAATGGCGGCGAAGTGTTCGCCCTTTGCCGGGGGGAGTGCGCCACGAAGGTCTCCGGAGACATCGCGCACGGCACGTCCGGTAGCGATGGCATAACGGAAGACCTGTCCACAATTCCCTAAAGCACGGTGCGCGGTTTCAAGAGCACCTCGTTTTTCAATTCGCTGTATTACGGAAAGCAGTTCCGGTGCGGTTATCTGGGCAATCGGTTTGTCACCGATCCAAGGGAATACATCTCGTTCAAGACGACGGATAATCCTGCCGCCGTGATCTGTGGTCCAGTTTGCCGAGTATTTAGCGAACCATTCCCTTGCAATAACTTTAAAACTGTTTCCTCCATTATTTGTTAACTTTTGAGCTTTACGATTTTCACTTGGGTCAATACCATCTGCTAACAACTTGCGGGATTTGTCACGTCGTTCTCTTGCCACCTTCAAAGTCACGTCAGGGTAAACGCCAAGGGAAAGGCGTTTTTCCTTTCCATTAAATCTATACTTTAAACGCCACCATTTTCCACCGTTCGGGGAGACTTCCATATATAGGCCGCGTTCATCGTATAGCTTAATAGTTTTATCGCCGGGCTTGGCGTTTCGGATTGTGGTGTTGGTTAGAGACATGGGGGCAACTCCTTTTTGGGGCAGGCCAGTAGCCCCCAATTATGCCCCCAGTTGCCCCCGGATGTCAATAAACTCTATGGGGCAACTCTGGACAGGTAAAAGCAAAAAACCCAGCAAAATAGCTGGGTTATGGACTCTATTGGATTTCCTGGGATGTCAAATTGGTGGAGGCGGGGGGAATCGAACCCCCGTCCGAAAGGTTTCAATCAAAGGCGTCTACATGCTTATCCTCTATTTTAAATCTCGCTCAAGTCAACTCCCAGAGGCAGGATTAAACTCAAACCAGTTCCTAAGAATCTCGTTCAGTTCGCCCGGAACATGCGACCCAAACCAGTTCACTGAGTGACGTCCGACCCGCTTCCCGTGAACATGGATGCGGCGGACGGTAACCGGTTAAATTAAGCGGCTACAGCTACATCATAATCGTTGGCGATTATGTAAAAGCCGTTTTTTAACGGGCCAACGGCATCCCGTGCATGCAACCCTTGTATCAGCTCTCCCGTCGAAACCAGATCGCCCCCCGAATTCAGGTAAGGATTTACTACTACTAATATATAGTATAAATGCTTGGGATTCAACGGAAACGGTTGGCGTCGTGTCTTCCCAAAGCCCACTGACTGTGGGCAGGGTAAAGACATTGCAATTGCGAGCGGAAGCTCTCCGCAACTGTAGTTTTCTTGCAAATATTCCGCATTGGTTTTATCATTTTCACAACTTATGAGCTGTCCTGAAAAAAAATTGTCGATTCTTTCCCTCCAATACCATTGTTATCCCGATGAGGTGGGTGGCGCGTGGGGTTTGACCTATGAAGTCAATAAACGTCTGGTGGCCAGAGGACAGACGGTGCACTTGATAACCTGCAAACCTGCGGAATCGCTACCAGACTATGAGAAAATCGATGGTGTTCACTGTCATCGTATTTCCCTTAAGGCCAGCAAGGGTTTTATTTCTTTATGGCGAGCCATGCGAAAACAGGTCAGCCATATTCTGAGGTCTGGGGAGATTGATCTGGTGCATATTCACAATCCCCTGATTGGCTTTGTGGCTATTCTGTGTCCACAACTATGGACGGTCCCCAAGGTCTGCCATTTTCATAGCTCCTGGTACGATGAGGAAAAAATCAATGAGGTGGGTACGGAAAGTTCAGAAATACCGTGGAAACTAAAAATCAAACTTCAGTTTATCCGGTTAATGGAAGGGGTGGGATATGCCATGTCCCGAACCATTTTCTTTTTGAGTGAATATTCGAAAAACCGTTTTCTAGAATACTATACTTGTACTCAACCGGAACTGTGCGTGATCCCAGGTGGTGTAAACATCGAGGAGTTTCATCCGCCAGACTCCAAGGCGACGAGGGACTCGATTCGGGAAAAATTAAAATTATCGACAGAAATCCCTCTACTGCTAACGGCTCGCCGGTTAGAGCAACGGATGGGATTGGAAAACCTGATTCGCGCGGCGGGCATTCTTCATCGCCAAACCCCGGACCTCAAGTTTCAAATGGTGATCACAGGAAGGGGTAGTTTGAAAGACCGACTGGAGCGATTAATTTTGGAGGAGGAGCTATCCCATTGTGTTCAACTTGTTGGGCTGGTGCCGCGTGAAACGTTGCCGCTTTATTTTCGCTCTGCTGACTTGTTTATCCTTCCCACGACTGCCATAGAAGGCTTTGGCCTGGTTACCGCTGAAGCATTGGCCAGTGGACTGCCGGTGATGGGCACTCCTGTAGGGGCGACTGAGGAAATTTTGCAACAGATAGATGAGAGGCTTCTCTTCAGGCACACATCCCCGGAAGCACTGGCGGAGGGAATTGAAACCTTTTTAAAAACTCCGGAAATTTTTTTGGAAATGAAATCCCGGTGCAGGGATTTGGCTGTAACTCGTTATTCCTGGGATACGGTAGTAAAAAAAATAGAACAGGAATATTTCAATGTGTTTTAAGGAAAAAATGAACTCCATGAAACCTAATTCTTTCCATTCGAAATTAATTTTGATAACCGCGATTGGGTTAGTCTATGGAAATACCTTCCTGAGCACTTTTCATTTTGATGACATTCCTTCTATTCTCGAAAAACCGTGGATTCGGGGATTGGATAAAATTCCACAATTCCTATTTAGTTTTTTCCAGCGCCCGCTGATCATTCTCAGCTTTAATATAAATTATGCCATCAGTGAGTTTGAAGTATGGAGCTATCACCTGTTCAACATCATGTTTCATGTGTTGGCTACATTGCTGGTTTATCAGCTTGCACGTAGAGCCCTGGATTATCTCAAGGAATTTTCCCCTCAAAAAGACTTCGCGTTCCTACCTTTTTTTGCGGCAATGATTTTCGCGTTGCATCCGCTCAGCACTCAGTCCATCACCTATATCTCAAGCCGCTCTTCGTTGCTAGTCACGGTATTTTATCTGGCATCACTGATTTTATTCTTTAAAGGCTTCCAAACCTGGAAGGTCACCGGACAGAAAGGGTGGAGCCATTTTTTGGGTTCCGGACTTTGCTTTCTGTTGGGAGGGTTTTCAAAGGAAACTATCGTAACGCTTCCAGCCATGCTTTTTCTTTTTCACTTTTATTTTATTTCCCGCCAGACACCCAAAGCCTGGGTCGCAACGAATGCTAAGTGGATTTTTCTTCTGGTAATTCCTCTTCTTGCGTTGGTCGGATACAAACAGTTCATGGCAGGTGGGCTTTTATCTGCTTCTTCGGCTCACCTACAGCCGGGAACCTGGTTTTTGACGCAAACCGCAGTCATCCCTTTCGAGTACTTCAGGAAGATGTTGTTTCCATTCAATATGAATATTGATATTAACTTTCCTATCCTGAGTCACTGGTTGCAACCTTTGAACTGGCTGGGAATGGTTGTGCTGGGACTGTTTATAACTTTCTGGATTCGAATATCCGCCTGTGTTTCCGCAACGGGTTCGCTTGAGGTTGGGAGACGATGCGTGGGGTTCGGAATGGCCTGGGTACTGCTCACTTTATTACCCACTTCCAGTTTTATTCCTTTGCTGGATGTGGCAGTAGAGCATAGAACTTATTTGCCTCTGGTCGGTTTTGTTTTTATTTTTGCCGGAGGTTTTGGCTGTGTACGAATCTGGTGCGAAAAAAGTTTTTCTGGGTTCGCTTTTCCCGTGACAAAGTTGATTGATTTTTGTGCTGTATTAATTCTGCTCTGCTTTTCCGTGGGGGTGATAATTCGAAACGGGGACTGGAAAGATGAGGTGACTTTGTGGACCGATGCGAAAAAGAAATCGCCCAACCTTGTCCGACCCTACAACAATGCAGGGGAGGCATACGACAAACTCGGAAAATATGACGAAGCCATTGCTGAGTTTGAAGGTGCGTTAAAAATAAATCCCAATTATTTTTTTGGCCTGAACAATCTGGGAAATGTCTATGGCAAACAAAGAAAACTTCCGCAGGCGATTGGTTATTTTCAAAGGGCGTTGGAACAAAAACCTGATTACGGTCCGGCACATTATAACCTTGCCCGGGCATTTCACCTTACCGGGAAGCGTCAGGAGGCGGCAGAGTCTTATCGCAAGGCCATAAAATTCAATCCCTATTTTGAGCAGGCCTTTTACAATCTGGCTTACCTGGCAATGGAGCTCAGCCTGTTTGATGAGGCTATTCAGAATTTTAATAAATTTTTAGTCATGCAACCCAACCACTCGAAAGCCCATTTTGGATTGGGCAATGGCTTGATGATGAAAGGCCATTTGGATCTGGCCTTGGGGGAATATAGAAAGTCGGCTGAACTGGACCCCAAATTTGCTTTTCCGTATTTGAATATTGCCAATATTCAAATGCAGACTAAAAACATTCCTGCCGCTATTGAAAACTTTGAAAAGGCTCTGACTATCAATCCATCAATGCCGGCTGTCCATTTAAGTCTGGGGATGGTCTATCACCAATTCCAGGGGAATAGCGAGAAAACCCTGGGACACCTGAAAGAATCCCTTCGCCTGGCTCCGGGCCAACCCAAGGCAAAATCTATCCGGTCCCTGATTCAGGAATTGGAAAACAAACAACCGACTTAGGGAAACAGGATCTGGTTTCGGACTATATGCGGAATCCTGAAACGCATATGAATCAATTCAATCTTGACATCCTTTCCTCCAGACTGGGAACAACCTTTATAGTCCATTGAAAAATAGGCGGTTTCTGCTTCCGCATAGTCATCGAATGTCTGAGTTCCTGTGGACGGATCGTCAACCGGCAAAAAATCCTCCAGCTTGTCATCCCAGTTTCGGGTTGCCAGCAGAAAGTAGTCTTCCATGGCTATTTTTTTGGCGTTTTCTAACGTAGCGCTCATTTTTCTTATCCTCCCCGGTTAAATACAAAAGCCTCCTGATTTTTAATATATAGTCTCCCAAACCTGATGTCACGGATTACCTGGGTATTATTTGTCTGGAAATAGATTTTTAAATTTTAATTTGAGAACTTATAATAAGGTTGTGTTTATTGAGCCCAAATAGAGGGTTTTCTTGATTTTTGTGGGTGCGGGGAATATGTTTTTAAGACCCAAAAATTATCATGGGCCACACCTGAAATTTAGAGAAAGGAATTTTATGCGAAGATTGATATGGACCACTGTTTTTTTGATTGCCTTCTCATTGCCTGCCTGGGCCCAGGAGTCTCTTGACAATACGTATTGTAGTGATCATCACGGTGCGCGTGTAAAAATTGTCTCTGACTCTTCGGCGCGGAAACTTTCTGAAGCCGGTATGACTGCAACGGGTAGCTCTGTGATCCGGATCAATTCTGGTCAGCTCAGCAACCTTTCTTCAAATGTCCGTTCGTTCGCGGTTAATTTTTCCTGCGCTAGCCTCACCCTGGGACACCTGGTTAAAGGGGCTCGGGATATTTATGAGCACTATGATCAGGTAGGAAACGCCGATTGCTCGGCGGCGGCCAAACTTTTCTATAGTGGACGTTTGGATCTGGAAGGCGTGGTTACCCTGGAAGAGGAAATCAATCAGTTGACGCGAGAGCAGTGGTCTCATTTTCCAGGACCCGTTCGAGTTGTTTCCCTGAAGGATTCCTGTTCTTTAAAGCCTTTAAATTAATTGATAGCCAGCGAAAGCTAGTGCCAGTTGGCCCCACGCCTAGTGGGCTACGCCGGTCGGTAGCGGTTTTCCAGGTTTTGTACTGCTCGGGATAACACAAGGGTGAGAAACAGGTAGGTCAAAGCCACATAGGTATAGGTTTCAAAATAATTAAAATGTTTGGTGGCATATTCATTACCCACTCGCAGGATGTCAGAAATGGCAAGCACCGAAACCAGGCTGGTGTCTTTCAACATTCCTAACGTTTGATTGCCGACAGCGGGAATAATGGTGCGCAGAGCCTGCGGCAGGATGATCTGAAACATGGCCTGCTTTTCGTTCATGCCGAGACTGCGAGCGGCCTCGCCCTGTTCTTTGGGAACCGCTTCAATGCCTGCCCGAAACACATCGGCCATATAAGCCCCATAGCTGAAGCCGAATCCCGCCACCGCCGCAACCAGCGCGGGCATATGGACGAACTCCCCCAGGGCATAATAAATATAAAACAAAAGCACCAGTAACGGAATGCCGCGCAAAACCTCGATATAAAAAGATACCGGAACTCGTATGAAAGGATTGTCAGAGAGCTTTCCAAGACCCACCAATAGTCCCACAACAATGGCGGATGCGCTCCCCAGCAGGGTGACCAGAAGCGTATAAAATATTCCAGAAGGCAGAAGCGAAAGCAATTCTACATAACCGCCGCTTTGCTCTTTGGCGATGAAAGCTTCCTTGGCGGGCAGATAAACCAGAAAAATAAAACTCATCAATACCGCAAGGTTCCACGCCCAGGTTTGGGATTTGTTTTGGGGTGGTGATGAGGTTGACATAGTTACTCCGGAACCTGTGCCGACATCCCCAGGTCCCATTTTTTGTGGAGCCGGGCGAGGGTTCCGTCTTTCAGGATTTTTTGTAAGGCAGAATTTATCTTCTCTAAAAGTTCGGTGTCTTCTTTGTGAAAAACGATGGCGTAATGCTCGTTGGTCATGATTTCGCCAACCATTTTAATTTTTTCAAATAAAGGTTTATTCTGATTTTTATAGAACAGGGTTCCGGTGCTTTCGCCCAGTACCGCGTCAATCTCCCCGTTAATGAGGTCGGCCACGGCGTGCCCGTACATTTGATATCCCTTTTTGCGAACGCCCGGATCTTTTTCCAGAAAAAAATAAGCCGTGGTTCCGATCTGCGCGCCGATTAAAAAATTATTTTTTTTCGCGTCGGCAAAAGAGTTGATGCCCTCCTGATTTTTGCGCACCACCAGGGCCAAGCCGCTTTTAAGGTAAGGCTCACCAAATGCCATGCGCTCTTTACGTTCCTCCAGAACGGTGACCGAACTGATCACCATATCGAATTTCCGGGTGATGAGTCCGCCAAATAACCCGGCCCATTCGACATTGATAATATGAATGTCGATTCCGGCTTCTTTTGCCACGGCCCGTATGAGATCGGGCTCGAATCCGGTTATATCGTTGCCGGCACTCATGAAAGACATGGGCACCAGAGTGGCATCGGTTGCGACCAGATAGGTTTTGCCGGAAGGAGAGTTGTCACAACCCGTCATTAAGAAAAATGTGGCGAGGGCAACGAAAATAATTGTCAGGAATCTTTTCATTTTAGAAGTATTTCTTAAAGTAGCAAGGAGCGGATTCAACCATATTGCTCCCCCTCATCCTAGCCTTCTCCCTCCAGGGGAGAAGGAACTTTTTGCTCCCTCGCCCTTGAAGGGAGAGGGTTGGGGTGAGGGTGATTTAATAATGTTTTTCACTTTGTTTGGCAATGCCTCTTCGTGCCCCGAAGGGGTAGAGAGCTGTTACTCATTGAGTCCAGCGTCACGCTGGTTGGCCCCACGCCTAGTGGTGAATACGTCAGCCACTGCGAATAATACCTGTACCGTATCACCGATGGAATATTGCGGACTGCGAGTTTTGCGTTGCTGTGATGAAATAGTCAGGCTTTGTCCATCGGCAAGCTGCACCTGATACCGGGTATGACTGCCAAAAAAATGTATAGCACGCAGGGTTCCCTGTAAACTGTTTGTCGGCTCAGTTTGGGGTCGGTCCGGATCAAAAAATAATTTTTCCGGTCGCACGTAACAGGTCTGATTCTTCCGCTCAGAAATTTCAGCAACACATTGAATATTTCCAGCAGGCCCCAACGAAACGGTGACCTGGTTGCCCGTTCTCTGTTCCACGTTACCGGTAAGCCTGTTCACCTCGCCGAGAAATTCGGCGATGAAAGCGGTCTGCGGTTTTTCGTATAATTCGGCAGGTGTGCCCACCTGTTGCAGGCAACCGTTATCCATGATTCCCATACGGGTAGCCAGACCCATGGCTTCTTCCTGATCGTGAGTGACAAACAGGAAGGTGATGCCCAGCATTTTCTGCATCTCAACCAGTTCTTCACGCAGGTGTTGCCGCAAGCTGAGGTCCAGCGCAGAGAGAGGTTCATCCAACAAAAGAATTTTTGGGCGATTGATGACGGCACGGGCCAGGGCCACTCTTTGTGCTTCTCCACCGCTGATCTGTCCGGGGTGGGCATCGCGCAATGCCTGAAGATGGGTGATCTCCAACAGCTCGTCAATGTTTTTGGCGATATCGATTTCAGGGTGTTTGCGGATGCGAGGTCCAACCGCGATATTATCGTAAACGCTCATATGGGGAAACAGGGCGTAATTTTGAAAGATCAGCCCCACCGGTCTTTGTTCAACTGGCAGGGAGCCGACATCCTGTCCCGCAATGGCAATGGTTCCGCTGTCGGGAGTCTCGAACCCGGCAATCATCCTGAGCAAGGTGGTTTTGCCGCAACCGCTTCTTCCGAGCAGGGTGAACCGCTCGCCTGCCTCGATCTCCAGTGAGACATTTTCAACAACGGGTTTCCCGCCAAAAGATTTGCTGATGGAGTCCAACCTGACCATATAAAGTATACTGTTAACTAAAAGTTTGAAAGGCTTGCAACACGGGTGTATTTTATATAAATTCCTACTTGAATCATACCAAGATAATAAGGAGAGACAATGCGGGTGCTGGTAATAGGAGGTGGAGGCAGAGAACATGCTCTGGTCTGGAAAATCAGCCAGAGCCCGAAAGTGACCGAGGTGTTCTGCGCGCCGGGTAATGCGGGAACGGCCACAATCGCCACTAATGTTCCGATTCCCGCCGACCAGATCGATCAACTTTTACAGTTCGCCGAGGAAAATGAAATCGGACTCACCGTGGTGGGACCGGAACAACCCCTTGTGATGGGCATTGTTGACCGCTTTCAGGAAAAAGGCCTGCGGATTTTTGGTCCGAGTGCCCGTGCCGCAGAGCTTGAAGGGAGCAAGGCGTTCTCCAAAAATATCATGAAAAAATACGGCCTGCTCACAGCGGAATACGAGATATTCACCTCTCATGAGAAGGCCAGAAAATATTTCGATGAAGAAACCGGACCCATAGTCGTCAAGGCCAGTGGGCTGGCGGCAGGCAAGGGTGTCATCCTGTGCCAGAATGCGCAAGAAGGCAGGGACGCAGTGGACACGATCATGAAAGACAAGTCTTTCGGCGAGGCGGGAGATGAAGTGGTCATCGAAGAATTTCTGGAGGGCCCGGAAGTTTCGGTGCTGGCGTTTACCGATGGCAATACTGTGCTTCTTATGGATTCGGCGCAGGATCATAAGGCCGCGCTGGATGGCGATAAGGGACCCAACACAGGTGGTATGGGGGCTTATTCTCCGGCTCCGGTGTTCACCGACATTCTGCGCCAGAAGGTGCGCGACAAAATCATGTTTCCCCTTGTTCGTGCCATGAAGGCGGAAGGCCGACCTTATAAGGGAATTCTTTATGCCGGACTGATGCTTACCAAGCATGGACCTAAAATTCTTGAGTTCAATGCCCGCTTCGGAGACCCGGAAACGCAACCGCTTCTCGTCCGTATGGAAAGTGATATTGTCCCTCTCTTTGAAGCCTGCGTCGATGGAACCCTCGACCAATGTGATTTGCAATGGAAACCGGAATCCTCGGTCTGCGTGGTGATGGCGGCGAAAGGGTATCCGGGGTCTTATGAAAAAGGCAAAGAGATTTTTGAGCTGGATGAGGCAGGGGCCTTGCCCGACGTTGTGGTCTTTCATGCCGGGACGAAATTGGAAGATGGCAAAGTCCTCACAAATGGCGGACGCGTGTTGGGAGTCACCGCGACCGGACCCGATACCGCTTCTGCAATTGCAAAAGCCTATGAGGCAGTAGGCAAAATCAAATGGGATGGAATCCATTACCGCACAGACATCGGTGCACGGGACAAAAAATAATTAGCGGAATATGAAAAAAATCAAGATCGGGGTCAGCAGTTGTCTGCTTGGCGAACGAGTTCGTTATGACGGGGAGTGCAAACGGAACCAGACCGTGATCGACCTGTTAGGTCAACGGTTCGAAGCGGTGCCGGTCTGCCCCGAAGTGGAACTGGGAATGGGCGTTCCAAGAGAAGCAGTGCAACTCGTGGCAGGTGACCTTGCACCCTATATGGTGGGTATCGAATCGGGAAAAGACTGGACGCAAGCCATGACCGATTTCAGCTCGCAAAAACTACAGGCATTAACGTGCCTGAGTGGATTTATTTTTAAAAGCCGTTCCCCTTCCTGCGGAACAGGCAATGTTCCCCTGCACCACGAACAGGAAAAAAGTGCGGGACTGTTCGCCCAGGCCTTCACGAAACATTTCCCCGCTCTTCCTGTTATAGATGAAGAACAATTGCAGGATGAAAAAGCCAGGGAAGGTTTTATTGCCCGAGTGATTGAACAGGGAAGATAGCTGGGCAACCACTTGATTCAGCCGAGATAACTTTTGTTCGCCTACAAAAGCCATTGCCAGTAGAGGGTCCAGCGTCACGCTGGCGCCGGTTAGTCGAGTTGGGGTTCTTTGTCATCGGCTTCGACATCTTCCATTTGTTTATCGAAGAGTCGGTGAGCGAGGTACCAGCATCCCCACGAAATAATAACGATGGTACCAATGCCGACACTGGCCCATAGCGCAACATTTCCGGAAGAGGCTAATCCGCGTAAAAAGACAAAAGCCCCTAGCGGCAAAGCCATCACGAATCCGAAACAGGAAAGAAGCATGGAACTGCGGGCATAATATTTTGGCCGCACATCGATATTGAGTTCTGGTAGATATTTTTTATTTTCGGGCAGGGCGGCATCGAGCAGTTCGATCTCGCCGGGACATTTAGGGCAATACTGTCCACCCCAGAACGCATTTTTGCACTGCAAACAAAACTTGACCATGAGTTTCCTGTTATTTTTTTGGTTGGTCTTAAGAATACCTCATTTATAATAACCACACAACCGGGCCTCGCCCGGAGGGGACTAACAAAGGCTTGTCAAGCCGAGATAAATTACTACCAGCTAGACAGGGCTATTGCTTTCTGGCCCCACGCCTAGCCCACTCCCGTGGGAGGGAATATAGCAATTACTTTTTAAGCCGAGAGAACTCTTTGCTCGCCAGACAGAGCTATTGCTTTCTGGCCCCATGCCTAGTGGCCGGGCCTCGCCCGGAGAGGACTAACAGGGACTCATTATGGAAGATAAAAAACGACTTGTAGTTTTAACTCACGGCGGCGCAGGGTCCGATCCTGCTTTTGCAGACGGAACCGCCGTTGCCGGGCAAATGTGCATGATGTCTTTGCAATCCGGCGAACCCACCATCGATGCGGCCTGCCAGGCTGTTACCATTTTAGAGGATGACGGACGTTTCAATGCCGGCATCGGGTCGCACAAACGCAACGATGACACCGTGCAGATGGATGCTTCGTGCATGGACAGTTCCGGCACGTTCGGTGCCGTGGCCGCATTGGAAGGATTCAAGAATCCGATCCATGTGGCGCGTATTGTCAGCCAGTCCGAATACAAAATACTGGCCGGGCGCGGGGCCAATCAGTTTGCCGCCGATCAGGGATGCCAAACTCTGTCACCGGATCAGATCATCGGTACAGGAACCGATTTTTCCACTACCGATACCGTCGGGTGCGTTGTCCGGGCAGGGGATGAGTTCGCCTGCGCACTCAGTACAGGTGGCATCGATGATGCCATCCCCGGCCGCGTGGGTGATGTTCCGCTTATCGGGTGTGGACTCTATGCCGGGCCCGAAGGGGCCGTGGCCGCCACCGGTGACGGCGAAGCCATCGCCATGCAAGTGACCGCTTTGCGTGCCTACCAGTTGATCGAACAGGGGATGGACCCGAAAGTCATCGTCCCGACTGTCATATCGTGGTTCAAAGAAACCACCGCATTCGGAATTATTGTGGTCAGTAAAATCGGATTTTCCGGTGGGGCGAATCGGGGTATGGCCTGGACCGCCAGCGAAATGCTCCACCACCACTAGGCGTGGGGCCAGTGTGCCGTCGCTTTATTCGGCGAGCAAAGAGTTGTCTCGGCTCAATCAAGCCTTTGCCCAGTTCCCTCCCACGGAAGTGGGCTAGGCGTGTGGCGGTGATATTCTTCCACAGCTTTCCTGCCCCGGAGGGGTACAACGAGCAGGGACTATATCCAGAAGCGGAATAGTAATAGTTCGCTCATAAAGGTTCTGACCTATTGCCAGCGGTGGCTCGCCGCTAGATGCTTTCGAGTTTTACCATGCGTTTAGCTGAAAGAGTTTCCAGCCATTTTTTAAAAGAGGGATTTTTTGCCAGCAATCGTTGGAAGGTGGATTTGAGTAGAACGAAACAGGTCAGGTTTTTTGTTGCCGTGACGGTTGCCAGGCGCGGAGCGTAGGTGAGAAAAGCCATTTCCCCAAAAAAGGCACCGGGTCCTAAAGTGGAAACCGCTTTTTTGAGAACAATCATCTTGTTTTTGGCCACCTTGGCTTTTCCTTTATAGATTAAAAAGCAGGCGTTGGGGGTGTCCCCTTCCTTAAAGACGATGTCTTCGGGTTTGTAGCTGAGCTTATACATCTCATTGATCAAAGCTTCCCGTTCGTCGTAGCTGAGCCCGGTAAACACTTCCGCCTTTTTAAATACCTCGGAAATCCAGTCGAACTCTTTCTCGTTAATATCTTCGGCCATTCATTTCCTTCCGATCCGTAAAACGCACATTTATATGAATACATTGAGTTTAAAGCTTTTCCCGGTGCATTTTCAAGCCAAAGTTTCGCGGCCCCCTGGCAGGGGAGCTTCGCATAAGTCGATAAAGGGGAGAAGCGAGATGCTTCGACAGGCTCAGCATGACAACAAAGGGCCTTTTTGTCATTCTGAGGAACAAAGTGACGAAGAATCTCGGGTTATGCAAAGGTCTCCTTGGCAGGGGAGGAAAATAGCAAGAGCTTGTAAGGCCGAGATAACTATTAGCTAGCGGTAAAAAGCTATTGCCAGTAGCCACCGGCCGCTTGGCCGGGAGAACTAAGCAGTTGATTTTTGTCGGACAGAGCGTGTAAAGTACATGCCTTCAATCCTAAAGAGACCCAATGCCAGCGTAGCTCAGGGGTAGAGCAACTGATTCGTAATCAGTAGGTCGGCGGTTCAATTCCGCCCGCTGGCTCCACTGCTGGCCTTCGGTCAGCAACCCAGAACCAGGGCCCACCAAAAGGTATTGGTTGTCAGCTATACGTAAATCTCTGATTTATAGATCGCGATTCCTGCCAAAAGTTTTATTTAATCCAAAGAAGGGGGACTGCCTGAAAAAAACATTCCTGAAAAAGGACGGGTTGTTCAGCAGGTTTTGCGCGGCACATAGGCCTCTTTTTGGCTATCAGTCGATTTATTTTTCTGGTATATAATTGTTTCATCTACTTTTTTCGAAATTTATTCTTAAACACCGCTCTTATCAGGGACACTTATGGAAAAGATTAAAAAGACTTCATTTGCCTTAACTATATTTTACTTATTTTCAATTCTGTATTTTGCAACTTCGGTGCAAGCGCAGGCTCAGGGGAAGGCTCAAGGCGCAGGTAAAAATAAAATTTGTCCGCAAGTTGCAAAAGAACTGCAGATGCGCATAACAAGCCTAAAGAAGGTTCATAAAGGCATGTATAACTCCATTTATTCTTCCCTGCCTTCAGATCGCATTGACAGATACAATCGCCACGTCAATATCCTCGTAGGCAACCTTGACCGCGAAGTTAACCTTATGAAAGGGTTACTGGAGAAATTACAGCAACGCGACCAAATGTGTTACGAGAGGGCGAAAGGGTTATCCCCCCATATACAAGCGATGCATGAGGTTCAGGCAGGCATCTACAAGGCAATATTTGATAGCAATACCGGCAACTACAAAAAGCTTGTTGAAAAATTTGGGCGTCAAGTAAAGGATATATCAGGCGAACTCGATAAACACTTCCCTCGCTCCTAGGGAATCTATTGATCCCATTCGTCGCCGCCCCTGTCGGGGCGAATAGGAAAGGCCCCATCTACCACTGATTTTAAATTTATCGTATCAGGTCTTCTTCGGTGGCATCTAGTAATTCCAGATGATAGCTGCAAAACAAATTGGGCTTTATAACCATAAAAAAACCAAGGAGACCTATGAACCAGGTTAAAATCATTACATGATTTTGATAGGCTCCCCCTTGTTCATAAGAAACGTTTAGGGTGAATCCCGCGAGCATCACTAAAATGCCAATAAGATGTAGATTTGAAGCAATTAAGCCAAATTTCGAAATTCCATGGCAGTGAGGACAAATAAAAACCTTTTGGTTGATCCCGTTCAACTTGATTCGAACGTGATTTTTATTTTTTGCCGGGAAAAAATTAACTGTTAAATATAACCAATCCAGGCGGCTTAATTTATGTTCGGCGCATTTAGGACAAATCATTATTTAATTTGGGTTAGTAACCAAAAGTGTTTACAAATTTAGTAGGTAGGGGAAACAATGTCAAACTATTTCAAACAACCTCTGAGTTACAGTTGACGAAAAGATTTTCAGCTTTCATTCCATTATAACACTCCTAATTTATCCCATCTTGTCTATTGCCATCACTTGCAATAGAATAGCCAGTTCTAATATTGTAAATCACCCCAGCCCCTCTTTGTGAAAGAGGGGCCCATTAGATAATTAAATCATGTCTATAACTATTTATCACAATCCGAAATGTTCCAAATCGCGGCAGACTCTTGAGTTGCTGGGAGAACACGGTGTTACGCCGGTTATTATTGAGTATCTTGAATCCCCGCCGAGCGCAGAAAAGTTGCGAGAGATTCTTTCTCTGCTGGGGTTTTCACCGCGTGATCTTCTGCGTAAGAAAGAAGATGAGTATGCTGAGTGTGGGCTCGACAACTCTGCCTTATCTGATGACGAGCTGATCGATTGCATGATCAAGAATCCTATTTTGATAGAACGTCCTATAGTGCTGGCTAATGGTAAAGCGGCGATAGGCCGTCCACCGGAACAGGTGCTGGAAATTCTCCACTAGGCGTGGGGCCAGCGTGCCATCGCTTTTTCTGGCGAGCAAAGAGTTATCTCGGCTTAAAAAGTAATTGCTATATTTACCCCTTCGGGGCACGAAGGTTGGGGGAAAATATAACGCCCTCCCTCGCTAGAGGGTGGGCGGTTAGATTTCTTCGTCGATGCGGGTGATGCGGCCCACGAAGTATTTATGGCGGAAGTCTTTTTCGGAGTCTTCCTTCTTTTTGGATATGACAAGCAGAGATTTCAGCGACCGTTTGGGGCGGCCCTTTTCATCGTGCAGTGGGGTTTCTCTGGGGACTTTTTTGATTTCATCGAGAATTTTCATCTCAAACTCCATCGGTTTTTTTCTATATCCTTTCTTAGCGGCACTAATCCTGATAAATTAACGCTAAACCACCCCAGGGCAGGAAATGTGGGAATATCGGCGGCTCATTTGCGCAAGTTGTTTCTGTGATTACGTTATGGCCTCTGCCGAGGTTTCGGAGTAGCGGGCTCGGATTTCCAGAATTTCCGGCAAAATCGAGATGAACTTGTCTACCAGGTCCGGATCGAAGTGTTTGCCCTTTTCTCGTTTCAGTAATTCGATGGCGTCTTCCACCGTCCACGCTTCCTTGTAGGGACGTACGGATGTTAGCGCGTCGAACACATCGCAAACGGGGACGATGCGTCCGGCAATGGAAATCCCCTCTCCTTTCAATCCATTCGGGTAACCCGTTCCGTCATATTTCTCGTGATGCGTTGCGGCGATCTCTTGTGCCAGCTGGATGATTTGCGAATCGCCGCCAGACAGGATGGACACGCCGATATTGACATGGGTTTTCATGTTTAACCATTCTTCATCATCGAGTTTTCCAGGTTTGAGAAGGATGCTGTCGCGGATACCGATCTTTCCCACATCGTGCATGGGGCTTGCCTGCAGGATGAGGTCGCATTGTTCTTCAGGGAGTTTGGCGGCCCTTGCCAGCGCCGCGCTGTAGTTGGACATGCGTATGACGTGCATTCCGGTTTCGTTGTCGCGGTATTCCGCCGCGCGACCGAGCCGTACAACGATTTCCCGCCGCGCTTTTTCCAGTTCACGGTTGCGTTTTTTAAGCATCTCGATCATCCAGTTGGTGTAGTGTCCCATCACAGAGAATTCGTCTTGACTGCTGATCATCACGTGCTGGTCCAGGTTGCCATTGGAGACCGCTTCCATCGAAGCATTTTGGTTGTGGAAGAACTGTTTCAGATTCCGGCAGAAGGAAACAATGAGGTTGACCATTTCCGCCAGGATGACGGAGCCGACAAACAGCAGTTCCTGTAGAAAGAAGAAGCTCCCCTGGCCGTAATTGTCCTGTCCCAGATCTATGAACCAGTACAAGTCTTTGAGGAAGACGAGGAACATGATGCTGGTCATGAAGATCAAGGAGAACACCGCCACTGCGGTAAGCTTGGCAGTTATGGGGAAGGTCACTTTGGCGGATTCTATGTTCCCGGTGACGAGATCGGGATCTTCGGCGATGAGCTTCTGCCGCTCGAGTGCCATATCGCAGGCGATGAAGAATCCGAACATGGTGCAACCGAGGTACACCTTGGCGTTGTTGCCGAGACTGGCATCATTTTCGAAGCTATTGTACCAGCCCAGTGCCAAGGCACCGACTACAAACAAAGCCAATTCCAATAAGAACTGGAACTGTGATTGTTTTTGCCATACGGTTTTTAAAACGATCGATTTGACCAGGAGCGGTCTTATAAGGAACAGAACCGTGAACACCACGACTAGCCTGAGGGACCACTCAAGTTTGCCGATGGTTTCCAGCAATGGGCAGACCTTTTCGCCATAAAACGCCAGGGCAACGATTGAGAAGATGTAGTGCACGGTAACCCGCATGATTTGTCTCCTCGATTGTTTGGATATGGGTTCTATTTTACATGAAGGTGATTCAGTTGTTATGAAAAGGTAGTCGGAATACGGGCCAGATTCTTACAACGGCGAGCAGACTTCCTTGCAACAGGGGTTTGGATGATTGAATGGTCGCTGACGGTAGGGCTTAGTCGATTTTCCCCAGCTTTTCTTTGAACAAGTCTGGACTGGCGGGTTTAACGATGTAGTCAAGAGCACCTTCATCGATGGCTTCCTGTTGACGTTTTTCATCTTTAGTGGAGGTGACCATGACGAACGGTATGTTCTGGAGGGTGGAGTTTTTTTTGACTTTTCTAAGAAGCTGGATGCCATTCAGTTCCGGCATTTCCCAATCGCAGAGGATCAGGTCAATTTCGCCTTCTTCCAGTTTGGAATAGGCATCGTTGCCGTCTCCGGCGACTTCTATATTTTGGAATCCTGCCTGTTTCAGTTGAGCGACACATATTGCTCGCTGGAACTGAGAATCTTCGACGACTAAAATCTTTTTATTAAAATCCATGACAGCAAACTCTCCCCAGATTTGCCTGTTAGGTATTAAGAACATCTAATTATAGTTCAAATTGTAGTTTAGGTGGGGGATATTTCAACGAATAATTTGGAGGGAGTCCATCAGGCGTGGGGCCAGTGCATGTGATATTTTATTTTAGTTTTTTTGCTCGTTTCGGGCATGAAGGCAAGTGAAAAGGGCATCACATCTGCCCGAAGAGGCACGGCTGGCGAGCCGATCAGGTTGGCACCTGGTGGTTGCCTGGAGAAAATTATCGAATGAATAGAGATGCTTTTTATTCACCCCTCATAGCGGTCCATCAACTGGTTGCGGGTTAATTCCACCATCGCATCGATTTCTCTCTGGCGTTTTATTTCCAGATACTTTTTTTTGCGTGGGCGGACCCTTTTTGCCGGCAAAGGGTTTCTGTCTTGAATATGGATGTTGGGTTGATTCATTCCTTTCATGGTGCCCTCCTTGCGACAAGTTTGTCGGGGAACAGCGGATTTTTGATATAGGAGTTCAAGCAGTCTATAAGCAGAAATGCGGCCTTCAACTCGTTCTGCTTTCTTGCCAGCGGATCAAAGAAATCGCTTGGAATCCGATTGCTTTTGGTAGCAAAGGATTTGTCGAGATCAGCAGGAGCTTTTAAAAGTTTCAAATTAGTGGTTTTCATAGTCCTGATACCTCCTGTCTTATATTCATAAGATGCAGGAGAATGAAAAAAGTTGGCACGATTTAACATGTATCTATAAAATTTCTTCAACCAGGGAACTGATTTTAAACTTGATCATTAACTGAGCCATGATCAGCGCCCCAAGCAGGTTGCCCTCTTTAAGCCGTTGGAGGCAACAGGCTTTTGCCAGTCTGGACCGAACATGGTTTAAATTGATGTAATGATTGGACGACATATTTACCTCCCCATTAAGTTAATAAACCGGGGCATGCTTCTCTATAACAAGAGCAAAGTTCATACCAAAATATTCCATCCTGGGGACATTTCGGTAAGAGCCGATAATGCAATATGTTTCAGGATTTACTCTGTTTTCGTGGCAGGTTCGGGATGACAAGATTCCCGGATTTTTTACAGTGCGGTCCAAAACTATGTTCATTTTGGGACTCGGTCGGGACGGTTTTAAACGTTCTGTGATACGATGTGCGCAAATTTATGGATGAGGCATCTAAGACAGAAAAAATACGCGGACGGGAATTTCTGGAAAAATATTTTTCCGGCAAGGTTCTGGACATTGGTTGTGGCGACAATCTGGTTGTTCCCAACGCTGTTCCATTTGATAAGGAGCAGGGCGATGCTCAGAACATCTTGAATTTCCTCAGTCCTGAGACTTTTGATTGTGTGCATAGCAGTCATTCGCTGGAACATATGGGAGATGTGCCCAAAGCTTTGGAACAATGGTGGCAGCTGGTGAAACCGGGCGGGGTGATGATCATCGTTGTATCCGACGAAGACTTATATGAGCAAGGAGTCTGGCCGAGTTTGTTTAACCGGGAGCACGCAGCTACTTTCAGGTTTGATAAATTCGAATCATGGTCTCCGGCTTCATTTGATCTGGGCGAGTTATGTTCTGCTTTGTCCGGAGCCGAAGTGGTTTCCATCGAGTGCCAGGATCAGGGTTATAACTACTCCCTTAAAAGCCATGGACTGGGTAGGATGGGAAAATTTTTCATGCGCCTGAACCGATCTATTATCAAAAGGCTGAACCGAAATCAGAAAATGTTGAAAAAACTGGGATTGAATCCGCAGGCGCAAAAAGACCGGGTCAACTTGATTTCGGTCAAACTCGGAGCCTTGATCGACCAGACCCTTGAAGAAGCAGTGGCGCAAATTCAAGTGGTTTTGCGAAAAGCGGACGACAAACCCCCACCTTCCTGAAAAAGTATCCCCGGTTTTTCAACCTCACCTTGCTCCGGATAATCCACCTCATAAAAAAATACCCACTGATATTTCATAATATCGAAGAATAGATTAGTATATGGGTGACAACCATCGGGGAAAACCTGCTTTCGGCAAGCGCCGAAGGTCCTGCCCCGGTATACCCTGATTTTCATTTTGGAACCTGTCGCAATGGCTCGTAAAAGTCGAGAAACAGAAAGGCCGGCAAGGCGTAGAAAAAAAAACGCAGACACCCCTGCTCCACGGACTCCTCCTAAAAAGAAAAGTTCGCCGGTAGTCACCATTGTTATGGCGCTGGTGGTGGTGGCCATCACTTGGGCGGTTCTGGTCAAAGATGATGGCAAGATTCCCAGCGGGAAAATCGCTCCTGCTATTGTAGGAGCTCTGGATCAGGTCTATCTGGGTTGTACGGTGTATTGGTTTAACAAGGGGGGGCACCTTCCCTGCGGCCAGGATATTGCCGATAGAATACACGACTCAGAGACTGGGGATATAAAAGTAGCCGTAACCAATGACCTGCGCAAAGATTTTTCCGCAACCGGTAGACATGTTGCGGACTCAATGATTTTTCGTGTTGATAGCGATGGAGAAATTTTTATTAAAGCTAAAGAATGTGAAACCAATATCGATTCACTCGTTGTTTCAAAGATAAATTTCCCAGAGCTCGAAGCTCAATGTAAACCCAAGTGATCCCACCTTCCTAACAGGGTTTTTGTTGAGTTATAAATTTTTTTCTAAAAGAAATCTCGGCAGTAGCAATTTTTTATCCCGCCAAAAAGTTATAAAAAAAAACAATCATTAATAATAAAGGTTAAATTTTTAACCGCTTTTTTGTGGGGGGGGCTGTTGCTCCTCTTTGAGGGAAGTGTTTTTTTAATTTTCAAACCGTTAAAAAATCGTTTATTAACCCTCTGATTTTAAAATATTTAAACCGATTGGTACCGATGGTATTCATTTTGCTCTTTGTTTTGTGTCACCCAAAATATCAGGTGACAGGTTTCTCATTTTCCTGATTGTGGGAAATGGGACAAAACTTTAAGGGGGCTCGTATCATGGGTATTGAAGAGGTTGGTTATTTATTATTATGGGCTCTGGTGTTTCTTTTCTGCTGTGGGTGTTATTGGAAGAACAGGCTCATGCTGGTGACCGGGCTGATGCTTGCAATGCCTTTATATGGATGCGCGGCGGGCCAGGTTATGGTTGCCTCTTATGAAGATGAGAGTGCAAATTGTGTTCAACTGGAAAAGGAATTGGCAGTGGCGCAGACGAGAATGCAAAAACTGGAAGCTACCGATTCTACAGGAAGGGATATCCGAAACTTTTTATTAGGAGTGGGTGGGTTCATCATCCCGCCACTTGGGATCGTAAACGCGGCTTTGTTTTTGACAGACTCTTACGCGGCGGATTACTCAGAGAAAAAGACTTTGAAAAACCGTTATAACAATATGGTGATGATCAGCCAGGGACAGGGATGCGGGTCGAAATACGCATTGATTCCCATAGAAAGGGAAAGCGAAGAACCTAACGCATAGTAAAGCCGGGGTCTGTGTTTTCCCTTCTAGCTTCAGGCAAAGAAGAAGTCGGCGATGATAGCGGGAAAAAATTGCGGTAGTAAATGATAAAAGGCGCCCAGCACGATCAATTGTACGAAACCCAAAACCCAAATCCATTTCAGAACGGTATGCGGGACATATTGTTCATGCCGGGTACATTTTTTAGTGACCGCAAAAAAGCTCCCGACATAGATGCCGGTAAAAACCAGGGCTAAACCGATGGCTCCCCCCCCTCCCCATTTGAACATTGCCCAGAGAATGTATTTCATGGCAAATAAGGTGGCGCAGGAAACAACGGTTAAAAGCAGAAAACAAATCGCGAAACTTTTCATTATCAAAGGGGAAGACAGGGTTACAGTTTGGCGCCATGGCGTTTGAGCAGGTTGGCAATATCCATATTTCCGTTGGCGATAGCAATATGAAGCGGGCTTCGACCATCTGCCCCTTTCGCATTCACGTCAGCTCCGTGAAAAATGAAAAGCCGGGTGATCTTCTGTTGGTCCCACTTTGCGGCTTCATGAAGTGGGGTTTGGCCATCGTTATCCGGATGGTGAACCGGAGCACCATTGCGAATTAAAAACTTGGCAGTGCTCAGGTGGCCCTTTTCTGCCGTCCAATGCAGGACCGAGCGGCCCAATCTGTCTCTGGCACCGATGTCTGCTCCCTCCTTGAGTAAAAGTTTTACGAGATACATATTTCCCTGGGCGGCAGAGGAGTGTAATGGAGTGGCGCCCCAATCTGAACGATTGTTTACGTTTGCCCCTCTTTCAATCAATGCACGGCTAACTTTGGTACTACCCTGATCGGTTGCCAGGTGGAGAGGGGTGTAGCCATAATTATCTTTAGCCTCCAGTTCGGCACCCTGGTCAAGAAGCACAGGTACTAGTCTATCCAGGTCTTCCAGTGCCGACACATGCAGGGGAGTCAGGCCTTCGTGGTCGGGAAGATTGACATTTGCCCCCCGTTTCAGCAAGAGGCGGACAAAACTGAGCCGGTTGTGGAATACAGCCTGGTAAAGTGGTGTGATGCTTCGGTTGTCCTGCGCATTGATATCGAGCCCGATGAGCAATCGTCTGGCCCGGCCCAGGTCTCCACTCTCAATGACGTTGAGTAATTGTTTGTGGGTTGCAGGCGAAGAAGGAACGTCTCTTTGGCCTGCAGAAATTTCTGAGGTCAAATTAAGCGGTTTGGTTTCAGGTGGGGGCATGGAGGCGGGTAAACCGGTAGCGGCAGGGCCAAGGTCCTCAAAGAGGGGGGCCGGGGGACCCGCGATGAGGTTTTTTTTATCGACTCCGGCAAAAGCCAGCCCCGTCCCTAACATTACAAGGGATAAAAAACCGGCAAACCCTATTTTCCATTCATGACCCATAAAACGATCACTCAAAGGTGAGTTTTTTCTTTAACGCGCTATTCAACGCTTTCAATTTTTTATTTTCAGCTTCGAGTTTCTCAGCTCTTTTTTTGCAGTAGGAATAAAGTTCCCGGGCACCATTCCACATTTTGGTCGAGACCATGTAACCGGTCTTCAATTTATCGGTTGTGTTTTTTAACAGCAGTTCGAGGAACCGATCCAGCAGTTCGTGATTCTGTTCGGTAATGCCCCAGTCAATTTCCACCACTTCAGCACTTTTGTCTTTAGGTGCTTCCACCGTAGCGGTCCGCCCCTGAGCATCTACGACCGTTTGTTCGCCAAAACAGGTGACAGGTTTGATATGAGCGAGAATCTTGTCACCGGAGCGGATACGGGCCTCGCCCTTCAATAACCAGAAAACGGTGCTCTCAATATCCCCCTGATTAATAATGATTTCGTTGGGCTCGAAAGTCTTGTAGCGGATATAGGCATTTTCTTCCGGGCCAGCCAATTGAGAGATTTCCTTTAATATTTCTTCATCTTCCGAAAAAATTTCCGTAAAAAACGGAATTTGCTGAAAAACAGAAATCGCGACAGGAAACTTCGCCGTTTGTTTTTTATTAGCCTTCCTTAGTAAGGTCAGCAAAATTTTATCATTCACCCAGTCTCTCCTGGTTCGTGCGAGGTTAAATAGCGCTCTGCGGGTAGCGATTCCCTTGGCTTGAGAAATCGCTCTGGGTTCTCTTTGTTATAAGTTAAGTTTTTTCCTTAGCGCAAAATTCATCGCCTTCATTTTTTTATTGTCAGTTTCGAGTTCCTCAATTCTTTTTCTGTAGGCAGAATTTTGGTCGCGGGCTCCTTCCATCATTCTGCCTGAGACCATGTAAGCGGTTTTCAATTTATCGGCGGTACTTTTCAAGAGCAGTTCGAGGAACCTGCTTCGCAGTCCATCGTCCTGTTCAGTAATGCTCCAGTCAATTTCCACCACATCAGCATCGCTACCCTCAGCCACTTCTACCGTAGCAGTCCGCCCCTGAGCATCCACGACCGTTTGTTCGCCAAAACAGGTGATAGGTTTGACCTGGGCGAGAACCCTATTGCCGGAGCGAATGAGGGCCTCGCCTTTTAATAACCAGAAAACGGTGGTCTCAACACCCCCCTGTTGGACAATGATTTCTCCAGGTTTGAAGGTTTTGTAGCGGATGTAGGGGGTGTTATCCGAGTCGGCTAGGTGGGAGATTTCTTTTAATATTTCCTCATCGTTAGAAAAAAATTCAGTAAAAAAAGGAACTTGCCGCAAAACAGAAGTTGAAACAGGGAATTTCGCAGTTCTCTTCTTGTTGAATTTTTTTAGAACGTCCATCAAACTTTTATCGTCCACCTCGTCTCTCCTGATCCGTGTGAGTTCATTTTAAAACATTTTAGAGATGCCCATCAGTTATTTTTTTGTTTTCAGGAAAAGGGCATAAAAGATGAAACTGCCCAAGCTCAATTTGAATACCAGGCTTCCCCAGAATTGCAGGGGCTGGGTTTCCATGAATATTTTCACTTCCCCCTCTTGAATATTAAACGATCTCATCTCTCCTGTATAAAGCATTTTAAAACTGGAAAAGATCAATAGCGCGGCAAACGCGAAAAACACATAATTGATTGCGCTTTTCTGGTGATCGGGAAAGTGAAGATAGTTCGCCAGAAAGCTTAGAAGGATGAGAATAACGATGCCTACGGTGATGAAGGTGGTTGTGTCCATTTTTCAGCGATTAAGAATGTTTTTGTCGCATAGCCGGTCAAAACTCAAGACAGGCCGGGAAGAAGAACTTTTAATGCTTCGGCGATGATTCCTATCGCCAGACTGCCCAGGAGCAGACCCATGACCTGAGTGATAAATTTGATTCCTGCCTTGCCCAGGATTTTTAAGATCCTGTTTGCGAGTTTTAAAGAGACCCAAATTAGAATGCCTATCAGAACAAATTCTACAATAGATATTAGTTTAGCCGACCATAGGGTGAATTCGCTGGATTGAATGATCACGGAGCTTATGGCGGCGGGTCCAATGAAAAGGGGGAAAGTCATGGGCATAAAAGCAATATCCCCTTTAATATCCTCTTCCTCGGAAAATAAGTTAGAGATTTTGTTGTTTGTAAGCATGGTGAAGGCGATATAGACCAGGAAAATTCCGCCTATCAGTTTGAAAGCCGGAATTTGAATGCCGAAAAAAACCACAATATTTTTTCCGAATAAAAAAGACAGGGTCAGTAAAGCTACTGAAGCACAACAGGTTTTGAAAATTATCGTATTGTGCTCTTCATCGGTTTTGTTGGCGGTCAGGGAAATGTAAACAGGAAGGTTGCCAATGGGGTCAATAATGGCCAATAAAATCACAAAAGTTTTTATAAGTTCTGTGATGTCGGTCATTTTTTACACACCTCCACATTACTTTTTTTCTGCAATTTTTTTTATTTTACTTTGTTAATGATAAGCTTGATTTTGTGCATTGACAAAATTATATTTTGGTCTAGATTGTATCCGGTCAATGTGTTTGTCCTCGTAATTTTCCTGCAGAATTTTTTATGCCCTCATTTGTTTATGGTTGCGAAGAATGTGCTACCGAACTGCGGTTCCTGGTTTCCTTTGCTTTGGATGAGAATATAGGTATTCATTGTCCCAAATGTAATGACGTGAAGAAGTTTAAACTGGAACGAGAAGGAAATGTGGGTGAGGACTGGTATTCAAATATTTTGATTAAAAACAAGAAACGGCGGGATGAAGATGGCCTTTACAAAAAATCCCCTGAGAGAGAGCAGATCCTTGCCAGTTGAGAAAAGCCCTCAGTCGGCATTGGTGGTGGGATCATAGCTTTCCAGCCCAAACAGGTTCATGTAATAAGCGAATGTGTTTTTGACCGTAATAATACCCACCACCTTGCCTTGATCCGTGACGGTGATATGTCGCGTATTGTGGTCCGTCATAAATTCCGCAGCTTCAAGAATATGATTATTATGGTCCAGGGTGTAAAGAGGTTGGCTCATGATCTCGGATACGAGAGTCGATAACGGGAGCCCGGCCCCTACCACCTTGCGTGTGAAATCCCTTTCCGTAATGATACCAACGTGATTTTCATTTTCAGTTATGAGAATGGCACTGGCATTTTCCGTATCCATTAAATGTGCGGCTTCCTGAATGGTGGTTTTCGCATCTACGCTGATGACGGGGGTGGTCATGAAATCCCCTAGTTTTTCTTTTGGGTGTTCAGATTGCGGAAATCCTGTCATGGCAGTCTCCTGTGGTTTTTTTCAGAGGTTCCCTCAGAGGTTCCCCTTGTTGTCAAGATTTTCAAGTCCATTTTATCCCTTTTTGTGAGTGGCTTGCCAACTTTTATATAGCCAGGCCCATGTCAGGAAAATTCCCGCCCAGCCCAGGTAAAACATTATTTTTGATAGGCCCTGATCAACGCCCCATAAATCAAAGCGGTTGAATAGATTGCGCCAGTCGTGTGCCTCCAGATCCAATCCCCCGATCAGAGGAAGTTTTAAGAAGCGACCATCTGCCATGTAAATACTCACATCAATAAAATTGCCGAAGAACCAAAGCAGGGCGAAGGCGGTTCCCGTTCGGTCTCTTTGATGAAAAAAGGATGCAAAGACGACAAAAGGAATCAGGCATTGATTCAGGCTTCCTCCAAGAATAGCCAGGGTATCGTTGCCGAAAACCGCAAAGAGGGCGTGCCCCGCTTCATGGAACACGAGGTTTACATTATGTACCATGCCGGTAAATACAGACCAGCCTTCAATCAACGTTGTTTTGGGGAAAAAGATAATGTGCAGTAAAAATAAAAGCGAAAGAAAAATGAATGCAGGAGTCGTAACCGGTTTCCAGGGTCGGGTTAAAAAAGGAAACCATGTTTTTTCAGTCGGGCTTTTTTCTTCGATTTCAATATTGTTCTTATTGCTGATTGTGTCCTGTCGATCCAAAGAGGCCTGGTATTTGGCAAAGATCAGCCCACAATGAGCACAGCTTTTTGCGTCGGGTTGCTCAAACTGGCATTTAGGGCAAATCATTGTGAGCCTGGAGGAAAAGGTAAAAGTATAATACCAAGGATGACACCCTTTCACCGGTCCGGTTGAAAAAGAACTGGCTTTTAATAAGTACCTGTTATATAATGGCAAATACTGTAAGTGATTTAGCCGTCTAGAGAATGACAGGTGTATTGCCAAAACTACTGATTTTTGGTTGAGTAGCTCCCGGATCCTCGGTTGTCTGATTTATCTCCCCCGTTTTCTCATTTAAGCTCAAATCCTATTTTTATCAATTATAGCGTTCTCAAGCTTAGGTTTTGAGCTCGATCTATCGGACTGGCCCACGTTCTGAGTCAGCCAAACAACCAAAAGGAAAAATATGTTAATGCAATCACCAACCGTGGGCTTTGATGCCCTCAACCTTATCGACCCTATTTGCCGCGCTGTTCGTGATGAGGAGTATACCTCCCCCACACCGATTCAGCAGAAGGCTATTCCGCATCTTTTAGAAGGCCGGGATCTTTTAGGATGCGCACAAACCGGAACAGGAAAAACGGCGGCCTTTGCCTTGCCTATATTACATCTCTTGTCAGAGGGAGATCAGGCTTCCGGATCCAAGAGCCCGCGCGCGCTGGTGCTCACACCCACCCGTGAACTGGCTTTGCAGATCAGTGACAGTTTTCGTGTTTATGGTCGCCACTTGAATTTAAAGCAGGCATTGGTGTTTGGCGGAGTGAGCCCGAAGCCACAAATTAATGCCTTGAGGCGGGGAGTAGATATTGTGATAGCCACCCCGGGCAGGCTGATCGACTTGTATAATCAGAGATGCCTGCGTCTGGATAAAATAGAGGTGCTTGTGCTCGACGAGGCCGATCGCATGCTGGATATGGGGTTCTTGCCTGACATCAGAAAAATTTACTCGATGACACCCAAAAACCGCCAGTCTATGTTGTTTTCCGCCACGCTTCCTGATGATATCCTGCGCTTGACCAAGGATTTTCTCAGCGATCCGGTGCGGGTTTCTGTGAATCCACCGGCCAGTACTGTGGAAAAAATAGATCAGCGGGTTTTGTTTGTGGATCGCGAGAACAAAGGAGCTTTGCTGGAATCTGTTCTTCAGGACGAGGATATCGACAAAGTGCTGGTGTTCGCCCGTACCAAGCATGGCGCGAACCGAATTGTCAAGAACCTGGGAAAGGCCCGGATCAAGGCGGATGCGATACATGGTAATAAATCCCAGGCGGCGCGTATGGAAGCGTTGAAAAAGTTTCGTGCCGGAACACTCCAGGTGCTGGTGGCTACCGATATCGCATCGCGGGGTTTGGATGTCGATGGGATCACCCATGTCATCAATTATGAGCTTCCTAATGAGGCTGAAAGTTATGTTCACCGCATAGGAAGAACAGCAAGGGCGGGAGCGGTTGGCGTTGCCCTTTCTTTCTGCGATGCCGGGGAAAAGGGTTATCTGCGCCAGATTGAGAGCACCATCAACAGGACGGTAAGCGTTATAGATGACCATCCCTACCATTCGGAGTCTATTGCCTCCAAACGAGTGAGTGCGAGTGGTGGTAAAGCCGGAGGAAAATTTTCATCCCGGCGTTATGGCAATCACACTACTGGGTCCAGATCTTCCGGAGGCCCGGGGAAAAACCAAAATCGGAAAAAACATTTTTCGTCAAAACCCGGAAAGAGAACCCGGAGCCGTGCTCCCAGAGCAGTAGCGAGCCACTAGCCACTAGGCGTGGGGCCAGAGTGCCATCGCTTTATTTGGCGAGCAAAGAGTTGTCTCGGTTGAAAGAGCCATTGCTATCTGCCCCCCCTGCTAAGGGGCTAGGCACCGGCGAGCCGCCGGTGGCAACGAGCACGTGATATTTTTCCTTAGCCCTCATGCCCCGAAGGGGTACTGAGGGGCCACGGACCTCATGAAGTTTTCTCGCCCCCTGATCAAAGCGTTCCTGATTTTTCCAATGAATGTAATGGGGGTCATCCCTGCGTTTCTGATCTGGTGTTCGCGGCCCGGAGGAGTGCTGGAGCGTTTCCCATATAGTTTCAGTAATGTAAGATCTTTGGTAGCAATGTTGTTGATCGCAGTAGGAGCAGGGTTATGCTGGAAAACGGTTTCCCTGTTCACCGAGTATGGTGAAGGAACCCCGGCCCCGTTTGACCCGCCCAGAAAACTGGTAATCCGGGGGCCTTATGTTTATACGCGTAACCCCATGATGGTTGCAGTTTGCCTGGTGTTATCAGGAGAAGCCCTGCTTTTTGCCTCGGTTCCTTTAGGAATATGGTTCTTGATTTTTCTCGGCTTGTGCCTGATTCTCATTCCGCTTTGGGAGGAGCCGGATCTGGAAAAAAGATTCGGCGAATCTTACCGGCAATACAAACAAAAAGTCCCTCGCTGGCTCCACTAGGCGCCGGCCAGCGTGACGCTGGATTCAATTTGCAATTGTTTTATTTGGCTAGCAAGAGGTATAGACGGCTTGATGAGCTCTTGCCAGTTGCCCCTGCGGCTAGCAGTGGTTTTTTATGAGTGATGATGAAGAAGAAAAATACGGTCTGATGGATTGGGTTGGAACTGCGATAGGTATCGTGGTTGCCGGATTCATCATTTTTATTTTGATCTGGCCTCTGATTGACCCTACGCCTGACAAGTCTTCTACGCTAAAAGAAAATATTCAAAAAATGAAATAAGAGGTTCTCACTCGAATGGCGGCTGGGTTTTGCGCAGATAGTCCTCATCTGTTAGATTCATTCTTCCTTTGATAAAGGCTTTTTTTCTTTCGGCTATGGCAATAGCCTGATCGTCATTTTTTTCTTTTCCCAGTCGTTTGGAGATTTCAATTTCCTTAATAGCATTTTTCCAATCCTTCAGTTCTTCGTATACGCTGATCAAATTCAGATGCGCCTGCATGTGGTTTGGGTTGATCGCGAGTACCTTCTGATAGTATTCGGCGGCTTCCTGATTTTTCTGGTGGTACCAGTATTCCAGAGCGATTTTAAAAAGAATTTCAGTGTCATTTGGTTGCAGAGGCTCGGCCTTTAAGAATTCTGCCACGGCCAGATCGTTGCGGGTCATTTTAGAATAGACATTCCCCAACCCCACTCGGGCCTGTAAATTTTTGGGTTCCATCGCCAGGACCTTGTTGAAAGATTCGATCGCCTCTTGTCTTTGGTCCGCTTCATCGTAGACCAATCCCATCCGGATATAAGCGGGAACAAATTGAGTATCCAACTCCAGTGCCTGGCGCAAAATATCAATGGCCTCGTCATAGGCTCCGATTCTTTGTTTATCAATAGCCATTTGAATCATGGTGTTGGGGTCGGAAGACTCAATCGGTGTCTTAGTACTATCATCAGTTTCTCCGCAACCTGCTAACAAGAGACAGAGAAATATTGTTTTAAGGTTTAATGGCATACGCAAATAATACGAATCCTTTCCTTGGGAAAAATATCGAATAACAGAGATACTCTTTAATAATATCTCAAGGTCTAATATAATTATAGGACTTTATATGGGGTATAGCCCTCGACCAAAATAGTAACAGGAAAAAACAATGTCGTATGAACTTCCATATACAGAGAATGCAGAGGGGAAATTTGCGGTTCCCTGCCAGATTAAACTTGCTCAAGATTGCGTGCAGTTGGGAGAATTTTGTGAAAGCAAGGCAGACGCACGTCACTGGGTTGAAGAAGAATGCTGGATTTTTTCCGGTGAGGGTTATTTGTGCGAACGCTGCCATGAGCAAGTTATGCGTAACATCGCAAAACTATCAACAAAAAAAATGAACTAACCGCTAGGCGCGGGGCCAGCGTGCCATCGCTTTCTCTGGCGAGCAAAGAGTTGTCTCGGTTTGACGAGGTCTTGCCCTCTGCCTCCCTCGCTAGAGGGTGGCTAGTAACAAGCTATCTCGGCTTAATGAGTTCTTGCAACATTTCCTCCCACGAGAGTGGGTATAATGGAATTCTATGAAACTGATTGAAGTGATCACGGATGCTCAGAACCTCAAGCCGGTTACCAGCATCGCTGAACAGCACAACTCCGAGATCAACTGGGTAGGTTCTGCGGATGAGCAGGGCCGACAGTTGATCCGTATCCTTGTCAGTGACGAGGATCGACAGTCGGTGCTGGATGCTCTGCAGGGTTTGTTGGGGGAGACTTCAAAGATTCTCGTTTTATCGCTGGAAGCCGTGCTTCCGAGAAAAGAGCCCGACCCTTCTGATAAGGAAACAAATGAAGCGGTGACTACCACCCGTGAAGAGCTCTATAGCGAAATAGAAAAAAACGCGAGACTCGACTCCACCTATCTGTTATTGGTATTTTTATCTACCATAGTGGTGGCAATTGGTTTGATTGAGGACAATGTCGCAGTGGTGATTGGTGCCATGGTCATCGCTCCTCTTCTGGGTCCCAATATTGCGCTTGCCCTGGGTGCCGCATTGGGCGATATGCCGCTGATGTGGAAAGCGATCAAAACCACCCTGGCGGGAATTGCATTGGCATTATTTCTTTCAGTGATCCTCGGAATTTTTTATCCCCTCAATTTAGACAGCCATGAATTAATGGCTCGTACCGATGTGGGCTTGGACTCAGTTGTTTTGGCGCTGGCTTCCGGAGCCGCCGCTGTGATTTCGCTGACAACGGGCCTTGCGAGTGTGCTGGTCGGGGTGATGGTCGCTGTGGCCTTATTGCCTCCTACTGCTACCCTTGGAATCATGTTGGGTTCGGGGCAGGTAAAACTTGCTGTAGGGGCCGCTTTGTTACTGGCTGTGAATATTGTGTGCGTAAACCTGGCGGCAAAGATTGTGTTCTGGATCCGTGGTGTTAAACCACGTAGTTGGCTGGAAAAACAAAAAGCCAACCAGTCCATGGTGACTTATCTGGTCATCTGGGTTCTTTCCCTTACGTTTCTTTTAGTGGTGATTTTTATTCGCAAAGGATTACTGAAAGGTTTCTGAGAAAGCAGAAAAAGAGCAGGCAATGATTTGCATGGAATATTTTGAACCACACCAACTCTTATAGATAGACAGCAAATTTTTTTGCCGATGGTGGGCTCCGCAAATCCAGTCAAATAAGAGGGAGATCCCTTGGAACCAATCTGGTTACCCGTATTAGGGCTTAGCGGCTTGTTAGGGCTGGCTGTTCTAATGTATCCAGCCTCGCATCGCCTTAGTATTCCGTACACAGTTTTGTTGGCGATCACTGGTTGCCTTCTCGGTTACTTCGCAGAATGGGGAGTTGACCTGCGGCACCTTGGAATCATCGGTGATTTTCTCGGTAGTCTGAACTCCTTCAGTATTTCCTCGGATGCAGTCCTTTTTATCTTCCTTCCTGTTCTGGTTTTTGAGGCCGCGTTGGGAATTGATGCGCATCGATTAATAGATGACATTGCCCCAATCCTTTTGCTTGCAGTTATCGGGCTTATAATTTCGGCCTTCATGGTGGGTTATACGCTTCACTGGGTATCCGGTGTTTCACTTATTGCCTGCCTGCTATTAGGTGCCATAGTGTCTGCGACGGATCCTGTAGCGGTAATGGCAATATTCAAAGAACTACAGGCTCCAAAAAGATTGACGGTTTTGGTAGAAGGTGAAAGCCTGTTTAACGATGCTACCGCAATAGTTCTGTTTGGAATTTTGTCCGCCGTGCTATTGGGGAATTCCGATGGAGATATTTTTTCCGGGGTTCAATCTTTTTTTAAAGTTTTTCTGTTAGGGCTTCTGGTCGGCGTAGCCATCGGTTACGGTTTCTGTTCCGTTTTATCTGCAATGGGGAAATACCCTCTCGTCCAAATTACTCTTACCTTATCGCTGGCCTATTTTTCTTTCATTCTTGCCGAGCATTACCTGCATGTTTCAGGAGTCATGGCTGTGGTGGGTTCTGCTTTAGTAGTAGGTTCTTTTGGTCATGCGACCCTTTCTCACGAAACCTGGGAAAAACTGCATGAAACATGGGACCATTTTGCCTTTTGGGCTAATTCGATCATATTTGTTCTGGTAGGAATGATCGTTCCAAGAATCATGGGAAGTATCAGCCTGAATGAATGGTTTCTGCTTGGAGTATTGGTGCTGATCGCATTCGGAGCACGGGCTTTGGTCCTCTTTGGCGTGCTCCCCCTATTCGAAAGAAAACATTCAGCGGCAAAAATTAGTCTGGCCTATAAAGGGGTCATGCTTTGGGGTGGTCTTCGGGGAGCTGTTTCGTTGGCCCTGGCATTATCCATTATGGAAAACGTATTATTCGCTCCAGAAACACAAAGGTTTATTGGAGTGATGGTTACGGGGTTTGTCTTTTTTACCCTGCTGGTCAATGCAACAACCACTGGGGCGGCGCTGAAGTTATTTGGATTAGATCAGCTTGATCCCGTTGACCAGATAATCCGCAGTCGGGCTCTCAAACATTCATTGACTCAATTTCAAAATGCTCTGAAAAACAAAGCCAAAGAGCACAATATAAAGTCTGAGTTATCCGATAGCATTCTCAAACAATACCGGGAGGATGAAGAAGCGGTTAATAAATCACTGGCCGGGTCCAGGGAGCTTTCTGAAAATGATTGGATTCGGGTAGGCCTTTTTGATTTATGCGCTCTTGAAAAAGCAGGCTACCTTAAACAGTTTGAGGAAGGTTTTATCTCCACCTATATCGTCCGTCGAATTTTAGCGCAAGCGGAAGATATGCTGGATGGTTTGCAAACTGGAGATGCCCGGGAGGGGTATAAAAAATCCTCAACAAAAATTTTAGCATTCAATTGGAGATTTCATTTGGCACTTACCCTTCACCGTAGGTTTGGATATAGCAAAGGACTTTCAACGCATCTTGCTGACCGCTTTGAAATTCTGCTCTCCAGTCAAACAGTGATGAAAGAAAACTTATTAACCGCACTCCCAAAAATGGAACCTCTGATTGGGAAAAAATCCAGAGAAACTTTGCAGGCTTTAATCGAAAGCCGTCTCCAAAAAACAGAGCAGGCCTTACATATGCTCCAACTGCAGTACCCGGATTATTTTCTGATGTTGCAAAAACGTTATTTAAGTTATTTGGCGATAAGGCTTCAGGAAGCGGATTACGAGCAACTACGCGAGGAAGCGGTTATCAGTGGAGAGGTATTTAAAAATCTGGAAGCGGGTCTGGAGGCTCGGATTCGGAAAATTCGATCGCGCCCGGCTTTGGACCTTCATCTGGAACCTGAAAAACTGGTGCGGTGCGTTTCCTTGTTTTCGGATTTTCCCCCTGACCGGTTAAATCATATATCCCGGCTTCTGAAACCCATGCTGGCAGTTCCTGATGAAATAATTTTTAAAGAGGGAGAAATCGGGCATGCTATGTACTTTATTTCCTCCGGTTGTGTTGAGGTGGAAGTTCAACCAGAACCCGTTCGTTTGGGGAGCGGAGAGTTTTTTGGTGAAATTGCGTTGATCAAAAATAATCCCAGAACTTCTACAGTAAAAGCCCTGGGGTTCTGCGATCTGCTTGTCCTCAGTGACTCTGATTTCAAGTTATTTTTAGATGATAATCCTGAAATTCGACAAACCCTGTCCGAAACTGCTGATAGGAGAATTGAAATGGACCACTAGGCGTGGGGCCAGTACTGCATTGCCCGTCAAGCAGGCTAAGCCCTCAAGCGCAATACTTTTATATCCCCTCCCTTCATAGGGAGGGGCCTGGGGAGGGTTGGCTGACTTCTGCTTTTTGCTACTTCGTGCCCCGAAGGGGTAGTGCTTTAATAGTTCCCCCTGATAAGGGGGATTGAGGGGGTTTGAACAAATCAGTAGTTTTGTTGGCGAGTAGCGAGTTGTCTCGGCGCAACGAGCCCTTGCTATCTGCCTCCGGTGGCTCACTGGAGAAAAAAAGACGCATTGTATGGAATATTCTGAATCGTGCCAACTCTTATAAATACAGGGACTAAAATTTTTTTCAACTGATTCGGGTAGGTTAAATGGCTCATAAAATCCGGTTTGGAGACTTCGTAAGAGAGGTCAGTCTCAAGCAAAACTCTCTTTCTTATAATTCGTTAACCCCTGCGCCTGTTGTTGATGAAAGTGGGGAGGAAATTCCCTATCGTCCCACAAAGCTACAACTCCGCGGTATTGACATGTACCGGCTGCTCGGTCCTTATGTGGGCCTGCGTCTTTTAAATCAGGTGAAGGCCGTTGTTCCCCTTGCGCTCTATCTTTTCCTGTTTCAGGTTTTCATTCTCCGCCAAAATGTATTGGAGCACGGAGTCATCACAGCAGGGTTGCTGGCGGTTATCCTGGGCCTGATGATTTTTCTGGAAGGTCTGAAACTGGGTCTCATGCCTTTTGGGGAAGTGATCGGCAACACCTTGCCTAAAAAATCCAGACTTGAGGTTGTTTTATTCATCGCGTTTTTACTGGGCATCGGAGTCACCTTTGCCGAGCCGGCGATCGGGGCACTCCAGGCAGTGGGGTCCATTGTTGATGTACGCAAAGCGCCCTATCTTTATACCTTGCTTAATAATTGGAGCGGTTCCCTGGTTCTGGTGGTTGGCATCGGTGTTGGGCTGGCGGCGGTTTTGGGCACCATGCGTTTTCTCAACGGCTGGAGTCTCAAGCCTATGATTTATGGCGCCCTGATTCCTACGCTGGGATTGACGGTGTTTTGCATGATGGACCCGGAACTGAACAAGATTCTGGGCTTGGCCTGGGATTGCGGGGCCGTGACCACGGGCCCGGTCACTGTTCCTCTGGTTTTGTCTCTGGGCATTGGAATCGCCGCCGCGGCAGGAAAGGGTAATTCTTCTTTATCCGGTTTTGGCATTGTGACCCTGGCATCGCTCTTTCCCATCATCGGTGTGATGGGACTGGCGATTTATGTATCGATGATTGTCAGCCCGGAAGCCATCATCGCGGCGAGTCAGGTTGTGGTAGAGCAGGCAGGCACAAGTTGGTTGCAGGAGACTCCCTATGTTGAGATCCTTTCCGGTGCCCGCTCTATTGTTCCCTTGGTTCTCTTTTTATTCCTGGTTCTCAAACTACTGTTGCGGGAAAAAGTCCATGAACCGGGAATCCTTATTTATGGCCTTTTCCTTGCCCTGATTGGAATGATCGTGTTCAACGTTGGTTTGACTTATGGTCTCGCCAAATTGGGTAGCCAATCTGGAAGTTTTGTGCCTGCGGCTTTTGCCCAGTTGGAAAACGTAGCGGGTTCCCCTTTATACACATACTCGTTGGGAGTTTTCATTGCCCTGTTTTTCGCGTGGATACTGGGCTTCGGAGCTACCCTGGCAGAACCGGCATTAAATGCTCTGGGTCAGACGGTAGAAAATCTCACCAACGGGGTTTTCCGGAAAAGCATGCTCATGATGGCGGTTTCAACGGGTGTTGGTTTTGGCATAAGCCTGGGAGTGCTGAAAATTATTTTTGAAATTCCGATTTCTTACTTTTTATTACCCGGTTATACCCTGGCTATTGTGCTCACCGCGTTTTCTTCCGAAGAATTTGTTAATGTGGCCTGGGACAGTGCCGGGGTGACTACGGGGCCGGTCACGGTTCCTCTTGTGTTGGCCATGGGTTTAGGGTTTGGCAACGCGGTTCAGGCTGTCGAAGGCTTTGGCATTTTATCCATGGCTTCCATCTGCCCGATCTTGTCGGTGTTAATCATGGGTATCTGGATTCAGTTCAAAACCCGGAGAGCTAATTTGAAGCGGGTAAACATTTTGAAAGGACAGGAGGCTGTAGCATGAGCCTGAGAGAGATCACGGTTCTAACGGACATCGCATTGATCACCTGTATTGTGCAACGAGGGGTGGCCGACACGATCATCCAGGCGGCCCGCGAAGCGGGAGCCCAGGGAGCAACGGTTCACTTTGCACGGGGCATGGGGGTGAGAGAACGGCTTGGCATTCTGGGGGTTGCTGTGGAAGTGGAAAAAGAGGTTATCGATATTGTTGTTTCCAAGGAACAGGTGGAACGTGTTTTTGAGCGAATGTATCTGGCAGGAAATCTCGATACACCGGGAATGGGGATCATGTACATCACATCGCTGGAAAAGGCGGCGACTTATATACCGCCGGATGTTCTGGGTAAATTCTCATCTGATAAAGATGAAAAGGCTCCAAAAGAATCCTGCTGAGGTTTTATGGAAAATAATTCTGGCAAAGATATAAAACGCATTACCTGCTTTCTACCTAAAGGAGCGGGCATTCGTCTTGTCGAAATGTTGCACGTTGAAAAAAATATTGATGCAACCAATGTGCATACCGGAAGGGGATTGCGTACCGTGGAGAGCGTTAAAGACTATGGAGCCTGGTCTGAGCAGGATGTGTTGACCGTTGTGGTAGACGCTGAACGGGCCGAAGAAGTTTTTGAGTTTATTTTTTTTCAAGGGGAACTTAATAAACCAGGCGGCGGTTTCATTTACCTGACCCCATTGATCAAGGCCTCGCATTACACCCTGCCCAGTATAGAGGGCTGAAAAAGTATCTGGATTTTAGAGCGCAATTGTCCTAATCTGTAAACATAAAAATAAAATTTTGCAGGCAAATCAAAAAATAATTGGGAGAGATTTGTATGCCTACAGACTTTCAAGACCCCATCACTTCTTTTCTTGCCGATAAATCCTTTGCGGTTCCATTGAGTCAGGTTCTTCTGTTTACTTTGTTGATGACGCTGTGCATGCTTTTTGGCAGGCACAAACTGGGCTTGATGGTATCCTACGCATTTGTGTTTTACTGGGGATTTGTTTTTAACAGAAGCTATTTTATCGATTTGTTGGGCAATACCAATACGGGTCTTTACAGCTATGCCGTGTTCGGGTTTCTCATGGCAGTGCTTGCTGTCATAGGAATGTTTAAAAAAAGTTGAGGGGGAAAATAGAAGGAGCTATTCTGCGAGCTTGTATTTTTTCACGATCAGTCTTCTCATATCCCGGGATTTTCCAGCCCAGAAAAAGGTACCCAAGTCCTTATAATACTCCAGGGCGAGATCAACATGTTCCAAGGCTTTTTGTCCGTTGTTCATGTTGGCATAAACTACTGCCATGTTGTAATGAATGCCTGGGACGTGATCATCCAGCTTCATAGCCATATCCAGATATTTTTTAGCAGAGGCATAATCCTTATTCTTTATGTACCCTGCAGACAGCTTTTTTAGAGTATCCACATTTTCAGGTGCAAATTTATGCGCTTCCAGCAAGACCTGAATCCCTGCTTTAATCTTTCCCTGTCGCAGGTAGATGTCCCCGATCACACGGTAGGGGGCTTGTAATTGAGGATTTTGTTTCAAAGCTTGCCGGGACAACTTCAGCGCTTCGTTGAACTCTCTGCGGCTATAATGGACCTCGGCCAATATGGCCTTCGCCTCTGGCAAAGTGGGGTCAATTGCAAGAATTTCGTTTGCTCTTTCCCTGGCTTTTAACTCCTGCCCGGTCTGGATCAATACTTCCGCATAGAAATACAGAGCTTCAACATCTTCGGGGTATTGCGCCAGAAAATATTCCACGTTACTTTTAGCCTTGTCGAAGTTTTCTTCCGAGAAAGCTTTTCTTGCCTCCTCCATTTTGGCGCGATCAGGTTCATCGCTGTCCTCGCCACCGCAAGAGATCAGAAGACAAATCGAAAGCAAAAGGATGAACTTAAAAAACGGGGATTTGTTTTCCAGGCATCGTGTGGAGGAATGAAGATTCATAGATTTAGCAATGGGTATCGAATGAGTGAATAAAGATTGGCAAAATGGGCTGATTTATTAGTTTTTCATGGGCTTAGAAGGTTAAGTATAGTTTGAAACATCGGTTTGTCAATAGCTCTGAGGATTTTAAAAGAACTTATGATGGCATTTCTAACCTTTTTTGCGAGCCTACAACCTGTAGGTTGCTGAATAAGGCCAAGGTAACATCATTTAAGGATTCATTCTCCGATCAAATGCAAAATGATCTCTCTTTTATGAGCATGGGTGCGGTGCTCGAACAGGTAAATTCCCTGCCAGATTCCCAAGCTCGGTTTATTGTCTTGCACCGGTATGGACAACTGGGTCTGGGTGAGCGCGGACCGGACATGCGCTGGCATGTCGTCTGGACCTTCCGCCTGGTGTTGAAAAAGTGAATCGCCATCGGGAACCAACCGGTTAAAAAACCGGTTTAAATCGTCCAGGACATCCGGGTCGGCGTTTTCCTGAATCAGCAAAGATGCCGAGGTATGGGGGATAAATAGTGTTAACAGTCCGGATCGAATATCCTGCTCGCGGACCCAACTGCAAACCTCACGGTTTACGCAATAAATACCGCGCCCCTGCGTTGAAACTGAAAACTTAAACTGCACTTGTTTCATTTCCCAACCTCAAAATCTATGATTTATAGCCTTTTATCGGATTCCCGCTCTCGACTTTGAGGGGATTTCAGGATATCATTTTAAAACCTTAACCGTGTACCACGCCATAATGGACGAACTGAGGCGTAGGTTCAAAAAAATTTTCCAGGGGAGCCGAATATGCCTTTACCCGCTGATAAGGAAGTAAGTTTTAGGGAAAGTGTCAACCTGTGCTGTGATCTGGCCATGGCCACTCTGGATATTCCGGAAGGTATGGCTAAATATATCCGGAATGTGAACAATGTTTATCAGGTTCGATTCCCGGTTAAAATCAAAGGAGAGATTGAAACTTTCATCGGGTGGCGAGCGGTCCACAGTGACCATAAATTGCCTGCCAAAGGTGGCATCCGTTTTGCCCCAAACGTTAACCAGGACGAAGTGGAAGCTCTTGCGGCTTTGATGTCTTACAAATGTTCGTTGGTGGATGTGCCGTTCGGCGGGTCAAAAGGCGGGCTACTGATTGACCCAAGAAATTATGACCGTGACGAGATGGAGCGCATCACTCGGCGCTTTGCCTTCGAGTTGATCCAAAAGGATTATATCGGGTCGGGAACGAATGTTCCGGCTCCCGACATGGGTACCGGTCAGCGCGAGATGGCCTGGATAGTCAGCACCTATGCCGCCCACTGTCCCGGTGATATTGACCACATGGGCTGTGTGACCGGAAAACCGGTTACGATGGGAGGCATTCGTGGGCGGGTGGAAGCAACAGGGCGGGGTGTTGTGTTCGGTCTCAGGGAATTTTTTCGCCACCCTGAAGATGTCAAACGGGCTAAATTGGAAGGAAACTCCCTGGAAGGAAAAAAAGTGATTATCCAGGGATTGGGCAATGTCGGTTACTACACGGCCAGCATTCTTCAGGAAGAAGATGGCGCAAAAATCGTTGCCATCCTGGAATGGGACGGTGCTCTGGTTGACCCCAAAGGCCTTGATGTAAATGATGTTTTTCAGTACAAATGCGATAACAAAGGCGGGGTGAAAGGGTACCCCAGGGCGGAATACGTTGAGGATAGTAAATCGCTTCTGGAGATGGAATGCGATATTCTCATTCCCGCCGCGATGGAGGCCGTGATCAACCGGGGTAATGCCGCCAAAATTAAAGCGAAGTTGATTGGCGAAGCCGCGAATGGACCGGTCACATTTGCCGCTGAAACGGTACTAAAAGAAAAAGGGGTCGTCATTATTCCCGATGTATATCTCAATGCCGGAGGCGTGACGGTTTCTTATTTCGAATGGATTAAAAATCTCTCGCATATCCGGTTCGGTCGCATGAACCGAAGATATGAAGAAGGCCAGAGCCAGCTTTTGATAGAAGCTATAGAAAAAACCGGAAACAAGGTTCCAGTGGAACTGGTGGAAAAACTCAGCCAGGGCGCGGATGAAATCGCATTGGTCCGATCCGGACTCGATGACACCATGCGTAAAGCCTTTCAGGATATTCGCGAACGCTTCTGGTCTAATGAGAAAATTCCCAATTACCGAACCGCGGCTATGGCGATTGCTATTGAAAAAATCCACACCAGTTACCGCACTATGGGAATCTACCCTTAGCGGCGAACCGCCGCAGGCAACTGGCAATAGCTTTATCTTCCGGGCAAGGCGTATTGGCGGCTTAATAAGTCATTGCTCACTGCCTTGGATCGGTCAACCGGTTCCGCATTCATGACCCGACTCAAAGCACAGGCCATCCGGGGTTCCTCCTTCGGACACGATTTTGAGGAGAGGAAGCGCATGCTCTTTCCAGCCCTGTCCAAAGGAATCGGCGGCAGATTTTAAACGCACATTGTAATGGCGAAGCGTTAGTTGAGTGCCGTTATTGCCTTTGGGTTTCAGGATAATTTCTACCGTTGATTCACCTGGCTCCAGGCCTTCTATTCCACCCCAGTTGAAAACTACTTTTTCGTAGGGAACAACCTCTACATATTGTCCCCGACAGTCGGCGGTTTCATCTTTTTTGGCGACACGAAAAATACCACCGGGTTTGGCATCGGCTTCCACCACTTCTCCAAACCATTCCTTCATTTTGCCTTGTTCAGTCAGATAGGAAAATACAATTTCAGGTTTAGCCTGAATGGTTATTTCTCTAATCAGTTCATACGAGTCGGTCATGATTTTCTCCGTTTTTCTTCTTTTTCTGCGGCGGCCTTCAGTTTTTCGAGACGCGGGTCCCAAAAATCTTCCAACAGAATTTTCAAACCAGCAAACCCTTGTGGTCGTATCCGGTAAATTCGGCTTGTTCCTGCACGCCGTTCCACAAGGAGTCCGGCTTTTTTGAGCACCCCAATATGCTGGGAAACGGCAGGACGGGTGAGGCCCTTAAAATTACCGGCAATTTCCCCTGCGCTCATCTCGGACTTGCGCACCAATTGCAAAATCGTAAACCGGGTTGGCTCGGCCATGGCTTGTAAGGCTTCAAACATGAATATATGTTAGTATAGACTTACGTAAGTGTCAACTTAAATATAAGGTATTTTTTTGGAGTGCAGGAAAAATCAAATCGCATTACTCTTTGGCCCGGCGCGTGATATGATACGCGCCCAGTATCTTTTCAAAGACTTTTCAAACAGGATAGTTCATGCCCGAATCTTCTGAATACGATAAGAGTGGTGTTTCCAGCCAGGGAGCAGAAACGGCGCTTTCAGGTTTACTCAAACATGTTTTGCCGACGCGGAAATTCAGCGAACATTACCCGCTTGCCGCAGACATCGGTTATTTTGCCAACGTCATAGACCTGGGTAACGGAGAAGGCATCGCCTTTGGTACCGATGGGGTTGGAACAAAGATCATTGTCGCCGAATTGCTCGGTCGTTATGACACCATTGGTATTGATTGTGTCGCGATGAACGTCAACGATGTCATTTGCGTTGGTGCGCGACCGGTGAGTATGGTGGACTATATTGCCTGCTCACATACGGATCCTGAAGTTTTTAGTCAGTTGGGTCAGGGGCTGGCAGAAGGAGCTTGGCAGTCGGGCATCAGCATTTCCGGCGGTGAGATTTCGCAGATCAAAGAAATTATCTCGGGCATTGATCTCATTGGTGCCTGCATCGGTCACGTTCCCCTTAACCGGGTCAACACCGGAAAGAATATCCAACCGGGAAACCTGATTGTTGGCCTGGCTTCCAGCGGGGTGCACTCGAACGGTTTGACTTTGGCCCGCAGGGTATTGCTGGGAGACAGCCTCGAAGAACAGAAATCGCGCGTCAATGATTATGAGGAATTTTTAGGCCAGACCCTGGGCGAGGCCCTGCTCGAACCGACCCGGATTTATGTAAAACCGGTTTTGGAAATGCTCGATGAAGAAATAGATCTCAAGGCAATGGTCCATATAACCAGTGGCGGATTCTGTAACCTGAACCGGGTGGAAAGCGACAACATTCGTTTTGTCATCGATACCCTGCAACCGGTTCCTGAAATTTTTAATCTTATTCAGGATCGTGGCGGGGTGAGTGAAGCGGAAATGTTTGAAGTGTTCAATATGGGTACGGGCTTCTGCGTCATTGTTGAAGGCACAAAAGAAGTCGAAGCGATTACCGAAATCTGCAAAAGCCATGACCTTCCCTGCCAGGTCATCGGTCATATCGAAGCTTGCCAGGGCAAAGAAGTTTCCCTCCCGCAAAAACAACTCACAGGCAAAGGCAGTAGCTTCAAACCAGCGTGACGCTGGACCCAGATTTTTCTACCCCTTCGGGGCAAGCAAGAACTGGGTACTATTTTTATTTTGCGTTACTTTTTTTATACATACTGCCAGACGCTTGATGTTTTTATCAATATCCCCAAAAAACCAAATGGACTAAAAAATCGGCTCTTATAAGCCAATTTGATGTGGTTCGGTGTTTTGGCACAAGGCCTGCAGAATCTACCAACATAAACCAATTTTGTTTCAACGGGGAGATTAGGCATGTCTGTGACTGCGAGAAAAGTATTGCTTCAGGTAGGGTATTACGCCGTTCTTATTATGGGGATGTTTGTGTTTGCCAACCCGTCCATTTTTTCCTAGGTAATCGCAACGAGTGGTTTGCTCATTGGGTCCAGCGTCACGCGGGTTTCTCAAACCATGGTTTTTATGACAGAGGGACCGAGGAAGGGAAATTTTTTCTCAAGAAAATAAGGATCATCTCCCGCCTTCCTTGCCTGAAGCTCCTCGGAAAAGAAAATATTCTTAATATCCTCCGGCCTTTTAAATTCTGGCAGGCCGCTCTTTTCAGAGTCCGATTTTTCAGTGCTGAAGGAAGCTCTGATGATTTGCAGTTCGATCAGAATTTTTGCGAAGTCCCCACCTGCCACCGCATCGGCTTTTTTTCTTTGCTCGGGGGTGAGATCATTTAGGCAAGAACATTTTGAGCTTACAGGTTCCATACCTTTATTGACGGCTTAAATCGGGATATCTTGAACCTAAAGTGTCCTTAAAAATGGGAGCAGAACAAACCTATTGATTTTATGTCGTCTATTCCGAGCGGATGTTCCCTGTCTCGGGCAGAGTCCGGTATTCATTGCCCGGAATGGGAGATTGGGATTCCATCTTTTCATGGGCGTGAGCATGACTGTCTTCCGGGAATGTAAACTCATCCGGATTGACGGTATGTGAATATCCATGCATCTGCATTAAAAATAAAAATGCTCCCGCAACAATCAGTCCGTTATTTGAGACGTTACTGATTTGCAGGAAAGACTGAGTGCGCCGCCATTTAAACAGCAGGGCAACCATTAAACATAAAGCACTTATTTGCCCTAACTCAATCCCCAGGTTAAAGGAAAGGATTCGCCATATAATTCCTTCCTCCCCTAAAGGCAATTGCTGAAGCCTTGTGGACAATCCCAATCCGTGAATCAGGCCAAATATAAAAACGGCCCAAGTCAGATTAGGTGACTTTTCAAAAAATTTGCGGAATCCGCCAATATTTTCATACCCGATATAACAAACGCTCAAGGCGATCACGGCATCAATCAAAAAGTAGTTCACGGTAACCCCCATTAAGGTTGCTGTGACGAGGGTTACGCTGTGCCCTATTGTAAAGGCGGTGATGGTCTTGACCACATCCATGAAGGTAGTTAGAAAAAAGACAATGCCAAAGACAAACAAAAGATGATCGTAGCCTGTCAACATATGGGTCGCGCCGATCTCCATGAACTGGAGATTCCCTCCCTGAAGAATCGTTTGCTTTTCTGCTTCTGACATCCCATGCGCATAAGCATAGGTGGCCCCGAACAAAAACAAGGCAACGAAAAATATTTGATTTAAAAAAGTCTTATTCATAGATATCTGGCACTCCCCTTATGTAGAACCTCATTGATGTGGATCAATAAGGAAGCGGTTATCGGCCAATACTATAGTAAAATAACCGGCATAAACAGCAAATATCCATCAGGAGCGGGGTATATTAAAAAATGAGCTTAATGACCGCCAGACCCTCTTCCGCTAAATTCGTTGTGGAAGATCCCTGTTTCCTTGATGTCGATCAACGTCTTGGTTGGCAAAGCCAGTTCGGTAACAACCATCCGCTAAAACTGGAAATTGGTTTTGGCATGGGAGATTTCTTAATTGAAATGGCGACCCGAGAACCGCAAAGCAATTTTGTCGGCATAGATTTTTCTCAACATGGAATCAGAAAAATACTGGCGCGAATTCAAACCCATCAATTAAAAAATATTCGCGTTGTTCATGGAGATGTGCGGGAAAAAATCCCTCTTCTGTTTCACGATGGAGAACTGGATACGGTCTATATAAATTTCCCCGATCCCTGGCCGAGAAAAAGGCATTTTAAACGCAGATTGATCAAGCCTGCTTTGGTGAAGTCGATCGCGCAGAAACTGGCTCCACAAGGCCGGGTTTATCTGGCCACCGACAGCGAGCCCTATGCCCTGGAAAGTCTCGAATATTTTAATGCGGAGCCTTTCTTCCAAAATGCGAATCCGGAAGTGGGCTTTTTCGCAGATCGTGACCACCTGCCGAAAACAAAATATGAAAAGAGTTTTATTTATGCCGGGGATAAAATCTGTTATCTGGAATATTTTCGAGCGGATGAGAATGGCGGGCTCCTCAACAGGGAAGAAAGCGACAAGCTGAATCCACCTGAAGAGAAGTCGATGAGCAACGATGAACTGCTGATTAAAAAATTTACCAAAGCAGAAGCTAAAGCGCAGGATGCCTGCGACCTTAAACAAGTTGCTGATAATTTGGCCGAAGCGGGGGACAAACAATGGGCCAAAAAAGTTTATAAAAAAGCCGAGGACAAAGCGGAAGACAGTCTGGACCTAAATTGGCTGGCATATAGTATTTGTGTAGTACTCGATGATAAAGACTGGGCCAGGGAGTTATACAAAAAGGCAGAAGACCAAAGCGAAAGCAGTCTGGATTTCAATTGGCTGGCGTATAGCATTTCGGAAACCCTGGGCGATAGCGATTGGGTGGAAAAGTTATTCCAGAAAGCCGAGAGCGCACCGGAAAATATTCGTGAACTCTGTGATCTTGCCGGTAGTATTTTAGAAATATTTGGTGACAGGCAATGGGGAATAAAAGTTTATAAAAAAGCCGAAGGCCTGGCAGAAGAGTATTCTGATTTCTATGAGCTTGCCGGTAACATCTATGTGAAACTTGACGACAGAGATTGGACGAGAAAATTATTCGAGAAAGCCGAAGGCAAGGCGGGAGATTGCAGTGACTTTCTTGGCCTGGCCGAGCACATTTGTGCAAACCTGGAGGACAAGGAATGGGCCAAAAAAGTTTATGCTAAAGCGGAAAGCCTGGCTGAGGACAGTGGAGATTTTTGTGAACTCGCCGAAAGCCTGAGTAAACAACTAGGGGATGATGAATGGGCAAAGCAGGTCTATCTAAAAGTTGAAAGCAAGACGAAAGACTCTTTGAACCTCAAACGTCCCATTGGCGAGGCATAGTTAGCGGGTTTGCCCGATAACAGAAATTAAAATTTGATTCTTGGGAAAAATATGAACTATTCAAAGCCATTATTTACCGAGCATGAAATTAAGGCCAGGGTCAAGGAGATCGCCGAAACTATTACAAAAGATTACAAGGGCAAGGATGTTTTGGTGGTGGGTGTCCTCAAGGGGGCTTGCGTATTCCTATCTGATCTCATACGGCTTATTGATTTGCCCGTTACTGTTGATTTCGTTATTGCTTCAAGTTATGTTAAAAGCGAATCATCCCGAGACATACAAATTCATTATAGTATGAGAGAGGCTGTCAAAAATAAGGCGGTCCTCATTGTTGAGGATATTGTTGATACAGGTTTTACTGCTAAACACCTTATAGATCTGATAGCCAGTAAATCCCCGGAATCTATTAAAGTCTGCACGCTTTTGAATAAGAAAGACAGAAGGCGGGTAGAGGTGCCTTTGGATTATGTTGGTTTTGAAATTCCGGATTTGTTTGTTGTGGGCTATGGGATGGATTATGAAAATCAATTCAGAAACCTTCCCTTTGTTAAAGTGATTGAAGTTTAAACTTGATTTATTTGTTAGAGGAATCCTGAAGAGGACTTTGCCTGTTCTCGCATATGTGGGTGAGAAAGACGGTGTTTTCAAAGATTCTCTTGTTCCTTTAGAATTAATTTTAGGTTGCTGATTAACATGATAAAAAAAACAACCCTTATTTTGTTAATGTTTTTATTTGCACTTTTTGACCTGTTTCAAACAGGTGCAAATGCCAAAGAACTCAAGGTTGGGTTCATTTATTTGTCATCGGCTAAAGATGCAGGTTGGTCTTATTCTCATGATCTTGGTCGACAAAGGGTTTCGAAAATACCTGGGGTTACCACAAACTTTGTGGAGTCAATAAATGATAGAGAGAGTACTTATATTGAACCCGTAATTCGTCATATGGCGCAAAGTAACTATGATTTAATATTTGCCACAAGTTATGGTTATTCAGATGCGGTTCTTAAGCTAGCACCCCAATTTCCTAACGTGATTTTTATGCACTGCGGAGGTAATTCACCAGGGGCAAGTAATATGGGTACCTATTATGGCCGCATGTATGAAGCACGATATTTAACGGGGATGGTTGCCGGTGGAATGACACGCAGTAATATTATCGGTTATGTGGCGGCGTACCCCATTCAGGAGGTTGTCAGGGGGATAAACGCTTTTGCGCTGGGTGTTTGGGAGGTAAACCCCGATGCCAGAATATTGGTCCGTTGGACAAAAGACTGGAATAATCCTCTCAAAGAAAAACAGGTTGCCAGTGAATTGATAGAGCTGAACGCGGATGTCTTAACTCAGCATCAGGATTCCCCTGCTATTCAGATAGTGGCGGAAAAACGGGGCGTTTATTCCATTGGGCATAATCATGATATGAGTTCTTTTGCTCCGAAAGCCCATCTCACCGCATCCATTTGGAATTGGGGTAAAGTTTATGCAAACGTTATTCAAGCGGTTTCAGATGGCAGTTGGAAAAGTGAAAACATTTGGTGGGGGCTTGAAAAAGGTTTGGTTGATATCGCTTCTTTCGGACCCATGGTTCCTGAAAAACTGAGGGAAAAGGTGCTCCGCAAGAAGAAAGATATTATTTCTAATAAATTTTCAGTATTCACCGGACCGCTTTTGGATCAGGAGGGAAATGTTAAGGTTGTCGCGGGAAAACAGGCCACAGATGAGGAACTCCTGATGATGGATTGGTTTTTAAAAGGGGTTGTTGGAAAGGCAGACTCCAAAAACTAAAGAAATCGATTAACAGGTGTTGGGCACCCTAATATAATCCGAAGGGCTGGAGGTCGCAGAGGTAAAGTATTAATTATGTCTATCCGATTAAAGCTGTGGATTCAAACTCTGATTCCAATATTATTTATTGCTGTTTTTGGAATTATTTCCATGCTGTGGATAACCTATTCCCAGCAGCGCAAATTAATCCACGAAACCTTAATTTCAAATAATAACCAACTGGAAAATGAAATTAAATTTACCGCGAATAATTTTGAAAAAACCCTGTCCGATCATGTCAATAAAAAACAATTTGTCAATCCTGCCCGCGCATTATTCAAAATAACCGATAGCATTGCGGGTTTAAAAAAGACCTTCCAATGTAAAGCCATATCCCAGCTCCAGCAATTACTACGAAACGAAGAGTTTGATTGGGTTGCTCTTTATGATCTTGATGGCATAGTCTCTCGCGCTGAAAAAGATGCAATTTATGTGACCGGTCCACTCAAGGGTGGCAGGAAATATTACACTCCTGCCGCAACATCCGTTTTACATCAATGCTCTTCTATTGAGTGGCGGCGGGTTGAATTCCATTCAGAATTGCAGAAGAAAATAGACATCCCTTCTAATCAGTTAATAAATTTTTCAGTTGATGAAGGAGCATTAATCCTGACTGGAGTTATTCCAGTAAAAGATATGCTATTCAAGGATGGAGAAGAAAGTTTGAATTCCATCGGTGCTATTTTCTTAAAACAAAGTCTTGCAAATGATTTTATGGAAAAATTTTCTAATAAAACTTCTTTGGCGGGTGATATTTTTTCGCTAACAGGCGAAAACATTGCGGGATCACAGGTTGGTAAAATCAAGGATTTGCCCATTGATATCAAAAATAAATTTGATGGGAAGTTGTTTGCCGAAATTAATTTTGGCGGCGATGATTATTTTATGTTGGTCCGCACCTATTATCACCACGGCAAGCCTGCTTTCCTGATGGCCTCATATAGCTCGAAAGAAACAGTAATCAGCAATAGTAAGAACGTATTATTTCTGCAGATTGCAGGGTTAGTTGCCGGCGTGATTATTGCTACTTTAATAGCTCTGTTTACCGGAAGATTTATTGCTGTCCCAATTCGAAAGATAATTGGGCAAATGGACGAGATCGCCAGTGAAAAACGTTTTGCAGGTCGGGTAGAAGTTAAATCTCAAGATGAGTTGGGCAAATTAGCCGAAGCATTTAATAAAATGGCAAGAATATTAGAAACCAGAGATTCTGAAATTTCTGGTTATGTAAATGAACTTGATAAGATGAATAAGGTTTTAACCGAACGGAGTAAAAACCTGGAAAAAACAGTGGAGGGGAGTGAAAATAAATACCAGACCTTATCAGATCAATTGACCGCGATTATTAAGGGAACTGCCTCTGATACGGGAGAAGAATTTTTCAGATCTCTCGTGAAAAATTTAGCCGAGGCGCTCAATGTTCGGTATGCGTTTATTGGAGTCCTGCAGAAAGATTCTTTAGATGAAATTCAGACCTTAGCTTTATGGGACGGTCAGAAGTTTGTAGATAGTTTTAGCTATAATATGACCGGTGGGCCCTGTGCGCTAACTCTGGAAAGCAGAATCAAATTTTATCCCCATAAAGTGCAAAACCTGTTTCCTGATGATCCTTATTTAGCCGAATGGAAAATTGATAGTTATTTAGGGGTGCGTTTATTAGATTCCGCAGGAAAAGCCCTGGGAGTTTTAGCCGTAATGGATGAAAAACCCATGGACAATACGGTTAACGCTGAATCTATAATCACCATTTTCTCTACCAGGGCCGAAGCTGAGATTGAGAGACTTTTCGCCATGAATAAGTTAAACAATTATGCCAAAGAGTTAGAGCGAAGCAATGCGGAGCTTACAAACTTTGCTTCGATCGCTTCTCATGATTTAGTTGAGCCTCTTCGAAAGATAAATGCCTTTGGGGAGCGTTTGAAAAGAAGGTTGGCACATGCAGATGATGAGAGTGTTCATGATATTAATCGTATGCAAGATGGAACAGTTCGTATGCAAGGGCTCATTGACGACTTGCTGAATTACGCAAAGGTAACCACCAAGGCTCAACCATTTGAAACGGTTAATATTAATCAAATTATAGATGAAGCTTTGTATTGTCTGGAGGGCAGTATTTATGAGTCCAAAGGTGTTGTTGAAATAGAGGCCTTGCCAATGGTGGAAGCAGACCCCATTCAGATTCGGCAGTTATTTCAGAATTTAATTGGGAATTCTCTTAAATACTGCGAAAAAGGAGTGGCCCCTGTTGTTCATATTTTTAGTCAACCCGCGCCCGATGATAAAATAAATATTTTTATAAAAGATAATGGAATTGGATTTGAGGAAGAATATGCAGACAAGATTTTTGGATTATTCCGGAGGTTGCATGGAAAAGGTGAATATAGTGGAACGGGAATGGGGTTGGCCATCTGTAGGAAAATTGTTGAACGCCATGGCGGAACCCTTAGAGCGGAGAGTGTTTTAGGAGAAGGCTCAACCTTCATTGTCACTCTCCCCAAAAAACAAAACCTGGAAAATTAACATATTGAAGCCGAGCAGGTTTATCTAAAAGCCGTTGCACATTGCCCCCGCAGCTAGTGCGGGGGGATTTAATTTTAATTAAGTTCTACCGTGAACATAACCGCCATCGACTGGCAGGATTATGCCTGTGGTAAAACTCGCGGTTGCAAGGTGAATCACCGCCTCGGTAATTTCCTGCACTTCACCCACCCGGTTCATTAAAGCTACGCCTCCAAAGGCATCGACATCCGCATCGCCATAAAGAGGTGTTCTGATAGCACCGGGAGCAACAGCATTCACCTGGATGTTGTCGACTGCAAGCTCGCTGGCGAGACTGGTTGTCAATGCGTGGACGCCTCCTTTGGTGATCAGCGCCGCGCTCGCAGGCAGGCTGGCCATTGAATGTGTGATGAGCACGGTACCGATGTTGACGATACTGCCGCCGCCCTGTTTCTTCATCTGCCTGACAACTGCCTGTGTTACGAAATAGGTTCCTTTCAGGTTGATGTGGATATATTTATCGATATCTTCCTCGGTATTTTCCAGGAATGGTTTCGCTCCAAAGATCCCGGCATTGTTGACGAGCACATCTGCACTGTCGAATCGTTCAACCGCCGTGCGGACCAACTTTTCCCCAGTCTCTTTATTACCGATATCTCCCGGCACGATGGCAATCCTTTTTTCATCGCCCAGTTTTTGGGCCGCGTTAGCGAGCTTCTCGCTGTTGCGTGCATTCATAACGATATTGGAGCCTCGCTCGAGGAATCCCCTGGCGACATCGAGTCCGATACCGCTTGATGCACCTGTGATTAATACTGTTTTGGTTGTCATTTAATTTTCTCCTTTAATTTAGATTGTTTCAATCTGGTCTAATTTCACCAGGCCTTTTTGAATCTCTTCTTTTGTATAACGGGGAGTTATATGTTGCGGGCAGTTCCAGTCAAAGGCATGGACCTTAAAGATAAAGAATCGTTCAATAGTGGCTTCGTAATCCGGCATTTTAAATTTTTCCAGCAACTCAGGATGGTCGGCGGCGTGAAGCACTTCCGCTTCTGCCCAGATTTTTAATCTCTGCTGTTGGGTGTAATCCATAAGAAAAAGGACAGTCTTCTTAGTGGCGTTAAAATTTCCCGTGCTGATGTATTGCCCGTTGCCTCGGAAATCGGCAAATCCAATTGTGTTTTCATCAATGACTTTTAAAAATCCTTTGGGTCCGCCACGAAACTGCATATACGGCCAACCGTTTTCACCTACCGAAGACATATAAAAACTGTCCCTGTCTTTGATATAAGCCTTTTCCTGCCAGGTGAGCGTGTTGCGAAATTCATCTCTACTCTCCATCTTTTGATAAGGGGCCCGGGTGCCATATTTTTCCTGAACTTTTCGGACACTGTCGTTGAACGCGAATTCCATAAAATGTTTTGCCATGACTTGGTTTCCTTTTTTCAAAAGTTGAAAGCATATCCCCCGCATAAAGCCTTATTTGTTTTCAGAATGTGAGGACATTAAATCCCTGCTCTTGTAATTTGCTGAGGCTGGGAAGCCCGGTTGTTTTTGGCACCGAGTTATCCTTGATCAGGTCGTAGCCGTTGGTGTTGGCACCGAATACATCGGCACAGGCGCAGGAAACTCCCGTGATCTTGTCGGCAACGGCTTCAAACAATTCGTGCGCAGGATGATCTTCTTTCTCCAGCACTTCAGGCCATCTCGTACCGGTGCCTTGAAACAGAATGGATACTTCCTTGCCAGCATTTTTGTAATCGTAAGCTGTGGCCAGGGCATTGAAGACTCGCCCTAAAGATTCTTCTGATTCGTTTTTGGGGTCCGAAAGAACAACGATTGCGGTTTTCATTTTGATTTCCTCAAATTTTAGTTTCAAAGTTATGCCGAGTTCTGTGTCGGCTTTTATGGATTGTATAGAGCAGTTTCTGTGCCAAAAATAAAATTTGCATATAACCCGTTATTTTTAAATAAGTTATAGGTTTTTGTGGTGCTGTCAGAGAGTGTCGAAATTTCGTTATTAGCGAAATTTAGCTAATAAAATTTATATTTTAACGATTTTTCGTGGATTCGAAAGGTCGATGGGAATATACTAAAACCATGAAACCGGACTCAAAGAGCAGCCCACAATCGGAACCGCAGGAATTAAAAGAAGCTCTGCACCTGAACAAGTTGATCCTGGAATCGGCGGGAGAGGGAATCTACGGTATTGACCTTGAAGGAATGACGACCTTTATCAACCCGGCGGCAGAAAAGATGACCGGATACTCGGCCCAGGAAATGATCGACAACTGTCAGCACAAGCTGGTTCATCATTCGAGGCCGGATGGAACTCCCTATCCTCAAGAGGAATGCCCCATCTACGCCGCATTCCGAAAGGGAAAGGTGTTTCACACATCAGAAGAAGTTTTTTGGCGCAAAGATGGCACCCCCTTCCCGGTAGAGTATGTCAGCACTCCCATTTACGAAAATATGAAACTAAAGGGCGCGGTGGTTGTCTTTAAAGATTTAACCGAGCGAAAGCGGGCCGAAGAGGAAATCCAATGTTTGCGTCGTCAATTGGAATTGGAAAACGCCTATCTCAATGAAGAGGTGCTGGATGCCCAGGCCTATGGAGATATTATTGGTGGCAGTCCCGCATTGGAAACCCTCTTGCGACAGATCGCAATGGTGGGTCCTACCGATGCCAGCGTTCTCATTACAGGCGAGTCGGGAACCGGCAAGGAACTTGTGGCTCGGGAAATCCATAACCGCAGTTCGCGTAGCTCGCGCACCATGATCAAAGTCAATTGCGCTTCTATTCCAAAGGAACTTTATGAGAGCGAGTTCTTTGGGCACGTGAAGGGTGCTTTCACAGGCGCTATAAAAGACAGGGCAGGGCGATTCCAACTTGCTGACGGGGGAACTTTATTTCTTGATGAGATCGGGGAAGTTCCTTTAGACCTTCAGAGCAAACTTTTGCGTGTGTTGCAGGAAGGAACCTTTGAAAGGATCGGTGATGAAAAGACTCTGCAGGCAGATGTGCGAATCATAGCGGCAACGAACCGATCTTTAAAAGAAGAGGTGGAAACAAAACGTTTTCGTCAGGACCTTTATTACCGTTTAAATGTATTTCCCATAGAGGTTCCGCCACTGCGCTCTCGAAAAGAAGACATCCCGATGCTGGCCTCAAGTTTTCTTGAGCTGGCCTCGAGAAAATTAAAACTGCCTCTTCCCAAACTGACCCAGGCGAATATGATTGCGCTACAAGGTTACGATTGGCCGGGCAATGTGCGAGAGTTACAAAACGTGATTGAACGAGCCGTAATAACTTCGCGGTCAGGTAAAGTTTCATTCAATCTAGCCAAAGAAAACAAACAATACCCCGCGGCTAAGGCGAAGCAGGCGGATGCAAAAGTCAGTATTCTCACTGAAGAAGAAATGAAATTGCGTGATCGGGAGAATATATTGAATGCCTTGAATCAGTGTAACTGGAAGATCACAGGAACAGATGGCGCCGCAGAGCAATTGGCAATGAAACCCACCACGCTACACTCAAAAATTAAAAAGATGGGCCTTAAAAGACCGAGTTAGCTGGTCCACTAGTGGGGAAAAAATTTGGCAAGGAAGACGATGCCAACGGCAATGGGGGTGATATAGCGGATGAGGAACCCCCAGCTTTGCGCCCAGGGAAACCCAAACTTGTTTTCATGTTTCTCGATTTCCTCATGCGCGTTTTTTGTACCCCACACCCAGCCCACGAAAACCGCCATCAACATGCCGCCTAAAGGCAAAAGGTAGTTGGAAGCGATGTTATCGATATGATCGAAAAAGTTCATGCCGAACAGTTTTGCATCTGCCATTACGCCGAACGACAAACCGCTGGGAACGCCAAACGCGAAAATCGCGAAGCCAACAAGCAGAACAGCTTTTTTCCGTTCCCATCCGAGCTGGTCAATGAAGTAGGCCACGACCACTTCCAATAAAGAAATTCCTGATGTGATAGCGGCAATGGCCAGCAGGATGAAAAAGATAACGGCTACACCATGACCGAGCGGCATATCGGCAAACACCGTAGGTAGAACGCTGAAAACCAGCCCAGGGCCTTCGGTGGGTTCGAGTCCCATCGCGAATACCGCTGGGAAAATGACCATGCCGACCATAAGTGCGATGAGTGTGTCGAACATCACCACATAAACGGTGGAAGAGGCCAGACTTTCTTTGTCCGACAGGTAACTGCCGTAAGTGATCATGCACCCCATCCCCAAACTGAGTGAAAAGAAAGCTTGCCCCAGTGCAATGAGCACCACGTTGGCGTTGATCTTGCTAAAGTCAGGAGTCAAATAAAAGGCAACGCCTTCCATCGCGCCATCAAGAGTGAGTGCGCGGAGCATCAGCAGAAGCAGGATGACGACCAGAGTTGGCATGAGGATGTCGCAGGCTTTTTCAATGCCGCCATGCACGCCTCTTAAGACGATGGCGATACAGGTCCCCATGAACAGCGCGTGGTAGAAAAGAACCTCCCATGTGTTTCCTATAAAATTTCCAAAAAACTCTCCCGCTTCTTTGGGGGAAGGAAACGCCAGCACGGAGCCGGTGATGGATTTTGCCACGTAAGCGAATGTCCAGCCGCCAACGACCCCGTAAAAGGAGAGGATGAAGAACCCGGCTAGCACGCCCATATAACCGATGCCGATCCAGGGCGAATTGGGTTTGAGTTGGTCGAACGCGCCGACAGGATTGCGGTTGGTTTTTCGGCCCAGGGTAAATTCAGCCAGCATGATGGGGGTGCCGATCACGAAGATGCAAACCAGATAAATGAGCACAAACGCTCCGCCGCCGTTTTGCCCTACTATATAAGGAAACTTCCAGATATTGCCGAGTCCGACTGCGGAACCGGAAGCGGCCAGGATGAATCCCATACGACTGCCCCAGAACCCGCGCTGATTATTGTTTTCGGTCTTCATGCAAATGGGGGTATATTTTTAGAATATGATGTTTCATCAGGTGGCGTATGGTTTGCGCCAACCTCTGGTCGGGTTTTTCTCCATTGGAAAATAAAATAAAAAAAATCATAGAGAATATTCCCAAGCTACCCGGAATTTATATCATGAAGGATTCCCGGGCGGAAATTCTTTATATAGGCAAGGCCAAAATTCTGAGAAACCGTGTGCGCTCCTATTTCCAGAATTCGCGCACACTTCATCCCAGGACAAGAATGTTTCTGGATAAAGTCCGTGATATCAAGTTCTTGACCACGAAGACAGAAGCCGAGGCACTGATTCTCGAAAGTAATTTCGTAAAGAAACACCAGCCTCGCTACAACGTCCTGCTTAAAGACGACAAGCATTACCCCTATATACGTTTGACGACACAGGAAAAATTTCCACGGCTGGAGGTGGTGCGCCGGGTACGCAAAGATCGGGCGACCTATTTTGGCCCTTACACCATGGTCAAGGAAGTCCGGGAAACGATTCGGCTGATCTACAAAATCTTTCCACTTCGCCAGAGTAAAGACAAGCTGGACGGACAACCGATGCGCCGCCCTTGCCTCAACCACCAAATGGGCCGGTGCCTTGCCCCGTGTGCCGGAAAGGTTTCCCCCGGTGAATATGAAAAAGTGGTGGAGGGTGTCGAGTGGTTTCTCAAGGGGAAAAACGCCACGCTTCTGAAAAATCTGAAAGCGGGGATGGAATCGGCATCTCAAGAGATGCGTTACGAAGAAGCCGCGATATTCCGCGACAAAATCCAGGCTGTGCAAACGGTGCTGGACAAACAGAAGATCATCTCCACCTCTATGCAGGATCAGGATGTCATCGCCTATTGTTCCGAGAAAGATCAGGCTATGGCGCAGGTCCTGATCATCCGTGCCGGAAAAATGCTGAGTGAAAAAATATTCAAACTGAAATCGCAAAACGAAATGGAAGAAGATGAAACGCTGGCTTCTTTTCTCAAACAGTATTATGCGGAAGAGGTGGCTCTGCCTGCCGAAATATTATTGCCCCACCCTGTTGAAGACTCCGGCTTGATCGCCGACTGGTTGTCGGAAAAAAAGGGAACCCGGGTGAAGCTCGAAATTCCTGTAATCGGGAAAAAACGCGACCTGGTGAGAATGGCAGAAGAAAATGCTCGTTTCGCCATGAGAATGGAGCGCGACAAGGGAGATGTGGGTACCCGTTCGTTGGAAGAACTGCAAACGGCTCTGGGCCTGAAACATTTTCCTGAAGTGATTGAAGGATTCGATTTGTCCAACATATCCGGGAGCCATGCAGTGGGCTCCATGGTGGTGTTTGAAAACGCTATGGCGGAAAAATCAAAATATCGCCGCTACAAAATCTCCAGCGTAAAAGGCATTGACGATTATGCCATGCTCAGGGAGGTGATGACCCGCCGTTATCATCGTCTCCTTGATGAAGGAAAGCCTCTGCCCAACCTGGTGCTCATTGATGGAGGCAAAGGCCATTTGAATTCCGGTCGTGAGGTTTTTGAGGCTTTGGGGCTTCTTGATCGGGTGGACCTGGCCTGCATCGCCAAGGGAAAATATCGCAACAACCTGAAAACGGATGAGGTTTATTTGCTACAGAAAAAGGACCCAGTGCTATTTAAAGAGAACTCCCCCTCCCGGTTTCTCATGCAACGCATTCGTGATGAGGCGCACCGGTTTGCCATTTCCTATCACCGCCGACTGCGGGGCAAGGAGGCTTTGAGCTCACCGCTGGAAAATATTCCGGGAATCGGGAAAAAACGCCGGTTACTGCTTTTACAGCAGTTTGGCAGTCTGGAAAATATCCGTAACGCATCTGTAGAGGAACTGGTGGCATTGCCGGGAATCACCCGGTCTCTGGCAGAAAAACTGCGTACAAATACCGGCTAATCCGCATATTGCATGAGTATTAGCTAGCATAGAAGAAAAACCCTATTAAATCACCCTCACCTCAATCCTCTCCCCTCAAGGGAGAGGAAGCAAAAAGTCCCTTCTCCCCTGGAGGGAGAAGGCTAGGATGAGGGGGACTACAAAGATTAAGTCCTTTCCTTATCCATTTGCTCATGCAATATGCAGGCTAAACTAATTTTTCGGTTTTGCCGATAAGACAGCATGTATAATGCATGGTCTGGGAACCTGGTTTCCTACATGATTCAGGAGGGTAAAACGAATGCGTGGTATTTCAAAAATAACGGGTTGTCTTTTGAGCGGGATTTTTTTGCTGAGTTGGGTTTCTGCCCCCGGAGCAAGTGAGGTATCAGACAAGTTTTTAAACGAGGCCAAAACGCTGGCAAATCTGGAAGACGATTTTTTCAAAAAGCGTTTGAACAATGACTTAAAGGGGGCTTATAGCCATCAGCACCCTGTCTATAAAGAAAAAATCTCGATAGAAGAGTTTTTATATTTTGAGGGCCGAGTGGCATCGGATTACCGAGGTGGAACCGGGGCCCATATTTCGGGGAGCATGCTACCGACTCTGGAGCACATTAAAAAGAATCCGAGTAAAAGGGATGTCCTTGGTTTTCCCCGTCCCTACCATTACAAGTGGTACAAGAATCCTTTTATCACAGTACAGCGTTATTCCCTGGATCGGGTTTCCATCAGCGAGGATGGCCAATACGCGATGGTGGAGATCACGCTCAGAGGCAGGGAACGATTGAACCCCGCACTGGTAAGAGGAGATATTGTGTTTGACATGACCCGTCCCCATATTGACTATTGGGAAAAGGTGGACGGGAAATGGGTGATAACGGTGTTGGTTGATCGCACTTCAATAAGCGGTGGAATGAAAACCTTGTATCTTATCCCTAACAATAATGATGCCTGGGAAAAGAAGGAATATGTCCATATTGACCCGGGTAGTTTGCTGGCAGAGCCCGATCCCGTGCGTCATGCCTTGAATGGAAAGCATTAATTCCCAATGAGCGTTGACCTGCCGTTTCATAAGTCCTGGTTGGGCGAAGAGGAGCACCGGGAAGTTGAAGATACCCTGAACTCCGGCTGGCTGACAACAGGTCCCAAAACCCAAAAATTCGAAGAAGCTTTTAAGGATTATATCGGCTGCAAACATGCGGTGGCCTTGAACTCGTGCACGGCAGGATTGAACCTGGCACTTACGGTGCAGGGGTTTGCCGATGGGGATGAGGTCATCACTACACCGATGACGTTCCCCGCCACCGCGAATGTGATCCTTCTGCAGAGATTGAAACCGGTTTTTGCCGATATCGAACCGGGAACCCTCACTATTGATCCTAAAAAAATAGAAGCTAAAATCACTCCCCGTACCCGCGCCATCATCCCTGTTCATTTCGCCGGTCATCCTTGTGATATGACCCCCATTCAGGAATTGGCAGACCGGCATAAACTGGTCATCATTGAAGATGCGGCCCATGCGCTGGAGTCTCGATACAAGGGACAAAAAATCGGCAACCTCGGCAATGCTACGGCCTTCAGTTTTTATGCCAACAAAAATATTACTACCGGCGAAGGCGGTATGCTGGTAACCAATGACGATGCCCTTGCCGAGACCTTTCGTATTATGCGGTTGCAGGGGATAAGCCGCGATGCCTGGAAACGCTATGGCAAAAGCGGATTCTCTCATTGGGAGCAAACTCTGGCCGGGCATAAATGCAATATGCCCGATCTCAACGCCTCAATCGGATTGCACCAGATTAAAAAAGTGGAGCAGTTCATGACGTTGCGCAGAAAATATGTAGCGATGTATGATCGCGCTTTCGCCGATGTTGAGGAACTGGAAACTCAGACTGTCCGGGACTATGCCACCCACGCCCACCATATTTATGTGATCGCTCTTCATTTGGAACGCCTGACCATAGACCGCGATGGATTTCTGGATGCCATTCAATCTACAGGTATCGGGGTAGCCCTGCATTATGTGGCTTTACACCTGCAACCTTATTATGTGAAAAACTTCAACACCAAGCCTCAGGATTTTCCCATCGCGTCCAATTATTCCGAACGGGTTATCAGCCTTCCCTTATACCCAAAAATGTCCTCCGCAGATGTTGAGCGCGTGATCGGGACAGTAAAAGACCTCATCAAAAAATTCAGGAAATAAGCGGCGAGCCGCCGGTGGCAGTTGGCAATGGCTCGTTGACCGAGACAACTTTTTGCTAGCCAGCAAAAGTTATTTTTCATTTCCTCCGGGCGTTGCCCGGTGCCCGGTGGTATAACGTGTCATGGACAAGTTGATATCCTTTTTAAAAGAGAAATTTGACAGGCAGTTATCCCGTATAAAAGAGTTCATCGCCGAACTCATTCGTATAGGTGATAAAAGCCCTGCCCCTGAAGAGGCTCCCCTGCGTTCTCCCTCCGAGCTCAAGATCCTTGCGGAAGTGCTCAAGGGAACACTGCAAAAAAATCCGAAAGACATTAAAGCTTTGTACAATCTGGGAGGGGTGTATATAGAAATGCACCGGTATGGAGATGCCATCACTCCTTTGCGGGAACTGGTGAAAATTGCGCCTGACCATAAAAGCGGACGTTTGCAGTTGGGGCGGGCGCAGATGGAAATGGGTCGTGATGAATCTGCTCTGGAAAATCTTGAGGAGGCGCTTCGTCTTGATCCGGAAAGTCAGATGGTCAAAAAGGTTCTTTGTCAGGCTCACAGCAACCTGTCCACCGCATACGGGAGAATAAAGAACCAGAAACAGTCCGAGCACCATTTTCATGAAGCAATAAAAATCATCCCCGATTTTGGCCCGGCCCATCTTTCAATGGGAATCTGTTACACGGAGCTCGGGCGTTACAAAGAAGCTTTGGCTAAAATCAAAGAAGCCTTGAAGCTGGATAAGAATCTGGCGGTGGAGGCGAATTACCGTTTTGGTGAAGTGTATACCAAGCTTAAAGACACGAAAAAAGCCATCAAGCATTATAAGGAAGCCGTTTCGGTGGACCCTTCTGCCGCCATGCCCAACCTGAGGTTGGGTATGCTTTATTTCAAATTAAAAAAATATGAAGAGGCGGTGGAGCCATTACGAAAGTCGATCAAGCAAAGTCCCAAATACGCGGCGGAAGGTTATTTCAGGCTTGGCACATCATTGATGAAGCTCAAACGCTACAAGCCTGCGGAAGAGCCTTTACGCAAGGCGGTGGAGCTGAGTCCGGATAACGAGGTCGCCAACGATGCTTTGGCCGATAACCTTTTCCAGCTCAGCACTTTTTTAGGTGACGATGCAAAACCGGGAGAGAAAGTTGATCTATTGCGAGAGGTCACTTTTTATAATCCTGAACATATCGAAGCCCATGAACAGCTCAGCAATGCTTACGATGAAATCTTGAATGGCACGAAGGCCATTACCCACTCCATCATTGTCCAGCGGTTTTTAGTTGAAAAGAAAATGATGAAACAACTTGCGAAATCCCGTGAAAGTTTGCAGGCACTCTACAAAAAATACAAAACAGGCCCCGAAGACTTCAGGAAAGTCATCACCCCCCGCAAATCCTACCACCACTAGGCGTGGGGCCAACACTGCATTACCCGTAAAGCAGGCTGAGTACTCAAGCGCAATACTTTTATATCCCCTCCCTTCATAGGGAGGGGCTTGGGGAGGGTTGGATCCCCCCCCCTTGTTTTATAAAGAGGGAGTTAAAATTCAAATCACTTTTGCCCGTCATCGCGAGCCGTGAAGCGGCGTGGCGATCCAGGTTCTGGATTGCTCTGCTCGCGACGATGGCAACCCCCTCAGTCCCCCTTATCAGGGGGAGGTTTAGCTTTCGGCGGTCGCGATAGCGTCATCGCCATGTTGGCTCCACGCCTAGTGGGCTGTGGTTGAAAAAGGTTTTCTTACCCTATGTTCTGAAAAATTCGTATGAGTTTCTCCACTGAGCCGGATTGCAGGGCCTGGAAAATTTTTTCTACCTGATTGGACAATTCTTTTTCGCTGTGGAATTTCAGTTCCAGTTTCAATTCGTTACTCTCAAACGTTTCCTGAAACTTGAGACGGGTTTTATCATCCAGTTTCATTTCATCGAGAGCGCGCGCCACCTGTTTTTTTAAATCCGACAAAACCGGATAGCGCAGATTGTAAAGATGCTGGTGGATTGGGTCATACATTTGCGGGGAGGTCTTATCAGCAGTGGATAAGATTTTGTCAGTGGCTGTGATTACCTGAGCGGGAGAGTTGCCATCGCGATGCGCGATTTCATCAATCAACTCCAGAAGTTCTCGCCACTTGTTGACTCCGGGATTTAATTTAGAGAACAGGTTTTCTGCCGAATCCCGGCTTTCTTCATCCCAGTTATAGAAAATACGGAACGTTTTGAGCGGAACCCGGGCTCGGTGCAGGAGTTTTTGTAATCCACAGTCCAGTTGATGAACCGCAAGATAGTCTGAAGCCAGTTTTTTACTGCGCTCCAGTTCCAGTAAAGGCATATACTCTGTAATAATGGTTGCATCAGTAACCCCGGCATCCTTAAACTTGTTAAGGATGATTCCTTTTTCGATATCGCTATAATGCCGTTGCCCGAAGTTCTCGTTCAGGTTGATGACCAGTCGTGAGGCATCATCTATTTCAGGTATGATGAAGGCGGGGATGTTTGTTAATCCGCATCGGGGTGCCGCCTGAAAACGCTTGTGCCCACTGACTATGGCGTAACGATTTCCGTTCGGGCAGACGGAAATAGGGTGCCGGATGCCGATCACTTTGATCGAGTCCATTAACTTTTCCGGGCAACCGTCCAGCGAGAAATCCGTCAACCGGTCTTCAGGGTTGATATCTGTTAACGCAATTTCCGAAATAGGTTTCATGCAATTGATTCAAACAAGATTATGGAACAGTGTCTTCAGTTTGTTTCTTGTTTTAATTCTTTCCGGTTGTCTGGAAAAAATTCCTGAAGGCATGGTTCTGATTCCTTCGGGAGAGTTTACCATTGGAACCGACCAGATTGATGAGGAAAACCACGCACTTATGTTGGGACTGAACAAGCCCTGGTTTGCCGATGAGTCCCCTGAGCGGCGCATCGACATTCCCGACTTCTACATCGACCGTTACGAGGTTACAAATTTAAAATACTATATTTATTGTCAGGCCACGGACCACAAACCGCCGCGTTATTGGAAGGGGCAGAAGTTTCCCGAAGGGCAAGATCATTTCCCGGTGACCGAAGTGAATTATTTTGATGCCAGTGGTTACGCGAAATGGGCAGGCAAGCGATTGCCCACCGAAACAGAGTGGGAAAAAGCCGCAAGGGGTCGAGCCGGGTTCATCTACCCCTGGGGAGATGATTTCATATCCGGCGTGGCCAATCTCAGCCTTTCCCCGAGAACGAAAACAGGTCAGGGCCTCAAACCGGTGGGCAGTTTCCCCAAAAGCGCCAGTCCTTACAAGGTTCAGGACATGGTTGGCAACGTTTGGGAATGGGTGTGGGAGTATTATCAGCCTTATCCCGGAAACACGTTTAAGGCTCCGGCCTATGAAAAGAAGCAGATCGTGGTGCGGGGATTGTCATATATGGGAGTGGGACATTTCAGCAAAAAGGAGTTTTTAAAGGTTGTTTCCCTTAAAGCTCGCGCCTCTTACCGCGAACATCTCAGCCCATTGGCTCGGAAAAAGGATGTGGGCTTTCGATGCGCGAAGGACCGCCCCCCATTCATGCAAAGGGTTTTCGGAGTCAAGGCATCCCAACCTGATGCCAGCGGAGGCTCCCCGCTTGAATCCAAGGCTAATTCAAGGTAGGTTGAGGTTTTCAGGGGGCACCCTGATAATATTTTTTTGGGAATTTTTTACATAGGTATTTGAATGAAAATTTATTATTTCATAATCCTTTTATTTTTTATTTTATTGTTACCTGTAAACGGGTCAGCTCAGGATGATCTCCTGGAAATCCTTCGCGATAATGGAACCATCACCCCGGGGCAATACGAAAAATTGAAGCGTGAGAAAAAGGCCCCCGTTGGTAAAAGGGTCGAAGAGGGATTCCGGCAAAAATCGCAGGACTTCAAGTTTCGCATTGGCGGTCGCATACAACTGGATGCCGCGGTTTATGATGAGGAAGACCGGGATTTGGGAAGCGGAACCAAAGTCCGTCGAGCGCGGCTGTTTTTCACCGGAAAAGTTTATGGGGACTGGAAGTTCAAATCACAGCTTGATTTTGCTGGCAATGCGGTTTCTATCAAAGATGCCTACATCGCTTATACCGGTTTTGAGAAAATGGTCGTCAAGGTGGGTAACTTCAAGGAACCTTTCAGTCTCGATGAGATGAGCAGTTCCAAGTACACTCCTCTTATGGAAAAGGCGATGGCGGTTACCTTTGCGCCGGGACGAAATATTGGTGTGGGAGTTTTTACTTATGGAGGTCAGTGGGCTGCGGCCGGCGGAGTTTTCGGGGAAGGCCCGGGAGACTCTCGAGTTGACGGGGAGGGTTATGGCGTGACCGGCAGACTGACTTTTTCTCCTGTTCATGAAAAAACACAGGCGGTTCACCTGGGTGTTGCGGTGGCTTTTCGGGGGGTATCCGATGACACGCAGAGTGTGAGTTTCAGCTCCAAACCCGAATCGTCGGTGACGTCAGTCAGTCTTGTAGATACAGGAGATATTGGTCAGGCATTTTCTTATGTCAACTCTGTGGTGGAAGGGGCAGTGGTGCGGGGTCCGTTTTCCGTGCAGGGAGAATATTTCCACTCAACTGTCAGGCGAAGGGCCAATTTCCCCAATGTGGATTTTCAGGGCAGTTATATTTTAGCCAGTTGGTTTTTAACCGGCGAGTCGCGGAATTATAAATATAAGGGCGGAGCGTTCTCGCGGATAAAACCCAACAACAATGCGGGGCGGGGCGGACTGGGTGCCTGGGAAGTGGCTCTGCGATATAGCCAGATTGATTTGAATGATGGTGTTATCCTTGGAGGAGAAGAGGAAAACATAACACTCGGCCTCAATTGGTATGTCAACCCTTTGATCCGGTTCATGGCTAATTTGGTTTTCATCGATACTGACCCGAAAGCCGGGAACGAAGATGCCGCCGCATTCCAAATGCGGGCGCAAATTGATTTTTAAAAATAACCGGTCAAGTTATGAAACTTAAATGGTTCAGTATTCCTGCATTCTTATTCCTGTTTTTGGTTATGGGGTCATCGCCGGGTTTCCCTGATGATCTCGGGTCGAACCTGCCAGACAAAAAACAGGAGTCCGTTTCACCCAGAAAAGCAACTCTGGTGATCGGAAGGGTGAGCGCCAACCCCAAAAAACACTATGTCAGGTTAAAAGGAGTGGTCGACTACGCGGTTTCGCGTCTTGCGAACCGGGGTATCTCGAAGGGTAGAATTTTGTTTGCCAGGGATAATCGCCAGATGATTCGGTATTTGAAAGAAGGAAAGGTGGACTGGGTTTCCGAGTCCGTGTTTTCTGCGTTGGATTTCATGCGGTTGGCTGATGCTGAGCCCGTGTTGTTGCGCTGGAAAAAGAATGTGTCGGAATACCGGTCGGTATTTTTTGTGCGGAAAGACAGTGGCATCCACGGGTTTGCGGATTTGGCAGGCAAGAAAATTGCTTTCAATGATGCCGGGTCCACCACATCGTTTCTGCTCCCCGCCGCTGTATTGAGGAAGATGGGAGTAGAATTGGTTCCGTTAAAAACTCCCAGGGCTCCGGTTCCTGAAAATAAAGTCGGTTATTTTTTTACCGGCGGGGATGAGTCCAATGTTTCCGTAGCGGTATATACCGGCCGTGCTGATGCCGGGGCGTTCAGTAATCAGGACTGGGATTATACGATTGATACGCCTGGTCCTGTTAAAAAGGAATTGAAGATCATTTATAAGTCGGCCTTCATTCCAAGAAGGCTGGAGCTTTTTCGTAAAGGGCTGGATGATAGACTGCGGCAGGAACTGGCGGCGGTATTATTGAGTGCCCACGAAAACCCGGAGGGTCAAAAGGCTCTTTTGGCCTATGACTCGACAAACCGCTTTGAGAAATTGACCCCCGCAATCTGGAAAAACCTGGAACAGGCAAAAGATCTTTTGAGATTCATTGGTCCGGAGCTGGGGAACTGAAACGCTTGTGAAACTAAAGCTTAAGACAAAATATTCTCTGGTGATTCTGGGGCTGGTTCTCTCCCTGGCGTTATTAATGGGAACGAATATGTATTTCCAGTCCCGCTCGACCTTGGCCGGGGTTATTGCATCCGGGACCAGCGCGATGGAAAAGCAATTGCTCAGCCAGCTAAAAGTTCGCGCGCGCTTATTTGCGGTGTACCTGGCAAGTAATCTGGTCAACGCCCTTTATTTTTTGGACCTGGAGTCCATTCAATTTACGCTGGCTCCTGCCATGGAGCAGGAAGACATCAGTCATATTATCGTGTTTGATGCCCAGGGAAGAATTGTTCATGACAGCTGGGGGGAAAATCGAGTTCATGAGAAAGCCTTGCATGACCTTGTTGTCCGGGGTTCTTTTTCAGAGCAGTCCGTGAAAATGATAAGAGAGGGCGAAAGTTTTAAAATCGTTGCGCCTATAAAGTTGGAGGATGAATATCTGGGCGGACTGGTGATGAGTTACTCCTTAGCTGGATTAACCCGTCAGACCAAGGAGATGAGATTAAAACTTCGCGATGTGGAAGAGCAGGGTTTTCAAAAAAATCTGTTTTCATTTCTGATTCTGGTGTCGGCATTTTCATTGTTAGCGGTTATCGCCGCGATTCGGGTGGCCGGAGGATTGGCCCACCCCATCACTCAGCTTTCTCAATGGGCAAAGAAAATAGGCCGGAGGGAGAAGGGTGTAAATATTTCCATTGACCGGACGGATGAAATAGGAGAACTGGCTGAATCGTTCAGGAAAATGCACGAGGACCTCGAGCAGACAACCGTCTCGAAATCTCATGTGGACGATATCATCCGCTATATGCAAAACTCATTGATCGTGGTTAGCCCGGAGGGGAATATAGAAATGTTCAATTGGGCCACCCTGGATTTACTGGGTCACAGGGAAGACGAGTTGACAGGGGGCCATGCCAGAATAATATTTCATGACGCAGATACATTTGAACAGGTGATTATGAAGAAGCTGGACCAGCAGGGGAAATTGCTCAACCTGGAGCAGGCTTATCGACACGCTGACGGGAGGTCAATTCCGGTCTTGTTTTCGGGTTCCAGTTTGCGCAATGTGGATAATGAAATTGAGGGGTACGTATTTGTGGCGACTGACCTGACGGAAAGAATCCGCGCGGAACAAAAGCTCAATCAATATGCCAAGGAGTTGGAACGCAGTAATAAGGAGCTTGAAGATTTTGCTTTCATCGCCTCACACGACTTGCAGGAACCGATAAGAAAGATTGCGGTTTTTGGTGAACGTCTGAAGGAAAGTTCTGCAAATAAACTGGAAGAAAAAGAACTGTCTTATCTGGGTCGAATGGAATCTGCCGCACTTCGTATGCAGGTGTTCATTGAGGATTTGCTATGCTATGCCCGAGTCACAACCAAGGCCAGAGCTTTTCAAAAAATAGATTTATCCAGGGTTGTCAATGAGGTTATCTCGGTTTTTGAACTGAAGTTGGAGCATTTAAATGCGGTGGTGGACGTTGGCGACCTTCCTTCCCTGGAAGCGGATCGCACTCAAATGCATCAGTTGTTCCAAAACCTTTTTTCCAACGCCCTTAAATTTCGCAGGCAAGAGGAAACGCTAAACATAAAAATAAGCTCAAAAAAACTGGAGAATGGGCAATTTGAAATTCATGTGAAAGACAATGGAATCGGGTTTGATGAAAAATATCTTGATAAAATTTTCAAACCCTTTGAAAGACTGCATGGACGCAGTGCTTATGAGGGAAGCGGAATGGGTCTCGCCCTTTGCCGTAAAATTGCCCAGTGGCATGGTGGAAGCCTCTTGGCCAAAAGCCGTGAAGGACAGGGGGCTGTTTTCATTGTGACTTTACCGGAATATTTTCCGGGTCATGAAGACAATGCAGACTCAGACTTGAACCGTTAATTTATGGAATGAAAATGAAATTTGATGAAATCTTAGGAACCCAGACTCTTATCCTGGATGGCGCCATGGGAACCATGGTGCAAAACCTGGCGTTGGATGACTCTGCTTTCGGCGGTCCCGCGTTTAAAATGCTGACCGACCTCTTGATCTTTTCCCGTCCGGATGATCTGGAAGGGATCCACCTGAAATATTTGCAGGCAGGGGCCAACCTGATCGAGACCAACACTTTCGGGGCTTCTCCTCTGCGTTTGGCCGAATTCGATTTTAAGGATATTGATCTAACCGATATCAAGGCCATTCCGCCAGAGTTAAACTTAAAAGAGTCGGATTATTCTGCCATCACCTGGCACTTGAATGTTGAAGGGTGCCGAATTGCCAGAAGAGCGATAGATAAGTATAAAGCTTCGCCGGACTACGATGGGCGGCCTTTGTTTGTTGCTGGTTCCATCGGGCCTTCCAACTATGTCCTTTCCAAGACCGAGGCCGATCTCAAAAAGGCAATCTGGTCGCAAATTGTTGATAACAACAAACAGCAGGTACTGGGTTTGATCGAAGGCGGTGCCGACGTTCTCTTATTTGAAACGCAACAGGATATTCTGGAGCTAAAAGCCTCGTTAATTGGGGCCCAACGGGCATTTGAGCAGACGGGAAAGAAGGTCCCCATTATTGCTCAGGTCACGGTGGATAATTTTTCCAAAATGCAGATTTTCAATACCGATATTCATTCTGCCTACGTTGCCGTGCAGGGCATGGGGATTTCTGCCTTTGGTATCAACTGCAATACTGGCCCTGAGCTCATGCAAAAAACGGTAGAAAAACTGAGTCGACTCTGCCACCACCCCATATCCATCATACCCAATGCCGGGCAACCGGTTTCCGAGGATGGCAAGACCTGCTACAAGTTGCAACCGGAAGAGATGGCGGATTATGTCGAACGTTTCGTCAAAGAATTCGGTGTCGCCATTATTGGTGGTTGTTGCGGAACCACTCCGGACCATATTCGTGCTCTGTCAAACCGGTTGAAAGGTGTTGTACCAGAACGAACTTTACCGGCCAACCAGGTTTATGTTTCTGGTCCGCAGGAAGCGGTGGCTCTGGACAGTTCCCAGGGCTTGATCCGCATCGGGGAAAGGCTGAACGTAAGGGGTAGTAAAAAAGTGCGTGAAGCGGTGGAGCGAGACGATGGCATCCAGATGACCACTTTGGAAGAAGTGGTGGAAGAGCAGGTCAAGGATTTGGGCATCGACATCATTGATGTTTGTATGGATAGCAATATCGTGGAAACCGAAGTGGTATTGCCCGAAACAATTTATGCATTGACCAGCGACTTTAAAGGCGTCATGTGCCTCGACTCCTTTTCGGTGGAGGCACTCGAGAGTGCCATCAAAACCTATCCGGGAAGACCGATTATCAATTCCATCAGCCTGGAAGAATATAAGGATGGAGTGAGCAAGCTGGACGCGGTCCTGTCTCAAACTGCGGAACATTGTCCCCTCTACATCGCTTTGGTGAACGGGCCGGAAGGGCCGGGCCAGACTGCAGATGAAAAATATGAGTTGGCCGCAGAAATTGTTAAACAGGCTGGGGAAAAATTTAACGTGACACCCGACCAGATTATTATTGATGTCAATGCTTACCCCATCGGGTCGGAGTCGGTGGAAGGTCTTAACTTTTGCGCCGAGACTTTAGAATGCCTGCCTCGCATCAAAGCGATTCACCCGGATCTAAAAACCAGTATTGGCGTAGGCAACCTGACCAATGGGCTTTCAGCCAAGCCATATATGCGAAAGGTGCTGACCAGTGTTTTTCTGGACGAGGGGAGAAAGGCTGGGCTGGACTGCGCCATTTTGAATCCGCACCATTATGTTCCGCTTGAGAGTCTGCCGGAAAATGATGTAGCCCTGGCTTTAAAGGTCATTCTGGATCGCGACTTGAATGCCTTTGAGGAACTCGAAGAGATTGCGTTGACCAAAAAAACCGGGGTGAAGGTCAAAAAAGTCGAGTATCAGGATCTTGCTCTGGAAGAAAGTATTTGTCAGCGCATCAAGGACGGTTTCAAACAAAAAGAAGAAGGAAATATTGAGAAAGAAGGCGGTGTTTTTCCATACAGAGACCGCATTGTGGTGGATGTTGCCAAAGCCATTGAAACCCATACGCCATTGGATTTTATAAGCGGCCACCTCATGATAGCCATGCGCGAGTTGGGAGATGCTTTTGGTCGGGGAGAAGTGAGCCTGCCGCATCTTTTAAAAAGTGCCGATGTCATGCGTCATGTGATGGTGTTTCTCGAAAGTTTCATGCGTTTTCAGAGCGGTGTCGAACCCGGTGCTGAGATTGACTATAAAGGGGTGGTGGTGATTGGCACCGTTTATCAGGATGTGCATAGCATCGGCAAGGACCTGGCGAAAACCCTGCTGGAAAACTATGGCTACCGGGTGATTGATCTTGGGGTCCAGGTTCCGCTGGATAAGTTTATTGACACAGCCGAGCAGGAAAATGCCGACGCCATCGGCATGAGTGCCTTGCTGGTGCAAACCTCCAATCATATGATAACGGTTGCTGATATGTTGACCGAGCGGAAATATGCCATTCCCATTCTTATTGGCGGGGCTCCCGTTAACTCTCGCCATGCCGGGTATGTAGCGATGCATGGCGGCGAAGACACGGCATCGATCATGGACAATGTTTTTTACTGCAAAAGCGGAATGGATGGCGTCAACATCATGGGTCAGTTGATGGACTCTGCAAAGCGACCTGTTTTCCTGCAAGAAAACCGCGAACAGCTTTTACGCGAATACCAGCGGGCAAAAGGAATTCAGGCAGAAAAAGACAAACTTTTAGAGACTCTACCGCGAAGAAAAATTTCTTTCAGGCACCATGAAGTCCCTGCAGACGGATATGGACTTCACAAGGTCGAGTTCAAACTACACAAGCTTGCAGGAAGCATGGATAGGAAAAGTTTGTATTCGCTAAACTGGAAGTTCGGTAAAAAATCATCCTGGGCTCCAAAGGGTGTGACTCTGCAACAACTTCAGGCATTGGAAAAAACCTGGATAGAAAAAGCGGAACAGAACGGATGGATCATTCCTAAGGCCCGGTTTGGGCTTTTCCCGGCGCAATCGGATGGCGATGAGGTCATTATTTATGATACGCAGGATCAGGAAAAAGAATTAGCGCGAATCCGATTCGATGTCTGCATCGGCAAGGGAAGAAAAGATGTCTTTTCTGTAGGGCAGTATTTCCATCCTAAAGCTTCTGGGCAATGGGATGCGATCGGATTACAAATATCCACTGCCGGAGACCAGGCCGAAGTGGGTGTCGAGGGGTTCAAGGCGCAGAACGACAGCGAGTCGGCGTTATACCTGCAAGGGTTGAGTGACCGGGTGGCTGAGGACCTTGCGGGATACATCCATCAACTGCTTCGTCACGGGGTAGGGGCAAAAAAAGATTATCGGGGCCAGCGTTACAGTCCGGGTTACCCGGCAATAACGGACCTGTCTTATAATCGCGTTATATGGGAACTTCTCGGAGCAGAGGATCTTGGCGTGACCCTGACATCGGCAAATGAGTTTTACCCTCCCAGCACGACTGCGGCAGTGGTCTGCTTCCATAAGGATGCTGGTTACAGTTGATCTACGTTTTCGGATAGGGAGTGGGCATTTTTAACTCAATTCAGGTTTTAAGTCTTTTCGATTTTTGGCCGATAAAGGACCATATGCCGAGGCCCGGATTTACTGGTTTGGCGGATTGCAGGGTGACAGTATAACCCTATGAAATATAAGGCCTTGGTGCCTGAAGGCCGAGGGAAAATTAATCCTTCCTATAGTTGGTAGCATTTGTTAAGATAATTGAGAAGTTTACCCGATTACAAAACAGGGATATAGCCCCACAGCTTTTACTTGTTGGGCCCCTTATCAGATTATAAATCCGCTATTTTGAGGCAATTTGGATCATGTTTAAACGATTCACCGAAAGAGCGCGCAGAGTCATCATCCTTGCTCGCGAGGAAGCTGAACTTTACCGCCATGAATATTTAGGTACAGAACATATTTTGCAAGGCGTCATTAAGGATGGCGGGGGCATAGCTATTGCCATAGTTCAAAAAAGTGGCGTAGATATGGCTCAGTTGAAAAAGGAACTGGAAAAAAATCTGCCTCGCAGTTCAAACTCTTTGATCATCGGAGATATTCCTTTTACCTCCCGTGCCAAGAAAGTTTTGGAGTTTGCGGTGGAGGAGGCCCGGTCTCTCAATCATAATTATATTGGTACCGAGCATCTTCTCTTGGGTCTTTTGAAAGAGAAGGAAGGAGTCGCCTGCCGTGTTCTGAACAGTTTCGGCATGTTCTTTGACGATGTCCGGGAAAAAATTGTTGATATGTTCAAAGAGCCTACCGAGAGCAACCGCGAGGTGGGCAAGACCCCGACTCTGGATGAGTTCAGTCGTGACTTGACCAAAATGGCCTTGGACGGAAAGCTGGACCCGATCATTGGTCGGGCCAAGGAAATCGAGCGGGTGATCCAGATTCTCAGTCGCCGTACGAAAAATAATCCGGTATTGATTGGCGAACCCGGTGTCGGTAAGACCGCGATCGTTGAAGGTCTGGCCCAGCTTATTATAGAACGGGAAGTGCCGGATACGCTTTTTGAGAAACGTGTGGTTTCGCTTGATTTGGGTTCCCTGATTGCGGGCACCAAGTATCGCGGTCAGTTTGAGGCTCGTCTCAAAGGCATCATGAAGGAAATCGTTCAGAATGACAGCGTCATTCTGTTCATTGACGAGTTGCATACTCTGGTGGGAGCGGGAGCCGCCGAAGGTTCGGTGGATGCATCCAATATGCTCAAACCGGCTTTGTCCCGAGGCGAGATCCAATGCATCGGCGCGACCACTCTGGAAGAATACCGAAAATACATTGAGAAAAACGGCGCACTGGAAAGGCGTTTTCAGCCCATCATTGTGAATCCGCCGACGGTGGATGAGACTGTTGAAATTATCAAAGGACTTAAGGTTCCCTATGAACTGCATCACAAGGTCAAGATCTCCGATGAATCGATTGTTACTGCTGTGCGGTTTGCGGAACGATACATCAGCGACCGGTTCCTCCCCGATAAGGCTATTGATGTAATTGATGAGGCGGGGTCCAGGGTGCGTCTGCGTGAGATCACCCAGTCTCCAGAAATGAAAAAAATTCAGCGCGATATAGATATTGTTGTTCGCGACAAAAAAACCTGTATCGAAAATCAGGAATTTGAAAAAGCTGTTGAGTTGCGCGATAAGGAAGAAGAGTTGCGCGATAGGCTGGAGACGGTGAAGGCAGACTGGGATAAAGGCCGTGATGCCAGTGAGCCCAGCATTACCGAAGATGATATTGCCGATGTTGTTTCCAGTATGACCGGAATTCCGCTTTCTCGAATTGAAGAGAAGGAAAGCGTGCGCTTGCTGAACATGGAGCAGGAGTTGGCTGGTAAAGTGGTAGGGCAGGAAGAAGCCATCAAAGTGCTTACCAAGGCGATCCGCCGGTCCCGCTCGGGTTTGAAAGATATGAAAAGACCTATTGGGAGCTTTCTCTTTCTCGGCCCAACCGGTGTGGGAAAAACCGAGTTGGCAAAGGTTCTGGCCGAATTTCTGTTTGGCAATGAGGACGCGCTCATCCGGCTTGATATGTCGGAGTATATGGAAAAATTCAATGTGTCTCGTTTGACGGGTGCACCTCCGGGTTATGTCGGTTATGAGGAAGGCGGTCAGTTGACAGAAAAGGTACGCCGTAAACCTTATTCGGTGGTCCTCTTTGACGAAATCGAAAAAGCCAACCCGGATATTTTCCATCTTCTTTTGCAGATCATGGACGATGGCCGCCTGACCGATAGTTATGGCCGGGTAGTGGATTTCAAAAATACGGTGGTGATTCTAACATCCAACATCAGTTCTCGAATGCTTGAGAAGGGAACCAGTCTGGGATTCCACAACGGCGATGACGAGCTCAGCTATGACAAGATGCAAAAGGAATTGAAGCAGGACTTGAAAAAAACCTTCAATCCCGAGTTTCTCAACCGTTTGAGCGAAACGGTGGTCTTTCGTCCTTTGGAATTGGAAAATATTGTCAGTATTCTCGATGTTCAGTTGAATGTTCTCAACGAGCAATTGATTCAACAGGGGCTGACTCTTGATGTGACTCCTGATGCAAAGAGATGGCTGGCGGAAAAAGGTTTTGATTCCAATTTTGGCGCCCGGCCATTGAAACGCGCGATTCAAAAACATTTGGAAGATATCTTGTCTGATGAAATGCTGAAAGGTCGTTTCACTAATGGAGGGCTCATTGAGGTGAGCTTGCAGGATGACACCCTGGTTTTTGTTGAAAAAACGGGAGCCCTTAATGTTGGTTGAGAATTTTTTCTTCGCTTGAGCGGAGCGATGGTGATAAAAAATACATAAGGTATTAAGTTTCAGCAGGTTATACTGCTGGGGCTTAATACTTTTTTTTGCCTGAAAACTCAGGCGCGGATTTTTCCCGATAACTCGTAGGATTTCAGGTAGTTCTGGCTAAATGGTGAAAAAAGCCCACATTTTTTTTGCGATCCTGATAGGCGTGATTCTCCTTGTCACGGCCCCTCTTTTGTCTGCTCAGGAAGGCGAAAACATCCAGTCTGTGAAGGTGGTAGGAAACAAGCGGATTGATGAATCAACCATTCTCTATTACATCAAATCCAAGCCTGGCACGTCGCTTTCCAAAAGACAGATCCGTGAAGATATCGAGCAAATATATAGCCTGGGGCAATTCAAGGATATCCGTGTGGAGACACACAACACCCTGAAGGGCCTGGAAGTTGAATTTTATGTCGAAGAAATTTCGTCAGTCGGGGATGTCGAAATCTCAGGCAATGATAAGGTTGATGCTAATGATATCCGGGAAAAAATTGGACTCAAGCGGGGAACGGCTTTCAATGAGCACCTGATCCAGGAGAGCAATGAGGAAATCCTTAAGCTGTATCGTGAAAAAGGATACTTTTTTGCCCAAACGAATATCGATACCCAACCCAATCAGGATAACCTGGTAAATATCACGATCAGGATCAAAGAAGGGGAAAAGGTAAAAATTGAGAAGGTTCGTTTTTCCGGAAACAAGGCTATCCCGGATAAAGACCTCCGCGACCAGATGGAAACAGAGGAAGAGACCTGGTATTCCTTTCTGGATGATTCAGGGGTGTATCAGAAAGATATCTTAAAGCTGGATTTGTTCCGCATAGAAGGGTACTACCACGATCACGGCTATCTGAGGGTCAAGGTACTGGAACCTCGTATAGATATAAATCAAAAGGCCAGGGAAATTCATATTACCGTCCCGGTTGAAGAAGGCCCGCAGTTCCGCGTAAAGACCATGGAAATACAAGGAGATGCCGCAGTCTCCCAAGATGAAATTCAAAAAAGCATTCAGACCAAGGTCGGTGAAATCTATAACGTATCCAGACTTCGCCAGGATATTTTGGCGATCACCGACTTGTACTCCCAAAAAGGTTATGCTTACGCCGATGCCAACCCGATTTCACAATTAAACGATGAAGATCGCACCGTTGACTTGTCCGTTGAAATTGACAAGGGTAAAAAAGTCTATGTTGGCAATATTGAAATTCTTGGAAATATCAAAACACGGGACAATGTCATTCGTCGGGAATTTCGGCTGAAAGAAGGAGAAGTTTTTGACGGCTCCAAATTAAAACGAAGCAAACAACGGATCAACAATCTCAATTATTTTGAAGATGTCAAAATTGATACCCATAGAGGCCAGGACCCCGACCTCATCGACGTTCTCGCGACAGTGACAGAAAGGCCTACTGGATCGTTCTCAGTGGGTGTCGGTTTCAGTTCAATCGAGAATTTTATTTTTTCCACGTCTGTAACCCAGGATAACCTTTTTGGAAATGGGCAGAGGTTGAGCCTGAATGCCCATTTATCTTCCATCCGTACGGACTTTAAAATAAACTTTACAGAGCCGAGACTCTTTGATTCCGAAATATCATTTGGGGTCGATGCATTTAACGAAGATCAGGATTATATCAGTTTTGATGCCCAATCAACTGGCGGTGGTTTTCGCCTGGGTAAAAACCTTTCCGAGTATGATTCGATTAACTTTAAATACCGGTTGGCAAATGTAGAAACGTCAGGAGTAGATGCTTCTGATGAAACGGAGTTCTTTAAAAATGGGACCCGCCTGACCAGCAGAATCGCGCCAACGTATGTTTACGATTCCCGGGATAATTTTTTAAATCCTTCCTCAGGGTGGAGGCATGTGGTAGGATTTGAACTCGCAGGGCTGGGAGGCACTAAATTCACCAAGCATTTCTACGAAGTGACGTATTACCACCCTCTGGTAGGAAAGTTGGTGGCTGCGGCTCATGCCCGGATTAATTACGCGGATGGATATGGCAATGACAAACTGCCAGCCTTTGAAAGATTTTTCATGGGAGGGCCGACTTCATTGCGGGGTTTTAATATTGGGGATGTTGGACCAAAAAATGATGATGACGATCCTATAGGAGGCAACCAATCGCTTCTTTTTAATTTGGAAGTGCAGTATCCTTTTACCAAGTCTTTTCGTGGTTTTGTGTTTTATGACCGTGGGAATATTTATGGCGGGGGTTTTGACACCAGTACCACGTCCAACACGTTTGACCTGGGAGAAATGCGAAGTAGCATTGGCGCGGGTATCCGTTTTATCAGTCCCTTTGGCCCACTGGGTTTTGCCTATGGCATCAAACTGGATAAAAAGTCCGGCGAAGAGGCGGCAGAATTTCATTTCTCGGCAGGAAGTGCATTTTAAATTTTTTTCAAAAGGATCATGTTTATGCGGTTAACAATTTCTCGAAAGCTCAGGATTATCGGGTTGTTGCTTGTTTTTGGTTTTTTCATTTGTGGACCTTTAGCGGTTTCTTCTTTTGCTGCGGATGGCCAGATAGGGTTTGTAAATATTCAAAAAGCGGTGTCCAGTACTAAGGAGTGGAAATCCAGTTTCAATAAATTCAAATTGGATTTCACAAAAGAGAAGAAAAAAATCACGGCCCGGGAAAAGAAAATCCAGAAAATGCTGGGGGAATTGAACAAACAAAGTTTTGTTTTGGATCCGGAACTGAAAAAGAAAAAGGAAGAGAAGCTAAGAAAAGAAAAAGTCGCTTTTGAAAGATATGTCCAGGACCAGAATGCGGAGTTCGGAAAAAAAGAAAAGGAAATGACCCAAAAAATCCTTCGTAAAATGATGGAAATCATAAAAAAGATCGGCAAAGAAAAGGGCTATACAATGATTCTGGAGCAGAAGGCTGTTTTCTATCATGACAAGGGTAACGATTTGACGAAAACCGCAACCCGTACCTATGATCGGGTCAATAAATAGTTCCTGTAAAACTACGGTTAGTAAAACCTGCTTGATCCCGCAATGAACGACCCTGCCGCAAGCGGACCGGGTATCCGACAAAAATTTTTACTTGAAAGATGTGGTAGCCACGGGGGATAAAACCCGCACAGGCTTGCAACTGCAAGAACGAATTTCTTCTATGATGGATATTAACGAAATTAAAAAGACCATCCCCCACAGATATCCTTTTCTGCTGGTAGATAAGGTTATTGAATGCGATATGGACTCCCGGATAGTTGGCATCAAAAATGTGACTGTCAATGAGCCTTTTTTTCAAGGACATTTTCCGGAGTTTCCTGTTATGCCGGGCGTTCTCATTATCGAAGCCCTGGCACAGGTCGCCTGTATTTTAGGTGTCAAAATACTGGGTAAGGAGGGTGAGCCTTCCGTGTTCTTTACAGGTATCGATAAGGCCAAGTTCAGGAGGCCGGTTGTGCCGGGAGATCAACTGCGGCTTGAGTTGACTAAGATCAAGCAAAGGGGAACTCTTTTCCGGTTTGAGGGTAAAGCGTTTGTGGGGGATGCTTTGGCCGCCGAATGTACCCTTCAGGCAATGCTCGGTAAAGACTGATATTGTAAACGGCTGGCATTCACAATTTTTATCTCGCGCATTTTCCAGCCCGTAGCCGGCCAATGAAAATTGGCCTTGTCCTTTAAGACGTGACTATTCACTCCAGTTCAGTTGTTCATCCAGATGCCGAGTTGGCCCCGGGAGTTAAGGTAGGTCCTTTTACTACCATTGGCCCAGGTGTCCAGATCGGTGAGGGAACGATTGTAGGACCCAACGTATTGATCGAAGCGGGTACGGTCATCGGGAAAAATTGTGAAATTTTCCATGGTGCCTCACTGGGGGGAGAACCCCAGATTCTTAATTTTAAAAATGTCCCCGCCACAGTAGAAATTGGCGATGGAACTGTGATTCGAGAATATGTCACCATACATCGGTCGGGTAACGAAAATGGAGTGACCCGTGTTGGCAAGGGTTGCCTGCTCATGGCCTATTCGCATTTAGGCCATGATTGTGAAATTGGCGACCAAGTGGTGATTGTAAATAGTACGAGCTTGGCCGGTCATGTTATTGTAGAAGACAGGGTTTTTATTTCGGCTCTTGTTGGCGTCCACCAATTTGTCCGAATAGGTCGGTATGCCATGGTTGCGGGACTCGCAGGTGTGAATCAGGATGTCCTCCCCTTTTCCACGGTAGAAGGAACCCGAGCCCGACTTCTCAGTGTAAATGCGGTGGGACTCAAGCGGGCAAATTTCAAACCGAATGTTCGGGCGGCGATAAAAAAAGCCCTGAAATGCATTGCTCAACCGGAACTGAATACCAAGCAGGCTGTAGAAAAGATTGAAGCGGAAATTGAAATGTTCGATGAAATTCACTACCTTATTGATTTTATAAAAAATTCTTCCAGAGGGGTGACCAAGTAGTGGCAAAAGTAAGAGCTGGCGTGGTTGGAATTGGAAAAATGGGTGAATACCATGTTGGGGTTCTGGCCGAACTGCAGGAGGTGGACCTTGTCGGAGTGGTGGATGTTAGTCCTCAACGCCGAAAAGCCATCCATGACAAATATAGCATTCCCGGCTACGCAGACTGTAAGGATCTCTTTGGGCAGGTCGATATCGCAGTAGTCGCTGTTCCCACTGCTCTGCACTACCCTGTTGCCAGGGAACTGCTTAATAATGGTATCCACGTTCTGCTTGAAAAGCCTTGCGCCAACGACCTCAATCACGCCCGCGAACTTTTCCAGTTGGCTCAGGACAAGGGCCTGACTCTGCACATCGGCCATGTGGAACGTTTTAATGGGGCGGTGCAGGAACTCCATAAAATAGTCGAGGCTCCGATTTTTGTGGAGTGCAAACGCATGGGGCCTTTCACAGAAAGGATCAAGGATGATGGCGTGGTGATGGATATCATGATCCATGACATAGACATTGTTCTTAACCTGATCAAATCCAAGGTGGTCAAAACGCATGTTCTTGGAGCTTCGGTTTTTTCCGAAAGAGATGACCTTGTGAATACTCAGCTTGAGTTTGAAAATGGATGCATTGCAAGTATTGTTGCCAGTCGGGTTTCGCAGAATAAAGAGCGAACCTTATCGGTAACGCAGAAAGATTCTTTTGTGGTTTTGGATTACACCGATCAGGAAATTTATGTTCACCGCAAATCATCTTCGGAACATCAAATGAGCAAAGGCTCACTGCGGTATAAACAGGAGTCGCTGGTCGAACGTATTTTTGTCCACAAAGATAATCCTCTCAAGCTGGAACTCCAGCATTTCGTGGACTGCGTTAAAAATGGAAGCCCTCGAAATGTAGCGGTGGATAATGAACTCTATTCGCTGGAAATCGCCTTGGATATTCTTGGCAAGTTTAATCAAAAAGGGAAAAAATAAGACCGAACCCGCATTGCTCATCGGGTTTCTGCAATTGTTTAGCAAAACCGACACGCCTTCTGTAATCTTCTATTAGCCCATCATCATGCATACCACCAGGATAGGCCTCATTGCCGGAGCGGGAGAAGTTCCTGTATATTTTGCGCGAAAAGCCAGCCAGCTTGGGATAAAACTTGTCAGCATTGGTTTCTCAAAGGAAATCCAAAATAGTCTGGCACCGTTTTCGGAAGAGTGCTACTCAATTGGAGTCGGCCAGCCGGGTAAAATCTTCAAGACGCTACACCAGAACAGTGTGAAGGACTTATTGATTCTGGGCAAGGTTGATAAAAGCATCATTTTTAAACTGCAGAAGTTCGATTTTAAAGCCCTCCAGTTTTTCAAAAACATCGCCACGCACGAAGACAAGGTTTTACTGCTGGGAGTGATTGCTGAGCTCGAAAAAGAAGGTTTCAAAGTTTTAAGCCAAAAGGAATTTCTGTCGGATATTTTTCCTCAAAAAGGAAACCTAACCCGCCGGGAACCCACAAAACAGGAGCTGGAAGATATTGAATTTGGACTGCCCATTGCCCGCAAACTGGCGGACATGGAAATTGGCCAGACGCTGGTAGTAAAAAACAAAACAGTGGTAGCCGTTGAAGCTTTGGAGGGAACGGACCGGGCGATTCAAAGGGGATGTGATTTGGCCCAGGGAAAGTGTGTGGTGATCAAAGTCAGCAGGACCAATCAGGATTACCGCTACGATAGCCCGGGAATTGGACCGCAAACGATCAGTATGCTGGCACAGGGCGGAGTTCTGGCATTGGAGGCAGAGAGGGTCATGGTGGTGGAACAGGAAAAAGTTCTCGACCTGGCCAATGATGCCAAAATTGCTGTGATCTGTGTCTAGCCACTAGGCGTGGGGCCAGTGTGCAATAACTATTGCTGGCGAGCAACAGGTCAACTCGGTTTAAAAAGTAATTGCCATGTTCCCTCCCACGGGAGTGGGCTAGGCGTGGGGCCAGCACTGCATTGCCCGAGGAGCAGAGTAGCCCTCAAGCGCAATACTAATAATTTCTCCCCTTAAGAAGGAGAAGCTTCAACGGACCCCTCTTTTACAAAGAGGGGCTGGGGTGATTTACAACCTCTCGTGCAATATACGGGCGAGCCGTTCTGGCAATGAACAGGGCTTACTGTAAATGAAAGATAAACATCCGCATTTTTTAATTATAGCTGGCGAGGCATCGGGAGATTTGCATGGCTCGAATCTGGTCTCGGCTTTAAAGGTTCTTTTGCCTCATGCCCGTTTTTCCGGAATGGGTGGGTCGCGAATGCGGGAAGCAGGCGTGGATACGCTCTTTGGCATCGAACGCATGGGCACGGTTGGGATCGTTGAGGTTCTGGGAGAATTCGGTCATTACTACGGGGTCTATCGCGCATTGATGAAAGAAATCGCCTCGTGCCGTTATGATGCGGTGATTCTCATCGACTATCCCACATTAAATCTTAGACTGGCAAAACAGGCGCGGCGTTTTGATTGCCCGGTATTTTATTTCATCAGCCCACAGATTTGGGCATGGAGGAAGGGAAGAATCCGGGATATCCGGGACTCGGTGCGAAAGATGTTTGTCATTCTCCCGTTTGAGGAAAAGCTGTATTTGGATGCCGGAGTGGATGCAGAATTTTTGGGACATCCGTTTATAGACATGGTCCATCCAAGCAGGTCTCGTGAAGCAAGTCGGGAAAAATATTCCCTGAATACAGAAGTCAAGACCGTTGGGCTTTTGCCGGGAAGCAGGATGAACGAGATCGACTCCCTTTTAGATGTGATGATTCAGGCCGCGGAAAAAATACGCAACGAACTGGGTTCCTGTCAGTTTCTTCTTCCTATTGCGGACTCTATCGACCCCGATCTAATCCGGCAACGGTTGGGAGCTAACCCGCTGGGCATCCAATTGATACAGGGGGAAACTTATGATGTGATGAATAGTTGTGACACGTTGATCATTGCATCCGGTTCTGCCACTCTGGAGGCAGGTATCCTGGGGTGTCCCATGGTTATCGTCTACAAATTGAATCCTTTGACTCACTGGCTGGCGGACCGGTTGGTAAAAATTCCACTTTTCGGACTGGTGAACATTGTCGCGGGGGAAGAAGTGGTGCCTGAGTTAATACAGCATAAAATGACAGCAGAAAATATCTCCTCCGAGGTGCTTGCCGTATTGCGTGCTCCAGAAAAGGAACAAGCTGTTCGTGAGCGTCTCCTTAAAATCAGAAAATATCTGGGAGAACCCGGAGTCATGAAGGCTGTCGCCAAACGTATTACCGATTCCATGGTTGAATTGAGTGCTAATGAAAAAACTTCTGTTTAATTACGTAATCCCATACCTTCTTTTTGCAGTGGTTTATCTCTGGTGCCTGACCCTGCGCTCAAAAAACCTGAATGAAGAAGAAGAGAATCATTTTAAGAATCTTACCGGACCCTATATTCTCACTTTGTGGCATGGAAGAATCTTTTACCTGTTTTATTATCTTCGCCGACATCCGGAGTACTTCCTGCTGATCAGCCCGAGTGCAGACGGTGATCTTCTGGCCCGGCTTGCACGGTTGATGGGTTATTCCGTGATACGTGGGTCCACTTATAAAAAAGCTGTTTCCGCAGCCCGGTCCCTGATTAAAGTTTTGCGCAAGAATCAGAAAATCATTATCATTGCCGATGGTTCCCGCGGACCGAGATGTGTGGCTCAGCCGGGGTCCGTACAACTGGCAGGGATAACCGGAGCGCCCATTTTTCCTATGACCTTCGGAGCCCAAAATAAAGTGGTCTTAAACAGCTGGGACCGATTTGTCCTCCCCCTGCCTTTTACCCGTTGCACTCTCAACTTTTCGTCACCCATATCTCTCCCGCCAAAATCGTCTGAACAAACCATAGAGGAAAAGCGACTGGAGCTGGAAACTGCCCTCAATCAAATAAACAAAGCGAGTGATGAAGGCTAAAAAACGCTTTAAAATTAAACATTTCCAGCCCCTAAATGCCTTAAATATGGGCATGTAAGCCTGTTTGAATTTGCCTATAGGGTGTGGTATAGTTCGCCGGTATCGTAAACCCCTTTAATTTTATAGATTTTTAGAAGAATCTGCCAACGCGGTTCAGGAATCCGTATTGGCACGAATATTGAACTATATTGGGAGTAACCGGTAGAGGGGGGCGTGAAAAAAGATCATCTATGGCTTGGAAAGATTTTCTGCCATGAAGACGATCGTCCGCCACGCAGGCTCTTTTTGAACATACTGGCTAGAGGAAAATAAATATGAAAAAGGTTGAAGCGATCATAAAACCGTTCAAGCTGGATGAAGTGAAAGATAAGTTGAACGAGATCGGAGTAAAAGGAATAACCGTCAGCGAGGTGAAGGGGTTTGGCAGGCAAAAGGGCCATACCGAGCTGTATCGTGGTGCGGAATACGTGGTGGATTTTCTTCCCAAAATTAAAATGGAGATCATCATCGGCGACAATCAGGTGGAAGATGTGATCAATACCATTATGCAGGCCGCACAAACCGGCAGAATCGGTGACGGAAAAATATTTGTAACAGATCTTCAGGATATTGTGCGGATTCGTACAGGAGAGCGCGGAGAAGACGCTATTTGACCCAGGGGTTCTGCGCAACAAGCTGTTCCTGGCTAAAAGAATGATCGCAAATTTCTCAATCCGGCAACTGCCGGATTTCATGTGTGAAACTGGAGCTGTAATGACGGTGCCGGTTTTTTTTATGTCTTTATTTTATAATTTCAATCTTTAACTATTTTTTGCAGGAGATACTTTAGATGACCCCCAAAGAGGCAGTAGATTTCGCAAAAAAGAACAATGCTCGAGTTGTAGATGTGAAGTTCATGGATCTACTTGGATCCTGGCAGCATTTTTCTGTGCCTATGAGTGAACTGGAAGAGCACTTGTTTTCAGAAGGTCTGGGTTTCGATGGCTCCAGTATTCGTGGATGGCAAGCGATTAACGCCAGTGACATGATAGTTATTCCCGATCCGACCACCACGGTTATGGACCCGTTCACGAAAATCGCAACGGTTAGCATGATTGGTAATATTGTCGACCCGATCACCAAGGAAAAATACAGCCGAGACCCCCGCAACATCGCCCAGAAAGCGGAAGCCTATCTCAAGTCCACCGGGATCGGGGACACTGCCTATTTTGGACCGGAAGCGGAATTTTTTATTTTTGACAATATTCAATATGATTCCACTGTGAATGAATCGTTCTACTCGATCGATTCTGTGGAAGGAACCTGGAACACCGGCCGGGATGAAGGCCCAAACCTGGGTCATAAGCCGAGACACAAAGAAGGCTATTTCCCTGTGGCTCCCAACGACACATTTCAGGATATCCGCTCTGAAATGATGTTGACCATGGAGCAGGTTGGTATCAGTATGGAGTGTCACCATCATGAAGTCGCGACCGGCGGACAGAACGAACTCGCTATGCGTTTTTCTTCTTTGGTAAAATGTGCTGACAGCCTGATGTGGTACAAATATATCGTGAAAAATGTAGCTAAAGCGCATGGCAAAACCGCAACGTTCATGCCCAAACCCATGTTTGGCGATAACGGAACCGGGATGCATGTTCACCAGAGCATCTGGAAAGAAGGCAAACCTCTTTTTGCTGGTAACAGCTATGCGGGTTTCAGCGAAATGGGTATGCACTATATCGGCGGTATTTTGAAGCATGCCCGGACAATTTGCGCATTCGCTGCACCGACCACCAACTCTTACAAGCGGTTGGTACCCGGTTTCGAAGCCCCTGTCAACCTGGCCTATTCCAGCCGTAACCGAAGTGCCGCCATCCGAATTCCCATGTATTCGCCCAGCCCTAAAGCGAAGCGATTGGAAATCCGTTTTCCCGACCCCTCCTGTAATGGCTATCTGACTTTTTCAGCCATGCTCATGGCCGGTCTGGATGGCATTGAAAATAAAATTGATCCAGGTGAGCCGCTGGATAAAAACATTTATTCGCTTGGACCGGAAGAGCTGGCAAATATTCCCACCCTGCCTCACTCTTTGGATCAGTCCCTTCAGGCTCTGGAGGAAGATCATGAATTTCTCCTTAAAGGAGATGTCTTCACCCAGGATCTGATTGAAACCTGGATCGAATATAAGCGTGAAAATGAAATAGATCCTTTGCGTCTCAGGCCGCACCCTCTGGAATTCGAAATGTATTACGATTGCTGATTCCAGAAAGATACTTGAATTTAAAAACCTCCTGGGTTTGCCCAGGGGGTTTTTTTTTGTGCTAAATTAGACAGGCCGCTAGGCGTGGGGCCAAAGCGCACAAGGATTGAGTCCACAAAAGACATTTTTTATGACCCTCAACAAAGAATTGATCCGTCGAATTCATCAGTGCCAACCCTGGGACGAAACGCTCCCCTTTCCGGATCTTGGCTTTCGTGATCCTGAAACCGCTTGGAAAGACCTTGTTGCCTTGGCGGGTCACGCCCAGTTTGAAAAACTATATCCCGATTTCTTCCAGATCTTACTGGAGCTGATTTCCAGTTCGCACAACGCGGATATGGCGTTGCATAACTTCGAGCGCTTTTCAGAGAAATTTCAAGACAAGGATCATTTATACACACAGCTGACCAAATCGCCTTCCCTGTTTGTAGCCCTGGTTTTTTTGTTTTCTGGCAGTCAGGTGCTCACCGATGCCTTGCTCAAAGAACCGTCCCATGTAGATTGGTTGAGCCAAGCTGAGACCCTGGCCAACTCCAAGTCGAAAGATATGATGATGCGGGACTTCTATGAAATGGCTGAGTTCCAGGACAAAAATATTTTTTCTGTTTTGCGAAAATTTAAAAAAAGAGAATACATACGAATCGGGTTGCGAGACCTGTTGGGTAAGGCTGCGTTCCAGGAAACAGTTGAAGATATTTCCGACCTCGCTGATGTTTGTTTGCAAGCCGCCTATGAGCATGCCGATCAGGAACTACGGAAAAAATATGGCCGCCCTGTTTATCAGGATGCAAGTGGCAACTGGATAGAATCAGAATTTGCCGTCCTGGGTATGGGCAAACTGGGAGGCCGTGAACTCAATTACAGCTCCGATATCGACCTGATTTATATTTATACTTCCAGCCAGGGGGAAACGCGCGCTCTGAGCGAGGGCGATTCATCCACCACCGGCATCTCCAATCACGAGTACTTCACCAAACTTGCGTTGGCAATCACCCAATCCCTCAACGAGATAACCTCCGATGGCAATGTGTTTCGGGTGGACCTGGAACTGAGACCTGAGGGGAATAGTGGTGAGATTGTAAATTCCCTTGCCAGTTGCGAAACTTACTATCAGTCATGGGGAAGAACATGGGAAAGGCAGGCCCTCATCAAGGCCCGTGTTTCAGCAGGCAGTGAAAACCTGGGCAAAGAATTCTTCGAAATGATCGAACCCTTTATTTACAGGCGAAGCCTGGATTTTAAGGCCATCGAAGAAATAAAGGCCATGAAATACCAGATCAATAAAAGTCTCAAGGGAAAACACTCTAAAGGAAATATCAAGCTGGGGTTCGGTGGCATCCGGGAAGTGGAGTTCACAGTTCAGGCCTATCAATTGCTGTTGGGCGGGAGGGATAAAAGCCTGCGTGTTCGAGATTCCCTGGGGGCTATGAAAACCCTTTGCGAAAAAAATATCCTGACTGAGGAGGATCATAACCATCTCCGCGAGGCGTACATCTTTCTGCGGAACCTGGAAAATCGTGTGCAGATCACCTTTGGCCTGCAAACCTACCTCTTGCCGGATAACGAAACCGACCTCGCGGTGCTGGCCCGAAAAATGAGGATAGCAGGCGACAGTCAGAAAAGTTTGGCCGACAATCTGATGCAAGCCTACGAAAACCACACCCGGTTCGTGGGAACGCTGTTTGCCGAACAATTTGCGGAAAAGGAAAAACGGGAAGCGGCAGAAACCTTTTCCGGGGAACAAGACCGTTCTCGAATAGGGGAGGAACAGTTCACTGAAAGCATGCTGGCAAAAATCCCCTTTCTTACCGATCCGAAAAGAACTTACCGGTTCCTGAAATCTTTTCGTGACGGGACGCAGTTTTCGCACCCTTCCGCACAAAGTATTCAGGAGTTTTATAGCATCATTCCTAAAATATTCCAGCAGTGCCGAAGAGTTCCTAACCCGGATTCCGCCATCGAGAATCTGTGTCGGTTTGTGGAAGCAACCGGAGCCAGAGAATCTTTTCTCAATCTGTTTCAGAGCAATGAAAAATTTCTTGAGCTACTGCTCATACTTTTTGGAAGTAGCGGGCTACTTTCACAAATCCTGGTCAGGCGGCCCGACTTAATAGATGTGCTGACCGACAGGGAGTCCATTTATCGATTCAAACTGGCGGAAAAAATACAGGAAGATTTGAACCACGCCTTAAAAACTTCTCCGGATTTTGAATCCAAGTCTCTGGCGCTTCGGCGTGTCAAGCAGGCCGAGGAACTTCGCATTGGCGTACGCTATTTGATCAGGGAGGCGGACCTTGCAGGAACTTTGGAGGATCTTTCCAATCTCGCAGATGTTTTTCTGGAGACTGTTTACCGAATCGCCTGTGAGGAACTTGAAAAAAAATCCGGGCATCCTAACCTTCGGGATTTTTGTGTCATTGGTATGGGCAAGCAGGGCGGGCATGAACTGAATTTTGGATCGGATCTTGATGTCCTGCTGGTCTACGATGAAGGGGAAAGCGAGCCTCCTCCCGAAGGCTTTGTCAGTCATTATTCAGCCCTGTCGCAGATGATCTATAAACTGACTTCGGAAATGACCTCGGCAGGTTTTGCCTATAAAATTGATACCGAGTTAAGACCCGAGGGTGATGCTGGGGTGCTGGTGCTTTCTGTTCAGGGTTACGAGAAATATTTCCAGTCCCGCGCCAGAATCTGGGAGCGACAGGCTCTGGTGCGAGCACGGTTTGTGGCGGGCAACGCTGAGGTCGGGAAAAAATTTATCGAAGCCGCGCATCAGTTTGTTTATCAAGAAAAATTTGAATATGAATCTCTCATAGAAATATCGCGCCTGCGGGAAAGAATGGAGCAGGAACTGGCAAAAGAATCCACTAAGGGCAAGAATGTGAAGCTGGGATTCGGGGGTCTGGCCGATATTGAATTTGCGGTGCAGATTCTCCAGTTGATGCACGGCAAAAAGTCTCCGCGCCTGCGGCAGACCAACACGCTTTCAGCCCTGCAAAGTTTTGCGACTCTTGGGTTGGCCGATCAGAGTATGGCGGAAGAACTTCAGGACAGTTACTTTTTCCTGAGAAATCTGGAGTGCGCCTTGCGGATCATTCGCCAGACCCCTACCAACACTCTTCCCAAAGACAATAAGGAGTTGGCACCTTTGGCGCGGCTACTCGGATACGAAGGGGAGGACGCTGGAACCCTGGCGGGTTCCCTGCTCACCGATTATGACCGCCATACCCAACGGGTGCGAAAACATTATCGCAAAACCATCGGCAATCTCCTCCGCTCCGGCCAAGCGGCCGGCGGCAACGTGTAATAACTTTTTTAGCCGAGATGAGCTGTTGTTAGCAATAAAAAGTTATTGCAAGCTGGGTCCAGCGTCACGCTGGCGCCTAGCGGTTGAGTTTGTAGTCGATGCTGTCGATCAGGGCTTGCCAGCTGGCCTCGATGATATTTTCGGAGACGCCGACTGTGCCCCATTTGGAATGATGGTCGCCAGATTCCACCAGCACCCGTGTTTTGGCGCGGGTGCCTTTTTTTTCTTCCAGGATGCGTACTTTGTAGTCGTAGAGGTTGACCTCTTCAAGTTCCGGGTAAAATTTAACCAGGGCCTTTTTGATGGCTTTGTCTAAAGCATTGACCGGGCCAGTCCCCTCGGCGGCGGAAACCTCCTGCACACCGTTGACTCTTAGTTTGACCGTGGCTTCGGAGATAGGTTCTTCGTCTTCCTGGCGTTTTTCAACGATGACGCGGAATCCGATAAACTCGAAAAAGGTTTCTTTCTGCCCCAGTGCATCACGCATCATCAGTTCAAAAGAGGCCTCTGCACCTTCGTACTGAAAGCCCAGGTTTTCGGACTCTTTCAGCGACGTAAGAATTTTCTGGACCTTCGGATCCTTGTCGTCCACATTTAATCCATACTCCTTGGCCTTGTGCAGTACATTGCTTTTCCCGGAAAGATCGGAAACCAGAATGCGCTGGTGGTTGCCCACTTTTTCAGGCTGGACATGCTCATAGGTTTGAGCATTTTTTCGCACAGCACTGACATGTACACCGCCTTTATGGGCGAACGCACTTTTCCCTACAAACGGTTGTTGATTCCAATGTGCTTTATTGGCCAGCTCATCCACAAATGCAGAAACTTCTTTCAGGGATTGCAGTTGTTCATCGGTGACGCAGTTGATCCCCATTTTGATTTTCAGGTTGGGGATGATGGAAACCAGATTCGCGTTACCACAGCGCTCGCCATAACCGTTGACAGTGCCCTGCACCTGCTCGGCTCCGGCCTGAACAGCATTGAGCGAGTTGGCAACGGCTACCTCTGAATCGTTATGGGCATGGATTCCCATTTTAACGGAAACGGATTTTTTAACTTCTTCAAAGATTGCACGCACTTCATGCGGAAGCGACCCGCCATTGGTATCGCACAGGATGATCCAGTCAGCTCCCGCCGATTCCGCTTCTTTGACAGCCTTGAGGGCGTATTGCGGATTATTCTTGTAGCCGTCGAAAAAATGTTCGGCATCAAAGAGAACCTCATCACGATGTTTTTTCAAATAGGCGACGCTCTCAAAGATCATGCGCAGATTTTCATCCAGACTGGTGGACAAGGCATCTTTCACGTGCAGGTCCCAGGATTTTCCGAAGAGAGTCACTACCTGAGTTTCGGTTTTCAACAGAGCCTGCAAAACGGTATCGTCTTCCACTTTTTTGTCCGGATAGCGGGTACTGCCGAAGGCGGTGATCCGGGTTTGCGAAAAGTGGGCGCGCTGAGCCTTCTCAAAAAAATCGATATCTCTGGGATTTGATCCGGGCCAGCCTCCTTCAACATAATGCACTCCCAGTTCGTCCAGTTTGTGGGCGATGCGGATTTTATCCTCAACGGTGAAGGAGACACCTTCTGCCTGGGACCCGTCTCTGAGTGTGGTGTCGTATATTTTTACAGAGCTCATATCTAAATAATTTTTTTATTGGTTTTTCTTTTTGTTTTTTTTCTTGGCGGGTTTGTCTGCAAGTTTAAAAGCAGTGTGCAAAGCGTTGGCCGCCAGTTTGGAATGTTTTTGTTCAATGATGCAGGACACTTTGATCTCTGAGGTGCTGATCATTAATATGTTAACTTTATTGGCCGACAGGGTTTTGAAAATTTGCGCCGCCACTCCTGAGTGACTGCGCATGCCTGCTCCGACAATGGAAATTTTAACGATTTTGGCATCGGCACTGACTTGGGTGGCATGGATTTTCTTTGCCACTTTATTCATGATGACCATGGCTTCATCGAGTTCTTCCCGCTGTAGCGTGAACGACATGTCAGTATGTCCCTGCTCGCTGACATTCTGAATGATCATATCAACGGAGATGGCTGCCTTTGCCAAAGGTTCAAAAATATTGGCGGCAATACCCGGTTGATCGGGAACTTCCTTCAGGGTGATTTTTGCCTGGTTCTTGTCGCACATGATTCCGGAAACTACCGGTTGTTCCATATTCGGATCCTCCTCGCAGATCAAAGTTCCCTTGTATCCTTCCTTGAAAGAAGATTTAACAATCAGGGGCATCTTATATTTATGAGCAAACTCGACACAACGGATTTGCAGGACGTTGGCTCCCAGGCTGGCCATTTCCAGCATCTCATCATACGATACCACATCCAGCTTTCTGGCTTCCGGCACCATTCTCGGATCGGTGGTATAAACTCCATCAACATCGGTACAGATTTCGCATTGCCGGGCTCCCAGCGCAACTGCCAGGGCTACCGCTGAGGTGTCCGATCCGCCCCGTCCTAAAGTCGTTACATCGCCTTCCGGGTTGATGCCCTGGAATCCGGCGACCACGATCACATGATTTTCTTTCAGCATTTTGCGCGCCCGCTGGGCATCAATATTCATGATGCGGGCGCGGGTGTGAGTGCTGTCTGTTTGCAGGCCGATCTGCCTTCCCGTCATGGAAAGGGCGGGAATGCCACGGGCTTGCAGAGCGATGGTCAGCAGGGCGGCCGAAATGCGCTCGCCGGATGACAAGAGTAGATCGATTTCTCTGCGAGTCGGATTTTTAGCCAGGCTCCGTGCCATTTTCAATAGCTTATCGGTTTCCCCTCCCATGGCGGAAACCACGACTACGATATCAACACCGGTCTTTCGGGTTTTAACGATTTGGTCGGCAACCAGTTCGATTCGTTCCAGGGTTCCCACCGAGGTGCCGCCATATTTTTGTACAATCAAAGATTTGTTCATAACTGGTTTGTCAGAAACGCGGTCAATAAATCGGGGGCGTTATCGAATCGTTTTCCTGTTTCTAAAAGTTGTTCATCATACCGCCTGGTGTTTCCCGATGCGGCGGGATAAACCAGATAGGGAACTACAGACCGTTCGTATTTCATCGATTGAGCGGAGCTGACATGGTTGACCACTACCATCATTTTTATATTTTCTTTTGTCTCCAGTGCCTGGGCCAGGGGCCCAATGACCTGAGCATCGAAATCTTCGATCATTAAAATCTTATCGTCAACATCGCCTTTGAGCGAAACTTCTTCTCCCGCAGAAATGTGCAGGAAAACGACATCTTTGCTTTCCAGTTCTTTGAGTACCGCGGAAACTTTTGCGGAATAATTGGTGTCACAAAATCCGGTTGCCCCTTCCACTTCCACAACGTCCATTCCGGTGAGCTTACCGATGCCCTTAACCATCAAAGATGCGGAGATTAAAGACGCGCATTTGTCATACCGTTCCCGGAAGGAAGGCAGGTTGGCGAGCTCGCCATTTCCCCAAAACCAGATACTGTTAACCGGATCTTTTTGTTCGGCAACACGTTTTTTGTTGTAGGCATGGTTGTGCAAAATAATTTGCGCCTGATTCATCACGAAGACCAGTTCGCGAGTTGCGTTTCCCTCCGGCATGAACTGGCGGATTCCTTCGCCGATGAGCTCGTTGGGCGGAGACAACCTTTCTGAAATCGGCGGAATTTTTATAAACATCAGGTTGTGATACCCGCCACCATGATGAAACGTAACCGGAGCTTCGACCACTTGCTCTTTAAGGGCATCCATGAGAAGGCCGGAATCATCATGTGAAAGATGCTCGCCAGTATAATCTTTCATAACCATATCATCATGGGTGGGTTGCAGGGTGACCAGATCGCAACAGAGCGCGACCTCATCCGGCGCAGGTTTTACCCCCAGTCCCATTGCTGAAAGCTGGGCGTGGCCCGAAGCATATTTTTGTGGGTCCAGGCCCAGAAGTCCCAGACAGGAGACCTCGTTTCCCGGATGTAAATCATCCGGTATGGTTTGAACGGGTCCACACGTTGCGTTTTGCGTCAGGGCATCCAGATTGGGGGTGTCGGCCAACTGCAAAGGGGTTTTATTATCTTTTTCCGCGAAAGGCCTGTCTGTCAGACCCGCCACAATAACAACTAAATATTTCATTTCTTTAGGGATAAAGGGATTGCGAACTTGCGTGTAACCAAGGGTCAACAATTATAACTTAATTTTTCTATTTCCCCAACTTATTGAGAAACAAACCACTAGACGCCGGGCACCGCCCGGAGGAAATGGACAATGACTCTAGCTGGCGAGCAACTGTGTTCTCGGCTTGCGATATTCTTTCTTGCTATCTGCCTCCCCTGTTTTAAAAAGTTCGGCTGGCAAATATTGCAGGATCCGACATTGATTTTTCGGTTTTTAAGGCCGGGGTGAAGTCGAGTTTTATTTTTAAAATCAGACTGTTATGGACGCAAAAAGGCTTTTATGATACTGTTTCACGATGTGGGATAAGGCGACTTTGCCGATTTCCTAATGAAAAATTTTAGTTTTACTGAATGCTGGACCACCTGGTCGGGGAGAAGAAGGAGAGCTTATGTATGAAGTCAAAGAGATTTGCAGAAACGGCGAATCTCTACCCCTCACTACTACTGATGGATCTCTAAGGATTGTATTTATTGGAACAGGCTCTGCATTTGCCAAGCGCAGGCGCCAGTCCAATATATTGGTCATTCAGGGAAACCATCATGTCTTGATAGATTGTGGTACCCAGGGGCCTTTAGCGCTCAACGATTTGGGATTGAGTGTTTTGGATGTGCGTTGCTACTTACCCACCCACAGCCATGCGGACCATATTGGCGGGTTGGAGGAAGTTGCCCTGATGAATCGGTACACTCCCAACATTTCTACGCCTGATATGATTATTTTGCGGGACTATCAGGATATTCTCTGGAGCAAGAGTCTAGCCGGTGGTTGCGAATATTGTGAAGCAAATCAGGGTCGGCCTCTGCAGTTGACCGATTTTTTTAACATTCTTCGTCCTCAGAATATTGAAATTGAGGGAAGAAAGTTTTGGGCCTACAAACACGGACCCATTGAGCTTGTCATCATGCGAACGCGGCATTTTCCTGATACTGCCATCAGCGTGGATGAGTCGCAGTGGTGCTCGGGAGTGTTCATCAACCGTAAAGTCTGGATTTCCGGGGATACTATGTTCGATGCGGACTACCCTATCCGTTTTGCCAAGTTGGCGGAAGTCATGTTTCATGACACGCAATTATTTTTCGGCGGTGTCCATGCTTCTTATCAGGAACTGATGACATTGCCCGAGGATGTCCGGAAAAAAATGCTTCTTTACCATTACGGAGATAACTGGGATAAGCCGGAAACCTGGGCCACCGGGTCGGATAAATATACCGGCGATCCGGTTAAAGACGGATTTTTGGGTTGGACTGAACAACGTACCGCTTACGATTTTTACTGATCTCTATATAAGCAGTAGTAAGAATTAACAGAGAAAGCCTCTAGTATGAGTTACCAGATTACTCTAAATACCTGGTCGGGAGCTGATAAAACGGAAGCGGCCGGGAAGCTTGCCAAAGTGTTCCGGTTTGGCAACGAGAAGGCCATGACCATTGTGGATCATTTATGCCAGGGTTTGCCCTGGCGTTTTGACAGGCACTTTCCCGATCACCAGGCGGATTTGGTGTCTACCTATCTTCGGGGCCTGGGATTTGCCGTGGACATTCAGCCTGTCGAAGGCGAGATTGAGCCCCTGCCCGGTGCTACTGAAATAGTAGAGGCTCTGCAAGAAGAACCAGCCTCAGTTCCCATACCGACAGACAGCTACCGATTCAAGTTTCAGGGCGATGGTCGTTCTCTTTTCAACATCAGTTTTGTCAACCTGATCAAGACGATATTCACCCTGGGTATTTACCAGTTCTGGGCGAAAACCAATGTCCGCCAGTATATCTGGTCGCAAAGTTTTTTTGCGGGAGACCGTTTTTCCTATCACGGTACTGCTAAAGAACTTCTGCGCGGGGCAATTCGGGTCGCGGGTATTTTAATTCTATTTGGTGTAATAAACGCGTATGCCTTTTTCAACATGGGATTTCAGGAAGGTGAACTGATCTCCAACCTGATCTCCGTGTTCATTGTTGCCATGATCCCGGCACTTTTGGCAAGGGCCTGGAGGTACCGCCTTTCACGAACCGCTTGGCGCAATATCCGTTTTTCTTTTCGAGGAAAGGGGATGGATGCGTTCGTTTTATATTTTATCGGGGTTGTCCTCACGGTTTTGACTTTGGGTCTTTACTGGCCATTTTTCAAAATGAAAAGCGAAAAGTTCTGGCGTGAGAACTCCTGGTTCGGGGATGCGCAATTTAACTTCTCGGGTGTGGGAAAAGATTTTTTTGTGAAATTTATTATTGCTGTGATTCTCACTCCGCTTACACTGGGATTTTATCTGTTCTGGTTCGCCGCTGATCTGAAAAAGTACTTATGGTCCCATACCCATGTTGGCGGGGCGACCTTCCATTTCCCAATTACGGGAAAAGATTATATGCGTTTAAAGGTGACCAATTTTTTTATTATCTTGTTTACCCTTGGGCTGGGCTTCCCCTGGGTGGTGGTTCGCAATCAGAAGTTTGTGACCGACAATATGACTCTGGCAGGGAATATTGAATTGAACCGAATTGTCCAGCAAATGAAAGACAGTGGAGCATTTGGAGAAGAAAGTCTGGATGCCATAGACATTCCTATTGAAATCGGTTAAGGACGGCATTTCCAAACCCCTTGTCAGGGGAGAATAAGCCAAGGGCTTTTTCAGCCGAGACAACTTTTTGCTCGCCAGAGAAGGTTATTGCATACTGCCCCTCCGGCCAGGAGGGGGTGCTATGACTGCTCGAAAACTTCAATTTTCCGGTATTTTTTTTGATGGTAGAAGTTCCCAAAAACATCATGTCGATGTGGAACTCACTCCCCAGGAAATAATTCTCAAAGAGCCCGGCAATGAGCCGATCCGTTGGGCCTATCCCCACCTTCGTTGGGCCGCAGAAACCAGCCCCTTCCATATTGAACACCCTATTGCCGATAAAAATGGCGAGCACCTGGAAACTCTGGTTGTGGAGGACCGCGATTTTTATGCAAGTGTTTTAAAGATTGCGCCGGAAAGTTTTTCTGCTACCGCAAAGGGACCCAGTTTTAACTGGAAACTTTATTCTGCGGGGATGCTGGTTTTAGTTTTTTTTGCGTATGTATTTATTAAAACCGTTCCTTCGTTTCTGGCTGATCAGATGGTCGATAAAATTCCCGTTGAATGGGAAGTGACGGTGGGCCAGTCCATATTAAAAATGCTTCCGGTAGCGCAGAAACCCGATCCAGAAGTCCGCAAGGTTTTGCAGGACACGGTTGATTTGCTGGAACAATCGGTGAAAGGCGATCAGCCTTATGACTTAAAGGTCTATATATTGCCGGTAAAACAGGTCAACGCGCTGGCTTTACCAGGTGGGCCCATCGTAATCTTTGAAGGCCTGCTATCTAAGGCAGAGTCGCCAGAGGAATTGGCTGGCGTGATCGCCCACGAAATTCAGCATATACTGCTCAGGCATTCCACCCGGGGGATTCTCCGGAACATGGCGGAGAGTATGTTGGTGTCTATTTTTCTGGGGGATGTGAATTCTGTCATGGAAGGGGTTATCAATCTCGCGGGGGAACTTGAAACGCTGGGATTGAGTCGTGAAATGGAAACGGAAGCAGACCAAAAGGGGATGGAATTGATTCTTGCCGCCAATATCGACCCGCATGGAATGATTCGAATTTTTGAAAAGCTCATACAGGAGGAGTCGCCACAAAAAGAACTTCCAGAAGAAAAACCTATTTCGGAGGATAACGATATGGAATTTTCCTTTTATTTTTCCACCCATCCCTCTGGTCGGAATCGGTTGGCTCAGCTTGAGAAACAAATGGAATCGCATGAAAACAGAATTTGGACACCTCTTTTCCCAGATTTGGATTGGAACGATATTAAATCCGTAAATTAATGCCCACCTCTAATTTTTCCACAACCCATGAGCGTGTTTTCTGGTTCTGGGCTTCCTTTGTCCTTGGTGCTTTTGCTTTGCTTAGGTTGCCCGGATTAGGAGTGCCGCTGGCTTCGGATGAGCTGGCCACGGTTTCACTTTGGGCGCAAATGCCTACCCTGAAAATTTTTTCCAATTATCAATACCCCAATAATCATATTTTCCTGACCCTCGTTCTCAGTTTTCTACTAAAAACATTTGGTCTGAAAGAATGGTTGTTAAGGATGCCCTTATTGTTTTCCGGACTAGTCAGCATTTTTCTGGCCTACAAGCTGGGTAGAAGAATTTCTGGAAATATTGCTGTGGGGTTGTCTACAGCTTTTTTGATGACCCTCAGCGAAAAACATATTTATTTTTCCACCAACGCGCGGGGATATATCGTCATCATGATGCTGGCTCTAATGGCGGTGACTGTTGTGCTGGATCGACTTGAAGCCCAGCCGTTAAAATTGCCCAAGCTCTCTAACGGATTCAACGGAACCTTGGCATTTCTCGGATGGGCGGCTATCTGGATTCTAGGAACCTGGACGATCCCTACCTTCTTGTTTTTTGTGGTTTCGGTTGCTCTATTCTTGGCGGGAATTTTTCTGGCAGGAAATCACGTATTAAAAAAAGAGTATTTGGTTGTACCCCTGCTTTCGACCGTGGTGGGGGGGCTCGTATTTTATTTGCAATACTACGTGTTGATTGATTCGGCAATGTTGACTTCGGCAACTGCGGCGGTGGTAACTGCAACAGGGGCAAAAACATCCCTGGTACAATTTTTTCCTGAACTCCTGACGGAATGGACAAGCCCCTTTGAACCGGCAGGATTTCTATTTTTCCTGTTTGCCCTGATGGGATTGGTTCGGTTGTTCGGGCAAAACCGGGTCATCGGTTTTCTGATGGCCTGCGTTTGGCTGGGTCCTATTGTCATTGGAGTCCTGGGCTTTTTGTTGGGAAGGCTTCCCACCGTTCCGTATCCTCGAACCTTTTTTTATCTACAACCCTTTTTTCTGATATTGGGCGTGATGGGTGCCCGGGAAACCGGGTTATGGGTTTTAACATTGCTAAATAAAAATCCCGGCTCTAATGAGAAAAGCCTGCGAATTATGACAGGAGTTTTGGCGGGGGTTCTTTTTCTGATTGCGGGGTTAAATTTTTTCCAGCAAGTTTATCCCCAGCGTTTGTCGAGAGAACCTTTGAACAGGGTTCGTGATTTTGTGCGAGAATTGAATCCGAATGACCTGCTTCTGGTTTCTCATAAAATGCATGTGGAGTTCTACCTGTATGGTGCCCGTGATATGCGAAGTCGGATAGAAAATATTCTGCATGAGGGGAAATTGGGAAACATCTATTTTCTGGAGCGTGAGAAAAATGAGAAAAGGTTTCTAAGCTTTCACGCCTTGACCGGGAATGCGGGAAAAGAGGGGCCGACTCTCCCTGAAGAGGCTGTGGAGGTGGTTGAACGATTTGACCCTTTTGTGTTCTATCGATTAAAGCAAGGCTGGGTACAGCCTCTGCCGGGATGGGAGGAAGCAGGCTCTTCTAAAACAGGGGCCTTTAGATGGGAAAAGGGGCCTCCGGGAATCCGCTCCTTGATTCGGTTTGAAGATTCCTTTACGGTAGCCAGGGAGAACAGGGAGCAGTTATTTCATAGAGCTTCGGGTTTGACCTTGAACTTGATGGAAGTTGCAGGCAGCGAAAAAAATTTTTCAGCAGTCTTGTTGGGCGGGCAGAGGAAAGAAGGTAATATTGTTTTCGATCCCAGTTGGCACCCCAACGCATGGATTCTGGACCACCCCTACGGGAGCGATATTTTTAACCGCCGTTGGAATCCGGCTATTTTTATCTCTCAGGGTGTGGGACGTTTGTCAATATTGGATGTAAAGTTTTCCCGGCGTTTGGGTCATGGGGCGGTAAGGAATTTTTTAAGTTATCGGATTGATAAACCTTAGGTGGAAAAAATGATCGTCGTTACAGGAGGGGCAGGGTTTATAGGCAGTGCCCTGGTGCATGGCCTTAATCAGAAAGGTTTTGAGGATATCTGGGTGGTGGATGAAATGGACCACCCAGAAAAGCAGAAGAATCTGGATGCCCTCACCTATTCAAGATGGGTTGGCAAGGATATTTTCTTGCAGGAAACAATAGGATCAAAACTTCCTGCATGTTCGGCAATTCTGCATATGGGAGCTTGCTCCTCAACAACGGAGACCAATGAAACCTATCTGCGCGAAAATAATTTTGAGTACACCCAATCCCTTGCCCAATATTGCCTGAAGAAGGATGTGCGTTTTATTTATGCTTCCAGTGCCGCAACTTATGGGGCTGGAGAGAACGGGTATTCGGATGACGAGTCCCTGCTGGAAACATTGGCCCCTCTCAATCTTTATGGGGCCAGCAAGCAGTGGTTCGACTTGTGGGCCAAAGAGGTGGGAGCATTAAAGGACATTGTGGGGTTGAAATATTTTAACGTGTTTGGTCCGAATGAATACCATAAGGAAGATATGCAAAGTATGGTCCGCAAGGGTTTTTTGCAGGTGCGCGATGCAGGGGCTCTGAACCTGTTTAAATCCTACAAGGCCGGGTATGGTGATGGGGAGCAGGAACGTGATTTTTTATATGTCCGTGACGCGGTGGCGATGACTCTATTTTTTCTGGAAAACGAGGGCATTGGGGGAATTTATAATGTCGGGTCAGGCAAGGCGAGAAACTGGAACGACCTGGCCTCTGCGATTTTTAAGGCAATGAACAAACAAATGGAGATCAACTATATCGAGATGCCCGAATCCATCCGGGGACAATACCAATACCACACCTGTGCCGAAATGGAAAAAATACGGTCGGCGGGATATATGGAAACAACAGTATCTCTTGAGGAGGGAATTTCAGATTACGTTAAAAACTACCTGATTCCCGACAAGCACCTTGGCTGACTCCTTGCTTCGCGTAAAACTGTAGGTTCAGCTGGCTTTATGTTTTTCCAGGATTTTTTCCAGGGTTTGGGTGGTGGAATGGCCTTCGACAATGGGTATTAGCTCAACTCTTGCTCCATATCCTTCAACGATTTCCCGACCGACAACCTCATTGATTTTGTAGTCGTTTCCTTTTACCAGGATATCAGGCCTGACCTCGCGGATGAGCTTTTCTGGAGTGGTCTCATCAAAAAGGGTGATGTAGTCGATATATTTTAAAGAGGAAAGAATATTGGCGCGTTCTCTTTCACTTTTAATGGGCCGGTTTTCCCCTTTTAATTTTTTAACAGATTTATCGGTATTGAGTCCGACCACAAGAATATCCCCCAGGGCTTTTGCTTTTTGCAGAAACTCGATATGCCCTCCATGGATAATGTCGAAACAACCATTGGTGAATACCACTTTTTTATCCGTGCTCTTTGCCATGCTGACGATTGTTTTCAACTCTTCGAGTTCAAGAACGGTATGAGAGGTGCGTAACATCTCTTCGTGCAGAAACTCGTTAATTTCTTCCAGGGTGACCACTGCGGTTCCCACTTTGCCAACAACAACGCTGGCGGCCATATTTGAAAGCCACGCGGCTTCGTAATAACTGAAACCAACAAACACCGCCATACTGAAGACGCTGATAACCGTATCTCCGGCACCGGTAACATCAAAAACTTCTTTGGCTACGGTAGGAATGGATATGAGTTTCTCTTTGTTCTGATAGAGCGACATGCCGTCTTTCCCACGTGTAATGAGCATGGCCTGTGCCCGCGTCAGATTCAAAAGGTATTCGGCGGCCCGTCCCAGGTCTTCTTCATCCTTGATCTTGATGGGAACCGAGCGTGCCACTTCCCTTTCATTGGGGGTGATAACGCTGGCGCCTTTATACAGAGAGAAGTCCGAGCTTTTGGGATCGACGATGACAGGTTTTTTGGATTTCTGAGCCCGGTGCATAATGGCTTTAATAATTTTTTCGGTCAGAACGCCTTTCTGGTAATCGGAGCAGATGATCCCGTCCATTCCGGGAATAACCTGGTTGATATACTGAATCAACTTCTTTTCAGTTTCTTCAGTGATAGGGCGGTTGTCTTCCTTGTCGATTCGCAGAATCTGCTGGTTATGGGCAATGATCCTCATTTTGGAAGTCGTGGGGCGATGCACGAACCGAAAAATTCCTTCGGTTTGAATAGATCTGTCATGGATGGTCTGTAAAAGTTTATCGCCTTTTTCATCCTGTCCAATGGCACCGCAAAGGTGGACTTCGCAACCGAGACCAACAAGGTTATTGGCGACATTGGCGGCTCCCCCCAGCGCCAGGTTTTCGGAGCGGGTTTCCAGAATAGGGACAGGAGCTTCAGGAGAGATACGATTCACCCCTCCCCAGATATATTCATCCAGTATCAAATCGCCGACAACGAGGATTTTTGGTCGATCATTGTTATTAAAAAAATATTTAAACTTTTCTTTCATTTATAAGTCTTCTTCAATAAGTTCACAAATTATATGCCCGATGGTTATATGCACTTCCTGGATTCTGGCCGTGTCATTAGAAGGGATAATGATAGACAAATTCGCGACCCCTTTTATTTTACCGCCATTATTGCCTGTCAGTCCAATAGTCTCTGCACCAAGGGCATTGGCCTTTTTCAGGGCCCGCACAACATTTTCCGAGTTGCCACTGGTGCTGATTCCCACTACCGCATCGTTTTTCTGGGCCAGGGCCTCGACCTGTCTTTCAAAAACCGTTTCAAAACCATAATCGTTTCCAAGGGCTGTCAATGAAGAGCTGTCAACAGTGAGGGCGATTGCGGGCATAGCCCTGCGTTCTTTTTTGAATCTTCCGATCAATTCTGCGGCGATATGCTGGGAGTCGCCAGCGCTTCCCCCGTTGCCCATTAATATCAGTTTTCCGCCTTTTTGCAGGCAGGCCTTGATGCGGTTTGCGGCTTCCAGAATATCTCCTGAAAGGGTATCGGCGACGGTCCTTTTCAAGTCGGCGCTGGAATACAGAAAATCTTTAACGCGTTGCATAGGTTACCATTGGAAAAATTCTTATAGTTTACGGGAGCTATTCTACAGCAAGCCTTCGTCGGCAAAACTAAAAAATCCATTACCCCCGATGATAATATGGTCGACCATATGAATTCCCACAATTTTTCCGGTTTTGTTGAGCCGGTGGGTGATTTCAAAATCCTGTTGGCTGGGGGTCGGATCTCCGCTTGGGTGATTATGGATTAAGGCAAAGGATGCCGCAGATTCCCGGATTGCAGGAATCATGACTTCCCTTGGGTGAACAATACTAGCATTCAAACTTCCTTCCGAAATAGTCAGATCCTTAATATATTGTAGTTTGGGATCCAGGAGCACTATTTTTACAATTTCTTTTTTCAGGTTTTTCAGAAAAGGGGAAAACTGGTCCACAAAGGCCCGGCTGGATTTCAATTTAATCTTTGTGTTTGCAGGCTTTGAAGCCATGCGCTTTCCCACTTCCAGCGCGGCTTTAATTTGTGCCGCCTTGGCCGAGCCAATGCCTTTTACCTGGCACATTTCGGTCACCGTTACCTGATCGAGATTCTCCAGAGTGCCAAACGCGTTAAGCAGATCCCGGCTTAAATCGACCGCATTTTTTTTTGCGCGTCGATCTCCGGACCCAATGAGAATTCCCAACAGGTGTGCGTCAGACAAAGTACTGCTTCCATATTTAATCAACCGTTCGCGCGGACGCTCATCTTCCGGCCAGTGCTTTATGGAAGCTGAATTTTTTCCTGGCATGCCAACATCCGGGTTCAGGTTTGCAGTTGTTCTTTAAAATATTTCAGGGTCGATTGCAGGCCCTCGTCCAATTTGACCACAGGCTCCCAGTCTAAATATTTTTTTGCGCGGGTGATATCAGGTTGCCGGACTTTAGGGTCGTCCTCTGGCAAGGGAACATGGCTGATTTTACTCTTGCTGTTCGTGGCTTGCAAAATTTTATCGGCCATTTCTTTAATCGTCATTTCATTGGGATTGCCAATATTTACGGGGTAATTCTGATCCGAAGTTAAAAGGCGGTAGATGCCTTCAATGAGATCCGATACGTAACAGAAGCTTCGTGTCTGCGAGCCATCTCCGTAGATTGTTAAGTCTTTTCCTGTGAGAGCCTGTTTTAAAAAATTAGGAATGGCCCGGCCATCATTGACCCGCATGCGTGGTCCATAGGTATTAAAAATACGGATGATCTTGGTATCGATTGCATGTGTCCTGTGGTAGGCCATGGTTATGGCTTCGGCAAATCGTTTGGCTTCGTCATAGACACCGCGCGGGCCAATGGGATTCACGTTTCCCCAATATTCTTCTGGTTGTGGATGAATCAAAGGGTCTCCATAAACTTCAGAGGTGGAGGCAAGAAAAAAAACGGCTTTCTTTGCTTTCGCCAGGCCCAGGGCATTATGAGTGCCCAGTGCGCCGACTTTGAGAGTCTGGATGGGAAGCTCCAAATAGTCGATAGGACTGGCAGGGGATGCGAAATGCAGAATATAATCCAACTCGCCTTCCAGATCGATAAACTCGGAAACGTTGTGCTCGATAAATTGAAACTTTTCACTTTTTATGCCGGAAATATTATCCTTGGAGCCGGTGATAAGATTATCCATGCAGACCACTTCATGGCCTTTATTCAGAAGGTATTCGCATAAATGCGAACCCAGAAAACCCGCTCCTCCTGTGACTAATGTTCTTGGCATGCTTACCTCATGATTGATTTGAAGTTGGATCAAACAGGATTCCCCGTTCAATTTTATAGCCTGCCAGAAAACTTTTGGCCGACATGCTTTTTTTTCCTTCCGGCTGAAGTTCAGTGATGACCAGTCTACCCTGCCCGGTACCCACTTCAATTCCCGTATCGGTAACCCGTGCAACCTGTCCCGGCTTATCCCCGGCGGCTCCCTCAGCAGTTTGGACTTTTAATATTCGTAACCGTTTTTTGTTTAACCAAGTGTAGGTTCCCGGCCATGGGGTGAGGCCCCGGACCTGATTCCAGAGGGTGGTGGCAGACTGCTCCCATTTAATCAAACCTTCTTCTTTTTTCAGTTTAGCCGCATACGTGGCATGACTATTATCCTGTGGCGTGGGCAGGAGCGTATTTTCTTCGAGCCGCCTGAGAGTTTCAAGTACCAGGGATCCTCCCATTTCCGCCAGCGTGTCATGCAGGGTTTGCGCGTTATCGGTTTCATGAATAGGTGTTTCCTGCATGAGTAGAATATCTCCGGTGTCCATGCCCTTGTCCATAATCATGGTGGTGACCCCGGTTCGGGTGTCCCCGTTAAGAATGGACCGGTGAATGGGAGCCGCCCCCCTGTATTCGGGCAAAAGGGAAGAATGCAGGTTGATGCAGAACTGTTTGGGAATTTTAAGAAAAGCTTCACTCAGTATTTGTCCAAATGCAACTACGATAATAGCGTCCGGCTGATTTTGACTCAATGAGTCGATGAACTCCGGAGCATTAACTGCTTCAGGTTGCAGTATGGGAATGTTTAAGTCCAAGGCCATCTGTTTAATCGGGGAGACAAGAAGTTTCTGGCCCCGGCCTTGTCGTTTGTCAGGCTGGGTGATGACCGAGAGTATGGAATGCGAAGAATGGCGCAGGGCTTTCAGCGTAGGAAGCGCAAATTCTGGTGTTCCCATAAACACAATATTCATGCATCCTGCTCTTTGATTTTCTTTTTAAATTTTCTTTTAAGGATATCGCGTTTCATTTTTGCCAGATTATCCCAAAATAGAATTCCGTTCAAATGATCCATTTCATGTTGAAAGGCTCGTGCCAGGTACCCCTCCGCCTCATAGTGGACTTCGTTCCCATCCAGATCGTAGCCCTTGATTTCAATCTGGCTGGCCCGGTTAACTTCTGCCACGACATCAGGGATGCTCAAGCAACCTTCTTCCCCAAGCTCATTGCCTTCCATGGTAGTAATTTCCGGATTGACCACGGTAATCAGGTTTTCCTTGTCGGTTTCAACACCGATGTTGATCACAAACATGCGTTGTGCCAAACCGATTTGGTTAGCGGCAAGCCCGACTCCTGGAGCGGCGCGGATGGTTTCCACCATATTTTCCGCAAGGGTGACCAGCTCTCCATCAATATTCTCGATGGGCAGGCACGTTTTCCTTAAAACAGGGTCCAGACAGTTTTTAATCGTTAGCAAGGGCATACTTTATTTACAAACCTTATCGGTCATCGACAGAGATATCATCAGGGGCAAAAATACAGGTCAATTTTAATACAGAATGGAGCTGGTATCTAGCTTGGATATGTGGGAGAAAACGCAACCCCCTCAATCCCCCTTATCAGGGGGACGATCAATTCCCCCCTGTTAAGGGGGCTAGGGGGGTTAAACAATATGCCCATGCAACTCGTTATGTAGTGTATTCCGCATTGATTTTAACGTAATCATAAGAGAGATCGCAGGTAAAAACTTCTTCCCATTCTTTTCCGCAATGCAGGTCAATGGTTATATTGATTTCATGTTGTTGCATCGCCTTGACCAATTTTTTGGGAGACAGGTTTGTGGGAGCCCCGTTTTTCAAAAGCAGGTTTTTATTTAATAAGATATCCACCTTGTCAGGATCAAAGTTTGCTCCGGCATTTCCCACTGCGCAGAAAATCCGTCCCCAGTTGGGGTCCTCCCCAAATAATGCGGTTTTGACAAGAGAAGATGTGGCAACGGAATTGGCTATGAGGTATGCCTGTTTGCGGGTTTTTCCTCCCTGAACGCGAACGGTGACAAACTTGGTTGCGCCCTCCCCATCGAGCACAATTTTAGATGCCAGGTTTTTGCATAGTGTTGTTAAAGCTTTTAAAAATTCCCGGTAGCCCGGTGTATTGGGTTTTATCGCAGGGTTCTTTGCCTTGCCGTTAGCAAGGATGACGACACAATCATTGGTGCTGTTATCGCCGTCAACAGTGATGCGATTAAAAGAGCGATCGGTGGCTTCTATCAGAGCCATTTTAAGGGTCTTGGAATCGATGACAGCATTGCTACACAAAAAACCCAGCATGGTTGCCATGTCGGGATGGATCATTCCAGACCCTTTGGTCATCCCTCCTATGATGATGCGGTGTCCGTTGTAGTTGTAACTCACCTTATCTGACTTGGATACCAGGTCGGTGGTCATGATAGCTTCTGAGGCGTCGGTCCAGTTTTTTGGAGACCGTCCCAGTTTCTGCGCCAGTTGCGGAGCGGCCTGCAAAATTTTATGGGAAGGTAGCGGAACTCCAATCACTCCGGTGGAAGCGATGAGCACTTCTTTTTGCGGGATGGACAACTCTTCCGCAATCTTTTTTGTGATCGCATCGCAATCTTTAAACCCTTTGGGGCCCACTACCGTATTGGCGTTGCCGCTATTAACGACAATGGCACGGCAACCACCGGGTTTAGCCAGTGCACGACGGCTCCAGGTCACACCGGGAGATACCACACGGTTCTTGGTAAAAACACCTGCGGCGGTGGCCGGAACATCGGAAACGATCAATGCCAGGTCTTTCAAATTCCCGGCCTTGATGCCACAGGAAAGCCCGACTGCTTTGAATCCCGGTACAGCCGGGTTGCGATTTTTTAATATCTTCATAATTCTTACGGGAAAACTGCCGGGGCCATGAGACCGGTTTTTTCATCCAGGCCCAGCATGATGTTCATATTCTGGACAGCCTGTCCCGAGGCACCTTTGATTAAGTTGTCCAATGCACTGGTGATGATCAGGCGTTGATTGCGTGAATCAACCTTCAGGCCGATATCGCAAAAATTGGAAGACAATACATGATGACTGCTGGCGAACTTGCCCGGATTCAACACGCGTACAAAACTTTCACCTTTATAAAAGCTGCGATAGTGTTCCACCAGTTTTTCATCGGTGAGGGTCTGATTCAAGTTGATATAAACTGTGCTCAACATTCCCCGGGTCATGGGAATCAGGTGCGGCGAAAATGTGAGGCGCACGGATTTACCCGCCAGGCCAGAAAGTTCCTGCTCCATTTCCGGAGTGTGCCGATGATCGGCAAGACCATAAGGACTGACCCCTTCGTTGACTTCGGCGTAATGGCTGGTCAAAGAAGGTTTGCGTCCCGCGCCGGAAACACCGGACTTGCTGTCAGAAATTATGGAATCGAGATTTACCCAATCGGTATTGAGAAGCGGAGCCAGAGCCAGAATCACGCTGGTGGGATAACAACCCGGATTGGCAACAAGCTGTGCTGGTTGAATGGCCTCTCGGTGCAATTCCGGCAAACCATATACCGCCTGCTTGAGAAGCTCCGGGTGAGTATGGGTGACCGAGTACCAGTCCGTGTAGGCTTTAGGATCTTTCAGCCGGTAGTCCGCACTCAGGTCGATGATTTTACAGTCGGACTGCAAATAACCGGGAAGTTTGGACATGGCTGTGGTGTGAGGCAGAGCCAGAAACAAAACCTCACACTCCTTGGCGATGTTGTCGTCCAGAGGCCGAAGCTCAAGGTCCACCACTCCATTCAAAGATGGAAAAACTTCCGCTATGTTTTGACCTTGAAAAGTTTCAGAAGTCAAAACCGTCAGTTCCACCTTGGGATGACTGGCAAGAAGGCGGATTAATTCCAGTCCGGTGTATCCACTGGCTCCGGCTATACCTATTTTAGTCATAGTAAAACGCGCCTGTTTAAAGGGGGGGGTCTTCTGCCCCTTGTGCTGAATAATTTGAAAAAGATAGAGTCCCGGAAAGGGATAGGCTACGCGCTACCATACCATAATGGATGGATGAGATGCTTCAACAAGCTCTTGCCCTATTCCCGCCGGGCGTGGCCCGGAGATTATCGTTTGGAGAACTGGAACTTTTTGCGTGCCCCGGGTTGACCGTATTTTTTTCTTTCTACGGTTCTTGAGTCCCGAGTGAGGAATCCAGCTTTTTTAAGGGGTGCTCGTAATTCTGAGTTGGTTAAAATAAGAGCGCGGGAAATACCCAACCGCAACGCACCGGACTGACCGGAAAGTCCACCACCGTGAACCGTGGCATGGATGTCTACAGACGTTAGCGTTTCGGTCGTAATCAGCGGATGCTTGACGATGCACTCAAGGCTTTCCCGACAAAAATATTCTTTAAGGGATTTGTTGTTGACCGAGATTTTGCCTTCGCCCTGTTGAACCCATACCTTGGCGATAGAGTCTTTGCGTTTTCCTGTTGCGTAAAACTTTTCGATGGTGCCTTCCATAATGGTATAACTCCTGATACTTCTCTAGGTAATAGGTAAATTAATTTTTAACTGCACCGTTTAGACAGCAACTACTTCCGGGTTCTGTCCATCATGCGGGTGCTGATCGTTATCGTAAATTCTGTAATTGTTATTCAGGGTTCTGCCCAATCTTGTCTTGGGTAGCATTCCCCGAATCGCCTTTTTCAGCAGGTCAGAAGGCCGCTTGTCGAGAATCTCCTTTGCCGTGACGGATTTGATTCCTCCCGGCCAACCGGTGTGATGGTAATAAATTTTGTCGTCCCATTTTTTACCGGTCAGTTTAACCTTTGCGGCGTTGATGATAATGACATTATCCCCGGTATCGACATGGGGGGTATAAATGGGTTTGGTTTTGCCGCGTATGATCGAGGCGGCTGTGGTGGCCACGCGCCCGAGAGGTTTATCGGTGGCATCGATCACAACCCATTTTTTAACAACATCGCTCTGCTTTGCAAAAAAGGTCTTCATTTTAGTCCGGTTTTCCTGAGGATTTATTTTTGTTGTTGTAAACCGGCTATATTAAAAGAGATATCCGGTTCTGTCAACCTGAAATCGTAATTATATGAACAAATCAGCCGGAATGTTTCTTTACTTTATATTTAGGAGAAAGTAGGCTAGGCTCACCTGCTTTAAAATTTCCGGGATAAACAAGCTAACTATATGGAAAATATGGCAAAACCACAAGATGAGATCCCAGCCCAGGAGCCCTCCCAAATCGGGATGGATGTAAGGGGAGAGGTCCTGGACCGGTCCATTGAACGCTCGCGGGAGTTTTTGCTCTCCTGTCAGGATGAAGAAGGCTATTGGGTGGACGAATTGGAGGCCAATGTCACCATTTCGGCGGAATTGATTTTCTTCATGCATTTCACCGACCGGCTGGACCCGGTCAAACAGGACCAGATCGTAAAATATTTACTGCATCTTCAAAGGGAAGACGGCAGTTGGTCTCTTTTTTATGGCGGGTTGTGCGATATCAACTCGACGGTTGAGGCTTATATGGCCTTGAAAATGGCAGGCCTGCCTGCGGATCAGAAAGAGATGGTGCTCGCACGCCAGGCAATTTTCGCCAATGGAGGGATAAAAAAAACCCGCGTTTTCACAAAAATGTTTCTGGCCATGTTTGGTCAGGTTTCCTGGGACGACTGCCCGGCGGTGCCTGTGGAAATTATTTTGCTGCCGAACGGGTTCCCTTTTAATATCTATGAGATTTCGAGTTGGTCGCGGGGTACGGTGGTTCCCCTTTCTATTGTGCGTTCCTTCGAGCCGGTGCACGAATTTCCAGAAGGATGGGATGTTCAGGAATTGTTCACCGAAGAGGATAGGGATCTGGATTTTAAACCCGATGGCCTGCCTTTCACCAGTTGGAGGAACACGTTTATATACCTTGATCGCTTTATCAAGACGATTGGCAAGTTTCCCTGGAAACCTCTGCGCAAAAAAGCACTGCGCAAAGTGGAGCAATGGACTCTGGAACATCAGGAAGACGAGGGCGACTTCGGCGGCATTCAACCGGCAATGTTCAATGCTCTTTTAGCCTTCCATCTTTTGGGTTATCCCAAGGACCATCCCGCATGTGTGAAAGGAATGGAAGCGATAGACCGTTTCCTGTTGGAAAAAGACGGACGGCTCTGGATGCAGGCCTGCGTTTCCCCCTTATGGGACACGGCAATCGCCGCCAACGCTTTGTTGGACTCGGGGTTACCTTCGGACCACCCAGCTCTTGTAAAAGCCGGAGAGTGGATCATCGCTAAGCAGGTGGTCAAGCGCGGAGACTGGCAGGTGAAGAATCCGACAGCGGAGCCGGGAGGCTGGGCATTTGAGTTTTATAACGAGTTGTACCCGGATACCGATGATACAGCAGAGATACTGATTTTCCTCGACCGCATTGAGATTGCCGACAACCGTTGGAAATTAAGCGAATGCCAGCGGGCGATGAACTGGCTGTTAAGCATGCAAAGTAAAAGCGGAGGTTGGGGAGCCTTTGATGTAGATAACGATAAGGAAGTTCTCAACGAGATTCCTTTCGCCGACCATAAGGCGTTGCTGGATCCGCCAACGGTGGATGTGACCGGTCGCATTCTATGGATGTTGTCGAAATGGGGATTTAAAAAATCCCACCCTCAGGTTCAACGGGCCATCCAGTTTATTAAGGAACGCCAGGAAATTGATGGATGCTGGTTTGGTCGATGGGGAGTGAATTATATCTATGGCACGTTCCTGGTCTTGAATGGTTTGTCTGCTATCGGGGAGGATATGAATGCGCCGTTCAGCCGCAAAGCAGTCCGCTGGCTGGAAAGTCACCAGAATGAAGACGGGGGCTGGGGTGAAACCTGCCAAAGCTATCAGGAACCCAGCTTGCGTGGTCGTGGTAAAAGCACCGCCTCACAAACTGCCTGGGCATTGCTGGGACTCATCGCCGCCGGTGAGGCAAAAAATCCTGTTGTCGAGCACGGTGTGCGCTATTTGATCGAAACACAAAATGATTCGGGAGATTTTTCAGGAAGCTGGTGGGAAGATGAATTTACCGGAACCGGTTTTCCCATCCATTTTTTCATCAAATACCATATGTACCAGCACTTCTTCCCACTGATGGCCCTATCCCGCTACCGGCGCCAGCGTGACGCTGGACTCAACGAGCAATAGCTTCTCTGGCTAGCAAACGATTACTCGGCTTAAAATGGGCTTGCTAAATTCCCCCCTGATAAGGGGGGCTAGGGGGGTTGCTTGTATGTGAACTCATCGAAGCATCTCGCCGAGCCTAATGCTGTCGAAGCATTTCTACTGCGAATTTGGTTCGGGTCAAATGTTCTGTGGCGGATGCGATCACTTCGCCGCTCATGACATCGGTCATGGTGAGGTGAACATCAATATTAGTCCCAAGATCGGTGATACGACCTGTGATGATGGCCTGGGAGTTGAGTGCCTTGCCCATTAACCGGATCTCTTCCCTGTTGTATAGGTAAGAGGGTTTCAGGTTTAACTGCTCCAATACTGCGTTGACTTCTCCTTTTTGTGCTATCCGAAACGTCTTGTCCTGGAAAAAAAACTTTTTCGTAATCGCTTCCACGACTCTGGACGCAAAATACTCCCCAAGAATGGGAGCCCTGTTTTCTTCATCGACCAGGTCCATGACTGTGACCTTATTGATTTCATATTCTTCAACGTCTGCAGTCAGTTTTTGCACTAGCTCGGTAGATTTATCTTTGTAGTAACTGGAGTCCGTCTGAGTTCGGAACAATTTGCTCCAGAAGTTTGAAGGACCCAACTTCACTTCACAGCCGGAAACAAAGAGGGAAATCATGAGCAAATAAAGGAGTTTTCGCGTGTCCATAGTTTATAAACCTTTGATTTATTATCGTATTGTCGTCAGAAACCTGATCTCGCTTAAAGAGTAATGCAAACTGGGTGCCAGACGCTAAAAATTTTGGCAGAGCCTGAGTCGGGTGGAATAAACCCTTTAAATTAAACGGGTTATGTGTTGGAGGGGGAAGGCGGTGGGCTTCCTGACTGAGTCAATAAAAACGCCAACCTGGGGATATTTTGCCGATATCCCCCCATTTTTTGACACCCCCCCCACTCGGCGTGGGGCCAGCGTGTAATAACTTTTGCTGGCTAGCTACCGTTTCTCTCGGCTTAACGAGTGTTTGCTCACTGCCACCGGCGGCTCGCCGGCGCCGAGTGGCCCATTTCCGTGGGAGGGAACTGGGCAAGAGCTTGATTGTGCCGAGTTAACCTATTGTTCGCCGAACCAAGCGACGGCACACTGGCCCCACGCCGAGTGGGGGGGGGTATTTTTCGGCAGGCGGGGGGAATTTGGTGTATAAACATAACTTCATTTAAAAATCCGTAAAGTTCGAGGTGACAGTTTTGAAGGCAATACAATGTTTGGGATGGATGGTTTTTTTGTTGGTCGGGCCTCTGGTTTCAGGTTGTAACGGCGGTGATGGGGAAGATGTTGTCGAAAAGTCTTCCTTCCAGATGCCGGTAAAAGAAAATACCTGGGTGCGTAAGGAAACTGTGCGTAAAACCAAAGATGACTTCTTTGCCTCTGCCGGTAAAAAGAGCGTTGAAGTTCCCATCGACTCTGCTCTGGCGGAAAAATTGAAAAAGGCCTCTTCCCTTTCCATCAACACGCAACAAGAATGCTTGCAACAGGCCACCGCCCTCGATAAAAAACGGACTGAAGTGCAGAAGCGTGGAGGACTCTGGCATGCCTATGAGCGGGTGCCGACAGCCAAACCTTATTCGGACTATGGTATGCAACTCGACAGCCAGACCAACCGACTGGTGTTTTCCCTCAAGTATCTTTGCCAGAATGCCCAGGGACTCCAGTTAACCGGGTGGGGTGCGGAGATGGCGCGAATGCGTAAAAATATGGGTAAAGAAAATTTCAGAACTCATTTTCTGGATTTAGGTGAGGTACCGGCTGATGTGGATAACTGGGTGCGTTTCGCCGAATTTGCTATTCAAGGTGAGAACCGCAAAATCCCTTATTCCAAAATCAGTGAGTCCCTTGGCAAAGCCCAATCTCTTATGGGTCTTTATGATGACCTGTCGCAAAGAAAAGTAGATGATGCTACTTTGCAAACTTTCCTCGCAGAAGGGGCCACACTCCTGAGTGTTATCAACGAGAGTTTTAAGTCCGACCCGCAACTGATCCTCGCCCTGCAAGATGAAAATATACTTCCCTTTGAGGACATCAAAGGCGAAATGTAGCGGCCAGTGTGCAATGACGTTGATAGGCTGACAATAAGTTATCTCGGCTCAATTGAGCCCTCAAGCGCAACCGCCGAAAAGTAAAATATTCCCCCCTGATAAGGGGGGCTAGGGGGTAGTTTTGCTCCCTCTTGATCTTCCCCTTGTGGTAAATCACCCCAGCCCTCTTTGAGAAAGAGGGGGTTTTAAACCCCCTAGATCCTTAGCCCTCTTTGAGAAAGAGGGGGTTTTAAACCCCCTAGATCCTTCGGCAGGCTCAGGATGACAGCTAAAGCAACCCCCTCAATCCCCCTTATAAGTGGGAAGCTCAATCGTTATAGTATTGCGCTTGATGGTACTGCTTGCTTGACGGGCAATGCAGTACTGGCCCTACGCCTAGTAGAAAAGACGATCATCCCTCAGTGAGTTAAAAATTGTTGGAGAAGAACCAATTTTTAACTCATGTATCTGAAGAAGATCGTCTTTTTGTTTTTTTATATTATTTGATGAAACCCCCGGAGCAAAGCTCCGAGGAGTTCATTCGATTAAATAATATAACCGCGCTCACCATGCTCCGCGAGATCCAGGCCTTCGGCTTCCGCGTCTTCTTCAACGCGCAGACCCATAATCCCATCGAGTACTTTCAGGATGATGAAGCTGACAACGCCGGTATAGATCATGGTTGCGCCGACGCCGGTAAACTGTACTGCTACCTGACCGCCGATGCTGGTGATGTCGCCGCCGAAACCAGCGCCGCCCAGACTTTCGGCGCAGAACACACCGGTTAAGATTGCGCCGATGATACCGCCCACGGCGTGGATGCCGAATACATCGAGAGAATCGTCATAGCCCAAGGCGCGTTTGATTACTGTGGATGCGAAGAAACAGCCGAAGCCGGACGCAAACCCAATCGCCATGGCACCCATGGGGCCAACAGCACCTGATGCCGGGGTGATGGCTACCAAACCTGCCACTGCACCGGAAGCAATTCCCAATACGCTGGGCTTGCCGTGTTTTACCCATTCGATGGACATCCAGGCCAAAGCCGCCGCCGCAGTGGCAATCTGAGTTACAGCCATAGCCATTCCGGCAACTCCATCTGCCGCCAGTTCACTACCGGCGTTGAATCCGAACCAGCCAACCCAGAGCATGGAAGCACCCATCAGGGTGTAACCAAGGTTATGCGGTGGCATAGCTGTAGTCGGGTATCCTTTGCGTTTGCCAAGGCAGATTGCCGCTACCAGACCCGCCATGCCGGCGTTGATGTGAACAACTGTGCCGCCGGCGAAATCCAGTATTCCTTTGCTACCGAGCCAGCCGCCGCCGCCCCAAACCCAATGACAGACCGGGGCATACACGATCGTTACCCAGATTGTCATGAAGACCATCATGGTTGAAAATTTCATGCGCTCAGCAAAAGCTCCGACCATCAGGGCCGGGGTGATGATGGCAAATGTCATCTGGAATGTCATGAATACGGTTTCCGGGATGGTGCCGCTCAGTGTGTCAACGCCTACTCCCGCGAGAAACATCTTACTCAATCCTCCCCAGTATGGACCATCGCCGCCGAACGCGATGCTATAGCCGTAGACGGTCCACAGTATGGTCATGAGTGATGTGATGGCGAAACACTGCATGAGCACCGACAAGACATTTTTACTTCGCACCATACCGGCGTAGAACAATGCCAGACCGGGGATGGTCATGAACAGCACCAAAGCGGTGGCCGTCAGCATCCAGGCAGTATCTCCCGAACTCAGAGTGGGTGCCTCTTCGGCCATAGCCAGAGACGGTAACAGGGTAAACAGCAAAAACAGGAGGGCTATCATTGCCCAGGACTTCTTTGATGTAGGCCAGTGGCCTGGAATCTTGATCTTCATGAAACTCAACTCCCGATAAAGGTTGAACAGCGAAATCATGCTGGAATATGTTTTTAATAAACACCCAGGTTTTTGATGGGACTGATGGGTCCCGTTGTCTCGGGCCAGTGATTAAATGGCCTCTTCACCTCGTTCGCCTGTGCGAATCCGAATAACATCTGCAAGGTCGGTCACGAATATTTTTCCGTCACCTATTCGGCCTGTCTGTGCGGCTTTCATGATCGTATCGATCACCTCTTCCGCTTGGGCATCGGCGATGACAATTTCCAGTTTAACTTTTGGGAGAAAATCAACGACATACTCGGCACCGCGGTAGAGCTCTGTATGGCCCTTTTGGCGACCAAATCCCTTGACCTCGGTGACAGTGATTCCTTGTACCCCAATCTCATTCAACTTGTCTTTGACTTCATCCAACTTGAATGGTTTAACGATTGCATCAACTTTCTTCATAGTATTTTCCCTTCTTAAGCGAGAATGACAAGATTTGACTCGTTGATATGTGATTGGAGAAGAGTTGAATTACCCTCCAACAACCTTATCTATTTCAACAATTGTGCCAACTTGAAGCCTTTCGGCTGGCATTCAGATTATCTGTTTATTTTCAAATACTTGGAGGAGGGATGCTAAATTTTGTCCAACTGAAAAACCTTGTTGAGCAAGATTTCTGCCTAAATTTTGAGCACCAAAACGGTGGGTATGCTTTGCCACGAAGCACCGGCCCACTAGGCGTGGGGCCAGCGTGCCGTCGCTTTATTTGGCGAGCAGAGAGTTTGTCTCGGCGCAATCAAGCTCTTGCCCAGTTGCCCCTGCGGCTAGCAGCCACTAGGCGCCGGCGAGCCGCCGGTGGCTACTGCAATGGCGTTTACTAATTAGCAACAGTTTATCTCGGCACGATTAAATCCTCGCCCACTGAGTCCAGCGTGACGCTGGTGCCCAGTCGCAACCCCTGCCAAGGGGCACTAGGCGTGGGATTAGCGGAAGCGGGGTTATTGCTCACTGAGTCCAGCGTCACGCTGGTCTTGCAAGGTGGCTCCTGCTTCCATGCGCAAGCTGGGGGTGGCCAGCCAATACACGAGGCCCACAAAAGCACCGCCGCCGACCAGGTTTCCAAGGGTGACAAAGATCTGGTTATGGATGAACCCGGCTATCGAAACTTCTGCTCCATGCGGCAGAAGCATTGCCATGCTCAACAAACTTTGGTTGGCGATGCTATGCTCGAATCCGCTACCGATGAAAGCAAACAGGCACCAGAAAATCATAATCAGTTTGGCGGTTTCGCTTTTTGTCCGTAAAGAAATCCACACCGCCAGGCAAACCAGCCAATTGCAGAGTATTCCCCGCAGAAAAGCTTCTTTCGCGCCAAGTCCCATTTTCCCCGCCGCGACTTTGAGTATCAAAGCTTGCGAGGCTTCGGTCAAACTGCCGCCTTCGACCACCATCCAACCGAGAAACGCCGAGCCAATGAAATTACCGACGAAGCACATAACGAACAACATGACAATTGAGCCCACACCCACTCGGTTAGCCAACCGGCTAACGGCAAAAATCATATTGTTGCCGGTAAACAGTTCTGATCCGGCAAAGATGACCAGGCTCAGGGCAATACCGAAAGAGGCACCCATGATCAGTTTCAAATAGGCTCCGCCACCTGCGCTTGCGATGGGGCCGCCAATCGAAAAAATCAGGACGATGCCAAATCCCAGATAGATTCCGGCTAACGCGGACAGGATGAGATAGCCCAGAGGAGACTTTTTCATGTACTCGATCTTCTTTTCAGAAGCATCGGCTATCTTTTGCATTTCGCTTTTAAACATGGCGTTTATTCCTCATTTAATTTCATGCCCCGCATGGGGTAGAAGGGGTAAAAGCAATCGACACGCAACCGGCCTCGACTTTAACCGGATAAACAGCGGCGCATCCTTCATCCGGTGCAACCGCCTCGCCGCTAGTCAGATCCATAACCAGATTATGCAAGGGGCAGGTCACACGATTTCCGTGGACGATGCCCTGGGAAAGCGGCCCCTCCTTGTGAGGACAGCGGTCGCGCAAGGCAAACACCTCATCCTGACTGGTGCGGAATACCGCAATGTCATCGTTGTCAATGCGAACCACCCGTGCACCGAGTTGCGGAATATCTTCCAAATCGCAAACTTCAATCCAATCAGTCATGAACCGAACTCCTTTCCACTGTTACAAACTCGCGCTGGCTATCCTTGCCGGTGTGTTTGGCCCAGGGATCTTCCTGCGCGCGTTTCTGTGATTCCGTGAAGCGATCAAACAATGCCTTGCGATTATTTGCATCTTCGACAATTTTCTGTTTCACACTGGAGAAGCCCACCCGTTCGATCCAGGGGGCTGTGCGTTCCAGGTAATGCGCATCTTCTCGATAGAGTTGGATGAATGCACAACAATATTCGATCACTTCCTCATCGGTATCCACTTTGCACAAGAGGTCGGTAGCGCGAATCTTAACACCGGCATTGCCGCCGATATGCAGTTCCCATCCGGACTCTACAGCCACCACGCCGAAGTCCTTAATGGTAGCCTCGGCGCAATTGCGCGGACAACCGGACACAGCCATTTTAAATTTGTGAGGCATCCAGGAGCCGCAAGTCAGCTTTTCCAATTTGACTCCCATGGAGGTGGAATCCTGAGTGCCAAATCGACACCATTCTTTTCCCACGCAGGTTTTGACTGTGCGCAGAGACTTGCCATAGGCGTACCCGGAAATCATTCCAGCCTGATTCAGGTCGCTCCAAACTTCTGGTAACTCATTTTTCTTCAGTCCCAGCAGACTGATGCGCTGTCCGCCGGTGATTTTAACTGTGGAAACCTGAAACTTGTCTGCGGCATCGGCGATGGCACGCAACTCTTTGGGGGTAACGAGCCCTCCCCAGATGCGCGGAATAACAGAATAGGTACCGTCCTTCTGGATGTTGGCATGAACCCTTTCGTTGATGAAGCGTGATTGAGGGTCATCCTCCGCCACATCAGGCCAGGCGGCGATCAAATAGTAATTGATTGCCGGTCGGCAAACATGGCATCCATCCGGCGTACGATATTCCAGATAATCCATCACCGCACGGATGCTGATTAATCGTTGTGACTTTATTGTCTGCCGAATCTCGTTGTGAGTGTAGTCGGTGCATTTGCACAAAGGTTTTACTTTAGGTGCTTCCGAGTAATCACCACCCAGCGTAAAAGTCAGAATCTGTTCCACAAGACCGGTGCACGACCCACAAGAGCTGGAAGCCTTGGTATGAGAGCGAACGTCATCCAGAGTAAACAGTCCCTTGGAGGTGATGGCATCAACAACATCTTTTTTGCACACGCCGTTACAGCCGCACACTTCCATATCATCGCTCATCTCCGCAACAGACTTTGCTCCGCCGTGTCCGGAATCCCCCAGGTGAGCCTGGCCATGCAGTAGTTGATCCCGCATGTGGCTGATGTCGGTTTGATCGCGCAATAACTGGTAGTACCAGGCTCCGTCCACCGTATCCCCAAACATGACCACGCCGTGGATACGATTTTCTTTCAGTACGATTTTTTTATAGACTCCTTTGGAAAGGTCTTTCATGACGATTTCTTCTGTGGTCTCATCGCCAATAAAATCCCCTGTTGAAAACAACTCAACGCCGGTGACTTTTAGTTTTGAAAATGTAGTGGAGCCCTGATAGAAAGCGTGACCCAACTGGGCCAACTGGTTGGCGCAAACCTTGGCTTGCTCGAACAAGGGGGCCACCAATCCATAGACCTGACCTTTATGTTGAACGCATTCCCCAACGGAATAGATTCGACCATCGTAGGTTTGCATGGTGTCACTGACTACGATTCCGCGTTCGCAATATATGTTGGCGGCTTTTGCCAAGTCTGTATTGGGGCGGATGCCTACCGCCATTACAACCATGTCAGTGGCGATTTCCAGTCCACCCTTGAAACGAACGCCCCTTACTTTTTCTTCACCCAGAAAAGCCTCGGTGCTTGTTTCCATCAAAAACTGAATGCCACGTTTTTCGAGGGTTTGCTTCAGCATGGCGGCCGCCTCGGAATCGAGTTGCCGCTCCATCAAAGAGTCCATGAGGTGCACAACGGTAACGTACATCCCCTGTTGCTTCAGCGCGTAGGCCGCTTCTAGTCCCAGCAGACCTCCTCCAATAATCAATGCCTGTTTATGGGGTTCCGAGATTTCAAGCATCGTTTGCACATCACGAATGTTACGGAAGGTGACGACTCCGTGCAGATCGTTTCCGGGGAGCGGAAGAATGATCGAGTTGGAACCTGTGGCAAGCAAAAGCCGGTCATAGTTTTCCGTAGTGCCGTCTTCCGCAATCACCGCACGGTTGCGTCGGTCAATCTTGACTACCGCTTTACCCGTATGGAGTTTGATGCCATTTTCTTCATACCATTGCTCCTCATTGAGCATGATGCCGTCGATCTTCTTTTCTCCCGCTAACACCGGGGAGAGAAGAATCCGGTTGTAGTTTCCATGCGGTTCATCGCCAAAAACGGTGATGTCATACATGTCGGGGGAAATCTTGAGCAATTCCTCAAGCGTACGCACACCCGCCATGCCATTGCCAACCAAAACCAGTTTCTCTTTCATATAAAAGCCGTATCCCTTCTAAATCCAGCGCCTGGACCCTCTTTCGAAGTTTCAGCCGCTGACTATTTTTTATGAATGATTCCTGCGGAAAGTTAGTGAGTGTTGCAGGATTCATGAAAACTATTATCAAGTTTCATGCCAACTGCAAAACATGCACTTAAAGGCCCTAAACAAACAGAGTTACAGCTTCAATGGGGTTTGGTAACAGGAAAGATGCCTAAAAATGAATCACTATTTTTCCAAAATGCTCGACTCCTAGGCGCTACTAGCCGTAGGGGCACAACTAGCAATAGCTTTCTTTGGCGGGCAGGGAGGTGTCCCGGCTTGAGGAGGTTCTACTATTCCCCCCTGATAAGGGGGACTAGGGGGGGTGCATTATTTGTGGTTACAGCCCTCTGGGTTGCCACGCCGCCTTCGGCGGCTCGCAATGACGGGCAAAGCAAACCCCTGAATGTAAATCACCCCGGCCCTCTTTAATAAAGAGGGGGCAAGCCAACCCTCCCCAACCCCTCAGACTATCGGGCTTGAGTCCCTATGAAGGGAGGGGATATAACAAACCACGCCACACATTGTTTTGTCGGGAAGAAATATTAAAGTGTTGCGCTTGAGTGTTTAGTCCGCTTTACGGGCAATGCAGTACTGGCCCCACGCCGAGTGGGCCGAGCTAACCTGTTGTTGGCTGATTGATGCTATGCAGTTGGCGGTCGCGTAAGCGTCTCCGCCCCATTGCCTCCCACGCTAGTGGGCTAGTTGAGGCGGAGGCTGGGTTGTTTGCTGGAAGTTTTTGGTGTTTTTCTGGTGGTTTTTCGTGTGGCGGGTTTTTTCTTAATCTTGAATTTTTTATGGAACGAGTGTTTGATCACATCGTCCATCGTGGTGGCGGGGAAAAACTCGATACCCTTTCGGACATTTTCAGGAATGTCGGGAACATCTTTTTCGTTTTCCACAGGGATGATAAGGTTTTTGATGCCGAACCTGTGAGCCGCAAGGACTTTTTCCTTGAGTCCGCCAATGGGCAGAACTTTTCCAGTCAGGGTCAGTTCCCCGGTCATGGCAAGGTCTGGTTGCAATGGTGTTTTCGTCAGTGCGGAAACCAGTGCTACCGCCATGGTGATTCCGGCTGAAGGCCCGTCTTTGGGAACAGCCCCTTCGGGAATGTGAATATGAAAATCATTTTTCTGGTAGAAATTTTTGGGTAGTCCCAAGTCTCCGGCGCGTGAACGCACATAGGTCATGGCCGCCTGCGCCGACTCTTTCATGACATCCCCGAGTTGCCCTGTGGGTACGAGCTTTCCGTTGCCGGGAATCACGGTGACTTCTATAGTGAGGGTTTCACCGCCAAACTCTGTCCACGCAAGGCCGGTTGCAGACCCTATTTCCAGTGGGCCCTCGTTTTCGGCTCTCTTGAATTTGGGGATGCCTAGAAATTTTTCTATATTAGCCGGAGTGATTTTGACGCTGGTTTTTTTGCCTTTTTCAACAACGGTTTTAACTACTTTTCTGCATAGTGTGGCGATTTCCCGTTCCAGGTTTCTTACTCCCGCTTCGCGGGTGAAATCATGGATGATTCTATCCAAAGCCTTGTCAGAAATATTTATGTTTTTCTTGGTCAGGCCGTGTTCCGGTACTTTCTTGGGTACGAGAAAATTTTTGGCGATGCCCATTTTTTCCTGATCGGTATAACCGGGCAGGCGAAGCACTTCCATTCGGTCGAGCAAGGGTTGTGGGATGGAGTGCAGGACATTGGCAGTACAGATAAAAAGGACATTGGAAAGATCGTAATCGACTTCCAGATAATGGTCGTTGAAAGTGGAGTTCTGTTCCGGGTCGAGAACCTCCAGCAAAGCGGAGGAGGGGTCACCCCTGAAATCTGCGTTCATCTTGTCGATCTCGTCGAGCATGAAAACAGGATTGTGGACACCGGACTTTTTGATGCCTTGAATGATTTTTCCCGGCAACGCTCCAATATAGGTTCTGCGGTGTCCGCGGATTTCTGCTTCATCCCGCACACCGCCCAGGGAGACGCGGATAAATTTTCTGCCCATAGCCTTGCCGATGGATTGCCCCAGCGAAGTTTTGCCGACACCCGGAGGACCAACAAGGCAGAGGATGGGACCTCTTATTTTTTTGACCAGCTTCATCACCGCAAGGTGTTCGGTAATGCGCTCTTTGACTTTCTCTAACCCGTAATGGTCTTTGTCCAGAATTTTCTGGGCTTCGGGAATTTTAATTTTTTCCGCTCCGGCACCTTTTTTCCAGGGCAGGTCTGCGAGCCACTCTATATAAGTCCTGGCGACTGTAGCCTCTGCAGACATGGGTTGCATGAGTTCCAGCCGCTTTAATTCCTTAATGGCTTTTTCATTAATTTCCTTGGGCATTTTGGCTTTCTTGATTTTTTGCTTGAGTTCATCCATGTCGCTTTTGAACTCATCGCGTTTGCCCAATTCTTTCTGGATGGCCTTGATCTGCTCGTTGAGATAGAATTCCTTCTGACTGCGTTCCATTTGTTTTCGCACCCTGCCATGAACGCGTTTTTCAATTTTAAGAACTTCCATCTCCGACTTGAGAATGCCGAGAAGCTTGTTTAAGCGGTCTGCCGGATTCAGGGTTTCGAGCAATTCCTGTTTTTCCTTGGTTTGGAAAACCATATAGGCGGCAATGGTGTCGGCATAACGATGCGGTTCCAGAATATTGGCACTGGCGGCCACGGCTTCCAGTGGAATTTTCTGGTTTAATTTCACATATTGGTCAAACACCGTTCCCACACTGCGCATCAACGCTTTGACATCGGGTGTTAGCTGGTCGTTTTCATGAATGCGGCTGACTTCCACCTCAAAATAGTCCGGGTTGTCGACGAACGATTCAATACGCCCTCTCTGCAGACCCTCCACCAGGACCTTCATGGTTCCATCTGTCAGTTTAAGGATCTGGAGAACATTTGCGACTGTTCCCGTCTCGTAAATATCTGCAGATTTCGGTTCGTTATTGTTGGGGTTGCGTTGGGCGGCGAGGAAGATGCTTTTCTGTTCGGCCATGGATTTTTCCAGGGCCAGAATGGACTTCTCTCTGCCGACAAACAGGGGAAGCACCATGAATGGAAAAACAATGATGTCCCTTAACGGAAGGAGCGGTAATACAATTTTTTCGGAACCCATATATTAACTGGCCTGTTTCTTGTTTTCGTAAACCAACATGGGTTTTTCGCCTTTGAGAACGACTTCTTCATTAATGACCACTTCTTCCACATCTTTCTGGGAAGGGAGGTCGAACATGATTTCGAGCATGGTCTCTTCCAGAACGGCGCGGAGGCCTCTAGCTCCGGTTTTGCGTTCGGTAGCTTTCTCGGCAATAGCTCTGACAGCGCCATCGGTAAATTTGAGTTTAACATTTTCAAACTCAAACAGCTTTTTATATTGTTTGACCAGAGCGTTCTTGGGTTCAGTCATGATTTGTACCATTGCTTCAATGGTCAGTTCCTTAAGTGTGGCAACGGATGAAAAACGCCCGACAAATTCCGGAATGAGGCCGTATTTGAGCAGGTCTTCCGGTTGTATTTTCTCAAGAGCATCTTCCTTATCGATTTCTTTCTTGGAAATGATTTCCTGTCCGAAGCCGAGACTTTTCTTGCCGATGCGGTTGCGAATCAACGAGTCCAGCCCAACGAATGCTCCGCCACAGATGAAAAGAATATTGGTGGTGTTGACCTGCAGAAACTCCTGATGCGGGTGTTTCCGCCCTCCCTGTGGAGGAACGCTGGCTGTGGTGCCTTCAATAATTTTCAAAAGGGCTTGCTGTACTCCTTCACCGGAAACGTCACGGGTGATGGAGGGATTTTCTGATTTTCTGGAAATTTTATCGACTTCATCAATATAGATGATTCCGCGTTCGGCTTTTTCAACATCGTAGTCGGCATTTTGCAGGAGTTTTAAAATGATGTTTTCGACATCTTCCCCGACATAACCGGCTTCGGTCAAGGTGGTCGCGTCTACAATGGTGAAAGGGACATCAAGGATCCGAGCCAGGGTCTGTGCCATGAGGGTTTTTCCGGACCCGGTAGGACCGATCAACAGCACATTACTCTTTTGCAGTTCCACATCCTCCATATCAAGATTGGAGTCGATTCTTTTGAAGTGGTTGTGAACAGCAACGGAAAGAATTTTTTTGCAACGCTCCTGCCCAACGACATATTGGTCGAGGTGTTTGTACAAATCATGAGGTTTGAGAAGATGCTGGAAGTCTTCGCCCTTTTCCTGGGCCCACTCTTCCACCATGATTTCATTGCAAAGCTCAATACACTCGTCGCAGATGTAGACGCTGGGTCCGGCAATCAGTTTTTTGACTTCTTCCTGACTTTTCCCGCAGAAAGAACAGCGATAATTTCCGGTGGTTGCACTTTTCTTTGCCATAAAGCCCTCTTCAGAAGGGTTGGAATTGAGTGTTCACTCAATTCAAATTAGCTTTTCTTTTTGCCCTTGCCCTTATGGGCCTCGTCCCGATCAGTGATCACGCTGTCGATGAGGCCATACGTCTTGGCTTCTTCTCCGGTCATATAATGATCTCTCTCGGTATCCTTGTGGACTTGGGCAACATTTTTTCCTGAGTGTTTGGACATGATGCCATCCAGAATGGAACGGATTCTCGTGATTTCTTTAGCCTGGATTTCAATATCGGTATGTTGTCCTTGAAACCCGCCGCTCGGCTGGTGGATCATGATGCGTGAGTGTGGCAGGGCAAACCGTTTTTTCGGTGCGCCAGCCGTAAGGAGCAAAGCCCCCATGCTGGCCGCCTGGCCGATGCAGATCGTTTGCACGTCTGGCTTGATATATTGCATGGTGTCATAGATCGCCATTCCGGAACTGACCTGACCACCCGGACTGTTTATATAGAGATAAATATCCTGATCAGGCTCATCCGATTCCAGAAACAGCAACTGGGCGATAATCAGGTTGGCCATATGATCCTCAATGGTGCTTCCTATAAAAATGATTCGGTCTTTGAGAAGGCGTGAATAAATGTCATAAGATCTCTCGCCCCGACTGGTTTGTTCAACAACAATGGGTACCAACTGGTTGTAAGTATCTGTCATGATTCTCTCTAGATTAGAAATGGGGCAAGAAAAAAACTTCTTTCTGAATCCGGCTCTGGTTCCGAAAGCGTTTTTGGCCTGTAAGTCATTAAAAAATAATTAGATATCTTTGTAATGGTTGAGTTTTAATTATCAGCAATTAAATCTTTTCTGTCAACTTTTTCTTCTTTGATGGTCACCTTTTCCAGTGCGGCATCAAGGGTTTTGTCGCGTTTCATGCGATTGTGCAGTCGGGCCAGGATGCCGTTTTTTTCCCATTCCCGTTTAATTTGTTGCAGATTGCCTCCGCCCAGTAACTGGGACATGTTCTTGACCTCCTGTTCCAATTCTTCTTCGGTGACTTCCGCTTTCAGGTCCCGTGCCAATTGGTCGAGAACCAGTTCTTCCTGCAGGGCTTTCATGGCCGGTTCGCGATACTGCGTGAGCAGTTCGGGAGTCACCTCGACACCATGGTCGTGATCATGGTCATGATCATGGCCTTGATGTTGGTGATCTTCCTTAGCTTCCTTTTTTCTGGCCTGCTCGGCCATGAACTTGACCTGGTCTTTCAAAAGTCCTTCCGGAATATCCAGCTGATTCTGCTCGGTGATTTTTTCCGCTAATTCCTTTTTCACTGCTTTCTTGGCTTCCTTGTGCTCAAAGTCTTCCAGCTCAGAGCGGACGCGCTGTTTCATATCATCCAGGCTGGCATAATCTTTGTCCTCCACATTGCGGGCAAACTCATCGTCCAGCTCCGGCAGTTTTTGCTCCTGAATGCCTTTCAGCACAATTTGGAAATCCACATCTTTTCCGGCGATTTCCTTGTTGTGGTAATCTTCGGGAACCTGTACCTGAATGTCCCGGGTTTCGCCGATTTCCATGCCGATCATGCCCTTGTCCAGTCCTTCAATCAATTGTCCTCCCCCTGCCTGGATGATCTGGTCTTGCGCAGACCCGCCTTCAAAGGGTTGGTCGCCGAGCTTGCTGGTAAAATCTATTTTGAGTAAATCCTTATCCTGGGAAGGGCGACCGGTCACCTGGACATTCTCCGCCTTACGCTGGCGCAATGCTTCAATGGTCTGATCGACTTCTTCATCGGTGACACGCGGGGTTGTTATTTTCAGTTCAATACCAGAGTAGTCTTGCAGTTCTACAGTTGGGAGTACCTCGACCGATGCGGAAACAGAGATATCCGTTCCTTCTTCGGCATTGACCTCCAAAAGATGGGGCTGGCCCACCGCTCTCAGGTCTTTTTCTACAATGGCGTTATTGAGTTCTTCGCTGATCAGGTTGCTCAGGACTTCTTTTTTAACATCCGGTCCAAACTGTTTTTCCAGCAGGGCGATGGGTACTTTTCCCTTGCGGAATCCGGGAACTTTGACCTCTCGCCCGAGCTTCTGATAATACGCTTTTACTTTTTTGTCGTATTCCTGATGAGGAATTTCGAACTTGATTTTTTTGTTACAGGAATCAACGTCTTCGATGTCTATTTTCATAACTTTCCAAATGTTTAAAGATTGGCGGCCAGCGTGGTGCTGGGCCCAATTAGCCCTTGCTGTTTGCTACTCCCGTTGCGGAGAACCTCCGCTGGTAACTTGCAATATCTTTATTTTGCGGGCAATCGGTCTCTCGGCCCAATCAGCCCTTGCTGTTTGCTACTCCCGTAAGGGAGGTTTTCCCCCTCCACGGGTAGTGGTGCGGATGAGAGGACTTGAACCTCCACTCCGTAAGGAACATGATCCTAAATCATGCGCGTCTGCCAATTCCGCCACATCCGCATTATATTTCAAGGGTTTATACGATAGTTTCTGACCCTGGTTCTTTGGCTGTTTCAAAGGGGTATGAGCCTGCAGACAACCTGTCTAGTCAATATATCATTTAATAGAAAAGGATTCCGCAAATATCTGGCCTCTCAAGGATTTTCATCCTTCTTTTTCATTTCCTCATGGAGCTGTGAAATTTCTTCCTGAAGATTTTCAAAATCGACTTCTCCTCTTACGCAATAATTTTTGAGATAGGAATACATAAGGAGGACACAAGCCCAGGCATCAAAAACTTCCCCACTTTTTTCACATCGTTTTTCCAAAGCGGAAAAACTGCCTTCAATTTGTTCCAGGATCTTACAGAAATTGACGACCTCGTTGTTCTCATCCAAATCTTTATGAACAGCAAATGCGCCAGACTCTTCGTTAACTTGTGATTCTTTGAGCGCCTTGTACTGATCTTCTATCTGCTTTAAATCGATGCTGGAATTTTCACAATAAAGACGCAGATTGCTGAAGGCGATGAACAGGCACTCGTACCCACCGATTTGGCGAGGCTCTTCATTTTCATCAGAAACCAGTTCGGCAATATCATCTTCGACTGCATCGAACATTTCGAAAAATGCATCGAGCTGGTTTTCGTTTTGGGATTCGTCGTGTGCCATTATTTTCGTATGGACCGGGGTTTGCGATCTTTCGGGACGAGCAGGGTTCCGGCAGGGTAGTAGCCTTTGGGGATGGTCAGGCCGGGGTAGACCCAGACATCTTTTCCGATCAGCGTACCGGGGCAGACGATGGCATTACAACCCAGTTCAACATTATCGCCGATTACCGCACCCAGTTTTTCCATTCCGGTATCCAGAACTTCGGAGTCGAGAGGGATATGGATAGGGTTGATATAGCCCTTACGTTTTTCATCGGCACTTCTCAGTTGCAGGTTTGCCAGCTTCGACCCTGCTCCCAGGTTGACATGGCTCCCTATAATGCTGTCACCGATATAATTGAAATGGCCCGCTTCGGTATGATCCATGAGAATGCTGTTTTTCAATTCGGTGGCATGGCCGATCACGCTGTGGTTTCCGATCAGGGCGTTCCCGCGGATATAGGCTCCCTGCCGGATATCGCAGTCCTCTCCAATCATGGCAGGACCCTTTATTATGGCCGAAGGCTCCAATTGCGTTCCTTTGCCAATGAAGATATCCAGTTCCTTCAAGTAAATCGGTTCTGCCAGATCGACCCAGTCCTCGACGTAAAATCCCTGTTCGCCTCGGTGGTAACTGGCGGAATCCAGAGTGGTCCTTATCCCGGCCAAATGGGAGGCATAAGACCCGCCAGAGACTTTTTTGCGTATCAACTGCTTCACCCGGGATTCCAGTGTTTTTAACGGGTCCCATACGTGTTCACAATCGGCAAAAATATCCGGTTCGCTCAGGTCTGAAAAAAATAGATTTAAATCTTTCATACGGAGTACCTCCGCCGGCGAACCGCCGGTGGCAGATAGCAAAGACCCGTCAAGCCGAGGGGACTCTTTGCTCGCCAGCGAACGCTATTGCCAGTTGGGTCCAGCGTCACGCTGGCGGTTAGTGGTTGATGTACCATTTGCCGAGAGGGGTCAGGCTGTTTCCCTCGCGACTCAATTGAATAAGGTTCTGCTTTTTCATTTCGTTAATCAGCCTGGATTTGTACTGGTTTTTTATTTCCAGCTCTTCATCGGTGACTGGCCTCGCAGCGATTTGGCTGAGAGCATCCAGTTCTACTTTATAAAAAGAGTTGTCACGGTCTTTGAGCAGAGAGGTCAAAAGTTTAATAGCCTCCAGCCCGATTTTTTTCAGTTTCCCGGCGTCCGATTTTCTTCCACGCAGGTTAACGCTGATTTTGTTTTCGGTGCCGGAATTTCTTACAAAGATACCGGCTTCCCCCCCTGATAGGGAAATATACAACATATCCGGGTCGTCAGGGAAGTTTCGCGTTCGGGTGGAGTACCCGCTTTGCTTCGCGGTTTGAAATAGTAGCCGCTTAACTTTTTTCCATACTTGAGAATCCCGGCAGAATAGTTCCTGGCGAATATAATACGTGTAAAGAGTGGATTTGAATCCGGGTAAAAAGGGCTGGCGAACAGACTGGATATACCTTTTAGGCGACAGGGTTGCGGCCAGATGCTCGGTGGCGGCAAAGGTATTGAGAGCACTTTTTAATCCATTGCCGGAGTATATTTGTACTTCTTTTTTGTCGGGCAGAGTTAAATAGCCGGTGGTGATGTTGTGCCCCGTTTCCTCACTGCCTACCGCCAGAACATGGGAATTATTTTTTGTTGCGGCCGGATTCTCTAGAATAGATGCTTCGAGATTTTTAAGGTCCGCCACTCGTGTCACGCCTTTTTTTTGTAGCGATGCGATTTTATTTTTAAGTTTTTTCTGCGTTGTGAGCATCGATAGTTTTTGTTGCAACAGCGCGAGGCGGATTTTAAGCAGGATCCATTTATCACCAACAGCTGTGAGCAGAGGGGTCAGCCCCATTAACTCGGCAGAGGCAGAGGCGTTGAGGTCGCTTTCCACAGTATTGATATAAAGCGATCCGCCGTATTTTTGGGGAAAGCGGGATACCAAATGTCGTGCCTGCAGGATGGCTGTCTCGTCTCCGCTTAAGACCCACAGGGTATCTTGAAACGGATCGTATTCCAGGCGGAAGAAACGATCGCCATCGGCATCGAAAATGGCTCCGGCAATTCTTTTTTTTCCGCACTCTGCGGATTTCTGGTTTGCCCGGCCCAACTGAAAAAGTTTGACGATGGCTTTGTGGAAGCGGAAAGGTCCGGCGGGTTGCAGGATCATGTCTGCGGTGATGCGGGGGCACCCTTCCAGGTCAGCGACTCCAGAGCGCAGGTTTACCGCGCCATTTTTTCCTGCGTTGACTTCGACTACTTTGCCGACTCCGGCGTCCTTAAAAATTTGCGCGGCGATTCCTGTGAACGCCCCGAAAGCGGGGTCAACAACCAGAATGAGGGCTTTTAAAGTGTCGGGAGAATTGATCCAGGAGTTTTCAGGCCGCAGGGAAAAATGCTGAAACAGTGCCAACGCTTTTTGTCGGCAATCGGTTCTTCCTCCTTTCAGGGGAAGTTTTTTAATGGCGTTTTGTTTGAGCAGGCTTTGGGTCAGGTCGATATCGTCAGAAGGTAACGGCTTCATGCCATGAAAAGGCAGGAAAAGTTTTATTCCGTTTTGATCCTTAGGGTTGTGGGATGCGGTGACCATGATGCCACCATCGTCGCCATTATGTAGCATAAATAGCGGCACCAGGGGAGTCGGCACTACACCCAGAACCCTGGCCTCACCCCCCGCTTTGCGGACACCCCGAACTACCGCTTCCGTAAAGGTGCCGGAAGGATCTCTGGGGTCCCAGCCGATGACGAAGGTTCTTTTTTTGTGTGCGGACGATTGATTTTTGACGTAGCAATAGACGTAAAGCTCCATAAACTCTTCGGTGATCCAGCCCTTTGCAAGAAAAACTTGTAGTGGAGTCGACCCTCTGCATTCTGAGTCTTTTGCCGATCTGATTTCCCGGCGAATCCCATCGGTACCCTGCAAGCGGTCGGGCACAATGGGTTGCATTGGGATCGTTTTAGGTTTCATGTGAAACTGGGTGCTCGAAAGGGTGAGTGGGTTTCAAAGGTTTTTTCGTAGCCGACAGATTGTAACATAGGGGCCACCGGTGAGCCACCGCCAGCATGATGCTGGACCCAACTGGCAATGGTTTGTTGGGTTGAGAAAAACGGTTTCTTGCCAGAAAAAACGATTGCACACTAAAAGGTTTTTGCTGGATTTTGATTTTTTGGGGAACGGTTTTGGGAGTTTTTCAGCAATATGCGGGCTAGGGGTAAAGAACGACCGAGGACCAGAAAAGACCAATGGCTTTTTTAAATTGTTCCATTTCCTGGGGGCCTCCTGGTTTTTTCAAATAGCTGTTGGCGCCATTTTCATAAGCATTTTGAACATCAGCGGAAGAGGAAGAGGTGGTCAACATGATGGTAGGAAGTCTTTTCAAACGAGGGTCCTCCTTGATAATTTTCGCCACCTCCAACCCGTTTTTCTTGGGAAGCCTGATATCCAGAAAAACCAAGTCTGGCACAGGATATCGGGTTTCATCCTGATATTCTCCCTTGTGGAACAAATAGTCTACTGCCTGCTCGCCATCCTGCACCCACTGTATTGAAGTTTTTTCACTACAATTTTTCAAGATAGCTTTTAAAAAATCGTAATCATCGGCATCATCCTCTACTACCAATACCGAAACTTCGTCTTTAGGGTCTGTAACTGCTTTAATCATTTGCTGTGCCTTTCTGGTAATTCAATACTAAACACCGACTCGCCGCCATCTGGCAACAAGGCTCTGTCTCGAAAAAATATTACGAGGCATAAAGGGAGAGATATCCTGCATACCACAATTATATCCTTTGCCTTTATGCAAGGGGTACTAAGGGGGGCTAGTTGTCGAAGCGGATTTTGGCCTTTTTCATCCAGTGTTTCTCGTCGAACTGTTGGTTAAAATATTCTTCAAAGCGGACTTCATTTTCTGACAAGGCTTTGCCATCAACCCACTGCGCGGGTTCAGGAGAAGAGGGAAGATCAGGTGTTTCTTTTTCTTCCTGGTCATTTTCTGGTTCGGCATGAATATGTAGTTCTTCGAGGATTGAGTCAGCTTTAATTTCCTTTTGGACATTTTTTTTCAAAATGCTTTCTATCAACTTGTCCACTTCCAGCACCAGATTGTATTCTGAAACATAATCAAGGAGTTCTAATTTCTGTAGTTTTTTTATGGAAATTTGGACATCAGGAGATTTCAGGATCGCCTTATTAATTTCTGTCCAAAGATACTCCGCTAATTTTTTTTTCTTATCTCTTTCCCAAGACATATTTTCCCCCTTCCAGAAGTGCTTGTATTGGGGGCAGTGTAAATTATGACCATCACATGTTTGTCAAGCCATTGTCACAACCCTGTAAAGATTGAGAACGACCTGTTCTGATTAGCCAAATAAACTCTTCAAATAGGGTAGTGGGGATTTAAAACCGGGTGTGTTTGAAAACAGGGGTTATTCCTACAGGCTGGGGTCGTGGAATCTTTCTTTGAGCACATCCACGGGGCTAATATATTTATCACAGGCCACCACGGAACGCTTTTGATCAGAGCTCAGGTTATCAAGGCTCAGCGAATCTACCAGAATGGGCTGAGCACCACAATCAGACCTCTCGTGCGAGCAAAAGTCACACATATTCAAAGTTATCATAGGTTCCTTACCCGTCATGATTTACGCTCTTGAAGACTGGTTCATACTACTATTCCGTTTTTTTTGTTATCTATCATAGGCCTTAAATGGCTATTTGTAAACATATCAACTGCGGATTTTAAAAATTTCTGCCCCTTTTGTCCGGTTCGATGTCTCCTCCTGATATCCAGCAAATTACTAGAGAAAACAATTAATTGACGGAAGGGTGAATTTTTTACCCTTAAAGTTCAATTTCTCGTCACAAAGCCCCGCAAAAAAATCACTATAACTATTTATTTTTAAACATATTATGCGCTTTTATGCTGGCCTCTCCTTTTGGCATATTCCTTGCTCTTCTATTTGGTGAATAACTATGCCCAATTTTGGGAGCGAATAAAAACGGGTTTTTTTAATAGTTTTTTGAAAACAAAGGGTTTTTTGCATAGAGGTTCCTGATCTTGGGTGGGAGGTAAAACACCTTGATATTTGGGAGCTAACCTCAGGTTATTTGGCGGTGGAACGGGCGGGTTTGTCTGCCGGCAAAGATTGCATAACTCCTTTGTTTTCGGTATTTCAAGGGTTTTGAGACAGTGTGGAAAAGGCTTAACTTTAGGCCCCAAAAACCGTTAAGAATAAGGCAAGGTGAATGGACTGGGACACGGCAAATAATCGAATTTACAGCAAAATAATGCTGATAGGGGTTTTTGCCTGCCTTTGGTGGAGTTCTATGGCACTATTATCCTACGCTCAAATTACCCCTCAAGGACGAGACCAAACCTACAAGCAAGCCGCTCCCCATCGGTTTGAGGAGAGGTTCAAAAAACAGGAGTTTCCGCAATCGCAAAGGGTGCCGGTAAAACCGGACAGCCTGAAGCCTGTTTTTCCGGCGGCGATGAGGAAGGTGAATTTTCTTCTCCAGAGAATGGTCATCAAAGGCTCGACGGTTTATGGCAAACGAAGATTTTCACGGTTGTTCAGAAAGTATCTGCACCGGAGGATTAATCTCGAACAGGTCTATACCATTGCCCAGCAAATCACCAATATGTACCGCAACGATGGGTATATCCTTTCCAAAGCGGTGGTGCCTCCTCAGAAAATCGAAGCCGGTGTGGTTCGAATTAATGTGATTGAGGGTTTTGTGGATCGGGTTGCCATTCAGGGTCAGGTGCGCGGCCCGAGAAAGCTTCTCAGTGAATATCGAAGAGGAATTTTAAGATCCCGACCTCTGAAAGCCAAGGATCTTGAGAGATACCTGCTTTTGGTGGACGATTTGCCGGGAGTTTCAGTTAAGTCGGTTCTCACGCCCTCCAAAGATAAACCGGGGGCCACCAACATGACACTGATTCTTAGCAATAAAGCCTATGAAGGAAGCGTGGGTTTGGATAACCGGGGCACTGAATTTAACGGGCCTATCCAGATAAATGCAGGGCTATCCGGCAATGCGGTTTTTAAAAACTATGAGCGCATTGGCTTGCAGACTGTGGTCACCAGTAACACGGATGAATTGCAGTTCTTCAGCGGTTTCTATGAACAACCTATATCTTCTGAAGGTAGCAAACTGTTTTTTTCTGCATCGGTCAGTGACTCCAAGCCCGGCGATGTTCTCGAAGAGTTTGAGGTAGTGGGGGAAAGTAAAACCTTCGCTCTTAAAATTACACACCCGTTTATTCGATCCAGGGCTGAGAACCTGACTGGAACTCTGGGCTTCACGCACCGAAACTCGACCACGGATATTCTGGGGACATTGGATTCAGAAGACCGCCTTCGTATCGTTAATTTGGGCTTGTCTTACGATTTTGTAGATGAGTATCGAGGGGTGAACCTGATGAGTTTCAATTTGAGCAAGGGTTTTGACATTCTCAACTCCACGGAAACGGGATCGGAAAACCTGACCCGTGAAACAGGCCACAGTGACTTTACCAAGCTTTCCGGGCAGGTACTCAGGCTTCAACAATTGGCACCTTCCTGGATGTTGTTGGGAGCGTTTTCCTGGCAGTATTCTTTTGAAAAACTTTTGTCTTCCGAGGAATTTGGTGTGGGCGGCGCGCAGTTTGGCCGGGCTTATGACTCTTCTGAAATTACCGGAGACCAGGGCGTGGCTTTTAAGCTGGAGCTTCAAAAAGCTTTTCAGCCGAAACAAAAATACCTCAGGGATGTGCAGGCTTATACTTTTTTCGATTACGGAGCGGTTTGGAATCGTATTCCCACTTCCACAGGTTCCACCGTTCAGGATCTTAACTCGCTGGGGGTCGGTGCCCGGTTTAACGTGACAGATACGATCTCTGGATATTTGGAATGGGACAAACCACTGAATCAGGAAGTATCGGCGAAGGGTGACAAAGAAGGACGATTCTTTTTCAGTCTATCAGCAAGGTTTTAGGAATTTTTCATGAACGTTTTTAAAATGAATCAGAAAGCATTCCCCGGCGGAAAGCCTCCGCAGGCTGGCGTAGCCGCTGGTGGCAGTGTAACGCCGAAGCGACAGCCGAAGGCTTGGAGCCCGTTTACCCCTTCGGGGCACGAGAGCTTAGGAAAAATATCACGCTCACCGGGCATGGCCCGGAGGCCGAGTGATGCCGCCATCTTTCTGGTTTCATTTTTAACCTACCTGATTGGTATTTTCCCTTCCATGGTTTATGCCCTCCCCACTGGCGGGACGGTCCAGGCTGGGTCGGCCACCATTGACTCGACTTCTTCTCAGTTGATGACCATTTACCAAACGACGGACAAGGCCATCATCGATTGGCAGGCCTTTGGTATTGGGAGCACCGAACAGGTTGACTTCCAGCTATCTCAGGGTGGGGTGACGCTCAACCGGGTAACCGGAAATGACCCTTCAAATATTTTTGGCAGGCTAACCTCCAACGGCGATCTCTGGCTGATCAATCCCAATGGAGTTCTTTTTGGTAATAGTGCGCAGGTGGATGTGCATGGTTTGATTGCGACCACTAGTGATATTTCCAATACGAATTTTATGAGCAGCAACTATAACTTCAGCACTCCTTCCAGCCTGACTTCAACAGTGGTCAATCATGGCAGTATTACAGCGGCCCAAGGTGGACTGGTTGCCCTGGTTGCTCCCGGTGTGCAGAACATGGGGGTCATCACCGCGCGTTTGGGCAAAGTGAGCCTGGCTTCTGGAAAAACTTTTACCGTAGATTTGTATGGTGACCAGCTCATCAACCTGGGAGTGGATAGTCAGGTGATGGGACAGGTAACCGGAGGGGGTGGGCAGGTGTTGACTTCGCTGGTCTCCAACAGCGGAAGCATCTTTGCTGATGGTGGAGTGGTTCGTTTGGATGTCAATGCCGCACAGAATATTGTTGACCGGGTGATCAATATGGATGGCATCATTCAGGCGCGTTCGGTGGTTGAAAAAAACGGACAGATCATCCTCATGGGCGGGGCCGCTGGCGAAGTCAGTGTAACCGGCACATTGGATGCATCGGGCTACGGTCAGGACGAAACGGGAGGTACCGTTCATGTCCTTGGCGAAATGCTGAGGTTTGAGGGCAATGGCCTCATCGATGTCTCGGGTGACCTGGGTGGAGGAACGCTTCTCTTTGGTGGCGACTATCAAGGCCAGGGTTCGGTTTTCACTGCGACCGATTCCTATATCGGACCGGATACTCAGACTTTTGCCGATGCGGTGACAAGCGGTAATGGCGGTAAGGTGATTTTCTGGGCTGATCGGCGAATGCGATTTTTTGGTATCGTCAGAGGTCGGGGCGGAAAATATTTTGGCGATGGCGGCTTGGTAGAGGTTTCCGGAAAAGAAGAATTATATTTTGATGGATCAGTGGACACCACAGCGGCCAATGGAAAAACCGGTACCCTTCTTCTTGATCCGGACACGATTACTATCGCGGATGGGTCGGGTACAACCACCGCCAGTGGTGCTTCGACCTTCACCACAATTTATGAAGATACTCTTGAAGCGGTTTCTTCGACCACCAATATCACTCTCCTTGCCACAAGCAGTATTTTGTTGAGCGACCTCAGCGATAACCTGCTCAACCTGCAACAAGGCAGTGGCAACTCAGTCACCTTTACGGTAACAGCCGGAACCATCAGTTTCGCCAGCAGTACGGATACCATATCCACTAACGGCGGAGACATTACCTTCAGCGCTACGGGGGACTTGACTATAGGAAGCCTGACCTCAAATGGCGGAAACATTTCGCTGACCGGTGATGACTTTTCATTATCCGGAACTCTGAGCAGTGGTGCGGGAAATATCAGTATTACTCATGCTGACAGTGGAAAAATAGGACTTGGTGGCACCTCGTGTACCGGGTCCTGTGACCTGAGTATCAACACAACGGAACTCGGCAATATGTCGGGCAATAAACTCATCATCGGCGGTTCGACCAACGGGGATATCTATGTTGATGGCATTACTCAGACTACGTCCACCTTCTCAAATGGGGTGGAGCTCAATGTGGACGCGCATCTCTCCGGTTCAAAAGGTGCGATTATTTTTGAAGGTTCGGCCTCTTCGTTTTCAACGTTGGACGCCAGCGCGGTGGACGGCGTAGAGGTCAACGCCAATTTGACAACCACTACCGGAGCCCTGACTCTGGACGGGGACTCCGATAATGCCGTAGATACTCTGTCGGGTAACGATTACATTATATTTGCCAGCGGGATCACCTTGACCAGCGCAGGGAATATTTCCCTGAGTGCCACCAATGGCGGAATGACTGCCGCAGGCGCTTTGACCTTGTCCGCGACCTCCGGCCTCACTATGACCGGAGCCATGACCGGGGCCGGAGCTGTTGCATTGACTGCAAATTCCGGCATTACTTTGAATAGTAGTGTCTCCACCTCCTCGGGTAGTTTGAATATCAATGCAAATTCATCAGCATTGTCATTAGGAAGTGTCACTTTGAGCTCGGCAGGTGCCTTGACGCTCAGCTCCAGTAGTATTTCTTCTTCAGGAAACCTGGCTCTTACTTCAACAGGTTCCACAATAAGCGTTGGTAGCGCCGTGACTTCATCCGGGTCGGTGGCTATGACTGCTAGCAGTGGTTTGACACTCAGTAACAGCACGCTAACGGGCTCGGGAAGTGTTAGCCTGGAAGGTGGAAGTGCGCTCACTCTTGCCAGCGGCACAACCATTACCTCATCGGCAGGAAGCATTACTCTGGGTGCCTCGACAGGTTCGATCACCGCAAACGGAGCGTTAACGCTTTCCTCGAATGGCAGTATCACGGTCAGCAATACGATGACCACAGCCGGAGCCGCAACATTCAACGCTAACTCGGGAATCACTCTGGCAACCAACGTCACTACCAATGGTGCGACGGTTATGGATGCGGATCTCGACAACAACGGTTCGGGTGATTTCACCATTTCGTCTGGCTCCTTATCGACCACCAACAATGCGCTGACGGTGACCGCCGATGACCTGGTCCTGACTGGAACGATTAATAGCGGTACCGGCTCGACTACCATCAATGTTGCCGACAGCGGTTCTTTGGGAATCGGCTTCAGTTCCGGATTCGGCATGAACCTCACCAGCACTGAACTGGCAAATATAACGGGTACCGGTGATCTCAATCTGGTGAACGGGGCCATCACCTTTGCGGCAAGTTCCAGCTTGAGTTCTTCCGGAAAATTGACCGTAGGCCAAAGCGGCGGAACAATAACCGGGCAAGGGGCCCTGACATTATCCGGCGCAAAAGGATTGGCCATCGATAGCAGTACCCTCTCAGCGGCAGGAAACTTGACCCTGGAAGGCGACTCCAACAATTCGGCGGACTCGGATGATAGTATTTCCCTGGCTTCGGGGGCAACGCTCACGGCATCTGCGGGTTCTATCACGTTGAACGCGACCACCGGCGGTATATCGGCGGCGGGGGCAGTGACTCTCAACGCGACCACTGGCATCACCATCAACGATAGTTTTACATCGGCGGGTACCACAACTTTCGATTCCGATACGGATAATGACGGGTCGGGAACCTTCACCATTGCCTCCGCATTGAGTGCGGGGAACAATGCTATTTCCCTTACGGTAGGGGGCATGGCCCTCAACAGCACCCTGAGCAGTGGAACCGCGAGCACCACTATTCTGGCTTCTTTATCGGGAGCTACGATTGGCCTTGGCGCATCCAGTTGTGGAGGGACCTGCGGGGTAAGCCTGACTTCTTCGGGGCTGGGAAATATCACCGCCGGCAGTCTCATCATCGGTGATGGGTCGAATGGAAATATTACCGTTGAGGGCGTAACAACTTCCATAGCAAACGTGACATTAAACGCGACGGCTTCTGGGTCTTCGGTGACTTTTGAAAACTCGGACTCTACCTTCCAAGGCCTGACAGTGAATGCGGAAAATGGAGTCACACTTTCTTCGAACCTGACTACCAACGGAACAACCAGTTTTGATTCGGATTCGGATGATGACGGCACTGGTGATTTCACTTTGGCGGCAAGCAAAACATTGTCTACTACAAATAATGCTCTATCGCTTACATCCAACGACATAGCATTTGGTTCGGGTAGCTCGATCACTTCAGGGACTGCGGGCACAACTCTCTTAACTGCTCAATCTGGAGCAACCATTGGTTTGGGTGCCGGTACAGGAACTTTTTCCATGACAAATAGTGAACTGGGCCAGATCACTTCCGGCAGTCTCACCATTGGTAATACATCGAATGGAGCGATTACTGTTGCAGGAGTTTCCTCGACCAGCTTTGGAGCACTCACTTTGAACTCCGGCTCCTCGATGACCTTTTCATCCACCGCATCTTCGTTCAGTGGCTTGACCCTGGATGCCGGGGGAGCGGTGGACTTTGGAGTGGATGTAACGACGACCGGAAATTTGAGCGTCACTTCAGGGGGAACGATTACGGATACGGGGACTTTGACGATAGCGGGAACATCCAGCTTTACCACTGACGTGGACAATCAAGCGATCACTCTGGACAATACATCGAACGCATTCACGGGCGCAGTGAGCTTGAATACTTTGGGAACCTCTGGCAACGCCACGTTGACCAACAATAACGCGGTGACTCTTTCTACCTCCACCGTTGGTGGAGACCTTGCGGTAACGGTGGGCGGAGATAATTCGTTGAACGTGACGGGTGCCGGGTCGGCTGGTGGTTCTATCAGTCTGCTTGCGGACGATGACATTATTTTTACTGCCGCTGGCGACTTGACCACCACAACCGGAAATATCACACTTACCGCCGACAACGATTCTGACAATAACGGATCGGGTGGAGCTCTGACCATGGTAGATGGAACGGTGTTTGACGCAGGGTCTGGAACCTTGGCCCTGTCCGCCGATGAAGACATCACTCTCGGCCTGCTTGAGACCACAAGTTCTTCAGACACCGCTGTGACACTGACTTCAACCAGCGGCGGGGTGTTTGATGGAGACGCCAATGCGTCTTTCAGTAATACCACGATAATTGTTGGGAGTGCGTCCGATTCGGTTCTTGATATTATTGCGGAAAGCGGCAGGCTGGTGGTGGATACGGTGACCGGATTTGGGACAGAAGATAATGCCATGGAGACAAAAGTCAGCTCTGTGGATATCGACAACACCACATCGGGCGATATCAATATCTTTGAATTTGACGGTATCGAAATTTCTAAAATTGCCCAGGCCGGGTCGGGCGATATTATAGTTTCTTACCAGGGTTCTATTTCCGGATCCGGCAACGCGGAGATTACTTTTAGCGGCACTCCCAAGGGAACCACCAAGTTCATCCGCCGTGATGTCAAGGATCTGGTCATAGGAGGAACCGGAAAAACCCTGGGCGAGCTTGCCTTTGGTACCACACAACAGCTTACTTTCGATACCTTTGAAATTAAGGCTCCCGACTTTCAGGGCAAGACACCGGTAGACCTTGTTGCCGGGTCCCCCAATGGGCCCTTTACCATGGATGTCTTCAGTGAGAGTTTTGCGCTGGTTGAGCTGGCGGAAGGAAGCTCTGGAAAATTTGATGGAATGGAAGTGACTCAGTCTTTCTGGGGTGGCCCAAGCAATACCAGCCTGGAAGTGGCGCAAAAGAAAAACCCGGAGAAAAAATCCCGTTCCCGGCAGAGATCGGCTAAAAGGAAAAAACTGAACAAGAAAAAGGTGGATGAAACCGCCGCTCTTACTCTGAAAAAACCGCGCCGCATCCAGAGGAGTGAATCGGGCTATCTTGACTTTGTTCGTTAACCAGCGTGACGCTGGACTCTACTGGCAATAGCATTGTCAGGCTGGCAAAAGTTATCTCGGCTTAATGAAGTCTTGCTCTCTGCTTCCCTCGCCAGAGGGCCACTAGCCGTGGTGGCAAAGAGGTGGTGGTGCTAAGCGACCGCCGAAGGCGTGGAGCCTGTTGAGTCCAGCGTCACGCTGGCGCGGCTAGTGGGTGGTTTGTTAAATATTCCGCATCGATGATACTCAGCCTGCCGTATTGCGGGTCCTCCACATACTCTTTATATATTCCGTCAAACTGGTTACCGGTTTCAGGACTGCTTTTTAATTCGAGGAACCGGGTTTCAACCGAGTCGCGTCTGAGCAGTTTGAGAGTGGCATCATCGAGTTTAAACGGAGGCTCCAGTTTTTCCAGCGCGACCAGAGGTTCCACCCCTTCCGCTATGATGTCCTTAATCTCTTCCTCCAATAAATTTTTTCTTTCCTGATGGCGGGCATGAGGGTAATCGGCCTGAGAGAAAACCATGAAATCCAGATCGAACCAGTAATTGTTAATGAAGTCATCAAAGTTCACTTCAACCGCGTTGCTCAAATGAATATCCCGGGAGTTACCGGGGTCGTCCCGAATCAAGCTGTTATAGACCTGGATGATATTGTGGGCGGAGTCGTAGAGTACGGGCCAGTGATAGGCGTTGGCCGATTCGTGAGTGCGAAAGGAGTCCATCGCCTTAACCAGCGTAACCAGCGTGAAATGCATATCTTCCATTTTCAGGAATGCGGATGTCCAGGGGAATCGGTTTTTATACCATTGCTCGACATCAGACGGGTATTCCTGCCTCGAAGAGTCTGCTGGAGGCCGGTAATCGTTGTCGATAAAATTCATGATGTCATCGATTTCCTTGTAGGCCAGGTCCAGTCCAGCCCGCACCACCGTGTAGGGAAACAGCTTGCGCTGGTATTCCATATACTGTTTCAATTCCGGAAGCTTGTCTTCCAATTCGTGGCGGTGGTCTCTTTGACCAATATCTTTAGCGAATATCAACATGTGATTTTTATTTTTTGGGGTCGAAGCGTTGGGTGAACATTTTCAGCATGTCCATTTTTTCTTTCTCGCTCATATTTTCGATCATCTTGCGGGCTTCGGCCAGTTGCTCGGGTGTCATGTTTCCCATGGCTTCCTTGGCAGAGTCCTGAAAGCCTTTCAGATTGTTGGCGGCACCCTTGATCCAGGAAAATTCCTCATCGGATTTTTCGACGGATTCCGCACTGGGTGGTTTGAAATCTATTTTTTCCCGCGAGCGGAACTCAACATGGTTGCCAACGATCTTGCCAAAAACCTGTTGCTCCTGAAGTTTGTCCAGCACATCTGTCAGCGAGGTATCGTGCTTTTTGCAGGCATCATAAACAGGCTTGAAAGGCAGACGGACAACCTTCTCCGGGAACCCGTTCTTGCGGATGGAGTGCTTGATGCTTTCTTCAACAGAATTCGATTCGGCGTCGCTCATGATTTTTCACGTTAGACCGTCTAACAGGTCTTGAAGTTGCAAAATAATGGGTTTATTTTAGAATGTAGTATACTCCACAGGCACCCCAAATTGTCATCGGCATATTTATTTTTATGGGAAAAGTCACCAAAAAAACTGCGAAGTCGGCTCCCTCCCGGAAGGGAGTGTCCCCGTCAGGAATTCGCCTTGCGCTGGCACAGGTCAATGGCCTGGTAGGCGGATTCGAGGCCAACGCCGAGATGGTGAAATCGACCTGTGCCCAGGCGCGTAAAATGGGTGCCGATGTCGTGCTGTTCCCGGAACTGATGCTCACAGGCTACCCGCCGGAAGATTTGTTGTTCAAAAAAAGCTTTCTTGAGGAGTGCAAAAAAACTTTAAAAAAATGCGCTCCCTATACACAGGGCCTGACAGCCGTGATCGGATTCGCCGAGCAGAAAGGCAAGCATCTTTATAATTCCGCCGCCCTGATGTGTAACGGCAAACATATCGCCACATACAGAAAAATGCTTCTGCCCAATTATGGCGTGTTCGATGAGAAACGCTATTTCACAGAAGGGGAAGAACTCGTGCGGTTTTCCCTGAAGGGGGTGCAAATAGGATTGACCATCTGCGAAGACATCTGGGAAGAATCCGGTCCCGGAAAAACCCTGTGCCCCAAAGTGGACCTGCTATTAAATATTTCTTCCTCTCCCTACCATAAGGGCAAAGGTAAGACACGCAGGCAAATGATTATCAAGCGGGCCAAATTTTATAAATGCCCCATCGCCTATGTCAATCTGGTCGGTGGGCAGGATGAACTGGTGTTTGACGGGCAAAGTCTCGTTGTTGACGCGAAAGGAAAAATCATTACCCAGGGAAACGCGTTTGAAGAGGAAATCATTTTTTCTGATATCACTCTGTCCGCAAAAGCAAACAAGCCGAAGGCTTCGGGAATTAGAAGCTATAAGGCACCCGCCTCGTTGTCGAAGGTTAAAGAGTTTCCCTCATTGCCTGCTCACACTTACCGGAAAAAATCGGAAGAGGAGGAAGTCTATTCGGCCCTGGTGCTGGGCACCCGCGACTACATTCAAAAAAACGGATTTTCCAAAGTGGTTTTAGGTTTGAGTGGCGGGATTGATTCTTCCCTGACAGCGGCGATAGCGGTCGAGGCGTTGAGGGCCCACAACGTGGTCGGGGTATTGATGCCGTCTCCCCATTCCTCAAAGGGCAGTGTCGATGACGCGCTGGCACTGGCGAAAAATCTGGAAATAGAAACGTTCACTTTTCCTATTGTGTCGGCCATGAAGGCTTATGAGTACACGCTGAAAGATGCCTTTAGAGGAACGATGCCCGGTCTGGCGGAAGAAAATCTGCAAGCCCGCATTCGCGGTAACCTGTTGATGGCGCTTTCCAATAAAAAGGGCTGGATGGTATTAACCACCGGCAATAAGAGTGAAATCAGTATGGGTTATTGCACGCTTTATGGCGATATGGCCGGCGGCTTCGCCGTGATCAAGGACGTACCCAAAGTTCTGGTTTATAAGCTCTCGCATTGGCTGAATCGAAAACGGGAAATCATCCCTGAAAATGTTCTCACCAAAGAACCCTCGGCGGAACTGAGACCCGACCAAAAAGATACCGATTCTTTACCACCTTATGACTTGCTCGATCCTGTTTTGTTGTCTTATATCGAAGAGGATTTGTCAGTAGAAGAAATTAAAGGTAACGGACTGCCCAAATCCGAAATCCAGCGCATCGCCCGGTTGGTAGACCTTAGTGAATACAAACGTCGCCAAGGTCCACCCGGAGTAAAGATCACCCCCAAAGCCTTCGGCAAAGATAGAAGATTGCCTATTACTCGCAACTCAAAATAAAACCCGTACCCACCGTGCATCGTTGCGAGGAGCATGGCGACAGCCGTGATATTTAACCTTAGTCCTCGTGCCCCGTGGGATAATGAGGAATATAGCGCAGGGGGGTTTTACTTTGGCCCCACGCCGAGTGGGTGGTAGAATGGATTTTCAATACAAAACTAAGCTCAGTTTTTATTTTTGAGGGGGAGCAATAATGAAAAAGATTGGTGTGGTGCTTTCGGGATGTGGGGTTTATGACGGTGCGGAGATTCATGAGTCGGTCATCACGTTACTGGCGATTGACCGGGCTGGTGCCAAGGCGGTGTGCATGGCTCCGGATGTGGAACAGATGCATGTGATCAATCATCACAACGGTGAGGAAATGCCAGATGAAAAACGCAATGTGCTGGTCGAGTCGGCCCGCATCGCCCGTGGTGAGATCCGCGATATCAATGCGATCAAGGCGGATGATATTGACGCGCTGGTGTTCCCCGGCGGATTCGGTGCGGCCAAAAATCTCTCCAGTTTTGCGGAAGAAGGGGAAGACTGCAAGGTCCACCCGGAGGTCATGCGGCTGGTGAAAGAGTTCATCGCCAAACAGAAACCGCAAGCGGCGTTATGCATCGCCCCTGCCATGATGGCTAAAATTTATGAAGGGGAATCGGTCAATCCCACGCTGACCATCGGTAACGACAAGGATGGCATTAGCATGGTTGAAGCGATGGGAAGCAAACATCAGGAGTGTTCGGCTCGGGATTTCGTTCTCGATAAGGAAAATAACATCGTCTCCACTCCTGCCTATATGGTGGGCAAGAGCATCTCGGAAGTAGCCGAAGGCATTGAAAAAACCATCACTGAGCTCATCAAAATGATCCCCCACTAGGCGTGGGGCCAGAGTGAACAGCAACCCCCCCCCCAAGCCCCCTTCTCAGGGGGGAGCTAGTTTGCCTCGGGACTAGCCGGTTATATCCATATAATTAAAGGATTTTCGCTATTTTTCCGTAAAGATATACTGGACTCTTATATATAATGGTACGGAAACGGAATTCTTGGCACGCAGGGAGGCTATGAGCAAACCCCAAAAAACTTTATTGGTCACGGGTGGTGCGGGTTTCATTGGCAGTAATTTCATCAATTACATCAATCGGCGCTACCCGGACACCGAAATCCTTTTGCTGGATGCGTTGACCTATGCCGGCAACCTGGACAATATTTCTCCCAAGCTGAAGTCCAACGGCCATTTCCAATTTTTTCACGGCAACATCACTCATCCAGACATTGTCAACAAGCTGGTTTCCGAAGCGGATATCGTGGTGCATTTTGCGGCGGAGTCGCACGTGACCCGCTCGATTTACGACAATTCAATTTTCTTTGAGACGGATGTCATTGGCACGCAGGTGGTGGCGAATGCGGTTGTGAATCATCCGGTCGAATTGTTCGTGCATATTTCTTCCTCGGAAGTGTACGGAACGGCGCTCACCGACCCGATGGACGAGGAGCATCCGCTAAATCCAATGAGCCCTTACGCGGCGGCCAAGGCCGGGGCGGATCGGCTGATTTATTCCTACATTCACACTTATGACCTGCCGGCGGTCATCATTCGTCCATTTAATAATTACGGGCCGTGCCAGCATCTGGAAAAAGCCATCCCCAATTTTATTGTCTGCGCTTTGCAGGACAGGCCGTTGACCATTCACGGTGATGGACAAAGTTCTCGCGATTGGATGTATGTGGAAGATACTTGCGAAGCGTTGGATAGGGTTCTGCATACGGAGCGTGACCGGGTCATAGGGCAGGCGATCAACCTGGGAACAGGGACCGACACTTCTGTGGTAGACATTGCCCGGAAAATTCTCAAGGCGTTGAACAAACCCGAAAGTTTATTGCAGTTCATTGAAGATCGTCCCGGCCAAGTGACCCGGCATATTTCTTCCACAAAAAAATCTCATGACTGCCTGGACTGGAAAGCGAAAATAGATTTGGATGAAGGTCTTGATCGAACCATTGAGTTTTACCGCAACAATCGCCAGTGGTGGGAACAAGGGATGAAAGAACTCTGGCTTCCCTGACTCTTTGAGGATAAAGGTTATGCGCGTTACCATTCTGCAACCGTCTTATTTGCCATGGTTGGGATTTTTTGAGCAAATGACCCGCTCGGACAAATTCGTCCTTTTGGATGATGTGCAATACACCCGTCGGGACTGGCGAAACCGCAACAAGGTTCGGGTGAGTGAAGGTTGGGTCTGGTTGACGGTTCCGGTTCAGCAAAAAAGCCGTTTTGCCCAAAGCCTGCTTGAGACCCGTATCGACAATTCTGTGCCCTGGCGGAGAAAGCATTTAGAAACTCTGCGTCAGCATTATGGCAAGGCGCCTTTTTTTGAAAAATATTTTCCCCGGTGCCAACAGATTTATGAAAAGGACTGGGAATTTTTATTCGATCTTTGTCTGGAAACGATTCAATTCCTTAAAGAGGAAATCGGTATTGAAACGCCGCTCCTGCGTTCATCGGAAATGAAAACTTCCGGAGCCAAAACTGAGCGGCTTATTTCAATTTGCCGGGAGCTGGGAGCGACCCATTATTTGAGCGGTGAGTCGGCGAGTGATTATATTTCTGAAGAAGGTTTTTCCAGCCAGGGCATTGCGCTTGAGTATCAAAACTACGAGCATCCGGTTTACCCGCAAAAGTATCCCGGTTTTGTCCCGCACTTGTCCGCAATTGATTTATTGTTTAACTGTGGTGAGCAAAGTTTGGGCATCCTGAAACAAGATAAAACGGAATCGATCCGTTGTTCATAGGAATTCCATTATGATGGATTTCAAATCCCTACAGAAAATTCTGCCGCGCATTTATTCGTTCCTGCCTTTCTACCTGGCACCACGATTCGCCATGCCGCCGGTGCAGGCTTTTTTCGAGGTGACCTACCGTTGCAACCTGCGTTGCGACATGTGTCATTATCTGGAGATCATTGAAGAAACAGAATCGCAGAAAACTTATAAAAATGAACTGTCGAGTGAGGAAGTTAAAAAAGCGATTTCCCGTCTACCCCGATTTTCGCTGATTACTTTCACAGGCGGAGAGGCATTCATGAAAGCGGATTTCATGGAGATCCTTGAGTTCGCGGCCCGCAAGCACAAAGTTCATATCATCACAAATGGAACGACCTTGAGCGACAAGGTTGTGGAAGATCTCATGCGGTTGCGGTTGAAATCTTTCTGGGGTTCCGGCGTATTTTATATGGGGGTTTCGCTTGAGGGGGGAGAGGCCTTGCACGATGGTATCACCACGGTTCCCGGCTCATTTAAAAAGACCACGCAAGGATTGGAAAGGCTGATCGCCCGGCGCAAGGAATCGAAATCCCGTTTTCCGCTTATTCACCTGACCTGTGTCATCAAACGGGAGAATGTGCGGGACCTGGTCCCATTGTATGACTATGCCAATAAGTTGGGTGTTGATGTTGCCAATTTTGTTTTGAACAGTCCGGCCACTTACTGGCATGGCAAAGACTATGATCAGGATGAGCACCTCCAGCGGCCCACGGCTTCGGTTGAGGAAATCGAACCACAACTTTTGCGAGAGCAGTTGGAACTTTTGCAGGAGAAAAGTAAGGGCTACAAGACCCAGCTGAGGTTTTCGCCGAACTATATTACGGTAGATGAAATTGTTCGTTACTACAGCAACAAAAGTTCGTATCAGGATTACAGGTGCTACATCCCCTGGACGAAGGTGGCTTTTTCGGCCTACGGCGATGTTTTCAGCTGCCCACATTTTCGAGTTGGGAATTTTAAAGATAGCGACAACCCAATGGGTTGGCAGACGGAGCGTATTCAAGGTTTCCGCGAAAAACTTAAAGCGGAAGGAATTTTCCCGGGGTGCCTGGGTTGTTGCCAATCGGAGTACATCGGCCCCAGTCCTCTCATGACGGAGGTGGTTGAAAAGAACTCGGCAACTAAAGTTAAATTTTTGAAAGTAAGGGAAAGCAATTGCTCGGTGCCAACTTTTAACCGGGAAAGGCCGCAGGTTTAACTTTATGGATAAAAAACCTAAAATTTCCATTGTTGTTCCTGTTTATAACGAGGAGTCCCTGGTTGAGGAACTGGTTTCGCGTCTTAAATCCGTTTGTGATGGGCTGAACCGTTCTTACGAAATTGTGATCGTGGATGATGGAAGTGATGACGGATCATTTGAAAAACTCAAGCGCATCAAGGAGACTGACGAGGCATTGCGTCTGATACGCTTGACCCGGAACTTCGGTCAGCAGTCTGCTGTGCTGGCCGGCTTTAGAATGAGCCAGGGGGATATCGTGGTTCAACTGGATTCGGATTTGCAGAATCCACCAGAAGAAATTCCCAAACTGCTCACTGCGTTGACGGATGATATTGACCTGGTCACGACTGTACACAAAAAACGGCAAGATGGGTTATTGAGAGTCATCGGATCGAAGTTCCTGCGTGGGTTCGGTCAAATGCTTTTTGGAGAATCCGTCAAGTTGAATTTGAGTTCGTTTCGCGCCATGCGCCGGAGTGTGATAGATAAAATCGAAACCTGTCGGGACCGGTCTCGATACATGGCGGTGCTGATGAGTTGGATGGGACTGCCTAGTGTGGAGATCGAAGTGGAGCACCACGCCCGGAAAAAAGGTGAAACGAAATACAGTTTTCTGACCTTGTTCAAACTATCCTGGGACCTGGTGACAGGGTATTCCAGCTTTCCGTTGAGGTTGGTGACTTATATGGGATTGTTCGGGGCGTTCATGGGATTTCTCATGATGGCCTTTCTCTTATACCAGCGTATTGCCAATGGAATTTTGATTGAAGGTTTTGTTGTTCTCTCGGCGGTGTTTGCGTTTTTTGCCGGAGTCCAGCTTCTTTCCATTGGGTTTCTGGGAGAATATCTTGGGAGAGTCCACTCTCAGATTCAGGGTCGCCCGGACTATATTGTCGAAAAGGTGATGGACTGATGCAGATTAAACCTCTTACTTCCTTGATTGTCGAGCCGACCAATACCTGCAACCTGCGGTGCACGTTTTGTTTCGTGACCGAAGGTATGACGCGCAAAGAAGGCTTCATGGATTTTGGCTTGTTTAAAAAAGTTATTGATGACAGCCCCGGACTCGAGCACCTTTGCATGCACAATTGGGGAGAACCGCTCCTGCATAAGGAGATTTTCAGGATGTTTGATTATGCCCATGAGGCGGGAATCAAATATATCGTGATGAATACTAACGGGACATTGTTGACGGACAAAATGATTGACCGGATTATTGATAGTCCTCTTAACATCATCCGTTTTTCCATTGATGGCTCGGCGGAAACGTTTAAGCGCATACGGGGTGTGGAGCTTGAAAAAATAGAAAAAAATATTATCAGGCTAAAAAATGAAAAAGAAAAGCGTCGGCCTGAATTGAGCATGGGAGTGGTATTTACTGTAGAAGAAGAAACCCAGGAGGATGTGGACTCTTTTATCGACCACTGGGAACCCATTGTTGACCATGTCCGAACACAACCCAAACTGATTCAAAGTCCGAGAGAGGAACCCTGTCCGGAACCCTTCGGCAAAGATTATGGCAAGCTGGTGGTGTTATGGGATGGCACGGTGATTCCATGCTGTGTGGATTACAATGCTTCCTTAAAGCTGGGGAACGCTTTTCAGGACAGCGTGCAAGACTTGTGGCAGGGCAGGGAAATTGACCGATTACGCATCCAGCATGAAAAAGGGGAATACCCCGATGTCTGCACCAACTGTAACGAATGCAAAACATCGAAAGCGCAGAAACGCTTCTTTTTTGAGGAGCTCGTGCCCTGATGGAATCGGCGATGGCAGACCCCACCACTAAAGAAAAAGTGTTGGAAGAAAGCCGCAGGGTCCATGCCCTGGAAAACCGGTTATATCTTTCCCGTCACCCGGAGCAGACTAATTTTTTCCAAAAGTCAATACTGGAGAGAACGCTTAACGAAGTTTGCGCTGATCTGAAAACGGATTCTGAAATTCTAGACCTGGGTTGCGGAACCGGTTACCTTTCTTTGGGTTTTTTATCCCGTGGGTACCGCTTGACTGGTTTGGATTTGTCGCGGGAAATGATCCGGGCGTTTGAGGACTCCATCCCCGCAACGCTGAAACCGCAGGCTCATCTGGTGGTGGGAGATGCTGAGGAATTCCTGACGCAAAATCAAGACGAATTTGATGTGATCGTTTTGTCGGCAATCCTGCATCATCTATTCGATTATGAATCAGTACTTCGGAAAATTTGTGCAAGGCTTTCCTCTGGAAAGAAACTGCTTGTATTTTTTGAGCCGCTCAAGCAGGAAGTTCAATCGCCGATAAGATTTGCCCTGCATCGTATGCTTTCCTGGCTGGATGAAAAGTTATACCGGTTTGAGATGAAGGTGCGAAAAATTCCTGTGCTGGATGATGAGTACCATCATTCGGATTACCAGCGACAGTTTGGGGGGATTGATCCTGCCCGGGTTCGTGAAATTCTGCGGGATGAAGGCTTGGAAGTTTTGCAGATCGAAAAATACTGTGCTCGGCGTTACGGGCTCCATGCCTGGCTGGCAAACCGGGTACTGAAAACGCAGAATACCTTTAACTTATTAGCGACCCGGCCTTAGCTTTCCGGGTTCTTTTTTTGGTTGAGTGTGCTGGCGGGAATTCCCAGGTTACTGGCGAGGGTTTGTGCTACTTCACTTCCATCCGTATCATCGATTTCCACAAACGAAACCCCGATATCATAGCAGGAGTCGAACTTTTCTACCCGTGCAACCTGGGCTTTTACGGTAATGGGTTCGCCGATGCTCTGGTCGGCAATTTGTATCTGTACCTGCGTGCCAATTTCAATGGGAACAGGACTTTCGAAAAGCAAACCGGAGTTGCTGAAATTTTTTCCCTTGACCTGAATTTTTTCAGACTCCTGATGGGTTTTGGTGACCTGGACTTCTTCCGCAAAATCTATCCTGATATAATGCCGCTTGTCCTCGGCATGCAGGTAAATTTGGTTCTTACCGCTTTCCTTTGCTTGATATAGTGCGATGTCGGCCGCATGAATCAAGGACTTTATATCTTGCGCGTCCAGGGGATAAGAAGCCACTCCGCCGCTCAAGGTGATTCCAAATGTTTGTCCTTCAAACTCCAGTTCCGCTTCTTCAACTTTTTGCCGAATTCGTTCAGCAATAACCAGCGCATTGATCTTCCGGGTTTCTGGAAGGATGAGGACCAGTTCTTCTCCGCCGTACCTGCAGGCGATGTCTTCGGTTCTTTTTTCCAATATCATGATTTCGGCCACTCGTTTCAGAGTTAAGTCCCCTGCCTGATGACCCTGGGTATCATTTAATTTTTTGAAATTATCGAGATCAAAAAATATAAGGGTAAAGTTCCCATCATTTCTTATGGCTCGGTTGGTTTCTCCTTCCAGAGTTTCATCGAAAAACCGCCGATTAAAAAGTCCGGTTAATCCGTCAGTGCGGGAAATTTTCCTGGTTTCCTCCAGCGCCTTCAATTCAATCATTGTTGGAATTTGCAGGTGTTTAGAGACCTCGCTGAAATAGTCGCACATTGCGGTTATCAACTTGACGGGTCTGTCGAGTTTTACTTCCAGCAGAGCTTGGTGTTTGAGGATATTATCCCAGTTTGACTTGGCGTCCTGGGTGCTGAATTCAAGGTGGGTCAACACATTAAGCAAAATGGGATAAGTTTCCTCACCCTCATTCTCAACGAGGGTCTGAACGGTTTCCCGGAAGTCAGAGTTCCCTGTTGCGTAAGAATCCAGGGAATTTATGATAATTTGTCTTAAATCATTCATAACGGCCCGCAGGATTAAAATCTGCACTTAGTGTATCTAAGTAATATAGCATCCGAAGCAGGAAAATCAACCGATAGAGGGAGCGTTTGCCCTAATACACCCGTATCGGCAGAAAAGGGTTAATCTTAATATCGTTATGCCGGATTTTTTGCTTTAGGCGGTGGGGGAGGGACGGATCTGAAAGCATTTGAGAAACCGTTGATTCAAACGATTTCCAGAACTTGAAGGTTAACCAGTGCCGTAGATTTTTGCAGAGCATCTTCTCCTTTGGGGCTGAGCTTGTTACCCGCCACATTTAAAAAATGCAGGCCGCAGAGTTGCTGAGAATTTGCCAGATAAGCCGCACCTTCATCGCCAATGGCATTCAGGGCGAGCACCAGTCGGCGAAGGCTGACCAGATTTTTGGACTCGGCAATTGCCTTAGTGCCTTGTGCGTGAATCCAGTTTTCGTTTTCCAGGTATAAGGATTCCAATTGCGTCAGGGTAGTAGAACAGGCCAGTGCCGAAGCCCCCGGATCGGAAATGCTATTGTTGTTCAGTCGTAAAGTTTTCAGTCCGGTGCAATGGGGAGATTGCGCCAGGGCCTTTGCGCCCTCCTGACCGATTTTGTTCTCGCCCAGGTCAAGATTTTCTACGCTTTTCATATTTGTGGATGCCGCCAGTGCCGCCACACCCTCGGCGCGAAGATCGTTATTATTCAGATCCAACATTCTAAGCCGGGTGATCGTTTTAGATTTGGAAAAAGAAATAGCACTGTCTGTCGTCAATCCGTTGTTGTGCATGACCAGTGTTTCCAGTTTTTCAAACATAGGAGACTCGGCCATGGCATAGACTCCATCATCTCCAAGGTGATTGTTGTTCAGGATCAAAACCTTGAGATTTGGGAACACCCGGGACCGCGCCAGAGCCTCCATTCCTTCGCCGGTCAGACTATTGTCGGAAAGATCGATGTGGACGATATTTTCCAGAGGCGGGGATTGCGCTAAAAACCTCAAACCCTCATCATCAACTCCTGTATCTCGAAGGTTGATATGGGTTAACTGGCGACCCAGTTCTGAATCGGCAAGCGATTTAATGCCAAGCGGTTCCAAACGGTTATAGGAAAAGTTTAACTGTTCCAGATGGCCCATGCCCTTTGTCAGGGAAAGGACCTTTGCTCCCAGCGAACCAATTTCGTTGCTGGATAAATTCAAAGTCTTCAGACGGCTTAATGCCTGGCACTTGGAAAAGAAGAACAAGGCTTCGTCATCGAGATTATTGTTTGCCAGTGAAAGATTTTCCAGGTTGCAAAAACAGTCACAAGCACTGAGTGATTGTAGTCCGCCTGGGTTCAAACCAGTTTGGTCAAGAGTCAGGGAAGAAAGGGATTTGATGGGATTGAACCCGGCAAAGGTTCTGAAATCCTCTTCACTAAGCTGGCAACCTAAAAGATCCAGGGATTTTTTGTCGCTACTCAACCTCTCACGGATGATGGTGGCGAGGTCGGGGTTCTCGGCATATTTTTCAAAATACCGCAGGAAGTCCAGACTATCGTCAATGTCTTTTGCTTCGCCCATAATATGATGGAGTTAAATTAAATGAAGCTATTATACCACTACTAGGCGTAGGGCCAGTGTGCCATCGCTTTATTTGGCGAGCAAAGAGTTGCCTCGGCTCAACGAGCCATTGCACTTTGCCTCCATGGCTAGTGGCCAGCGTGACGCAGGGTTGTTTACCGCAGGAAGGGCTTCCCATGATTCATAAGGCCGCCAACGAGTTTTGATCGCTCAAAAAAGTTATTGCTAGTTGGCTGCGGGGCCTGCCCCGCTAGTTGAAGTGGACGGAAACTGCTTTGGAGACACCCTGCTCTTCCATGGTTATGCCGTAGAGGGCGTTGGCGAAAGTCATGGTTTTTTGGTTGTGGGTGATGATGATGAATTGCGTGTTGACGGCCATTTCCTTGAGCATTTCCTGGAAACGGACTACGTTGGCCTCGTCCAGCGGGGCATCTACTTCATCGAGCAGGCAGAAGGGGCTGGGTCGGACTTTAAATACCGCGAACATCAGGGCGATGGCGGTCATGGCTTTTTCCCCACCAGACATCAAGGCCAGGCTTTGCAGGCTTTTGCCTAGGGGGTTGGCGGTGATTTCAATCCCGGAATCGAGTGGGTTGGATTCGTCAGTCAAGGTCAGGTTTGCCTTTCCTCCTTGAAAGAGTCGCGCAAAAATTTCCTTGAAGTTTTCGTTAACCCGTTCATAGGTGTCGAGAAACCGTTGTTGGGTGGTCTGATTTATTTTCTCAATTGTTGAATGCAGTAGTTCTATTGACTCGGCAAGATCGTCCTGTTGTTTTTTCAGGAAGGTGTAACGCTCGTTGGATTTTTCAAAATCCGAAAGTGCCGCCAGGTTGACTTCACCTAATTTTGCTGTCTTTTCCTTGAGTTCCTTGACCTGCTCATCGGTTTCATTTTCATCGATGGTTTCATCATAGGCCGACTGCAATTCCTCCCGGGTTGCGTTGTAGTCTTCATAGGCACGCTCTTCCAGGTGGACAATTTGCAGGCGGTTTTCTGATCGCTTGATTTCTATCTGCGAGAGGGTTTCGGTGATCTCCTGGATTTTTCGGGACAGCTCACGAATGTCCTGTTCCATTTCTTTCTGGTTCTCTTCCTTCTGTCGCAGTGATTCTTCTTCCTGCACGGCTGTTTCGCTCAGCTGATCTTTTTCCCGGGAAAGCTTGAGGACTGTGTTTTCCAAAGTTGAAACTTCGGTTTCAATCTCAGCGATTCTGTTCTGGTTTGAAACTCGATCCGCCTCGCGCCTTTCAATCTGCTGTTTCAGGTTTTGTTGCTGAAGTTCCAGCCGTTTGATTTCGGTGAGTGTGTTTTCCCGTCGACCGATCAGTGATGCGATCAAGACTTTGAGCCTGCTGATCTCAGATGAAATCTCCTCAAGGCCGGTCCGGCTCTGTTCCAGTTCTTCCCGATGGCGAACTAAAAGTTCTTCTTCCTGATTTCTTTTTTGCTCGGCGATACCCACTTGTTGGCTTAGTGAGGATTTTTCTGTGACCAGTTCATCCCTTTCGCTGTCCAGAGCTGAAATTTCTCCAGCTATTGCGGTATCCCGGTTTTCAAGGCGTTCAGCTTCCTTGCGCCATTGCTCCAGGTCGCGGAGTTTGTTGTTTGTTCCGAGTTCTGCGGCAAGAGCTTGCTGGTCTAATTGTTTCAGGCTGGTCTCAAGTTCGGCAAGGCTCTGTTTTTTCTTTTCGATGTTTTCCAGTGAGGTGTCCAGTTCCTCTTTGAGCTTGCTGGTATTATCGCTGAGAGTTTCTATTTCGCGGTTCCGGGCCAGTAGGCTGGAGGATTCGTTTTCCAGCGAGCCTCCGGTGACGAGTCCGTTTGCATCAATCATTTCACCGTTTAAGGTGACAACCGTTCCATGAAAATTCGCATCCTGATGCAGGTGAAGGGCCACATCCATATCCTGAACGATGACAACGCTTTTCAGCAACATCTCGATGACGGGGCGGTACTCTTCCTGACATTCAATGAAATTGAGCGCTTTACCCACGACTCCCTGTGTACCGTTTAAATGAAGTGGGGCAGAGGGAATCGATTTCGGATTGAGAGGAACGAACAAGCCGCGACCGGAATGATGGTTTTTGAGATAACTGATGGCCTCCATCGAATCTGAATGGGAATTGACAATAACACTTTGGAGTTTTTCACCCAAAGCCGTTTCGATAGCCATTTCATATTCTGCCGGAGTCTGCAGAACATCGACCAGTACTTCCCGGATGCCCGGAATTCGTTCGCCGTTCTGGTTGCCCATAAGGGATTTGATGCCTTCTTGAAATCCCTCAAACTGATTCCGCAGTTTTTCCAATGAACCCAGCAAGGAGGCTTTATGAAAATAGTCTTCCTTTCTGGAGCTATGACCGTCGCTTTCAGCTTGGAGTTGTTTGGAGTATTCGGCAGTTTCCTGACGCAAGGTCTCCTGCTGTCCCTTCAACTGTGTGAGTTCCCCGGCCTTTTGCCGGTATTCTGATTCCCCTTGTGCCAGTACCGACTGGTTTCCCTGAATTTGGGAATGGACTTCTTCCTTTTCCGATACAAGTTTTTCCTGACGGGCTTCCAACCCGTGAACCCGGGTCTCAAGAGCGGTCAGCTGATTTTTTGATTGTGCCGTTTGCTGGAATAAACTGTGAACACTTCTTTCTCCGTTGAGAACCTGTTCTTGAATTCCCTGTAAAGCTTCCCGCTTCTCCTCATTTTCGGCTTTGCGCTGATCCAGTACAATTTCCTGTTCGTTGATTTCCTGCGAGGTGGCAGAAAGGTTTTGCCTTTCGCTTTCGATATTGTTTGTCAAGCCGCCGATTTCCTCGCCCATCTGGGAAATTTCTTTTGTAGCGGATTCGATGTCCGTTTCCGCTTCCGATTTTTGTTCCTTTTTGAAAGCAACGCTTTGTTCACTGCTTCCGATTTGAGAGTTCAGTTGATGAATGGTTTCGCGGGCTTCATTCAACCGCTCAAACGATCCTTCAATTTCTATATTGAGCTGGGCGATCTGGTTTTCGAAGGTGGCGTGGCGGGCACTCCACTCTGTTTTCTTTTGGGTTTGTTCTTCTAACTCTGTTTCTATCGTCTGCAGTTGCGATTGATAGCGGCGGACTTTGATGGAAAAAAGTTTCAGAGACAGTTGCTTGATTTCGGATTTATATTTTTTATAGCGTTCCGCCTTGGCGGCCTGACGCTTCAATGATTCGACCTGCCGGGCGAGTTCTTGCACGATATCTGCGATCCGTTCCAAATTCTGACGCGAACTGTCGAGCTTGCGGATGGCTTCGTTTTTGCGGTGTTTGAATTTCAGGATTCCTGCGGCTTCTTCAATAAGAATCCGTCTTTCTTCCGGTTTGGAAGTGATGATGTCCTGAATATGACCTTGTTCAATAATGGTCAATACCTTCGGACTGATACCGGCATCCATCAGGAAGTCCGTGATATCCTTTAATCGACATGGAATCTGGTTGATATAAAATTCGCTTTCGCCGGAACGATGGTAGCAACGGGTGACTTTGACATCTTCAGCCGAATTGGGAATCCCGGCAATCCGGATTCCCGATGGCACGTTGGATAAGGTCAGGGAGATTTCTGCCCGGTTCACGGGTTTTCTGCTACTACTGCCATTGAAAATGAGGTCTGTTATGCGGACGCTACGCAGGGTTTTGGATCTTTGCTCGCCGATAACCCAGCGGATCGCGTCAGATACATTGCTTTTTCCGCAACCGTTTGGGCCGACAATGGCGGTAAAACCGTTTTTAAACTCCAGGTTGGTAGAGTCGACAAACGACTTAAAACCCTCTAGCTCTAAATTTTTCAGGTACATAACTTGGTCTGACTCCCTGGATTATCGGACTTTTAAGTCTCATATGCTGGCAGAAAGATTATCTCAACCATGGGGCATTGTAAAGTGAAATTATACCATGTTTGGTATACTATAAAACATAATCCACTATATCTTGTGGTAGCAAGTTACCAGCGGAGGTTCTCAGATGAAGCTATACTCTTATAATAAATGCGGGACCTGCCGTAAGGCGATCCGGTTTTTGGAAGACAAGAAGGTCAAATTTGAATTGATCGATATTACCGAAACACCGCCGACAAAGCAGACCCTTAAAATGGCGATGAAAGCCAAGGGAATGAAAAAGCTTTTTAATACCAGCGGTGTTCAGTACCGTGAGTTGAAAATCAAGGATAAATTGAAAACCATGACCGAAAGCCAGGCTTTGGACCTGTTGGCTGGCAACGGAAGGTTGATCAAGCGTCCGATTGCGGTGGACAAAAATAAAATCACCGTTGGATTCGACATCGAAGAATACAAAACAGTCTGGTAGGTAGATTGTAGTAAGGTGCGGCTATGGATTTGTTTTTAATCAAACACAAACTACAGAACGATTTTCCCCTGGTCCGGGAGACGACTCTGCCGCATCCCCAGCGGGCCGCAGTGATGGTGCTGCTTTATCCCAAGCCAAAAAAAATCCATGTGCTGATGACCCGAAGAGCCATGCACCTCAAGTATCATGCGGGAGAAGTGAGTTTCCCTGGCGGAGTGTTTGAAGAGCAGGATGATGACCTGCTGACCACGGCACTCAGGGAAACCGAGGAAGAGCTCGCTATTCAAGTTGAACCGGAAAATGTGCTGGGGCGGCTTCCTGTTGTCAATACACGGTTAGGTTTTGAAATCACCCCTTTTGTTTCGGTTCTGCCTGCGGCCCCCGAGTACGAGCCTGCCGAGCATGAGGTGGGAGAAGTTTTGGAAATTCCCTTCACTTCCCTGCTTTCAACGCAACAACGGGATGTCGGGAGCAAGCCTTCTGAAGAAGGCGTGATGTACTGGTTTCAACACCACAGGATCTGGGGCGCATCGGCAAAGATTCTCAAACAAATAAGTCATCTGAGCAGCTATTAATATGGAAACTTTAAAAATTCTTTTTCTGGCTCCACATTGGAGGGTTTCCCTGATTCAGGCGTTTCAGCAGGCTAAATCCGGGTTCGGACCATCCGTTGAGCTGATTTGTGCAGACAGTGATCCGCTTGCACCTTCCTTTAAAGAAGCAGATCGCTCACAGGTTTTGCCGCCTTTTTCAGATCCCCAGTGCTTGCCATCGCTTCTTGAATTTTGCGAAAGCGAAAAGATTTCTGCCTTGATTCCTCTGACCAACAAGTCCATTGAGTTCACGGCTGACCATCGTCAAGAACTGAAAGCGGGTTGTTTATGGATACCTGAAAACCGTGCCATCGAAACCTGCCACGACAAATGGAAACTCTATGAGTTTTTGAAGGCGGAAGGATTCGATACTCCGCCAACTTTTTTGCCGGATATAAAGGCGACTTCGTTTCCGCTTATTGCCAAGCCGCGCCGGGGCGAAGGCAGCAAAAATCAGGTTGCCGTGGAGAACAATGACGACCTGGACTTTTATAAGAAGAAATATCTTCATCATGTTTTTCAACAACGGATCGATGGCAAAGAATTCAGCGTAGATTGTTTTTTCGATCAGCAAGGCTCGCCTCGCCTGATCGTTCCGCGTGAACGGTTGGCAGTTCGTGGCGGCGAGGTTATGGTGAGCCGCATCAACATGGATACCGGAATTATGAATAAGGTGGAAGCACTTGGAGTCAAGCTGGGTTTAACAGGCCCCTGCACAATTCAGGGACTGCGAGACGCGACCGGAAAATTTTTCTTCACCGATGTGAACCTGCGTTTCGGCAGTGGCTTTGTGCACACCATTTCTGCTGGAGGCGATGTGCCCTTGATGATGTTCAAGGAACTGGCCGGGCAGGAGCTAGACTCCACGAGGCCGGACATCCGGAACCATTCGGTTATGGCGCGATACCCCGAGAGTATTTTTCATCATCAATAGCGTATACTTGAGCATCTCTGGGAGACTTTATGAATACAACGAATCCTCAAGACCGGTTGATCTTTGCTCTGGATGTTCCCGATAAAAAGGAAGCCGAGCATTACGTCAAAATGCTGGAAGGCGTGGTCGGTTGTTTCAAGATCGGTTTGGAACTGTTTATCCGCGAAGGTCCAGATGTGGTCAAAATGGTTCAGGACCATTCCTCGGCGAACATTTTTCTTGATCTCAAGCTTCACGATATCCCGACTACGGTAAGAGGCGCATTGCGATCCGCCGAGAAGTTGGGGGTCCGGTATATAACCATTCACTCAACCGAAGGGGAAACCATTCTTGAGACGGCTGATGAGGTGAAGGGTTCGGGGCTGGAAGTGCTGGCGGTAACGGTGCTCACCAGTACCAGCGTTTCTTCCCTGGCGAGTCTGGGCATTCGTGATGATATCAACGCGGCGGTCCTGGTGTTGGATCGGGCGGTCCGGGCGCAAAACTCGGGATGTGCCGGGGTCATTTGTTCCGGAGAGGAAGCAAAACTGGTCCGGCAAAAATGTGGTGAGGGATTCAAAATTGTGGTTCCGGGAATCCGTCCGCGATGGGCCGATGTGACAGGGGATGACCAGAACCGAATCGCAACACCGTCTCAGGCCATAGAGGATGGGGCGGATCTCATTGTCGTCGGCAGGCCTATCCGCGACGCGAATGACCCAAGAGAAGCGGCGCAAAAAATTGTGGATGAAATTAGTCTCTAACCCACATATTGCATGAGTATTGCCAGGCAAAGTGAAAAGCCTTATCAAACCACCCTCACCTCAATCCTCTCCCTTCAAGGGAGAGGAAGCAAAAAGTTCCTTCTCCCCTCGAGGGAGAAGGCTAGGATGAGGGGGGCTACATAAAGGTTAAGTTCACGCAATATCTAGACCGGAAATAGTTATGGATTCCACGGTAATAAATTTTATTTATCTGTTAAGCCTGGTTTGCTGGGTTGGCAGTATTATCTTTTTTTCCTTCTTTGTGGCTCCCGCAGTCTTTAAAACCCTGGAGCGGGAAAAAGCGGGGGAACTGGTCGGTATCATTTTTCCCAGATACTATAGGGTCGGTTATGTGTGCGGCGTTTTGGTATTGGCAACGTTTCTGCTAACCGGGGTAGCAGGACTCAAATGGTGCGCCTGGGGGATCATGATGTTGGGAACGGTGAGTGCTGGTTTAGGAGTGAACCCCAGAGCAAAAATCCTGAAAGAAAAATTAAAATCTGCCACCGAAACAGAAAAACCCGACCTGGAAGTCCGCTTCAAATCCCTGCATTCTTTGTCTGTTAAATTGAACGTAGCGGTTCTTTTTGCCGGACTCTGGTTGCTCTGGCTGACCGCCGGAAATTTTAAAATTTGATCGTCATCTATTCAACATGAACATTCTTGGAATATCGGCATTTTATCATGACTCGGCGGCGTGCCTGGTGCAAGACGGTAGGATCGTTGCGGCGGCACAGGAGGAAAGATTCACCCGCAAGAAGCACGATGCATCGTTTCCCAAAAAAGCGGTGGAGTTCTGCCTTCAGCAAGGAGGCATCCAGACTTCCGATCTGGATTATGTCGGGTTTTATGACAAGCCATTTATCAAGTTCGAACGCATTCTGGAAACTTATCTGGGGATCGCTCCTAAGGGCCTGCGGCAATACTTGTCAGCCATGCCGGTGTGGCTGAAAGACAAGTTGTGGACCCGGGCCAATATCCGCAAAGATTTGGACTATAAGGGACCGGTCTTGTTTACCGAGCATCATGAGTCGCATGCGTCCAGCGCGTTTTTTCCTTCCCCGTTTCAGGAGGCGGCCATTCTTACGATGGATGGTGTGGGGGAATGGGCCACCAGCAGTATCGCTCAGGGCACGGACAATAAAATAGAATTATTGCAGGAACTGCATTTTCCGCATTCACTCGGTTTACTTTATTCAGCGTTTACTTATTACCTTGGCTTCAAGGTCAACAGTGGCGAATACAAAGTTATGGGATTGGCCCCTTATGGGGAACCTAAGTATGCGGATCTCATTCTGGACCGGCTGATCGACCTCAAACAAGACGGCTCCTTCAGAATGAATATGGAGTATTTCGATTACCTGGGCGGCATGACCATGACCAATGACAAGTTCGCCTCGGTGTTCGGTCACCCCGCCCGCAAGTCCGAAACTCAGCTCGCTCAAAAGGAAATGGATATCGCGGCTTCCCTGCAAACGGTGACCGAAAAGATCATGCTTAAAATGGCGCGCCACATCCGGGAACTCACCGGCATGAAAAACCTGTGCCTTGCAGGAGGCGTGGCTCTAAATTGCGTGGGCAACGGCAAGATTCTCAAAGAAAAAATCTTCGACAGCGTTTGGGTTCAGCCGGCGGCAGGGGATGCAGGGGGCGCTCTGGGAGTTGCGCTCAGTATCTGGTATCAGATGTTGGGCAATGAAAGATCGACCAACGGCAAAGACTCGATGCGGGGAGCCTATCTCGGTCCGAAGTTTGAAAATGATGAGATACGACAATTTTTAGATGGGCAGGGTATTCCCTACAAATATTATGATGACTCTCAACTGGCCCCGGCAGTTGCAGAAGATTTGCAAGTCGGTAAGGTAGTCGGTTTGTTTCAGGGTCCGATGGAGTTTGGTCCGCGTGCGTTAGGGGGGAGGAGCATCATTGGCGATCCGCGAAACTCTAAAATGCAGTCAACGATGAACCTGAAGATTAAATATCGCGAATCGTTTCGTCCGTTTGCGCCTGCGGTTCTGGCAGAAAAAGTTCAGGAGTGGTTTGAAATTGACAGTGAGAGCCCTTATATGCTGATGGTGGCAGGGGTGCGTGAAGACAAGCGCATTGCCATGACCGAAGAGCAAAAGAAATTGTTTGGCATAGACTTGTTGAACATTCCCCGGTCACAGATTCCAGCGATCACTCATGTGGATTACTCGGCCCGTATCCAAACGGTTCACGCCGAAACCAATCCTAAATTCCATGCATTGATCCGCGAATTTGAAAAAGCCACGCAATGCGCGGTATTGATCAACACTTCCTTCAATGTTCGCGGGGAGCCCATTGTCTGCACCCCGGAACAGGCTTACCGTTGTTTCATGCGTACGGAAATGGACACTCTTGTGCTGGAAAATTTTGTGCTCGATAAAAAAGAGCAGAAACCGCTGGAAGAAGACAGCAACTGGAAAGAAGAATTTGAATTAGATTAACCACTAGGCGTGAGGCCAATGTGCAATAGCTCGTAAAGCTAAGAGAACATTTGTCCGCAAGGTAAAGACATTACAATTTTCAGCGGAAGCACCCCACCCGGATATATGAAAACGAAATTTTTTATCATCACTCTGGCTGTGTTGTCTCTTTACAGCTATGGATGGAAAGTAACGGAAATTGAGGTAGGAGAATTGTTCCGCGACTTTCACCTTGTCACACCGCTGGTCAAGGAACTGGCTCAGCCCGACTTGCTGACCCGTGAGAAGCAAACCCAAATCGTTGAAGCCGAGTTTTTCCTTTCCCAAAAAACAAATGTTCCAATCGCAAACGAAGGTATAAATCCCGCGTTAGTTCTATCCAGTCAGTCAGGTGAAATTTCGGATGCCTTGACGGTGCGTGGTCTGAACATGAGAGCGGAAAAGTCTGGAACACTTTATTGGGTCAATGCCATTGAGCAGGAATTTCCTCTGGGAACTTTTTCGACCGATTCATCCGGAGCGTTCCAGAAAGATATCACCGTGCCGCCCAGCGCGCGGGGTCTTCGTCAGACTGTGAGAGCAGTATTAAGTTGGGAAGTCGGAGGTTGGAAAGTCAGCGAGACGCTCAGCCTGACCTTCGACAAAATGGTGGAAACGGTTTTTCTGGCGTTGATGGCAACCACATTGGGTGTGCTGGTTGCGGTGCCTCTGAGTTTTCTCGGTGCGCGCAACCTCATGACGAAAAGCCGCATGGGTACTATTGTTTATTATGGGGTGCGCACCGGACTGAATATTTTGCGATCTATCGAGCCGCTGATTATGGCGATCCTGTTTGTGGTCTGGGTGGGCATTGGTCCTTTTGCCGGGGTGCTGGCGTTGGGACTGCATTCCATCGCATCTCTGGGGAAATTATTTTCGGAACAGATAGAGAGCATTGATTCGGGGCCGGTAGAGGCGATCACTGCGGTTGGAGCAAAACCTTTGCAGGTGGTTTTTTTTGGCGTTCTACCTCAAGTGCTCTTGCCATTTCTGGCGCTTAGTTTTTATCGTTGGGATATTAACGTGCGCATGTCAACGATCATCGGGTTTGTCGGTGGCGGCGGAATCGGGTTTTTGCTTCAGCAGTGGATCAACCTTCTCAAATACAACGAGGCGGGAACGGCATTACTTGCTATAGCTATCGTTGTCATTACACTGGATACCCTGAGCGCCAAAATCCGTGAGCGTGTTCAATAGCCAAAGGAGTTAACTCGAAAGGCTCGGCTGTTTCCCGCGCTTTTCTAATTCCCTTTTTTGTAGGGGGCCAGGAAGTTGAAGATTCTTATGAACTGTTTTCCTGATTCAGGAATCTCCCCGGCTTGATTGAAAAGCAGGATGCTCTCGGCTGTCAGAGGTTTGCCATAAAAAGCCAGGTTGGCATCGACATCGGAGGTGATGATGGTGCCTTTCACGGAGACCCCGCCAAAAATGCCCTTGCTTCTGGAATAGGAATAAATTTCTCCCTGCATGAAAACATCGGCGGACGCTTCCGCGTGACGACCAATGGGTCCTGCCGATACCGCGATGTCTCCTCCCAGCGTGAACTTTTCGCTGAGCAGTCCTTCCAGTCCGCGTTGTGTCATGACGAGCAGGATCAGGTCCACTGCTTCTGCGCCGAACTGAAAGCCGAAACTTCCGCCAGCGGTATAAAGAAAAGCAGGAGCTCCCCATTCTTCGGTTTCCTTGGATCGCATTGAGGCAACCCCCTTACCGTATCGGGCACCGATAAAAAATCCCGCTTTCACCATAGTGGGGAAGACAATAATGGCCTTGGCCTTGGAAATCAGTCCGCCGGGAATCTCGTGGTCGGGAGAATTTTGAATTTCTTCCAGAACCAATTGTGCGGTTCGTAACACTTTTCGTTGTTTGGCTCCATCGGGACTCTGGGCCCAAATAGTGGAGGAGAAGACCAGGGTGAGAATGAGACTGAGGGCGAGGCGTTTCATAGTAGCTCCAATTAAATTTACTCTATCTACTATAAAGGAAATCAGCATGGCAATTCAACCTCGGGGAAAGTGCGAAATCGGGTTACAGGAAACGAGCTCTTTAATGGGCCAAAAATTTAATTTTGCTCTTTTTAAATTGTGCCCGTACCATGCACGACCATGACAGCAAAGCGGGTGGAAAATTATCTGGGTAAAGAGGGAATTCTGTCTACGCAGTTGGACGGATTCGAATACCGGCACCAGCAAATGGATATGGCAGGTGCTGTGGAAGAGGCGTTTGGCGATGCCCGGCACCTGATCGTGGAGGCGGGAACGGGTACGGGGAAAAGTCTGGCCTACCTCATCCCGGCTATTTTATGGGCTGTGGAAAATAATAAGAAGGTGGTCATCTCTACTTATACCAAGACACTCCAGCAACAGATTCTTAATCACGACATCCCTTTTCTTCGCGACAAGCTGGGAATTAATTTTCGTTATGCCTTGTGCATGGGTAGCGAAAACTATTTGTCGCTCAGGAGGATGAAACGGTCGGCCCAGGCAGGGCTGTTCACTCAGGCTAATGAGGAAAGCCAATGGGAGGGTATTTTCAACTGGGCCGGAGAGACAGAGACCGGGTATCGGAGCGACCTCTCTTTTGAGGTTCTTCCCCAGGTGTGGGAAGAGGTGGGAAGGCAGAAAGATCTTTGTATGGGGAAAAACTGCGAGACCCATTCGTCTTGCTTTTATTTCAAGGCGCGGAAAAAGTGGTTCGGCGCGCATCTTTTGATTGTCAATCACCATTTGTTTTTTGCCAATGTTGCCAATGCCGGGGCGGTGCTCCCTGCTTTCGATGCGGTGGTGTTTGACGAGGCACAGAATCTGGAAGAAGCGGCTACCCAGTTCCTGGGCCTGGAAATTTCCAATTCCAATTTATTTTATTTCCTCGACCGGTTGCATAACCCGCGTAGCAAACGCGGACTGTTGGCCCGAGTCGATCACGACTCGGTACCCCATCTTCGCAAGCTGGTTATGTCGGTACGTCAGGCGGTCGAGGCTTTTTTCAATCACCTTCTGGAAGAGTATGGAAAAAACGACCGGGTCCTCAGGTTCTACAAACCTCCTGTATTCGACAACGGTGTGTATGTTCCGATGGAAGCTCTCCGGGAAGGATTGAAATCTCTGGAAGCGGGACTGCACTCGGAAGAGGACCGGGTGGATGCGTCAGCCGCCGCCGAGCGGTGTTTTGAGTTCAACAACACTCTGTCGGCCATACTCAATCAACATATGCGAGGATATGTCTACTGGATAGAAATCGCTAAAAGGAAACGCTTCCCCCGGGTGGTCTTGCGCGGGGTTCCCATTCATGTGGCGGAAGAACTGCACGCGCAGGTATTCGATAAACTTGATCGGGTGGTTATGACCTCTGCCACGCTGACTACTTCCAAGGGATTCGACTTTATTAAAGAACGCATTGGTTTTCAGCCGGACGAAGAGTTGTCTTTGGATGCGCCCTTCGATTATTCCCGTCAGGCATTGCTCTATGTTCCCGATGATCTTCCCGAACCGGGTGCTGAAGCAGGTGTTTATGTGGAAGGCATTGCCAGCAGGTGCCGGGAGTTGGTGGCGATTTCCGGAGGCAAAACTTTTATCCTGTTTACCAGTTACGCGCTTCTCAACCAGGTTTATGAAAAGCTGGATGAGATGCAGTTCCAGTTCCCGCTTATCCGGCAGGGGGATATGCCCACCGGCCTGATGATAAAAAAATTCAAAGAAAAACCTTCGGTGATCTTCGGAACCAACTCTTTCTGGCAAGGGGTGGATGTGCCCGGTGATGCGTTGCAAAGTGTGATCATCACCAAGCTGCCCTTTGACGTTCCGAAAGAGCCGTTGACAGAAGCCCGCATCGAGGAACTGCGACGGCAACATATCGACCCGTTCAAGCATTACCAGATCCCCAGGGCGATCATTCAGTTGAAACAGGGATTCGGCCGCTTGATCCGAAAAAAAACCGACACCGGTGTGGTTTCCATTCTTGATTCCCGCATGAGTCGGCGCGGTTATGGAAAACAGTTCATCGCTTCATTACCCCCCTGCCCGGTAACAACTCAGCTGGATAAAGTCCGAGACTTCTTCGCCTCTAGCGAGGCAGGCAGTGAGCAATAACTTTACTTGGCGAACAAAGAGTTGCCTCGGCTCAATCAAGTTATCGCTCTCTGGGTCCAGCATCACGCTGGCTAGTGGCGGCTACGCTGGTACATCAGGTAGACGGCAAATATATTGGACCCGACTGCGGCGAGAAGTATGAATATATCGAGTCTTTCGATACAAGCCATCACCAGCAGGAAGTAGATGAAGTCCCGGTTGGCAAGCTGGTCTGTCAGGTTGGCTTCGGATGTTTCCCCTCGCCCTGCCTCCTGCTTTTTTTTCACGATGACGCCGCTCAGGATCATAAACGCGGTCAGACTGCCAAAAACTGCCAGTGCTCCGTAAAGTTTATACAGAGGATTACCCGTTGCGAAAAACAAACCCATGCCAATGGAAAAAAATACAAAAAAGTGAACAATGTTGTCGCAGAAGATGTCGAACCGTGCGCCCCAGGGTGTTTCCATAAATTTAAGCCGCGCAATTTCTCCATCGGTGCAATCTACCCAGGCGGAGACCAGAAGGAGGAGCGCACCGCTTATGCCTGAAAAAAAGGTGCCCTGATAAAAAAACCATGCCGAGCCAAGACCGAGCAACAGGCTCAGAAAAGTAATCTGGTTAGGGGTCAAGGAGGTTTTTAAAAACAGGCGGGTCAATTGTCTGGAAATGAACCGCGTTACCAGTCTGTCCATCAGGCTGTCATTGCTCAGGCCCCCGGATTTTAAAAGCCGCTCTTCGGCCACAGGAAAATCTTCTTTGTTGATCAAACGCGATGGCTCATGGGGTGGAATGATTTTTATAAGATTCGTTTCTTGTGCCTGTTGTTTGAGTGCATCGGGAAAGAAACGAAATCCGGAGGTATCGGCTTGATGTTGGGTAGATAGAGTCATCGCCGCCACGATTTCTGATTTCACCAGCAAGGTGGATCCATCGAGAACCATGACTTGCGTGTCGTGAAGTGCTAGGGTGTTGTCCCATTCCACATCCAGGTTCATGCGCGGATCCTGCTTGAGCTTCTGGTAGCTGACATCCTTGTCTTCGCTCCAGACTATCAGTTTTTTTATGCCTGCTCCTTGCAGGGTGAGTGCGTTCCTCAGCAGGAAGGGGACTTCCGCCAGGTTTTGCCAATACCAGTCGGGTTCTGCTGGCAGTAATAAAACGGCAGTTTGAATTTTAGCATTGGTCTGGGATGGAGAGCCGTTTTCATTCATAAGGTGAAAACCATTAGGAATCTGAAACTGCCGTTTTAATGGTCTGGCGTCTGGCGAGAAAAAGAGCCAGGGCAAAGGTGAGGGAGCCAACGCCAGCAAGCCAGAGAAACCAATTCAGATGTCCGCCTATGGAGAAAAGTAAAATGACATATATAAAATTTCGGCTTGCCAGAGTCTGGATGACATCATACATCTCGGAGTGCCGGAAAAAATTTCCCTTGCCGCCTTCGGGAAAATAGATAAAGGCAAAAATCATTCCGCCGCCAACAGCCAGCATGGTAAAGGGGGTGAGGGCCTGCACCCAGCCATGGGTTTGCGAGACACCCAGCATCATTCCTGTGAAGGCAAAAACATTGACGAGATTGTCGCAGATGGTGTCGAGTTTCTCGCCAAAATCAGATTCGATGAGTTTCAGCCGCGCGACATCTCCATCACAGCAATCCCAGATGGCTGTCAAGACCAGCAATATACCTCCTGCGAGACCGCTGAGATAATCCCCCTGCGCGAAACACCAGCCCGACAAGAAACCTATGAACAAGCCGAACAGGCTCAGCACATTAGGTGTGAGGGGAGTTTTAACCAGCGCGGCGGATATATGGCGGGAAAATAAAGAATTGACCCATATATCCATAAACTGATGGTAATGGTGTTTATTATAACGAAGCAGTTTCTTTTCGGCTTCCAGAGCAGAGGCGTTGTCCCGGACTTCTATGTAGAAATTGGTGTCGGCGGGCAATGCAATGCGCTCGACTTTATCTTCGTCCTCTTCGGCTCCGTTGCGATGACTCAATGTGGAAAATTTAGTTGGAGGAAGCAGATACAATCCGCCAGGTTTGTCCAGTGCCAGACAGAAAATTCCAGCGGGATTATTATTGTCCTCGGACTCCATGAAACGCTTGACCACCTTCTGGTGCGTGACGAGGTTTCCGTTTACCAGTAAAAACGGCTGGGATGGAGTGAGCGAGTTGGCGCGCTCCTTGTTGTTCTCTTCAAAAAATTCGGTGCGGTCATGCCAGTGCAGAAGGCTTTTAAATCGGGAATCCTTTTCGATATCTTTTCGATGGACTTTTATTTCCCGCTCATCCAACTGCTGGGATAAAACCAGAAACTCCTTGATGCCCGCCCTTTGCAAAGTGAGGATCAAGCGTTTAAACACAGGAACGCCTGCCACTTTGTTTTCGAGGATAAGGGGGTACCCGTTATCAGGTGGAGAAAGTAAAATGATCGCAAGATGGGGAGAATTCATGATGACGAAAAATCAGGGGGCAACGGTTTCAAGGTTAGGAGTATAAATGAAATTAGCCTGGATGGTTAATTTGTCTCGCTGAATGGTTGCCGGGAAGGGATAAAAAGGAGCCGCCTCCTTCACGGCTTTGAGTGCGGCCATATCCAGAATTTCATAACCCGACCGATCCAGCAGACGCGCTCCAAGAAGGTTCCCGTCCCTGGAAATACTGAAAGTTAGATTGAGATCGCCGCTGATACCACGTTTTGCCGCGTCCGAAGGATAAATCCAGACTCGTTCGATCTGGTGTTTGATTCTGGCAAAATAAGAGGCGTACTTGACTTCCGTAGTATCGAGAGAAACCGGCTCATCGTCATCGGTATTTTCAAGAGCATTCGTATCGATTGATGCGAATTTTTCAGGGTCAAACCCATCCAGCAGGGCCAGAACACTGCCTGTTCCCGCTTTGGGGTCGGATGCTGAGGCTGTGGTTTTTTTTCGGGTAACGGTTTTCATTTTTCCAATATCCGATTCCGGGAAGGACCTTTTTTTTGGCTCAACTACGGACCGCGTTTTTGGTTTGCGTGCGATTTTCTTTTCTCGAACGGGTGCGGTCCCTGTTTTGCCTACTGACCCTTTGGATTTTGGCACCACGGTTTTTTTTCGCTGATAGGTTTTTGCAGGTTTTTTATTGGTGTTGGAATGAGCTCGACTGTCGAATTTTGCCAGCAAATCTTTGGTCCTGGCTTTTTCGGTCTTTTGGGGTGGCTTCGGTGTGTCGATGATGCGACCACTTTTGGCGGCCATGGTTTTTTTCGGTTCGATATACTTTACCTGGATAGGGGGAGGCCCCTTTATTTTTTCCTGCCGGGCAGGGGTCACCATATGCGCGATCACCACTATAAAATGAATGGCCAGCGATAAAAGGATAAACCCGGATAATCGGGTTCGATTCAACAAACTATTTTCCAGCCACATATTTGGCATTTTTGCTTCAGCCTATACGGCAGTTTGAATTTTAATGAACAGAATCACAGCTTATATTATAGCGTTATTTTCAGTTGGTCGAAAAAACAATTCCCCTTTGACAGGGGCTAGGGGGGGGTGAACATCAGGCCTGTTGCCGGTTTTCATGGGCTGTGTTCTGTTTCAGTAATTCACATTTTTGCTTATACCAGCGGTATGCGACTTCCACGGTTTTCAATTTTCCGTTGGGCGAGATGTATTGGCCCTCCTTATCAAAGGGCGCATAGCTCATCCCGAGCGTTGCATAAATAGAATTGATGTAGGAGGGAAAATCCTGATACATGGGAATCTCTGTCTTCAACCTGGGCATGCCCTCTTCCCGAAACCGGGTCAAAGCCTCCCCAAACGGGTGGATAATTTCCAGTCCTTCCTGGCCATGAGCATTTTCCGCATAATGGGTGAGGGACTCAAAATCTTCCCAATCTTCCAATGCATCGACATCAGAAACGAAAGCCGGGTCATCATGCACCGTGGTGGTCAAGGGAGTGTTGAGCAAGTGGGAGATACCTTTGTGAAAATTTTTCCGGGACATGCCGAACTGATACTGGTCGCCGGGTCGAATACAATTCACATTTGACCGGAACGTCAACAGATGATTCACGACATAAGGAAGAACCTTGAGCAGGCGCAGAGGTTTTTGCAGGGCGGTTTGAATGCCCGCATGAATTATTTGCCCGTCTTTGCGGGAAGAGTGCAGGTTGTCAATGATATCCGAATCCATCATTGAAAAATTTATGGGATATAAATTGGGTTCTTTAAGATCCAGCAAATTGTCTGAGTGATTATCGAGGGACCGGTAATGATAATTACGTTTGACGAACTCACTGTCCAGATTTTTTTCAAATTCAGGAAACATCTTTTGCCGGGAGTTCAGCCAGAGCACCAGATTATGTTTTTTGTTGTCGGGAAAGCGCAATACTTTTTCCAGGTCATATAAGAAAGGCAGGTCGCCGGGTTGGAAGAGAACCAGCTCATCAGGCGAAAGGGAAAGTAACTCCCTGCCCAGATTCATGGTGTGGACCAGATTGAGGTGTTGGGCATCTTCTTGTGCAAACCGAATGGTTTTCCCACAGGTCCCGACAACATCAAGGAAGCAGTCCATAATTTTTTTGACTTCTTCAGAGCCAATGACCACAATTTCGCGTAAGCTGGAATTCAGCAGGTTGCTTAGCGCATAACACATGATGGGAATTCCCCGGATTAAAAAAAGAAATTTCAGCCGGTCGATGTCATCATTCTCAGCTCTCAGGATAAGATGGCTGATGCCGAGTTTTCCGGCGGCCATCTCACGCTCTGCTTTTGCCATGCTAAAGGTATCGGCTTCTTCGCGGGTCGAATATTTGTTGTGGCTGAAGCTGATAATGCATTTTTCGATGGGGATTTTGTTTTTCGCAGAGATCATAGGGCCAGAAATTTGTTGTCAGATTAGGGGATTTGCCGAGCCCTGTCGGGATATGGAAAAATTGCGCGAAAGTTTTTTCGGCCAATAACTTATAGAAGTCTTCATCCTAATATAATGACAGGGTTTTCTCCACTAAACCTTTGAGAAAATTGACTTGATTTCTAAATTTTTTTGTTCATACAATTGATAGTTCTCATTAAAAATAAAGGATTTATTCATGGGAGACCAAACCCATATCGTAGAGTTGATCGATCAGGTTTTAAATGAAACGCAGGATCGACCCCAATTGCAGGAAAAGGTGCTGGATCTCAGGGACGCTCTGTTCCAGGCCCAGCAGTCTGCCCAGCAGTATGCGCTTAAAATTAAGGTTTTAGAGGAAGCCATTGAAAAATTAAAGTCTCCTGCCCACCGTATTGGCACGATCCTGGGCCAGGGCGAGGAAGGCTTGGTTCGTCTGGTCTCCGGAGGCACGGAATATCAGGCGGCGGTTGTTCCAGAACTGGTGGAAAATGAGGGGTTAAAAACAGGGGATCAGGTAGCACTGAATGAGGGGTTTGTAGTGATTGCCCGATTATTGCTTCCCAATCAGGGACCATTGGCAAAAATTTCCGCGAAGCTTGCCGGTGGGCAATGGTTGGTGCAGGCGGCGACCGGCAACACGGAAACCATTGTTCTGGTCCGCGACGGTTTGGATGAAGCCAGCCTGAAAGAGGGAACAGAAATTTTTCTCGACACCAGCCAAAGAGTTGTTTTGGGTAAACTTCCTGAACGGGAGTCCCGCACTCTTATTGAAGACGATTACGAACAGGTGGAGTGGTCCGAAGTGGGAGGGCAGGAAAAAGTAAAAGAAGAGGTTCGCAAAGTTTTAGAATATCCGCTCCTGCATCAGGAAATCCTGAGCCAGATGGAATATCAAGTGCCCAAGGGGTTTTTGTTTTATGGTCCCCCGGGTTGCGGCAAAACTCTCATTGGCAAAGCGATTCTCACGGAAGTGATTCGCAAGCTTTCCGAGGAGGAAGAATCCGAACTGCAAGGTCGATTCATTTATGTGAAAGGGCCGGAGATCCTCAATATGTGGTTGGGTGAATCGGAGCGTAAAATCCGTGAAATTTTTAAAAAGGCCCGGGACTATAAAGAAAAGGGCCAGATCCCTTTTATATTTATAGATGAAGCGGAGTCCATTTTAGGAACCCGGCAGGCTTGGCGTGGGTCTAACATCAGTAACACGGTGGTTCCCATGTTTTGCGCGGAGATGGATGGCATTCAATCCCTTCGCGAAACAGTGGTGATTCTGGCGACCAACCGGCCCGACCTGATCGACCCGGCTATTATCCGGCCCGGCAGAATTGACAGAAAGATAAAAGTATCGCGTCCCAACCGCGAAGAGTGCAAAGCCATCCTGCGTGTTTATCTGAAAGACGGGCTTCCCCGCGAACATGAAGATTTTAATTCCATGGCCGAACCATTTCTGGATCGCCTCTTTAGCCAAGGCCCCGATCAGGAAGTGCTGGTACTGACTTTGCGAAGTGGCGGCAATCGCAAAATGTACTGGAAGGATTTTATTTCCGGCGCGGCCATTGAGGGAATCATGAAACGCACCAAGGAAAGGGCCATCGAACGGGCCATTCGGGGTGAAACACTGTGCCTGACGGTGGACGATCTTGTAGTTTCTCTTGAGACCGAATTTCAGGAAGGCAGTCTGCTTCCCGCTGAATCGAACCTGGAAGACTGGCTTCAGCTTTTGGATATGGAATCAAAAAATGTTGTGCGGGTACGGCGGCCGAACGAATCGGATAAGGCGACCGAAAACACGATGCGTCGGTCAATTATATGAGTGTTCCTCTTTTAGGTTTAGAGACCGAGTATGGAATTGTCCGGGAAGACCTGGAAAATTCTGACCCGGTCGAAGAGTCGATGAAGCTGTTGCAGGCTTGCGAGCGCAAAAGTGTTTTCTGCAAATGGGCTTATTCGCAGGAAAACTCGCATCTGGATATGCGTGGGTTCCGGGTGACCTCTTTGGCTCAGGATGAGGAAGAGGATGCCTTTTGCGCCGAAGATCGTAAAAGGTCTTACTCCTATCTGGATATGAAGTGCGACCGGGTTTTGACAAACGGTGCCCGTTTTTATAATGATCATACTCATCCTGAATACAGTACTCCGGAATGCAACTCGGTATTATCTCTGGTAGCGCATGATGTGGCAGGGGAAAGGATTGTCGCCGAATGCGTGGCCATCCGTAACCGGGAACTGGGGGGCAACTCACTTCAGGTATTCAAAAATAATACGGACTACAGCGGCCACAGTTATGGCACGCATGATAACTACCTCATCCCACGGGAAACGCCATTTGAGGATGTGGTAAACGGATTGGCCCCTTTTCTGGTGACGCGCCAGTTGTATGCCGGAGCCGGAAAAGTGGGATCAGAAAACGCCGATGATTTTCAGGGTTTGCAGTTGGCTCAGCGGTCTGATTTTATTGAAACGCTTTTAAGCATTGAGACCATGACGAAGCGTCCCCTCATCAATACCCGGGACGAGCCGCATGCGGTGAGTAGCCGATATCGGCGTTTGCATTTGATTCTCGGCGATGCCAACATGTCCGCCTACGCCACGGCCTTGAAGGTGGGGAGCACCGTTCTGGTTCTTAACTTGATCGCCAGTGGAGAGAAGCTTGCCGATTTGGAATTGGCGGATCCGGTTGCCGATGTGTTGCGGGTATCTCTCGATAGAACCACGGCTTTACAGCGTAAAACAGGCGGGACCATCACGGCTCTTGAAATTCAGGAAGCTTATGTGGAGGCGGCAGAAAAAGCCTTTGCCGGAAAAAACCGGGAGTGGGACTGGATTCTTGCGGAATGGAAGCGGACCCTGGATGAACTTAGACACAGTCCGGAAAAACTTTCCGACCGTATTGACTGGGCAATTAAGGAAAAGTTGTTTACCGAGTTCATGCAGTCGGAAGGCATCGGCTGGGAGGACCCCTGGCTAAAGAGCCTGGATTTGGAATACCATAACCTGGACCCCGAGCGCGGATTGTATCTGGGGTTACAGCAGGAGGGAGCGGTTCATTCGCTACTCAATGAAAAAGAAATCGCCCGTGCTATGGAGTCGCCTCCCGATGGAACCCGTGCGAAGATAAGAGGCCAAGCGGTGGCGCAAGATGCGGAGAATATAAAAAGTATTCATTGGACTGGAGTTGAGTTTGCAAGCGGAGAGCTTTTGGATTTGACCGGAGTTATCTGCCCCGAAGAGGTTGAAAGTATTCTCAACGAACAATTCGTTTAAGCATAAAGAGGAAATTTGAAAAATGTTTGAAGAACCATATCGCTGGATGGAAGCGGTTTCCACCCGCCACAGTTATGTTCAGGAAAAGCTGAAATTAGGTCAGCCGGTGTTGTCGGTTCCTTTTGATGAAGGGGTGCTGGTTATGGGGTTTTCTCCCCAGCCGGGTAAGGTGTTCGAAATTTATGACCGCATTGCTTTGGGCGGTGTGGGGCACCCTGCTGATGTGGAACGCTTGCGCATGACCCTTCTGGAGATGGCGCATTTGGAGGGTTTCAACCGCTCGGCCCAGGATGTCACTTTGGCAAGACTCCTGCAGTTTGGTATTGCCCCGGCACTCAAACAGAATTTTGAAGAAATCCAACGGGCACCCTATATTATTCGTCTCCTGCTTGCCGAACTGGACCACGACTGCAATCCAACCTTTTTCCGTATAAATTATGACGGACATTGGGAAACTTTTAAAAGCGGAACGGTTATCGCTGGTAATGAAAAAGTCATGGATTGGATTCAGCAGGAAATCCAGAATCTTCCCTTTGCGACGTTTACGCTCGACAAGGCTTTAGAGGAAGTCTGCCGACTTTGGGTTGAAAGCAAAAAACAGCAAGAGGAGGAAAAAGATTTTCCTCAGACCTTGAAAGAGGCTTTTGATCAATGGGTGCTTGAGGGTGCCGTGCTATTGGGGAAAGTGGAACGAAGAGCTATTTACAGGGCCCTCACTAAGGAAGAGATTGAAAAATTAAAATCATCGGTCGGTTAAGCTCTCTGTAAGTGACGGGGCAGAAATCGCCGGGTAAGAAAAGGAGTTGATTCCATGCAAATGAATGATCCCCTGAGAAAAGAAGAAAAAAAAGAATCCAGTCCAGATCGCCATGATTCCGGCCCTTCCAGTCCGGAGCCTTCACGGCCGGGCAGGGATAATCTTTTAAAGCGGATGAAAAAAGTGGACCCGAAGCAAACGGAAAAATACAAACAGAGAACCGGTCAATGAGCTTTCAATCTGATTCTAAAGGTTCGCCCGGAGATTTTTTCGATCTCCTGGAAAGATCCGGCTATCGCTGGCAGGCTCGAATTGATCCTGCGCAGACGCAAAAAGATTTTGCAGTGACCCAGGGCACAACGGTTCTCGCGTTCCACTTTGAGGGTGGAGTGATTGTTGCCGGTGACCGGCGGGCAACGGCTGGTAACAGTATCATGTATGAGCATTGCGACAAGGTCATTCCCATCGATGATTATTCGTTGATGGCTATTGCCGGAGTTCCCGCTACGGCATTCGAGATGGCCCGGATTCTCACGCACAACTTTGAGTTCTTCCGGCGTTCGCAAATGCAGTCCATGAGCGGGGAGGGGAAAATTCGCGCCTTGTCAAGACTGCTGAAAGAGAATGTGAGCATGGCGGTCCAGGGGCTGGGGGGAGTGAGTCCGATATTTGCGACCTACGATTTGCGGGCTCGAAAACCTTCTATACATTTTTACGATATGCTCGGGGCAGATTTTCAGATTCGCACTCATACCGCAACCGGGTCCGGCTCGCCGACCATTCGGGGAATTCTGGAACATGAAGACCTTTGGGGAGAGAAGCCTTTGGCGCAAAGGCCGGAAAGCAGTGCGGTCACCCTTGCCATCCGACTTTTACAAACTGCGGCGCAGTTTGATTCCGCAACGGGTAAAGCCCGTCCGGAGGATAAAATTTTTCCCACCATAGCAATAATTACCGAGGCGGGGTATCGGTTTATGAACGATCAGGAACTGGCAGATATTTGCAAGACCTCTCTCCAACGTTAATTTTTAGAAATACCCTGAAATGAAACAACGCATCTTCGGCATCGAAACGGAATATGGCCTCCTGGTAAAAGGTGATGGGGACTTTTCTTACGATCCCATGGAAATTGCCAACAAGGTCAAGAACCATGTTTTTTCAAAAAACCTGGGTGTGCTGGACCTTCACTATCGGGCCAACGATGAGCCTCCTGGTAATGGCGGGTTCCTGCTTAACGGTGGGCGCCTGTATTTGGATATGGGCCATTTGGAATATGCCTCGCCGGAATGCTCCAACCTTGTGGACCTGGTGACTTATGACCGTGCCGGGGATACGTTGATCCAGGAAGCGGTGGAAGAACTGGGCTGGGCCGATCATGTCTCGTTCATCAAGAACAATGTGGACCTTGAAACCAATGCGACTTTTGGATGCCACGAGAATTATCTGGTAGGCAGGGGATTCCCTTTCGATGAGCGGGACAACCTGAAACTGCTCTCTTCATTCTTAACCACCCGGTTGATTTATTGTGGCGCCGGCAGAATTGGTTCCTGTGATCCCCACCCGTTTCGGGATTGGGAGAACGTTGCGCCTGATGAAAAGCATGGCGATGAGGTGAACTTTCAGATTTCACAAAGGGCCGATCACATCCCTAATGAGTTTTACCGGTGGGTGCAATATAACAGGGCGATTGTCAACACCCGCGATGAACCCTTGGCGGACCCTAGCAAGTACCGGCGCATTCATCTTCTGGTTGGTGACTCCACCATGAGTGAGTTCGCGACTGCCATGAAAATGGGGACGACAACTCTCATGCTGGAAATCATGCAGTTGGGGGTCGCCAAACGGGAATGGATTCTTGCAGACTCGGTTCAGTCTATGCGGTCCATTTCCCGCGATCCGGATTTCAAGTGGCATGTGAAACTGGCTTCGGGAAATTCTTCCACTGCCCTGGAACTGCAATGGGATACTTTGAATACCTGCAAGAAATATCTGGCTGGAACGGATCGAGAGACGGACTGGATTCTGGAAGGTTGGGAATCGGTCTTGACCGATTTACCGAAGGGACCGGAAGCGGTGATCGGCAGAGTGGACTGGGCCAGCAAATACTGGATGCTGAACGAGTTCAGAAACGAAGAAAATCTGGAATGGAACGACCCCTGGCTCAAAAGTCTGGACTTGGAGTACCACAATCTGAACAAGGAAACCGGCCTGTTCTGGGGACTGGAGGCTAATGGAGACGGTTACAGGAAAACCACTGATGAGGCGGTCGAATTCTCAAAGGTAAATCCTCCAAGAGGAACCCGGGCACATGGCAGGGGGGAGCTCGTTAAAAAGCTTATGAGCCAGCATGCTCACATGGGTTATCTCATAGACTGGATTGGCTTTCGCCTGAGTAAAACCGATGAACCGTTTCTGATGCTCGATCCGTTTATCTCCTATAAAGAAGAAATCATTGAGCATCTTGACCAGTTTGTGCCACAGCAGGAAACTGAACAGGGCAAGGGTATGGAAAACCAAAGAGGACAAGGAAAAAAATCTTATGAGTGATTGCCTGTTTTGTAAAATCAGCGAGGGCAGTATTCCTTCCGATAAGGTTTATGAATCGGACACGTTGTTCGCGATTAATGATGTTAACCCGCAGGCCCCAACGCATATTCTGATTATTCCCCGAATCCATCAAGGCACTTTGCTGGATGTCGAGGAAAAGGACCATGGGCTGATGGGTTCGGTGATCAGTGTGGCGAATCAACTGGCTAAGGAAAGAGGACTTGATAAATCAGGGTTCCGGCTGGTGGTCAACTGTGGGGCAGGGGCCGGACAGTCGGTGTTTCATATTCATTATCATCTTTTAGGCGGCCGAGCCATGAACTGGCCGCCGGGCTAACCACTAGGCGTGGGGCCAGTGTGCCGTTGCTTTATTTGGCGAGCAAAGAGTTGTCTCGGCTTGATATGAGCCTCCCCCTGATAAGGGGGATTGAGGGGGTTGCCCTTACTTAATGGGACACTGGATAGAACTATTGCTCATGACACCGGCGGCTATGCCGGTAGGGAAAATTCATGATTACCGCAGAAAAATTATACGAAAAGCTTAAAGACATTCAGGTGGGCAATCCGGTTTGCCGGTTTACCCAGGAACATTGTGAGCTGTTGCTTCCTACCATAAGAAGGATTGAAGAGCTCAAGCGCGAAAAGAATGCCATCATCCTCGTGCATAATTATGTCGCGCCGCAAATTTTTTATAGTGTCGCCGACTACACTGGCGACTCTTATGGTTTGTCGAAAAAAGCGAAAGAATCCGATGCCGATGTCATCGTTTTTTCGGCGGTTCGCTTTATGGCGGAGACCGCCAAGATTCTCAATCCTGGAAAAGTAGTGCTGGACCCCAACCCCGATGGCGGTTGTTCCCTGGCTGATGGCATAACGGCAAAGGATGTTATCCGACTACGCAAAGAATTTCCCGATCACACATTCGTCTGTTATATCAACACGACTGCCGAGGTGAAAGCCCAGTGTGATGTGTGCGTTACCTCTTCGAATGTTTATGCCATTATTGAAAAAATTCCGAATGACAGGATTTATTTTTTGCCCGACAGGCTCATGGGTGAAAACGTGATCAAGCATCTTGAAGCCCGGGGAGTGAACAAGGATATCCAGCTCTGGGATGGTGCCTGCTACGTTCATGAGGAGTACCAGCCGGAAAGCATAGACCAGGTGCGACGAAACTTTGAGGGCGTCGAGATTCTTGTACATCCTGAGTGTCGCTCTTCTGTGGTGGACAAGGCTGATTATGTAGGAAGTACCAGCCAAATGCTTGATCACGTGCGTGAATCGAAGCGAGACTCCTTCTTTCTGCTTACCGAATGCGGCCTGACTGGTGTTCTGCAATCCGAATTTCCGGAAAAAACATTTGCAGGAAGCTGTACACTTTGCAAATATATGAAGTTCAACTCATTGGAAGATATATTAAGCGTGCTTGAGAACCCGAGTCCGCGTAGCATCGTTGAGATCGACCTGGAGACTCAGAAGCGTGCCCTTCAATGTGTTGAGCGCATGTTTCATTACACCAGCTAAACTATGACCTCTGAATTACTTCACAGTCTCGAAAAACTTTCCGAACAAAACCCTAACCCCATTTTCAGTGTAAGCAAGGAGAGGTTTGTCTTGCAGGCTAATCGGGCTTGCGCCAAGGCACTGGAAGACTGGAAGCTTGAGAAAGGGGATCCTGTTCCTGAAGAGTTAACGAGCCTGATTGATTCTGCTTTTGAATCGGCCTGTCCGCAGAAAAAAAGTTTATCTTGCACAGATGTTCTATACGACTTTGAGGTCATACCATTTGTGGGGTCGGGTTCCGATTTTGCTTTGGTCCATGCGCATGCCCCAGAAAACTCTACGGAGAAAAGGTTGAAGGCTATTAAACGCCTGGATGCTTTTCTTTTTAGCGAGAAAAAAAATAAATTGTTGGTCCAGAATGCTTTGGATGGAATCATTACCATTGATGACAAGGGAGTGATGCAGAGTTTTAATCCGGCGGCAGAAAAAATTTTTGGCTACTCTGCCAGAGAGGTGGTGGGGAAAAATGTCAGCCAACTGATGCCGGAGCCGGATAAAGGCCAGCACGATGGGTACCTTGAAAAATATTTTAAAACTGGAAAAGCAACTATCATTGGGGCTGCCAGGGAGGTCATGGGTTTGAAAAAGGACGGCAGTTCTTTCTCCCTCGAACTCAATGTCAACGAGATGGTCTGGGATGGAAAAAGTGAGTTTGTCGGGATAGTACGCGATATTACCCAGCGCAAACAGTTGGAGGAAAAACTGCGAAGGTTATCCGTTATAGATGGGTTGACGGGAATCGGTAATCGCCGCCTTTTTGATGAAACTCTGAATAGCGAATGGAAAAGGGCCATGAGGGACCAACACTCCCTATCATTGATCATGCTGGATATTGATTTTTTCAAACTTTATAACGATAGCTATGGGCATCAGGGCGGAGACACGTGCCTGACACAGGTTGCTACAGCTCTTGATCAATGTGTTCAACGTCCGGCTGATCTGGTGGCTCGTTATGGGGGCGAAGAGTTTGCGGTGGTTCTCCCCGAAACAACCCTGGAAGGAGCGTCCAATCTGGCGGAGGCCATTCGTTCTTCCATTGAAGGTCTGAAAATAGAACATAACGAAAACAAGGTCAGCTCTTATGTTACCGTGAGCGCCGGGATCTCTGCTTTGATTCCGAAACGCGGGGCCTTATGTGAGCAGTTGATCTCAAATGCCGACAAGGCACTTTATCAGGCCAAAGAAAATGGCAGGAACCAGGTGTGCGCTGAAAAGGAGACTGTGTAAGCCCCCCCCGATCCCCCCGTCAATCCCTTTGATTTTTCGGCTACTATAAACCGTTTTAAATAAAAGCTTATGCCATTTTTTGCAGTGGCCGTTAAGGATGTATAGGACATGGAATAGTCCGACTTTAAACATCTTTTGGTGGAGGGCGACTCAATGATCGGAGGCAGTGGAGGACTCGGTTCAACGATTCTCAGCAGTTTAGCTCAGCAGGTTTATCAGCGTTTTCAGAAAGAGGATAGCAATTATTCGGGTGGATTGGATCTCAGCGAAGTTCAGGAAAAAATAGATACGACTGGGAGTGGTCAAGAGATACTGGATAATTTTGACTCCATTGATACCGACCAGAGCGAAGAATTATCGGCTACAGAATTGATCGCGTTTCGGGCAAAGTCCACCGAAGGGCGGAATGAACTTTTTGGTCGGCTGGAAACCCTTTTTCAGCAATCAGGAATTTCTACCGGTAGCATTGTTGACTTCTTGAGCGATGGGTCCGGTCAGAGTGACGATTTATCCTCCATCCTGCAAAACGCGACAAACCTGGATGCTTTGATCGAATCACGAGTTCAGGAGATTTTGACAAGTACCGATGAACCTCCTGAGGCCGCTCTTTTGAAATTCGACACCACCATCTAAAGCTTAGTAAATTTTCCTTCGGGTAATCAAGGGGGGGGACTGACAAAGCTGATTTTTAGAGGCGCCTTTAAACCATCCGGTAGCCGCCATTTTTCTCTTTTCGGGCGACCAGTAGGGTACCCTGAAATTCTTTCTGGACACCTTTTTTCATAACCATCTCTTGCGGTACGTTCCACATCCCTGTAGCAGTCATCATAAAGCTCATGCTGTTGCAGACATCATACAGGTTGGACTGTTCGTTCACTTTCAGGGAAACCTCCAGATCAGTCGTGGCTCTGGGGCCGACACGCTGGGTCAAGATATGAGCCCTGCTGGTACTGCTGAGTTCTCCATCATAAAAATCCTTAAAATCCTGGCCGATCAGGTCAAACACATCAAACCCTAAAAAGCTGACTGCTTTATTAGCGAAATTGATTTTCCCCTCCGGGTCGGTCTGGATGATCAGGTCGGATACCGAGTCGATCACCCTGCGGTATTTTTCCCGGCTGTTACTGATTTCCAGGGAGCTTGTATCAATGGCATCCAGGTCCGCTCGGTTTCTGATAGAGACGTCCTTTAAAATCGCCCAAACTACTTTCGGATTCGAAGCAAAATAATTGAAGAAGGTTTCTTTATCAATTTCCAGAACTTCCGTATCCGAGAGAGCCCGGACACTGGCTGAACGGGGCTTGGATTCCACTAATGCCATCTCGCCAAAAAACTCTCCGGCTTCCCGGACCGCGATTTGTTTATGCTTTTTATATACCTCTACTTTTCCCGAAAGAATGATGTACATAGTTTCCTGATAGGAGTCTTCCGAAAAAAGAACCTGGCCTTTTTTCAGGCAAATTTGTTTTCCCGCGTTAAAAACGCGTTCCAAATCCGCTTCCTCAAAAAAGTGGGAAATGTGGGCCCGTTTCAAGGCTTCTAAATCTTTGCGAAGATCCATGGCATTAAAACCATGTGTATAAAAATGTTGGTGCTGTAATGTCAAGCTATGCTTCAAGCCTTGTAAATGCAAGAGGAAAATGGCCTTATTTGATTTCGTAACTGAATCGTAACAATGGGAGAAAAGGTGACTATGGGTTGCGCTGAATGGAAGTCCCGGTTTGCCAGTAGATTTTGAGGCACCTTCCCCCTCGTTTGTGGGATTGTGAAAAACTGCATGGTCCCCTACCTTATAAGTGTCGAGTGAAGATGTTTTGCAAATGAAAAAGCTTCAAGAAACTGCAAGAACTTTTAGAAGGTTAATGCCATGTCTTTGATAGGACAGATTGCATCACCCACACCAACTCTGGATTCTGCAACCCTCATTTTTGATGCCATCGAGTATCTTATTAGCAACGATTGCGATCATGCCTTTGTTCAGCATGAAGGAGAAACGGCAGGTATCGTGTCGGCAGGGCAATTATTGGAGAATTACAGCTCGAAAGACTTGTCTAATACTTCGATCAGGGAATATATGGAACCCCTTTTGACGATTAAGCAAGACGAACCGCAGGCCAGAGCGGCGAAAATCATGTCAGAGCATGAAGTAGGATGTATTGCCGTGACAAACCAGAATGGGGCGTTAGTCGGGGTCGCGTGTTTGAAAAAGTTAAACGGCTCACTTTCGGAGTATTGAAACCTCACCGCTCTCTGCCACCGCCGACACTTTTATCCCTTCGGACCAATCATATTTTCAGGCCGCACTTTCTCGTCAAATTCCTCAGGTGTGAGTAGGTTCAAAGCCGCCGCCGCTTCTTTCAGTGTACTGTTATCCTGATAAGCTTTCTTTGCTACTTTGGCGGCGTTGTCGTAACCGATATGCGGATTGAGAGCCGTGACCAGCATGAGTGAACCTTTAAGATGTTTTTCGATTTGTATTTTGTTGGGCTCAATGCCGACTACGCAATGATCGTTGAAAGATCGGCAGGAATCGGCGAGCAGGCGAATGGACTGAAGAAGATTGTAAATCATCACCGGTTTGAAAACATTGAGTTCGAAATGACCGGAGCATCCGCCTACATTAATAGCGGTATCATTGCCGATCACCTGTGCCGCGACCATTGTCATCGCTTCCGACTGGGTGGGGTTGACCTTGCCCGGCATGATAGAACTTCCCGGTTCATTGGCAGGTAAAACGATTTCCCCGATTCCACATCGGGGACCGGACCCGAGCCAGCGTATATCGTTGGCGATTTTCATGAGCGAACAGGCAATCGTTTTTAAAACGCCGCTGGTCTCGACAATGGCATCGTGTGCCGCGAGGGACTCAAATTTATTCGGTGCGGTGACAAACGGACATTGGGTGAGCTCGGCGATTTGCTCGGCGACTTTTACGGCGAAATCCTTGTGCGAGTTGAGGCCGGTTCCCACTGCGGTTCCGCCCAGCGCGATCTGATACATTCTGGGCATGCAACCATTAATGCGGTCGAGCGCGTATTCCAACTGCGTGGTGTATCCGCTGAACTCCTGGCCCAGGGTAAGCGGGGTCGCGTCCATCAAATGGGTGCGGCCAATTTTTATGATGTCTTGAAATTCATCGGTTTTTTTTCGGAACGATTTGGCCAAGGTTGATACCGAGGGGATGAGTATGTCTCGAATGCGCTCTACTGCGGCGATATGCATTGCTGTGGGGAAGGTATCGTTGGAAGACTGCCCCTTGTTGACATGGTCGTTGGGGTGCACCGGGTCTTTCGAGCCGATAGTCCCTCCCGCTATTTCGATAGCCCGGTTGGCGATAACTTCGTTGGAGTTCATGTTGGATTGAGTTCCACTGCCGGTTTGCCAGACTCTCAGGGGAAAATGTTCATCCAGTTTTCCTTCGATCACTTCATCGGCGGCCTGGCAGATCAAGTCTTTGATATTTTCAGGTAAGAGTCCCAGTTCAGCATTGACCATGGCCGAAGCCTTCTTCAATATGCCCATCCCTCGGATGATTTCGCGCGGCATGGTTTCAATGCCGATATCAAAATGGATCAATGATCTCGCGGTTTGGGCTCCATAATACTTGTTGGCCGGGACATCGATCTCTCCCATGCTGTCAGTTTCAATCCGGGTACTCATAACACTCCTCCTCAGTTTGTAAAATAGTCTGCCGCTTCCGGCATTTTCTCTTCAATATAAGTTTTAAATTTTTTTAACAACCGTTGTTCGGCTTGACGCACTGCTTCTCGAGTGACCCCTCTCTGGTCGCCAATTTCCTGGAGCGATAAAGGGTCCTCGGAAAGAATACGTTTGTCGAGAATTTCTATTTCGTTGGGATTCAGCCCGGTTTTGAAATTCTCAATATTTTCATTGAGAATCTGCCGGAACTGTTTCAATTCCACATTTTCTTCGACGGACTGTCCGCCCTGGGAAAGGGTTTGCGCAGGGGTCATGGTGCTGTCGGGACGAGACGGAGTATCAATGGAAACATCCATCGCGCCGATGCTTGCGGAGACGTCAATGACTTCTCCCTCGTCCACTCCAAATCGTTCGGCCAGCAGTTTGGTGGTGGGGTCAAACCCCTGTTGCTCCAACTTTTCTTTTTCCTTTTTCAAGTTGAACAACAGTTTTCGCCGTGCGTTGGTGGTGCCCACCCTCACCAGTCGCCAGTTGTCGAGAATATGTTTCAGGATATACGATTTGATCCACCAGGTCGCATAGGCGGAAAGAGGCACCCCTCGAAAAGGGTCGAAATTTTTAACCGCTTTCATCAGGCCAACATTGCCCTCTTGAACCAGGTCCATCAGGTTTTGCCATTCGCGCTTGAAAGTCATGGCAATTTTAATAACCTGCATCAGGTTGGCAGTGGTCAGTTTATAGGCGGCTTCGAGGTCACCGGTTTCTTGATAGCGAATGGCCAGCTCTTTTTCCTCTTCTGCTGTCAGGGCCGGGTATTTGCGGACTTCCTGCAGGTAAGCTTGAAAAGGATCACGCGGGACCAGATCTCCTTTAGTGGGCCGGATCGCCGGCACCATGGACTTATCTGGTTTATCCAACTCAAATGTTGTTTCGTCGGTCATGGATCAGGAATTTTCCTGTTAAATATCAATGCTTGTTTTGCCGCCATTTACCGGGTTGATATTCGGCTGGCAAAACTTTAAAATGGCGAAATGGTCCGTTTAGCATTATTTGGAATTGCCGTAATCCTGCTGATTCTTGTCGCGCGTGCGCTTTTTCCGGGAAAAAGCTCGTCCGCAGAGCAAGAACCCACAGAAATGGTCATGGACCCCAACAACGGGGTGTATATCCCAAAATCTGAAGCGATTAAAAAAACTATTGATGGTAAAGAATACTATTTTTCAAGCGAGCAAAGCGCTGAAGAATTCATAAATAAACAAAAGTCCCCATAGGGGGAAGCAAAGCGTCCATATATTATAACAGAGGATTTGCCTTTAACCGGAGAAACAGGGAAATTGATTATGCACTATAAAAAAGAACGGTTTAGTCAGTTATTGAGGTGCTTCATGAGGCGGGGTATTCCTGTTTTGATGATTTTGGGACTGGTAGGCGCGTCTCCCGTATTTGCAGAGGAAAAATGCGAGCCGGTAGATAAAAAACGTATCAAAATCGAAGGTTTTATCTCCAAATCTTTCCGCAAACAAAGAAAACAGGTCTTCAAGGAATTTGGAGAGTTGGGTTCTACACGTGTGGCCTTGAGGGTGTATCCCATGGGCGAGACTTCGAAAGTGATAGCAGTGGGACGATGTGTTCCTGCTTACCTCGCCCAGCATATCATCAAAAAAGCCATGCAATACAGCACTGGCGTGGAGAGCCTGGTGCAACAACAGTTTGTCCATACCCATTGGGTGGGTGTTGGAGTCACGATGTTTGATGAGCCTTCACAACAGATTGTATCAGCCGAACAGGTTCAGCAATTGCTAAAGCCGGATATTTCCGATGCGGAGTTTCATGTCCTGTACCGGAAACTGTCGGTCCCCAATGCGTTGACTCCCTTTTTCGGCCTGCAGGTCCCCAATGTCAAAATCGCACCCCCCAGCAAGGGAGACGACTATCCCTAGCCCCTTAGCAGGGGAGGCAGATAGCAAGGGCTCTTTGTGCCGAGGTAAACTTTTGCTGTCGGCAAAGCTATTACTAGCTGGGTCCACGCCTGGTGGTTATGCTGGGTTGCCGTGGCGGATGATTTCTCCTGTTACCAGATAGATCACATCTTCGGCGATGTTGGTAGTATGGTCCGCCATTCGTTCCAGGTAACGAGAAGCAGAGAGCAGTTGAATATAACTGTTCAAATTTTCGATGTCCTTTTTTATAGCTTGTTCCACGCAAACATACATTTCGCGGTTCATGGCATCGACTTCATCATCATCTTCGCAAACCCGGCGTGCGAGCTTTTCGTCACGGTTTACCATTGCATCGAGTGAACGTTTCAACATGGATTGAACTTTCTCTGCCATTTTTTGCAGATCAAAAGGAAGGTCAACCTTTGCCTCGCCAGAGAGGTAAACCGCACGCTTGGCAATGTTCACAGAAAGATCAGCAATTCTTTCCAGGTCATTATTGATTTTTAAAATGGCAATGATAAGCCTGAGGTCATTGGCCACAGGTTGGTGAAGAGCCAGAATTTTCAGGCATTCCTCTTCGATATATACTTCCCGCTGGTCAATGGCGTAATCCGCCGCAATAACTTCTTTTGCTTGTTCGGGTTTTCTTTGATCCAGAGATTGGACCGAAAGCCTGACGCTTTCCTCCACATCGGAGCCTAAAGAAAGAATTAAGTGCTTGAGTTCATCAATAGCTTTTTCAAGGTGTATGGCATGTCGCGACATTTTTTGTCCTCTAACCGAATCGACCGGTTATATAATCTTCTGTTTTAGGAACAGAAGGATTGGTGAATAATTTCTCAGTCGGACCAAATTCAATCAACTCTCCCAGCAACAGGAATCCAGTAAAGTCCGCTACCCGGGCGGCTTGTTGCATATTGTGGGTCACAATCACAATGGTGTAATGTTTTTTCAATTCGACCATCAGCTCCTCAATTCTAGCAGTCGCGATCGGGTCCAGGGCCGAGCAGGGCTCGTCCATAAGGAGTACTTCTGGTTCTACGGCAATAGCTCGGGCGATGCAAAGCCGTTGTTGCTGACCCCCTGACAGGGCCAGCGCGGTGGAGTCGACCCGGTCCTTGACTTCATCCCAGAGGGCAACCGACTTCAGGCTTTTTTCGACAATTTCTCGCAATTTTTTTTTGTCTTTCATCCCGTGGATGCGGGGCCCGTAGGCGACATTTTCAAAAATGGTTTTTGGAAACGGATTGAATTTTTGAAATACCATGCCAACGTTCTTTCTCAGTTCGCTGACATCCAGAGCAGGGTCCATCGTATCCCTTCCATCGACTCGTATTACTCCCTGCAAGCGCGTGTTGTCCACCAGATCATTCATGCGGTTGAGGCAACGAAGCAGGGTGGACTTGCCGCACCCGGAAGGGCCAATGAAAGAGGTGATTTTCTTTTCAGGAAGACGCATATTGATATTTTTGAGTGCCTGAGTTTCACCGTAGAAAAAATCCACATTTTCAATTTCGATCATGACCTTCTGATCATGTAGGGACTCGGAATTTTTAATATTCCCGTTGTTAGAGAATGCGGGTTCTAATTTGCGAGTTCTGTCTTTTATTACGGACATTTTTTCCTTTAGTTGCTTTAGACCGCTGAAGCGGTGAGTTGTTTTCGCAGGCGGTTTCTTAAGAAGATTGCCGCCATGTTTAAAAGAATAACCATCAAGATGAGCAACAAAGTTGTCGCAAAAACCATGGGTCGGGCGGCATCGACATTAGGCGACTGAAACCCGACATCATAAATATGAAATCCAAGATGCATAAATTTCCGTTCCAGATGGATGAAAGGCCACAAACCATCGATAGGCAGGGAAGGGGCCAGTTTCACCACCCCGGTGATCATCAAAGGCGCGACTTCTCCTGCGGCCCGGGCCATGGCAAGAATGAGTCCGGTTAAAATGGAAGGCATGACAGCAGGCAATACCACCCGCCAAATAGTTTCAAACTGAGTTGCCCCCAAGGCTATGGAGGCTTCGCGAATGCCTTTAGGCACTGCCGCCAGACCTTCCTCGGTCGAGACAATCACCACGGGAACGGTGAGCAAAGCCATGGTGAGCGATGCCCACAAAATACCCCCGGTTCCAAAAGTCGGGCTAGGTAGTGCCTCGGGAAAAAACATCTGGTCGATTGAGCCACCTATAAAATAAATGAAAAAACCGACTCCAAATACGCCAAACACAATAGAAGGAACTCCGGCCAGATTGTTTGCCGAGATTCGCACTATACTGATCATGGTTCCCTGTCTGGCATATTCCCGCAGATAAAACGCGGCCAGAACTCCTAGTGGAGTCGCTAACAAGCTCATCATCAGCACCATCAAAACGGTACCGAAAATAGCCGGGAAAACCCCACCCTCAGTATTGGCTTCTCGTGGATCGTCCCAGAAAAAATTGTAGGCCCTCTTTATAAAATGGCCTATTTTATCCAGCAATGAAAACGGGTTGGGATTGTAAATGTCCAGCACCTGGGAAAGCGCAAGAGGTTTTTCACGGCCCTCTACGGTTTGAAAAACTATTTTCACGGTTTGCGAAGAGCGGAGTTCATGCAATTTTTTCTCAAGCGTATTATATTGGGATTGCCATTCTGGAATCTCCTGATTCAAGGCATCCACATTCGCTCCCTTGGTTACACCTTCCAAGGCAAGCTTCTTTAATTTTAAGCGTACACGCTCCAATTTGTAGTTGATGGCGCCGATTTCCTTTTCCGCGATTTTTTTTATTTGTTTATTTCGTGCCTCCACATCAGGCAAAAGATTTTGCACGACTTTTAGTCCTTCTGTTGTTCCGCGGGCAATTACCTTGTCTCCATCACGAATCTCTTTGATGAATCCGAAAAAATAGCCCCACTCCCTGCGTTCCACCACCACTACCTTTTCCGGGACCTGCATGGTTTTTATTGTGTCTTCATCGACCCAGACAAAATCGGAACCATAGATATCCCGATTGGCCTTCTTGATCTGAACGCGATAGCGATCTGGTTTTTCGTCAGGCGACCCAAAGTTGGGGATTTTTTCCCGACCCACCTGCATCCCCAAAATAGACGAGCCGTCAGTGAGATTCAGGATGCGGACCTCACCAGGCCAGAAAGAACCCGCCGCATTCACCACAATAGCGACAAGCAAGGCGGTGGTCATAATGAGAGACAGCGCAAGACCCGCTCCCGTCATCCAGATGAACAGGTCTCCGCGTTTCCAGATTTTTTTTCCGACATCAAGCATTACTTACCCACCTTAAAGACCTTGATAGCGTTTTCGCAATCTCAAACGCACCAGCTCTGCCAGGGTGTTAATAAAAAACGTCATGACAAACAACAGAAACGCCGCCAGAAAAAGAATGCGAAATAGAGTTCCCCCTTCTGGCGCTTCCGGTAGTTCCACGGCTATATTCGCAGACAAAGCCCGGAAACCATTAAACATGCTCCAATCCATAACCGGGGTATTTCCCGTTGCCATGAGCACAATCATGGTTTCGCCAATCGCCCGCCCGAATCCGATCATGATGGCCGAAAAAATTCCCGGACTAGCGGTTGGGAGAATCACTTTGAGTGCCGTCTGCCAAAGAGTGGCCCCCAATGCGAGTGAAGAAGCTTTTAGATGCTCCGGAACATTGGACAGGGAATCGTCCGCGATGGTAAATATGATAGGGATAACAGCAAAGCCCATCGCCAGACCCACTACCAGCGCATTCCTCTGGTCGTAAGTCACATCAAAAACCTGCTTCAGCCATATTCGGTGATCACCCAACAAGAGTGAGGATTCGATTAAAGTTCCCCCATAGAAAGAAATAACCCCTGCCAGAAAGGTAATGATGACCAGCAAATAAATTTCCCTGCCTCCTTTTGCCATAAATTGCAAACCGGGAAAAATTTCATAAACCAGTAAAGCGATCACAATCAAAACAGTTACTACTATCGGCATGATCATGATTCCCGGCAAAAACGTTTCTACCTGAGGAGCAATAATCAGAGCGGCAAAAAATCCAAGCACCACACTGGGAAGTGCCGCCATGATTTCGATAGTAGGCTTGATGATCCGTTTCAAATCAGGACTCATAAATTGGGACACATAAAAGGAAGCGAACAAAGCCAGCGGTACCGCAAAACACATGGCATATAGCGTTCCTTTTAAAGTTCCAAATATTAAGGGCACCAGACTGAATTTGGATTCGAATTCATCCGTGCCTCCCGTGGATTGCCAAACGTAGGAAGGTTCCTTATAGCCTTCATACCAGATTTCATTCCACAAAGCCGCCAGGGAAATTTGCGGATTAGGGTTTTCCATTTTCCAGCGATATAGAGTCCCCGAATTATCAGCGGCCAATATTCCGTCAAATTTCGGGGCTAAAATTGCTGTCCTGTAGTTTGTGTTTCCCGCAACGGAAAGCTGGGTGTCCCCAGTTGTTCCATAATGCAATCGGATTATTTCTTTTGAGCCGGTCAGGAATCCTTTATTGCGCAGTGAAAAACTGAAAAACCGTGGTGGGTTTTTGTGTGATGGAAAGCTATAAATTTTCTTCAGCGAAAATTTTGCAGTCTCGGATTTCTCCAGTTGATAAGAATTCACCGAACCTTCGGAATCGGTCACAACCAGGGTGTATCCTCCAAGAACAAAACCCATATGCGTCACAGCTATTCCTGGTTTGCTGGTTGCTCCGATCAATTGGGCCGGATTTTGAGAGTCTTCCAGATCGATCCGAAATATCTGGCCAAAGGAAGTTCCCAGCAAAAGACTGTTATAAGCTTCATCAAAAACCATCGCCGTGATTTCCCCTGGAACAGCAATCTCTTCCTGTGACATGGTTTTACGGGTGGTTCCCATCATAGTTTTACGCAATCGGACATGGATCAGAGAAACCTGGCCTGAGCCAGACTGGGCGGCAATTTTGTATCCTTTTTCATTTTTAATATGGGTCAATAAAGTAACGGGGGAGCCATCGGTGCGGACCTGAATCGGAGATTCAGCTTTTAGTTGCGGTTCAATAGTGCGTTGGCTATTGGAATCGTAAACCGGACGAAACTCGATATTAATCGGATAGACCCTGCCATCAGAAAGACCCAGCACGGGAAAGTTCCGCATGGAAGGGGAAACACCTGTGACCCGCACTGAATCCCATTCGGGCAGTTCGGGTTGGGATTCAAATTTGTTTTCCTGCAGGGAATAAAATCGAATGCCATCGGTTTCCACCGTATAGGCTTTGTCATGATAAGGATCCATGCCAATTGCCAATGGCGCGCTCAGCACTTTAAATTCTGAGACCAGAGATACTGAAGGTTTTTTAAAGAGCGGGTAAACTTCCGCAACAATAACAAAAAGGATAGCGAGAATGGATGCGATGATGGTCCAGCCCCCGGCTGTGACTACGCCTCGGGCTATTCCATCGGTAAACTGGCGTTGGACAAGACTCTTGCCGAAAAAAGCCCGACCGGATCTCGAGGACTCCTGGTCGGACTCAATGGACTGTGTTTTGTCGTTCATTCAATCAATTGGTCATAGTCGCTGTGATTTTTTTTATATCCTCATCGGTCACAGCTTTTGCGATTGGGAAATAGCCTCCCTTGACGACCACCTGCTGGCCTTCTTTGGAAAGAATCATTTTGACAAATTCCTGAGTCAAAGGATCAAGAGGTTTCCCTGGAGCCTTGTTCACATAGATGTACAGGAATCGGGCCAGAGGGTATTCTCCTGCCAGAGCGTTCTGTGCTGAAGGCTCTACAAAATTTGTCCCGGTTTCGGCCAAAGGCAGAGCCCGAACACTTGCGGTTTTGTAACCGATTCCACTGTACCCGGCTGAAAACGGATCGACACTGACACTCTGAACCACGGAAGCGGAACCGGGCTGCTCTTTCACTTCATCTTTATAGTCACCTTTTTTCATGACCAGCTTTTTGAAAAAACCATACGTGCCGGAAGCAGAGTTGCGTCCATACGCGCTGATGGGTCGGCTGGCCCAGTTTCCTGTAACCCCCAGGTCGCCCCAGGTTTCCACTTCTTTATGGCCCCGCCTTCTGCTTTTCGAGAACAACGAATCGACCTGTTTTAAATTTAATCCTTTGATCGGGTTATCCTTGTTGACAAAAACCGCAAGGGCATCGACTGCCACACGAACCGGAGTGGGCTTGTAGCCGAATTTGGATTCAAAAGCGTCCAATTCTTTTTGCTTCATCGCACGGGACATCGGGCCTAGTTGTGCGGTGGCGGAAATCAGAGCCGGAGGGGCTGTAGAGGAGCCCTTGCCTTCGACTTGAATATTTATATTGGGATAAAACTGCTTGAATTTTTCACTCCACAACGTCATTAGGTTATTCAAGGTGTCTGATCCCACGCTGGAAAGATTTCCGCTGATCCCTCGCTGTTTGCCATAGGCCGAGAGTTCGGGATCTACCTCAATAGGTCCGGCAAAAGCAGAACCCGCCCAGACTAAAACCAGTAAAATAATTCCTATTTTTTTCATCATTGCCTGCTCCTTAAAAGATGGCTGTTTTTATTAAAGACAATCTAGCCGCTCTTTATTAGATTTATAACTGCCCAGTGTTAGATTTGTGTTAGGAGATAAAATTTAAGGGAAACCCTTGAAAACAAACAAAAAAAACCGCTGGCCCAGCTTGAAAAAGCCGGGACAACGGTTTTTCTGGATTCAATCTTGGAGGAGATTGAAGGTGATGCCAACAACTTGCTAGAACTTGAACTTCAAATCCGCCTGAAAGGTTTGTTTTTCATCACTGGTGCCTCTTTCTTCCTGGGTATTAAAATAGGTGAAGGCAAGTTTGACACCTTTGGCCAAACCAATACCGCCCCCGGCTTCAAAACCTCTGGCATTATTGACACCAGAATGAAAATCCGAGTCGGCCAGCGCATCCAGAACAGCTTCTGTCTGGACCACGCGGTAAATAAACTTCAGGTCGTAGTCGCCGAACTTTTTCCCGGACTTTCCGTATTTTGCACCCAACTGCCAGGCTGTATCCAAGTCGTCATTTCCACTTGCGAGTGTGCCGGTATTTTGCGCATACTCACCAAATAGCTTGAGTTTTTTGCCGCAGATTTTTTCTGACCATTCCCCCATGACATCCACAACTTTGACTTCTGAGGTCGTTGAGTTAGAAGCCGCTCCTGTCGGGGCTGAGCCCGGGTCTTCATGGTTTAGATAATCATAGTAAGTAACAGCAAACTTGAATTTACCCAATTGAGTTTTTTGTTCCATAATGCCCTGGTAAGCCAATAGGACAATATCATCGCCAGGGTTAATTTCATCTATCACGAATTGACCTAGAACAACCTCGAATTTTGTATCGCCCATTTTACGAGAGAACCCTTCGCTGACGCCTTCTACATTGATGTCGCCATCCCAAACCAACTCTGATTTCATAAATGGAACGGCGAACTTGCCTCCGGTAAGTTGAAAAGAGTGCGGGTTCCACTTGAAATAAGCGCGATCCAGGTCGAAAGCTTTATTTCCGAATCCGCCATCAAAAGTAGAATTGGTAGAGGCCTGGCTACCCAAACTGCCTGTTACGATGCGGAATCCAATATCTAGATCCTTATATAAATGCACCTTTCCCTTGAGTCGAAATCTCAGTCGGAACCGACTGCGGTCCAACACGTTTGACCCTGTCCGGGCCCGGGTGTCAATTTGGTATCGCGTGCGAAGGTCTCCACCCCAGGTGAAGCGTTTCATCACTTCCAAAAGCACGGCATTAGCTTGTTGCTTTTCTTCCAAAGCCAGAAGCCTGAGTTCTTGCTCGGACATTTCAGCCATTACTGTTGAGGGAACGACCCACATTAAAATAAAGAGAACCAATGTGCTTGCTATAAAACGAATTTTTAACATTTTTACTCCTCCTAAATTGAATATAAGCTTTATATGTTGTGTTAATTTAGAAATTACAAGTTAGAAAATTGTTAGAACTAAATTAGAGTTTGGTGAAATCGATGAAAAAAACTTTCAGACTTAAGCAATCGGGAGATGGATGGAAAACCGACTTCCTTTTCCAGGGGTACTGTCTACGGAAACTTGACCACGGTGGGCCTGGGCGATATGTTTAACGATGGCAAGCCCCAGACCGGTTCCGCCAAACTTCCTACTGCGGGCCTCATCGACCCGGTAAAACCTTTCGAACAACCTGGGTAAGTGGTTGGAGTCGATACCGCACCCCCAATCCTGTACTCCGATCACTACTTCCGATGTATTTTTGGAAACCTCAATTTCGACCCGGTTGTTGGGTTCGCTGTATTTAAGTGCATTGTCCACCAGATTGATTACGGCCTGGCTTAAAAGAGCGGGGTTAACTTGAGCCCATAAATCTTCTTCGCAATTCAAGTGAAGGGTTGAGTTTTTGTCCGAAGCCTTCAATTCGCAATCCTGTATGACTGATTCCAGAATGTCCTTGACCCTGGTTTTTCCCAGAATTATTTCAGAGCCATCGGAGTTTTGTTCAAGACGTGAAAGGCTCAGGAGATCTTCAATAATCGCATCCAACCGATTAATTTGTTTTTCGATGATTTTCAAAAAGCGTTCTGCTTCATCGCGATTTCCCAGTGCTCCTTGTAGAAGAGTTTCAACAAATCCCTTAACAAGGGTAATAGGAGTTTTCAATTCATGGGAAACATTTGCAACAAAGTCACGGCGAATAGTTTCCAACCGGCGAATCCGTGTAATGTCATTCAGCACAATGACTGCACCAACCGCTTGTCCCTGACTGTCTTGCAGGACCGCTCCATGTGCCTGGAGATACTTTTCATTTCCTATGGCAAGATCTGTTTCCGCATTTTTTCTTCCCTTGAGAGTATGGCTCACGAATTTCAGGAGCGCCGGATTCCTGATGACCTCCTGGATGGGCCGACCCTCGGCTTGCCCCGGGTCAACACCAATTAATCTGGCGGCCGCGTGATTCATGCTAAGCAACAGTTCCTGGGCATCCACAGCCAACACACCCTCCACCATACTTGAAAGTACCGCTTCCCTTTCGTTGCGCTGAACGGTGATAGTGCGGATTCGTTTGTCCAGTTGGGAAACCATCTGGTTGAAAGCATCGGCCAGCGCACAGATTTCAATGGAATCGCTTTGGATAGATAATTCTTCGTTCCGTTCACCTCTTGAAATAGACTCCGCAACAGATTTCATTTTTTCGAGGGGGCGACTGATTCTACGTGAAACCATCAGGCTGATTCCGGCCGCGAGCAAACCAACTATCAGACCGACACTGGCTATTTTAATTTCAACGGACCTCAGCGCATGGTCGATGAAGGTAATGGGAATGGATGTTCGAACAACACCTTTAATTTTACCCTCGTAAATTAATGGAACAGCGAGATACATCATTCGCTCTTCCAAAGTGTTGCTGAACCGAATTGATGTGCCTATTCCACCCTTGAGCGCAGGTTTAAACTCAGGGCGATCTGAATGATTGTTCATTCGCGAAGGGTCTTCATGCGAATCCCCGAGTACATGACCGGATGGATCTATAATGGTAATCCGGCTATTGGTCTTGCCTCCTAGTTCCCGGCTTAGTTTGTTCAGGAGTTTGGAATCAAGGGAAGGTGAAGTTTTTAAAACATCGTGTTCGACCAGCCAGGCCCGGGTTTTTAAGTCCTCCGCAGTTCGGTCGTAATAGAAGTCTCTGAGCGAATCCAGAGCATACCAGCCTACGGTAAAGATAGCTGTGAAGGTGATGAGTAAATAGGTTGGAAAAAGTTGCCAGAGAATTCTTTTTTTTGCCATAATTTTCTCCGCCAGGCGCGAGGCCAGCGTGCCATCGCTTTATTTGGTAGCCGTGATACTCTTCCTTAGCTTTTACCCTTGCAGGGCATGAAGACAAATGAAGAGGGTGTCACGCGTGTCCCGCAGGGGTAAAAGAGTTATCTCGGCTTAACGAGTTCTTGCTCAGTTGCATTTCCTCCCACGGGAGTGGCCCGGTCGGCTTTAAGTTTCTGTGAACCGGTACCCAACACCACGGACTGTTTCGATATATTTCGAAACGGTGCCTAAATTTTTTCGCAAGCCTACAATTTGAAAATCTATAGCCCTGTCGGTAATTGCGTACCCATCCCCTCGAACTGCATCTACAATTTGACCGCGTGTGAAGACCCAGCCAGGCCTTCGAGCAAGAAACTCGAGAATTTTAAACTCAGTAAGGGTTAACTTTACCAACTGTCCTTTTACATAGACTTCATATTTTCCCAGATGAATTTCCAGATCGGGAAATACAATTGTCGTGGACTCAGGTGAATCGTCCCCTTGCTTTCTCCTCAAGACAGCTTTCACCCGACTGAGAAAAACTTTTACGCTGAAAGGTTTGGTGACATAGTCATCCGCTCCCAGCTCGATCCCAATCACAATATCTGATTCTTCCCCCTTTGCAGTCAACATTATTATGGGGATATGGTTTGTGTTCGAATCGTTCTTTAATTGACGGCATACTTCCAACCCATTCATTCCCGGAAGCATCAAATCGAGAACCAGCAAATCGGGCGATATTTTTCTGGCTTCCTGCAACCCTGATTCTCCAGACCCCACGCACTGCACCTGGTGACCTTCTTTGCTTAAGTTATACTTGAGCAGTTCCTGAATATCTTCCTCATCTTCTACAACGAGAATGTGTTTTTGTGCCATACCTGCTTACCTTATTCATAATAGATTTAATCAATTGTTAAGGAAAGTATAGCCTTTGTTTGGGAATTGGGGTGTTAGGTTTTGGTTAGCCACCGGCGAGCCTCCCCTGCCAAGGGGCTAGCCCACTCCCGCGGGAGGGAACATAGCAATTACTTTTTAAGCCGAGATAACTCTCTACTCGCCAGAAAAATTGCTGGTCTATGCAAACCCCCTTTATCCCCCTTATCAGGGGGAATTATTAAAGTATTGCGCTTGATGACTTGGTCTGCTTGACGGGCAATGCAGTGCTGGCCCCACGCCTAGTGGCCCCTTAGCAGGGGAGGCAGAGAGCAAGGGCTTTTTGAGCCGAGATAACTCTCTGCTCGCCAAATAAAGCGACGGCACATTGGCCCCACGCCTAGTGGGGCTAGGGGTCGCGGCGGACAAGGCGTACTGCGTGGGAAATAGTTTTGTCGTCCTTGCCGTACCAATAGGCGCATCCGTTCATATAGAACAGGATTTGTGCTTCTTCGCCACGGATGGATGAGGTCCAGGTGCAGTTCGCCGCGCCAGGGGGAAATATGGAGTCGAGATGAATATCGCCACCCTTAAAATCTTTATTCAACATGTCCTTGTCATAAATGGATGAGGCCTCATGAATGGTCGGGATGCGCCAGTCATCATATCCCCCCACTTTTTCCTTGTTCATTTTTTTCAGGTATTCTTCCGTTTCTGCGTAAGACACCTCTTTATCCATATCCAACCACGAGTCGTTTGCCATCCAGGTGACGCTGGTCAGCGAATCGTAAATAGTTCCATCGTCTCTTTTCAAAAACCGTGATTTTTCGTTACCCATTCTATTCTCCGTAATGACAGGGTTTCTCTTTCCGCTATCGGAAACCCAATATCTTCAAGTTAATCGTAGGGTCCCATTTTAACCGATGCATTGGCGATTTCAAATATCGTTTAGGTGCAAGAGAAAGTGGGCTTTTCGGGTTAGTTTTGATGGGAACTGGAATTCGATAAAACAAAAAACCTCATAACGTAGAGCTGTCAGTGTGTGTGAATAAAATGCGATTATTTTTGGTTAGACTATTGGAATTGTGTGGCAATTTGCGGACCTGGGAAATTTTCGGAAACCCTGCTGTTATATGGGAGGTATTGAGCTTACAATATTTGTGCATTAAATACGCAGTGTTTGGTGTAGTGGATTACAACACGCCTCCTGAGCAACAGGGTCACCATGTCTCTTTTCTCAACATTCAGGAACATAGTCATCATTATAGTTAGCCTGTTTTGTCTGGTCAGTTTTTCTGTTTACCGGATGAATATGCTTGAAAAAGCACATGGCCGTGCATTGTCTCAGCAGGCAGAATTGAGGGAGTTGGGAGAGAAGCTGGCGTGGGGTTCTGATTATTTAACAGATGAAATTCGCCGTCACGTACAGTTTGGAGACATGTCTCATTATTACAATTTCTGGAATGAGGTGAATGTCAACCGGTCGCGGGACAAAGCTGTTGAAAGACTGAAGGAGCTTAAAGTTTTGCCGAGCGACTTGGCCTACATTGAAGAAGCCAAAGGGTACTCTGACCACTTGATCGAGACAGAAGTAAAGGCCATGGAAGCAGTTGAAAGCAATGATTTGGACGAAGCAAGAAGGCTGGTGTTTGGCGAATATTACGGTGAGCAGAAGGGCCTGATCCTGGGAGATATTAAAAAGTTTCAGGGTACTGTTAATGCCCGAGCGCAAGCCCTTACAGAACATTTCCATAATGAAATGTCATTCTTCATGATGCTCACAAACCTTCTGCTGTTGGTTTCCGGAGTGCTTGTTTTATTTCTTGTGTACAGTATTGGTATCAGGCGCCTTCTCAATCCGCTTAAATATTTAACCCATATTATGCAGGAACTTGTGCAGGGTAATCTGGAGATCCCGATTCAGGTATCAGGCAGAAGAGACGAGATGTCGGAGATGGGTCAAGCGCTACAGGTTTTTAAAGAAAATGCCATCGAGAAACAAACTGCTGAGCTCGAACTTTTCAGGGTCAACAGGTCCAGAAGTCTTATCCTGGAATCAGTGGGGGAGGGAATTTATGGTCTGGGTCTGGATGGACAGGTAGCCTTTCTCAATCCCATGGCGGAAAAACTCCTGGGCTATTCTCTGGAAGAATTAAAAGGTAAACCCGCCCATTTATTAATCCACCATTCCAAGTCGGATGGAAGACCTTACCCTATTGACGAATGTCCTGTTTATTGAGCATTTTGTGATGGTGAAATATACAACGAGAAGAACGAAATATACTGGAGAAAAGATGGTTCAAGCTTTCCTGTTGAATACACCAGTACACCTATCTATGAAGAAGGCAAACTGGCAGGTGCCGTTGTGGTCTTCAAGGATATTTCTGAACGCAAATATGCTGATGATGTGCTCAAGCAGATTGTTGTGGGGACCTCGGCCGCGATCGGGGATGATTTTTTAAAAGCACTTGTCAAAAACCTGGCGACATCTCTCCGTGTTAAATACGCTTTTATTGGAGAACTGACTGGAGGTAAACCGGAAAAAGTTGTGACCCGCGCAGTTTGGGCAAATGGAGCACTCGCTGAAAACTTTGAGTATGGTTTGAAGGACACTCCCTGTGAAAACGTGGTGAGTAATAAGGCTTGCTACTACCCAAACGATGTTCAAAATCTTTTTCCGAAAGACCTGTTATTGGTGGAGATGGGAGTGGAAAGCTATCTGGGTGTGCCATTGTATGACAATGAAAAAAAGGGTCGGGGACTCTTGGTGGTTCTGCATGACGCGGAAATACCAGAAAGCATAGACCCTCAAGCCATTATGCAGGTGTTTGCCAACCGAATTGAAGCCGAACTGGAACGCCACGATGCACAGATGAAACTTGATAAGCACCTCAACGATCTTGAAAGACTGGTCGGGGAACGTACCGCCGCTTTGGAGACAAGTAATCAGAACCTCAGCGAGTTTGCCTTCATAGCTTCCCATGATCTGCAGGAACCACTCCGTAAAGTGATACTGTTTGGAGATAGGCTGGGGGAGCTAAATCGGGGTTTAGACGAGAAAAGCCGTGACTATATCAATCGAATGCAGGGGGCCACGGTTCGAATGCAGGATTTAATTGATGACTTGCTACTGTTTTCAAAGTTAACAACCTACAGTTCGCCATTTGTAAAAATTGACTGCAACAAAATTATCGAAGGTACTTTGTCAGACCTTGAGGCCAGGGTAAACGAGTCCCGGGGAACAATAAATGTAGATAAATTGCCGGACATAGAGGCCGACTCGTTTCAAATGCGCCAGTTGTTTCAGAACCTGATCGGCAATGCCCTCAAATACCGTAAAGAAGATGTTGATCCTGTGATCAACATTTCTGCCCAGCCCGATGGAAATGGAAATGTGGTAATAAAAATCGAGGATAACGGTATCGGGTTTGATGAAAAATATAAGGATAAAATTTTCCAACTCTTCCAGCGGTTGCATGGGAAAAATGCCTACGGAGGAACCGGTATGGGGCTCGCGATCTGCAAAAAAATAGTCGAACACCATAGCGGAAGCATGACTGTCGACAGCACCCCAGGTGTGGGCACAGCCTTTCAAGTCAGCCTGCCTAAAAAGCATCCTCTATCTGAGAGGACAGGTTAGAAAGTGTAGTTAAAGAGTCAACGGCACCTCAAGGGCTTAACGAGCTTTGCCCTATTGGCCCTCCGCCGAGCCCCTTAGCAGGGGAGGCAGATAGCAAGGGCTCTTTGCGCCGAGACCACTCTTTGCCTGCCAGAAAAAGCGATGGCATATTGGCCCCACGCCTAGTGGTAGAGATCTTCGCGGCGGTCTTTGAAAATGTGGTTGTGGGGTGTGAGGTATTTGTCGCGGGCTTTTTCCAGATCGATTTCGACGATTTGGACTTCCTCTTCGGTTTTGGATGCACGGACTAGAATATTTCCATCCGGGTCTACAACTTGGCTCTGGCCTATAAATTTAAGAGCTCCCATACGTTCTTCACTTCCTACCCGATCAGCAGTGACGGCAAAGACGCGGTTCTCCAGGCAACGGGTGATCATTGCCTGAGGGCAATGGGCCAGGACGAGGTTGGAGGGGTGGGCGATCAGGTCCGCTCCCAACAGGGCCAGCGTCCGGGCTGTTTCAGGAAAGCGCCAGTCGAAACAGATCATAACTCCTACTTTTGCATTGGCGATATCAAAGACTTGGAGCGGCAGGTTTCCTGAGTCGAAGCAGAGCTTTTCTGTATCAAAAAGATGGAGCTTGCGGTATTTCCCAATATAGCCGTTGGGACCGATGATGACGGCGGAATTGTACACATGGTTTTCATCGGCTTCGGCAAGACCGGCGATTATAAAAGCATTGGTTTTTTTTGCGAGAGCGGTCAGCGCATTGGTGGTGAGGCCTCCGGGAACTTGCTCTGCGAAACTACGTGACTCTTCTTTATCTTTGAACTGATACCCTGAGGCAAAAAGTTCAGGAAGAACAAACAGGTCGGCACTGTGCCCGTCAAGAAGCTCTTCAACCCGGTCGAGGTTTTTCTGAATGCTACCAAACGCGGGTTTGTTTTGAATAAATCCTACTCTCATAGCGATCGGAGGGTTAGGTCAAACGTGCTGTTTTGTTTCTCAGCAGATGGTCCATGAGAGTCAGAGCGACCATGGCCTCGGCAATGGGAACAGCTCTGGGGGCAACGCAGGGATCGTGTCGGCCTTCAACGCGAATTTCAGACTTTTTTCCTTTTTGGGTGATGGTTTCCTGTGCTTTGTTGATGGATGAAGTGGGTTTCACAACCAACTTAACAATAATATCCATGCCATTGGAAATGCCCCCAAGAATCCCCCCGGAATTATTAGTTTGAGTTGTCACCTTTTTATTTTTCATGACGAAAACATCGTTGCACTCCGACCCGGTCATAGTGGCGGTTTGGAATCCGGCACCAATCTCCATCCCTTTTACTGCGGGGATGCACATGACCGCCTTGGCCAGATCGGCATCGAGTCTGTCGAATACGGGTTCGCCAAGTCCGGCGGGTACTCCCTTGGCAACGACTTCGACCACGCCACCCAGTGAGTCGCCTTTTTTGCGTGCTTCCATAATGGCGGTCACCATTTTTTCAGCGGTTTTTGCATCCGGGCAACGTACGATATTTTTTTCTATTTGCTTGAAGTTTACGGTTTCTGCTATGTGGTGCCCAATCTGTCGGGTGAATCCGGTGACGGTGATTTTATCCCGCGCCAAAAGTTTTTTGGCGATGGCTCCGGCGGCAACCCTGCCGACGGTTTCCCGGGCACTGGACCGCCCACCACCCCGGTAATCCCGAAACCCGTATTTTGCATCATAGGTGTAATCTGCATGACCGGGACGGTACAGGTGTTTAATCAGTTCGTATTTTGAGGAGTCGGCATCTTTGTTGTCGACCCGCATGGAAATAGGCGTGCCGGTGGTCTTGCCTTTAAAAACGCCGGACATAATTTTAATCCGGTCGCCTTCTTTTCGGGTCGTGGTGACTTTGCTTTGACCGGTTCGGCGTCGGTCCAGGTCTTTCTGGATATCGGATTCTTTCAGCGGCAATCCGGCAGGGCAACCTTCTACCACCACGCCGACTCCATCACCATGAGATTCGCCCCAGGTGGTGATTTTAAAAAGTTTTCCGAATGAGCTGCCAGACATAAATTTAGGGGTCGAGTTTAACGAAATCTGCCGGGTTATTCCCGGAAATCAGGATGTTCAATCGCGGGTTAAGGGCGTTAAAGTATTGAAAGGTAAGGCTGACTGTCTCAGGCGGGGGTGCGAGTGCCAAGGCCTTCAGGCCCCGGTAAGTGGGCCGATGCGAATGGGGTTTTATTTTTAAAAATCCCGTTTCAGGATTCCTGTTCTTCTTCTTCAGCTCTCTTGTTATCGTCCACCAGTTGTCTCAGTTCTTTCCCGGCTTTAAAAAAAGGCACTTTTTTAGAAGGAACATCGACTTTCTGCCCTGATTTCGGATTGCGCCCAACCCTGGCATTTCTTTCCCGGATTCGGAAACTTCCAAACCCTCTCAACTCAACTTTTTTTCCTTCTGCCAACGAGTCGGTAATACTTGAAAAAACAGTATTCACCACAACCTCGGTCTGCTTTTTCGTCAGATTGATCTGGTTGGCTACTCTTTCAACAAGTTCTGCTTTAGTCATTAAAAAGTTCCCCCCCACCGGTAAACATTTTAACTGCCTTTTTGAACAAAGAATTTTCGGAAGTATATCATTCGTTGGAATTAAGTCAAGCCCAATATTTTAATGGGTTTACCCGTTTTTGAGGCTTGGTTTTGGTGCCCTGAAAAGCTCCTTTCGGGAGGTGGGTGCAACGGAGTTCTGTGGCTTGAATAAGGTGCGCGGGATTTGCTTTGTTTTACCGTGAAAGTCTTGTAACTAATTGTTTTATTGAGGGAACCAGATATATTGCAGGCGGGGAAAGGGTGCTGGCATTAAGGTTTTAGCAAGTCCGCCGGAAAATGAACTCTGGAGAAGCCAGTCGAAAAAAGGTGTTTTTTCTTTTTCTTCAATAACTTTGGGCCTTCCTGCGATACCGAGTTTTTTTGCCAGCAGGTCGATGGTTTTTTCGAGTCCGCCCACTTCATCTATCAGTTTTAACTTAAGGGCCTGCTGGCCGGTCATGATCCTTCCATCAGCAATCTCACTGACCTGCGACACGGGCAGTCCTCGACCTTTAGCAACGGCCTGAACAAATTGCTGGTGTACATCGTCCACGACATTTTGTAACAGCTTTTGTTCTTCCGGCTTCATGGTCCGCATGGGGGAACCCACATCTTTGTATTTCCCGCTCTTGATGACGACTGGCTTAACGCCGATTTTATTCGTCAGTTCCTCAACATTGCTGAAAGCCATCACAGCCGCTATGCTCCCCGTCAGGGTGCCGGGATTTGCCAGAACGTAATCGGCGGCGCAGGCGATATAGTACCCGCCTGAAGCCGCTACCGTTCCCATGGAAGCATAAACCGTTTTATGCTCGGCTCTCAGTTTCATGATTTCATTATAAATCTCCTGTGCCGGGGCAACCGCTCCCCCTGGAGAGTCAATGCGCAGGATGATGCCTCGTACTCCCGGATTGTAGCGATAGTCGGAGAGCTGGCGGACAATGTTTTGGGAGTCCATGAGCATTCCCTGAATGCGGACCAGGGCAATTTCTCCGGAAGGGGATTTCCAGCGATCCGGCAACAAAGCAGAGCCAATGGCCAGCAGAATCATCAGGGCGAGGAGTCCGACTGAAAATCGGAAAAAGGATCGCAAGAAAGATTTTTGTGGTTTGTTTTGGGATTCCATAAATCAGGACTCTGGACCCTTTCGGGTCCAGAGTTCATCAGGTTTTACTCTTCTTCTTTAAAGTCTTCCAGGCCAACCTGTTCTTTTTCGATTTGCGAAATGTCGAGGTTTTCCGTATGGGCTTTAATGCTCAAAGCGATTTTTTTATTAGTGGTATCCACTTTAATCACTTTTGCTTTGATATCATCGTCCACCTTCACTGCGGACTCAGGGTCGGTAATCTTTTCCGAACTGAGCTGTGAAACATGGATCAGACCTTCCAACCCGTCGCCAAATTCCGCGAACGCGCCGAATCCGGTCACCTTGATGATCTTGCCTTCGACTTCGGTGCCGATAGGATAGTTGGCCGCGATATCATTCCAGGGATCGGGTTGCAACTGTTTGACTCCAAGGGAGATCCGGCAGTTATCCTTGTCGATGCTCAGCACCGCCGAGGTGATTTTGTCCTTTTTCTTCAGGACTTCAGAAGGATGCTTGATTTTTTTCCAGCTCAAATCGGAAATATGAATCAGGCCATCCACGCCGTCTTCCAGTTCCACGAAGGCACCAAAGTCGGTCAGGTTGCGAACTGTGCCCTCGACTTCAGAACCGATGGGATACTTGTCTTCAATCTGTTCCCACGGGTTGGGCTCGATTTGTTTCATACCGAGCGAAATCCGTTTCTTATCCTTATCGAGGGTCAACACAACTGCTTCCACCTCATCCTCAATCGAAACTATTTTGCTCGGATGTTTGACATGGCGGCTCCAGCTCATTTCGGAAATGTGGACCAGGCCTTCGATGCCTTTTTCAAGTTCCACAAATACCCCGTAATCAGTGATGCTGACCACTCTTCCCTTGATCTGGGTACTGACCGGATATTTGTTATCAACATCCACCCATGGGTCGGCACTGGTTTGCTTGAGACCCAACGAGACGCGCTCCTTGTCTTTATCGTATTTGAGAACCATGACGGTGACTTTGTCGCCAATGGAAAACATTTCGGAAGGATGGTTGACCCGGCCCCAGGACATGTCGGTAATATGAAGCAGGCCGTCAATTCCGCCGAGGTCGATGAACACTCCGTATTCAGTGATGTTTTTGACAATACCTTCAATGAGGTTGCCTTCACTCATTTTCTCGAGAGTGCCTTCGCGCAGTTGTTTGCGTTGCTCTTCAAGGAGAATTCTCCGCGACAGAACAATATTGCCGCGCTTTTTATTCATCTTGATGATCTTCATGTCGAACTTTTCGCTAATCAGTTTTTCCAGATTGCGAATCGGGCGCAGGTCGATCTGGGAACCTGGCAAGAAGGCTTTGAGTCCGATATCAACGGTCAATCCGCCTTTGGCTTTAGCGATCACCACACCCTGAATGATTTCATCTGCCTCATAAGTTGTGACCAGATCATCCCAGATTTTAATTTTATTGGCCTTCTCCTTGGACAAGACAACATTGCCATGGTTGTCTTCGACCTTTTCAAGATAGACCTCAACTTCTTCATCAACTTGCAGGTGCTTACCGTTTTCAGGGAACTCGGAGAGTGAGACCATCCCTTCTGATTTAAAGCCCACATCGACAGTAACCAAGCCGTTGGAAATGGCGATTACCTTTCCCATGATGATCTGCGAAGCCTTGAACCGACCGAGGCTCTCGGTGAAATAATGCTCCATTTCTTCATAGGCCGCGATCTGGTTGGGAGTTAACTCCTCCATTTCTTCTTTGTCGTCGTTTGCCATTTGTTCTAGCAATTCTTGGGATATTTTCATGACCTCCTGATTCTCACTTTCTTTCGGTTGTTTAAATGTTGTTTATATTTTTAAAAACATGATCCGTAACTTCTTCAATATTTAACTGAGTGGTGTCGACTTCCAGAGCATCCTTTGCCCTGACCAGCGGAGAAATCTTTCGATTTCGGTCCTCATGGTCGCGTTGCCGAATTTCTTCGATAATATTTTGCAAATCCAAACCCGGATTCTTGGATTTCAGCTCCTCGTAACGCCGCCGACCCCGCTCATCTGCATCGGCAACGAAAAAAAATTTTTTGTCGGCCTGGGGAAAGACAACCGTTCCAATGTCCCGTCCATCCATAACCACATTACCCGCCTTGCCGATCTGGCGTTGCTTGGCCACCAGAACTTCGCGAACGGATTTCTGCGCGGCAACGGTGGCGGCCCCTCTGCCCACCGTTTCATTCTTTAAATGAGCCGTGGCATTTTCCCCATCCACCAGCACCGACTGCCCATCAGCATCGGGAACAAATTCAATTTTCAGACTCACGGCAATTTCTGCCATGGCTGTTTCATCGGCCAGGCTCAGGTTTTTTTTCTCCGCAGTCCAGGCTACAGCCCGGTACATGGCGCCTGTATCGATGTATCGGTAACTCAGCCGTTTGGCGATCAACTTGGCGACAGTGCTTTTTCCACTACCTGCTGGTCCGTCTATCGCGATAATCATTCCTTTAAATTACGTTCAGCCGGTATTTGTTCGCGGCCATAAATTCTTCTTTCAATGCCTGCCCGTCTCCCTTTTCGATGGTGCTACGGATTTCATCCAGTTTATTCTGGAACCGGTCGATCAGGTCCAGCGAATGGTTGCGGTTGGAAAGGCAGATATCCCGCCACATTACCGGGTCGCTGGAGGCGATCCTTGTGATGTCCTTCAGTCCGGCACCTGAAAAGGCGGTGACGGCACGGTTGTCCTGGGTTTTCAAAGCACCCAGCGTGTTCATCAGGGCGTAAACGATGATGTGGGGCAAATGGCTCACTGCGCCAAAAACGAAATCGTGTTCTTCTGTAGACAAGTTGATGATTTGCATTCCCACTGCCTGCCAGAGCGCATTGATTTTTTCCAAAGCCTTTTTATCGGTTTTTTCGGTCGGGGTAACGATACATTTTGCGCCTTCATATAAATTTGCGGTGGAGGCTTCCAGTCCGGAGTTTTCCCCTCCGGCGATCGGATGCGACCCAACGAAAAACATACCTTCCGGAACGACTTTCTCAGCTTCCTTGACAACGGGCTCTTTTACCGAGCCAACATCAGTGATCAGGGTGCCGGATCGGATTTCTGCAACCATACTTTGAATCAGTGGAACGATGGTGGTGACCGGCGTACACAACACGATCAGGTCGGCATCTTTCACCGCTTCTGCCAAACTAGCCGGGCAATGATCGATGATCTTCAAAGCCTGGGCTTTTTCCAGGTTCTCACGGTTTCTGCCATACCCTGTAATCTCTCCCACCAGGCCACGCTCTTTGCAGGCCTTGGCCAAAGAGGCTCCAAGCAGACCAATACCAATAATGGTCATTTTCCCAAAAAGTTTCATGCCTTCACCTTTTCAGGGTAAGAGCCCAGCACACGTAAAAACAGAGCTTGTTTACCTAATGTTTTTAAAACGCGCTCAACGGTCTTATCTTCCACGTGACCCATAAAATCGACATAGAACAGGTACTCCCAGGGTCGGTTGCGCAGGGGACGCGATTGTATTTTCGACAAGCTGATTTTGTTTCTGGCGAATAGTTGCAGGGTTTTGAGCAAAGACCCGGATTCATCCGCGATGGAAAACATGATGGATGTTTTATTCTTTTTGGCTCTTTTAGCTTTATCTTTTGAAATGATCAGAAACCGGGTATGGTTTTCGGCCCGGTCCTGAATATTTTTCGCGATAATTTTTAATCCATAAACCTCGGCGGCCAGTTCTCCGGCGATGGCGGCGGTATTTTTATTTTTCTTAGCCAATTGCGCCGCCTCGGCAGTGCTGGAAGCGGGAACCTGCTCCACCCCTGGCAGATTGTGGTTCAGCCAGTTTCTGCACTGAGCCAAAGGCTGAGGATGCGAATAAATTTTCTGGATTTTTTTCCGGTCGGCAATGTTGGACAAAAGAAAAAGTCCAATGGGCAATCGGGTTTCATTGCAAATATGGAGCGGTGAATCGACAAAACAGTCCAGAGTCAGGTTGATAACCCCTTCAATGGAATTTTCTACCGGCACGACTCCATAATCGGAATTGCCGAGTTCGACTTCCGAAAAAACGGTTTCAATATTTCCGCAAGGATTAAACGTGCAGGAATGACCAAAATGCCGCACTGCCGCTTGATGGCTGAATGTGGTTTCCGGCCCGAGAAAAGCAATCTTCAACGGCTTTTCTAAAGCCAGTGTGGCGGAGAACAATTCGCGAAAAATGGATTCAATAGAAGGGTCGGGAAAAGGACCTTTGTTCTGGTCTTTCAGCCGCTCAAGGATAGCCCGCTCACGATGAGGAACGTGATAATGACTCCCTTTCCCTTGACGGGATTTCTCATCGCCGATTTTCTGGGCCAACTGGCCACGGCGACCGATCAGCTTCAACAGCTGGTCGTCAATCTTGTCAATCTGCTGGCGCAGATCATCTAACTGGGACAAAAAACAGGTACCGCCTTTACTAGGATTTCCCGCAATCGCTTGATGGGATGGTTGATAATTCCATAACTCGGCCCTAAAATGCAAGGAGAAATTTGCAAAGAAGCCTGAATTTTAGGGGACTTCCATGTTTTTATAACATTTTTGATTGTGAGGTTATTCCAAATGATATTGCTTGAGTTCAGTATGAGCCCCATGGATAAGGGGGGAAGCGTCAGCGCACAGGTCAGCCGCTCCCTGAAAATTATTGACGCAAGCGGCGTGCCCTATCGGCTTAATCCGATGGGAACGGTGCTGGAAGGCGAGTTTGATGAAGTGATGGGGGTGGTCAAACAATGCTACGAGACGATGAGGGCGGATTGCAAACGCATCACCTGCGGCATCAAGATCGATTACCGGGAAGGCAAGTCGGGCAGGCTGGAATCCAAAATCGCCTCCATCGAAAACAAACTGGGAAAAGAGATGAAGAAGTGAAAAGGAAAATCTTTTATTGTTCCACTTCCATCAGTTTTTTGCGGATGTAATGCACCACTGCACGAATTTCCTCTGTGGTTAGCCGCGACTCCCAAGGCATCATGGCGGTGCCCTTCCTCCCTTTGGTGACGGATTGGATCATCCGTTCTTCTGTCAGTTCCTTTTTTGATTTCTTTGCGGTGAAATTTTTCGGGGGTGGATTCAGTACGTTGGACGCGAAGGTTTTTCCATCGCCTTTATCCCCATGACAGGCTTTGCAATGTTTGTAGAAAATATCTCTTCCTGTTTCCAAATCGGCAGGATTGGCTGATGCGTGGGAGGCCCAGCTGATGAGGGCTAATAATAGAAAAACCAGGCTTTGTTTTTTTTGTTTGCTTGTAATGTAAATCACCCCAGCCCCTCTTTGGTAAAGAGGGGTCCATTAAAACCCCCTCAGTCCCCCTTATCAGGGGGAAGATATTAGAGTATTACCCCTCCGGGGCACGAGAGCTTAGGAGGAATATCACGTGCGCTTGAGTGCTCAGCCTGCCTTATGGGCAATGCAGTGCGGGCCCCACGCCCAGTGGTTAGCGGATGTCTTCCAGTTTTTCGATCAACAAGGTTTGGACCATATGTTGTTTGAATCGGCTGATCATCTTATTGAAATTGACCTGCGGATTTCTCAGGGACACATAAAAGACATCAATTGCCCGATCCCCCTGGGTGGAAATCTTGGCCCGGTGAATTCGGATACCAAAATCCACAAATACGGTGGAAACTTTGTAGAGCATGCCGATATGGTCCCGGGCTTCCACCCGGATTACGGTGAATGGATTGTCTGCCGTTTTTTCGACATGCACTCTTGGGATCACTGCTATTTTTTTCTGCCTGCCTGCGTACCGGGTGCGAGATTTCAACAGGTCTTGCAAGCTGGTTTCTTTTGAAAATAGTCGACCTAAAATGTTTTTAATATCTTTCCAGACTTCGAGGTCCTCGGCACCTGCGTGAGTGTCTGCTTCGACCTGCATGGAGACAATCACGATTCCATCTTGTTTGAGATAGATATGCGCACCAAGAATATTCAGACTTTTGGCGGTGACGGTACCCACCAGTTTTTGGAAAGCTTCACTGCCGATGGGGCAACAAAGGGTCAGGTTGTGGAAGTTCCCCTCTTCATGGAACTGGTGGTGCAGAATAAACAGCTTATCTTTAAAAGACCGGATGAGGCGGATATGAAGTGCCACCTCTTCAGAAGAAGCTGTCATCAGATAGTCTTCGGGCATCTGGCGAAGATGTTCTTCAATATCGTTTACAGGCAGTTCCCTCTGCAGGGCTTTGAAAACTCCGACCCGGGTAGCCTTGGGCTGTTGTTCCAGGGAGTCCGGATTCTCCAGATACTTCAGGGTTCTTTCATATAACTCTGAAAGCAATATCTTTTTCCAGGCGGTCAGGGTTCCCGGAGCTACCGCCCGCAACTCGGCATAACTGAGGAGGTAGAGTCCTTTCAGCCTTTCCGGGTTTTCAACGGTGGTTCCGAACTGCTGGATTACCCCAGGCTGGTGAATATCCTGATGCAAGGCTGTGTCGATCAGGGTGTAAGGATTGTCGAGAAAAAATTGCAGGGTTTGGGCATCCGTTTTTTGCAAGCTCAGTCTTTCCGTAAGGGCTTGCGAAAAATTTTGGTCGTCCAATTCGTCATTGGGCATTTTTCGCGCCGATTGCAGAAGGGCCGATAATTTCAGAACTTCTTTCTCCGGGTAATCACGATACAAGGCGGACAGGTCAGTGGGATTGGTCATACTGGTACTGGCCAGTTCATCCAAAAATCGGATGACGCGCAGGGAATGTTCATCGGCGGTGTAATGATGATAGAAGTCATGGTTCACCTTGCAATGCGCAAGCCCGAATTCCGGCAGGACTTGTTCAAGAATATTAGTTTCGTGCATCAGCCGCAGGATTTTTTCTGCGGCGCTATCTTCCAGAATGGAAAACAGGAAGTCCCTGACCTCCTTGCCCTTCATGAATTGCGCGTTAACGAGGTTTTTGTTCAATCGCATTTGCCGGCGGAGTTTGTAGTCCGGCATGACCTGATGTTTTCTGCAAAGTTCCAACGCTGTCAATAAAAGGGATTTATCTTTTTTAAAATCCTCTTTCACGTCACCGTCGTAAATCAGGGCGGAGTCTGAAATATGGAATCCATGCCCCACAGATTTTTTGATCAATGAGGAAATTACTTTTTTGAGAGACCTCTTGGGTTGCCGGCAATGCTCGAAAAGGTTTTGTGAAAAATTATGGATATTTGTGGCGTGCAGATAGTAGTCGCGCATGAACTCTTCAATGGGTTGGCCGTCGGTGGAAGACCGGTAACCCAGGTTGGCCGCCAGTTCTTTCTGCAGGTCGAAAGTCAGGACATCGGTTTTTTTTCCGGTCAGATAATGCAGTTCGTTGCGGACTCGAAGTGCAAAATCAACCGAATGGTAGAGCGACTCGATTTCCGGCTGGGACAAGACATGGGTTTCATTGATTTCGCGAAGCGAGTGGCATCCATAGCGCACGGCGGTAGCCCAAAGGGCATTGTGGTAGTCCCTCAACCCTCCCGGCCCGTTTTTAATATCCGGTTCCGGGTGACAAACCACCCCATCCTCCTGACCGTGTCGGGTGTATTTTTCTTTCAACTTGGAATTCAAGAACTGTTTCACACCTTTTTGCAAAACATTTTTATGAATGGAGCTGTAGAACTTTTCGTAAGTGCTTCGGTTGCCAATGAGAAACCGGGTTTCGATCATCGAGGTTTTGATGGTCAAATCCTCTTTGGCCAGTTTTACGCAGTCTTTGATCGTGCGGGAGCTGTGGCCGATTTCCATGCCGAATCCCCAAATAACCGACAGCGCGTCCTTGATAAAGCTCTCAGTGAGGGGCCGGGGTTTTTCGGGAAGAAGAAACAGCAGGTCGATATCTGAAAGCGGATTGAGTTCCCCCCGGCCATAGCCCCCCACCGCAATGAGAGAAAAATCTTCCAGAACATTGGCTTCGGCATAGGCATCAAGCTGTGTCATGGAAAGAAGAACATGCCGGATGACCTCATCGATCAGGCTGGTATGGGCCTGGATGATTTCGCGTCCGCCGGTTCCTGAGCGATGCCAGCCCTTGATCTTTTCCTTCTCCGTGCTCAATAACTTTTTAAAGGCCTGGAAATAGGGCAATCGTTCCCGGGGGTCCGGCGGAATATTCTTCACCTGACTGAAATCAATTGTCAGTCGATATATGCTTTCAGAAATGTCCATGGGGGAAAACTAAAAGGAAAAAGAACTCATTTAAAGAGAATAAAACAATTATCGCATATTTCAAGCATTGTTCGTTCCTATTATATATAGGAACACTTCCCGAGCGGTTTTGCCGGCATCTCTCTCTGTTTGTTTTTTCGATGTTTTTGTGGGGAATTGTCCGACCAAAATTGCTTGACAAGAGGGGGGTAATAATTTAGCTTAGCCGTTCTTCTAATAGACATTAGGTGTTGCGCTTTCCTGTTATTTCTACCACTCGCGATTTGATTATTTGAACATTCATAATTTGGATAAATTCACTGGGTGGCGGGAATGTTAAATGGGTAAGGTAATATTTATTTTTTTAAAGTAATTTTTCATTAATGGGGTAAAAACGATGTCAGAACAGCCAGATATTATTTACACAAAAGTGGATGAAGCACCTCAACTTGCGAGCGGATCCTTTCTTCCCATCGTACAAGCATTCACCCAGGTGGCAGGAGTTAACGTAGGCACGATGGATATTTCTCTCGCGGGCCGGATTATCTCTCAGTTTCCCGAGAGGTTGAAGCCGGAACAACAGCAATCGGACGACCTGGCTTTGCTGGGTGAACTGGTGCTCGACCCGGATGCCAATGTCATCAAGCTCCCAAATATCAGTGCTTCCAACCCTCAAATAGAGGCCGCAGTTGCGGAATTGCAGTCTCAGGGTTATGACCTCCCAGATTACCCTCAGGACCCGAAAAACGATGAGGAAAAAGCAATTAAAGCCAAATTTGACAAGGTTAAGGGAAGCGCGGTCAACCCTGTCTTGAGACAAGGGAACTCGGACCGCCGAGCCGCTGTTTCAGTCAAAAATTACGCCAAGAGCAATCCGCATAAAATGGGTAAATGGTCCAAAGAATCTAAATCGGATATTGCGACAATGAAGAGTGGGGATTTTTGCTCAAATGAAAAATCCGCAACCATTGAGGGCGATAAGGTTGGAAACGGCAAGATTGTGTTTGTCGGGGCGGATGGCAACACCACCGTGTTGAAAGATAAAGTTGCTCTTGAAGCGGGCGATGTGGTCGATGCGACAAAAATGAGTTGCAAGGCTTTGCGCCAATTCATTAAGGAGTCCATAGCAGAAGCCAAGAGCAAAGGTGTGCTGTTATCTCTGCATATGAAGGCCACTATGATGAAAGTTTCTGATCCGATCATCTTTGGTCATGGCGTTACGGTTGTTTTTGCCGATGTGTTTGAAAAGCACGCGGGTACTTTTAAAGAGCTGGGAGTCAACGCCAATAACGGTCTGGGCGATGTTTATTCCAAGATAAAAAGTCTGCCTGCCGACAAACAGAAAGAAATCGAAGCCGATATTAAAGCCTGCATCGAGAATGGACCGGAGCTGGCGATGGTGGACTCGGACAAGGGCATCACGAACTTTCATGTTCCGAGCGACATCATTATTGATGCTTCCCTGGCGGCGGCAATTCGTACCTCCGGGCAAATGTGGGGCGCGGATGGCAAAGCCTACGATACTTTAGCAATGGTCCCGGACAGCAGTTACGCCGGTATCTATCAGTCGGCCATTGATTTTTGTCGAGAGAACGGCGAGTTCGATCCCACTACAATGGGTACCGTTCCCAATGTTGGGCTCATGGCCAAAAAAGCAGAAGAATACGGTTCCCACGACAAGACCTTTGAAGCTCCCGGAAACGGGACCATCCGGCTGCTCGATGGAGCCGGAAACGTTATGCACGAGTTCGATGTAGAAGAAGGCGATATCTTCCGTGCCTGCCAAGTCAAAGATATAGCGATCAAAGACTGGGTTAAGCTGGCTGTCAATAGAGCCCGGCTATCTAAAACCCCTGTTGTTTTCTGGTTGGATAAGAACAGGGCGCACGATTCCCAGATCATCGCAAAAGTTGAGCTCTACCTGAAGGATCACGACACCAGTGGACTGGACATTCAGACCATGGCTCCCGTAGACGCGATGAACCATTCCCTCAAACGTGCCAAAGCCGGACAGGATACGATCTCCGCAACGGGTAACGTCCTCAGGGATTACCTGACCGACCTGTTCCCGATTCTGGAACTGGGTACCAGCGCGAAAATGCTTTCCATCGTTCCGCTTATTAAAGGCGGCGGTCTTTTTGAGACCGGGGCCGGAGGGTCTGCGCCGAAACATGTGCAACAGTTTGTCAAAGAAGGGCATTTGCGATGGGAGTCTCTGGGCGAATTTCTGGCACTGTCTGAATCCCTGGCACATTTAGGTCGATCAAAGAGCAATAAAAAAGCTTCCGTTCTGGCTGAAACGTTGGATAAGGCTTCCGGCACGTTGATGGATAATAAAAAGTCACCGGGACGCGAAGTCGGGCAGTTGGACAATGCCGGTACCCATGTTTACGAAACACTCTACTGGGCGCAGGAACTGGCGAAGCAGGATGGTGACGCGGACCTTAAAGCGAAGTTTGCTCCTGTGGCGCAACAACTTGAGGCGAAGCTCGATACCATTATTGATGAGCTGAACGCTTCGAAAGGGCAGGCTAAAGACATCGGTGGTTATTTCAAGCCAGACCCTGCAAAGGTTGCGGCGGCGATGCGTCCGAGCGCGACCTTCAACGCAATACTGGACAGCTTGAATTAATAGCGGAAGGTTTTCACGTCCACCGGGCGAGGCCCAGGGCTAATAACAGGTAGCTAACTTATAGAGGAACTTCTATGTCAAGCTCGAGAAAAAAGATCACGGTAGTTGGCGCAGGCCAGGTTGGGTCCACCGTCGCTCAGTTGACAGCTTATAAAAACCTCGGCGATGTAGTGATCATTGATATTGTCGAGGGGGTTCCACAGGGAAAAGCACTGGACTTGCAGGAGTCGAGTTGTCTGCAGGTTTTCGATAGCCGGGTGACGGGAACCAACGATTATAAAGATACCGCCAACTCCGATATCGTGGTGATCACCGCGGGCCTGCCCCGAAAACCGGGCATGAGCCGCGAAGACCTTCTCGCTACCAACGCTAAAATTGTGCAATCGGTGACAGAGCAGGTCATGGAGCATTCCCGTGACCCGATCATCATCGTGGTGTCGAATCCGCTTGATGCCATGGTTTACATGGCCAAGAAAACCGGCAACCTGCCCAAGAACAAAATCATCGGCATGGCAGGGGTGCTCGACTCGGCGCGTTTGCGCACTTTTGTTTCGCTGGAGCTTGGGTGTTCACTGGTAGATGTGGACGCGATGGTTCTTGGCGGGCATGGCGACTCCATGGTTCCGCTACCCCGTTACACTTCGGTGTCGGGCATCTCGATCACAGAGTTGATGACCCCGGAGCAGATCGAACGGGTGGTGGAGCGCACACGAAAAGGCGGAGCCGAAATCGTCGCGTTGCTTAAAACCGGTAGCGCCTTCTATGCGCCGGGTGCTTCAGTCGTGAAAATGATCGAAGCGATTTTGCAGGACAAACGCCGCATCCTCCCCTGTACTGCTTACCTGGAAGGTGAGTATGGCTGGAGTGGAATTTTCTTCGGTGTTCCCGTCATGATGGGCATCCACGGAATCGAGAAAGTCATCGAACTGAACATGACCGATGAAGAACAAGCCGCCCTCAATGCATCCGCAGAAGAAGTGAAAAAAACCTGCGACGAAATCGACGCCATCCTGAAAAACGGCTCCTAACCGGCGCCAACGTGACGTTGGATACAGTAAGCCGTCATTGCGAACCGTTGAAAACGGTGCGGCAATCCAGTATGCTTTTCCGTGTCCCCGTCCTACTCCCACCACTTGTCATTCTGAACGAAGTGAAGAATCTCGGTTTTTTTATTGCTGCGATAAGCTGAACTCCTCATAAACCGTCACTCCAAATTTGTGGGCCTTTTCGTGTGGCTATTTTGAGGGTAGGGGGGTGAAGGAAAACCCGCCCCGTTTGGTGTCATTCACCTTCACAGGTAAATTCCAGGAGGTGAGGCGAGTCTTCCCCGACCTTACGGTCTTTCATTAGAGATATTTATTGGAATAATATTCCTGAAACGATCGGGATTTTTCTCAGAGCCTTACATCGTGGGTACACGGTGGGTGGGGTTTGGCTGGACTTTTTAGCTATGACTTCAACTGCTTAGCTAAAAAAATATTTTCCCGATAGCGGGGAAAACAGCTCATTCACAATCGCCAAAGAATTTGGTGGGGGGATAAGATGGTCGGACCCTTACTGGGCCCCAGCTGTAGTAAAATATTAATAGCTAATAACTAAGGAGAAAAATTGTGGCAGATTTTATGATCGCCTATTACGGAGGAAACCAGCCGAGTTCAAAAGAAGAGGGTATGGCCCAAATGAATAAATGGAAAGCCTGGGTAGAAGGTCTTGGTGACAAGGTAGTCAATCCGGGAACACCTTTCATGGAAACTAAAATTGTCACTGCAAGCGATGTTCAGGACGAAAGTGATCCCAATGCGATGAAAGGATTTGCCGTGGTTAAAGCGGAAAGCATGGAAGCCGCTGTTGAAATTGCAAAGTCCGATCCGTTTCTGCAAAATGCGGGAACCATACGTGTCTCCGAGATGATGGAAATGCCGTAATCAGTATGACAGGTAAAAATCTTCTTGAGGTCAATCACCCCAACCCTCTTTGAAAAAGAGGGGGCAAAAGCCAACCCCCTCAGTTCCCCTTATTACCCCTTCGGGGCACGTGTGATATCTCTCTTCACTTGCCTTCATGCCCTGAAAGGGTAAAGTCCTTGGAAGAATATAACGGAAGTTTTTTTATTGCCACTGGCGGCTCGCCGGTCACATGGGCTCCGCGCCGAGTGGGGGGGTCAGTGAATAGGGTTTGCGGGTCTTGTCTTGAATTTCAAATTCCTCATAAACCGTCACGCCTTCCGGTTTGCCATCGCATTCCAGAGTGATGGTGTTCCAGAATTCTTGTCTCGATTTCCACCTGGGATTCCATTTGTCATGCGGTTCATCCCGCACGCATACCCGCCACACGGTTCCTTTTAAAATGTCCGGCGAAATATCCAGAGTAATGAAGTGATTCATCAACGCTCTTTTGGCCAATGCGTCAAACACATCTTTTGGCGCGGTATGCTCTTCGTTCTCCTGCATGTCGGCAAAAGGTTTGAACGTGGCCCCGCCTCCGCCTGAAACAATGTGGATCGCCCCGTCCCCGCTTTGATATTTTCCGGACTCTGATTTGACGGTCTTCAACGTGCCGTCTTCGATTGAGCCTATGGGATGAAACCGTTCGTAGGAGTGCTGGTTGCCTGCGAGTACCAGGTCGGGATTCAGAGCGTTCAATTGTTTGAGAACTGTGTCGCGTTTGTCTCGATACCAGGCGGTGGTGAGTGCCGGTTCGTGGACGGCGAGAATGACCCAGAGTCCTTTTTTCCGGGCTTCTTGAATACGCGGCTGTAGCCACGGGGTCGGGTCCTGCCAGGGATAGTTATGGATGATCCCTATCAATGCGTTGCCCACTACCCGGGTGCCTTCAAAGTTCCGAGGCTGTGGAATATTTTTGTCTGAAAGATCGAAACCGGAATCGAGCGGATCAATTTTATCCCAGCAACCCGAAGCTTTTGGTTTGTTCTTTTTGGGAGGAAGATCATTATCGCCTGCGACAAAAAGGCGCAGGGGATAAGGCGCGACCAGAGTTTTTTTGATTTCTTCTATGTATCGGTCCGGACAGGAGTTGGGAAACGGTTCAGGTTGGTAAACGAAATCGCCAAGATGCAGTAACGCGTCTGGCACGGTATCGCGCATGGCTTTTTGCACGGCGGAGAATCCCGGTGCGTAAGCCCTCTCGCCGGTTCCGGTATCGCCGATGATGGCAATGCGCGTGGTGGTGCTCTGGGGAAACGGGGCCATGACTTTTTGGACGCTCCAGTCCGCTGTCGAACGCGGCGCGCCTTCCCCAATGGAATAGTCCACAAATATTGCGAGGGTAAAAAGAAAGATAATTTTCAAAGTGAACCATTTCATAATAGATTCTCAGGTTTGTTTAGCGTGCGTATTGTAGTTCTAAATCACCCCAGCCCCTCTTTGTAAAAGAGGGGTCCATTGAAGCTCCCCCTTCCACGAAGGGGGTTGGGGGGATTTGTTTTTTTTGCATAGTTACCATAAGATTTCCGGCAGGGTTTCAACGAAGGTACGAATCTCATCGCGTACCCGGCGATAATGATCCAGAGCTTCCTCTTCTGTTTTAGCATTTTGGGCCAGCTTTGGTGGATCGTCAAATCCAAAATGCACGACTCGGGTGGCGCAGGTGAAAACCGGGCAATTCTCATCGGCGTGCCCGCATACGGTGATCACGAAATCGAAAGGAACGGTTTCTACTTCTTCCACTGTCTGCGACTTCTGACTGGTGATGTCGACCCCGGCTTCCTGCATCACCTGCACTGCGTTGGTGTTGAGTCCATGCGCTTCGAGTCCGGCTGAAAATGGCTGGATGGAGTCGCTCTTCAAATGCCGGGCCCAGCCTTCTGCCATCTGACTTCTGCACGAGTTGCCAGTACACAAAAACAGGATTTTCAGTTTCTCTACCATACAGTTTAAATATACCACCCTCTAACATCAGGGGGAAATACCACGGGGATTGGGGGGATGAGGCAAGGGTTCGTCAAGCCGAGATAACACTTTGTCAGCTAGGTAAAGTCATTGCCAGTTGCCCCTGCGGCTAGCCCCTTAGCAGGGGAGGCAACTGGGCAAGGGCTTGATTGCGCCGAGAAAACTCTTTGTTCGCCAAATAAAGCGACGGCACGCGGGCCCCACGCCTAGTGGTTGATTTTCGTGTTTTTTTCGCCTAGTATATGGAGTACCACTAAACTCAAAGGGGAGATTACGTCATGCATCTCACCAAACGTCAGCGGGAGATTTACGACTATCTCAAGGAGCATATCCGTTCCAGAGGTTATGCGCCGAGTATTGCGGAAATTGGCAAACAGTTCCAGCTCAGTTCCCCGGCAACGGTGCACAAGCACCTGGTCCATTTGGAGCAGAAGGGATTGATCCGCAAGCAACATAATTTGAGCCGGGCGATTGAAGTGGTGGAAGAACCGGGATATTCGGTGCTGGGTTATATCGCGGCAGGCAAACCGATCGAGGTGCTGGATCACCGTGAAGTGATGGCTCTGTTACCCGATGCCGGAGACAAGGACATCTTTGTGCTTCAGGTCAAAGGCAATTCGATGATTGAGGACCATATTCAGGACGGCGATTACGTGATTGTGGAACGGCGGGATGTGGCTGAGAACGGAGAAACGGTGGTGGCACTGATCGATAATGACCGGGCCACCTTGAAACGGTTTTATCGGGAGAAGGGCCGGGTGCGCTTGCAACCCGCCCATCCGGATATGAAACCGATCATTGTCCGCGAAGGCGACTTCGCTATCCAGGGCGTGGTCGTTGGTGTACTGCGCAAGTTTGGTAAATAATTAAAAATTGAATCACCGATGAACTCTCGCAAAATTTTACATGTGGATATGGATGCGTTTTTCGTGTCGGTGGAAGAGGTGCTCGACCCCTCCCTGAAAGGCAAGCCGGTAATAGTTGGCGGCCGGGCCATGCCCGGTGAGCGCGAGGCAATAGCTCCTCAAGCCGAGAGCACGCTTGCTCGCCAGAAAAAATTATTGCCCTCTGCCTCCCCCGTTAGGGGGGTGGTTGCCGCTGCGTCTTACGCAGTAAGGCGGTATGGCGTTCATTCCGCCATGCCGATAGCGCAAGCGAAACGGCTTTGTCCGCACGCTATTTTTCTTAGTGGTTCGCAAAGGCGGTACAGCGAATACTCGGTGAGAGTGTTTGAAATTTTAAAACGCTATTCTCCTTTGGTGGAACCGATGTCACTCGATGAGGCGTTTGTCGATTTGACCGGATGCGAACGACTGCACGGTCCGGTTCTGAAGGCAGGGGAAAAAATCCGTAACGAGATTCGTGAGGAACTGGGACTGAACGCTTCTGTTGGTATCGCTTCCAACAAACTGCTGGCAAAGATCGCCTCGGCTTATTGCAAACCTAACGGAATGCTGTGGATCGCTCCGGGAATGGAGCAAAGATTTCTGGCGCCGCTTCCTATTCGACGTATTCCGGGAATCGGGCCGAAGGGCGAGGCCGAACTAAGGCGCATGGGTATCAAGTCTGTAGGCGACCTTGCCCGCCTGCCGCTTGAATCGCTGGCTTGTGGCAAATGGGGCGCATCGCTTTATCGCAAGGCCCGGGGAATCAGCGAGAGTCCGGTCATCGGCGAAACCGTAGACCCGCGTTCCATCAGCCGCGAGACGACATTGGAGACGGACTCGGCAGACCCGTTATTTCTCGAGTCCACACTCAGTTACCTGACCGAAAAAGTGGCGGGTCAGCTAAGAGAAAATAAATTGTTTGCTCGTACGGTAACGTTGAAACTGCGGTACTCTGATTTTAAGACGGTGACCCGATCGAAAACACTGGAGATGCCAACGGCGGAAGATCATACACTATTGAAAACCGGCGCGGGATTGTTCCGCAAGTTGTTCACACATCGGACGCGGGTGCGTCTCATCGGTATCACGTTCACTTCGCTGACAGCAACCTCTGACAGGCAGGAAGATTTGTTTGATCATAAAGGCGGGCAATGTTGGGACAACCTGTACCAGGGCATCGACCGCATCCGTCATAAATATGGGTTCCGTTCCATTTTGCGTGCACGCAGTAGCCAGCGTGATGCTAACTGAGGGGTTGTAAATCACCCCAGCCCCTCTTTGAAAAAGAGGGGTCCATTGAAGCTCCCCCTTCTACGAAGGGGGTCGGGGGGATTTGACTTTGAATCTTGAAAAAATAAGACAAGAGTTTCCGGTGACCCGGGAGTTGACCTTTTTCGATCATGCCCGGGTGGCTCCTTTGCCCGAGCGGGTGCGCAAGGTCGTGACGGGATTTGTTGATGAGGCCACCCGTTTTGGTACGGCCCATTACGAAACCTGGATGGCTGGGATCGAGCGGTCCCGGAAAAGTTTCGCCCGTCTCATCAACGCCGGAACGGATGAGGTGGCTTTCGTCAAAAATACTTCTGAAGGACTTTCCATTGTTGCTAACGGACTGGATTGGAAGTCTGGCGACAATGTGGTTATCCCTGACATCGAATTTCCTGCCAATGTTTACCCGTGGTGGAACTTAAAACGTCTGGGAGTGGAAACCCGCATGGTTCACGCCATCGAAGGGCGGGTGTTGTTTGACGACCTGGTCAAACAGGTGGACGCACGGACGCGACTCATTTCTGTCAGTTCTGTGGAATGCAATAGCGGCTTTCGCTTCGACCTCAATCGCATCGGTACGTTCTGCAAGGAAAAGGGCATCCTGTTTTGCGTCGATGCCATTCAAAGCCTGGGCCTCCTGCCGATGGATGTGAAACGCGACCATATCGATTTTCTCTCAGCCGATGGGCATAAGTGGATGCTCAGTGTCGAAGGACTTGGCGGATTCTATATTTCCAAGGATGTCCTGGAAAAGGTGTATCCGGTAACGGTGGGATGGGGGAATATGGTCAACGCCGAAAATTTTATGGACTACGAATTTGCTTTCAGGCCGGGGGCGCGACGTTTCGAAGAAGGTTCGCCCAATACGATGAGCATCCACGCGTTTGGTTCTGCGCTGGATTTACTGATGGAAACAGGCATTGAAAATATCGAGCGGCGGGTGATGACTCTTGGTGACACGATTCTCGAACAACTCAACCGGCGCGGACTGAAAGTATACAGCTCCACCCGAGAGGGAGAACGCTCCGGCAATATTGCTTTCATCATGAATCAGGATATCAGTCGTCTTGATAAATGGATGCTGGAGAACAAGGTTAAGCTCACCGTCCGCGATGGTCTTGTCCGCCTCTCCCCGCATTTTTATAATAGCGAGGACGAAATCCTTAAATTCTTCGACCTGTTAGATGGATATTCGAAAAAGTAGGTTGACACGGCCCACAAGGGGTTTTATTATTAAGTTAGTTGGTTAACTAAATTTTAGGGGATTATGCCAAGAGTGAGTGATAAACGAGAAAAGTTGGTGCAGTCCGCAGGAAAACTGTTCCATCAGGTGGGGTTCAACCAGACTTCCATCGCGGATATTGCTGAGGACTCAGGAGTTCCATTAGGGAATGTTCATTATTACTTCAAGACCAAAGCGGATTTAATTTCTGCGGTTCTGGATCATCGGAGGGAGTCCCTTAAATCCTGGTATGAAGAATTGGAGAAACTCCCGAACCCAAAAGCACGCTTGGTGCAAATGCTAACTGATATGGAAGCGATGAAGCACAAGTTAGCCAAATATGGGTGCCCTGTCGGCAGTCTCTGTCAGGAATTGGATAAGGAGAGGATGCCGGTTGCCAAGCAGGCGGATGGCTTGATCAAAATGCAGTTGAAATGGATCACCGACCAGTTTCGCGAGCTGGGCAAAAAAGACGCTGAGGAATTGGGTCTTCGGTTGACGACCGCGATTCATGGGACCGGGGTGGTGGCCAATGCTATGAAAGATGCCAGGATTATTGAATGTGAAATTGAGCGGCTGAAATCATGGGTCAGAAAACTCTAAAAATTTCGACTTAATTAAGTTATTTAACTAACAAAATTAAAATCATAAAACTTGAAGAGGTAAGAAAATGAAAATTAAAAATTCAACAGCATTGGTGACAGGTGCGAATCGGGGAATTGGCAAGGCTTATGTGGAGGCCCTGATTAAGCGGGGGGCTAAAAAAGTCTATGCCGCCATGCGCGATGTGGAGGCTTTTAAAAAATCTGCTCCGGAGAGTTTAGAGAAATATAAAGATGTTTTGGAGCTTATACCTCTGGATATTACCAATGAAGAGCAGATCGCTTCTGCGGTGGGAAAAGCGGGGGGTATCGATTTGCTCATTAATAATGCGGGAATTGCCAATTATACCGGTTTGATTGCCGCCAAAAACCTGGGCCCTGTGCGTCAGGAAATGGACGTGAATTATTTTGGAACGCTTTCCATGATCCGCGCGTTTGCTCCCGTTCTGGAAAAAAATGGAGGTGGCACGATTGTCAATGTTCTTTCGGTTGCCAGTCTGGCTAATTTCCCAATTCTGGGATCTTATTCCGCATCGAAAGCGGCTCTTTACTCGTTAACCCAGGGGGTCCGGGCAGAGTTGGATCAACAGGGGACGCATGTATTGGGGGTGTATCCGGGTCCCATAGACACCGATATGGCAAAAGATGTTCCCATGGATAAAAGTTCGCCTGAAGAAACTGCGAACGGGACTTTGCAGGCTATCGAAGAAGGGCAGGAGGATGTTTTTATCGATGTCTTTGCAATACAGTTTCAAAAAGATTTCCAGAGCAGTCCGATAGGTATCGCCAAGCAGTTTGTGGAAATGTTGCCGGAGGCGGTTGCTTAATTTGTTCAGAACCAAGGAGAAAAAAGTATGACTTTGAAGCAGAAAATTCGAGATTTTCAAAAAGAAATAATTCCTAAGATTCCAGAGGAGGTTCTGAGTACTATCATGAGGACCTCTGAAGAGTTGGCTGAGCGAAACCTTGAGGCCGGGGCTTTAAAAAATGGGGATACCATCCCCTCCTTCGAATTGACCGATGCGCTGGGGGAGGCCAGGTCTTCCGACCAGTTTCTAAAAAATGGACCTTTGGTCATCAGTTTTTATCGGGGTGGCTGGTGTCCCTATTGCCATCTGGAGTTGCGGGCCCTGCAAAAAGTTCTGCCGGAAATAAAAGCCAGTAATGCGACCCTATTAGCAATTTCTCCGGAACTTCCAAACCACTCACTCACTACCCGGGAAAAATATGAATTGGAGTTTCCGGTTTTAAGCGATCCGGATAACCGGGTCGCCAAAAAATTTGGTCTGGTTTTTGAGCCAGCTAAAGAGCTGATACCTCTGTTTAAAGAAAATTTTAATTGGGATCTGGTCGCCATAAACGGGGCGGAAAAAGTGGAGCTACCCATTCCCGCGACTTATGTGGTGGGCCGGGAAGGAGTCATTCAGTTTGCTTTTGTGCAGTCGGATTATACCCAAAGGGCTGAACCTGAAAAAATTCTTGAGGTATTAAGAGGATGTGGTAATTAGCCGGGTTGGACGGTGGTGATAAAATTTTTCAGTTTTTCTTTTTTCTGGATGAGTTGGGCGAGTTTAACTGCGTCTTCTTTGTTTTTAAATTTAGCCACTTGCACACGGTAAATCTTTTTGTTGTTCCGGCTCACGAAAGCGTTATAGCCTTTTTTTGCCAGTTTGCTCAAAAGGCTTTGAGCGTAGGCTTTGGTTTTATAGGCTCCCACCTGCACGGTATAAAAAGTCGCTGAGCGCGCCGGGTTATTTTTAATATTTTTGTCTGCTTTAACTATTTTGCGCGGTTGCTTCCCAGAGTTTTCGACAGGGGTTGGAGAGACCAGAGTTGCCTTCAACGCGTTCAGGGATATGAGGGTCTCGGCTTTTTGCGCTTTAGGCTCTGGGACGGGTGCCATTTCCGTTTCCACGGCCAGGACTTTGCGCACCAGCGGTTGTACCTTGTTTTGAGTTTTTCCCATCGTTTCGGGTGCGAGGGGAGCAGGATCATTTTTCAGAGGCAGAGTTTTCTTCTCGGCCTCCTGATGGGTTTCATCTGGCAAAACTTCCTCATCCAGGGTCAGTGCCTGGGCCCATTCGGCCTTGAGTTGCTGGAGTTCTTCAATTTTTTGTAAATCGAGCGTGGCTTTTTTCGCGATCACCGGATTTTCAAATTTGGAGTTTACTTCCGCACTTTCCGGTTTCTTTACCAGGGCGGTCAGCTTGTTGATCATTTTTGCAGTCATCTTGCGCAGATTGAATTTATTGGTCACAAACTGAATGGGAGCGAACAGGGCGGTGAAAATTCCAGTTGGAATTTTCCCGATGCCGGAAAAATCATGCTCCGTTTGTTCGGCTCGCCAGAGGATTTCTCCGGTCCGGGTGTCCACCATTTGCACGGAGACGCTAAGCTCTATGGAAGAATGTACAATGAAGTAAGTGCGCTCCACTTTATTAATTCGACTGAATAAAACGGCATCCGCACCCAGGATTTCACCAAACTGCATGGGGTTGATAGTGAGAAAATTTGCGGGGTTGGTCAGGTTGTTCTGCTTTAGCAGGCCGTCCACAATATATTTTTCCAGCAAATTGAATTGGGATTGTCTGAGGTTGGCATACAGGCCTTGCCGGAACATATCCGCCATTTCCTTTTGTCCCGGATGGCTCATTTCAATGGGCAGGATGGCCACAGTCTGATTTTTGGACAGGCTGTTCAGGTTACCGGCCACTTTCGTCTGCAAGTCTGAAGCGCAACCGGAAACCAGGATTGCCAAAAGGAAGATCCACCGGTACTGCGCAAGAGCTGAAATATTTTTGCCAGTCAAAGAGATCATAGGGTCAGTGGGTGGATGAAGGCCCAAATTGGGCCATGCTGGTTTTATAGAACTTTTTCCCGGTGAGGCCATTTTTATTTTTCAGGCTACCGATTATCAAAGAGCTGGTCACTTTATCGGAAGTCTTTATGGTGTAGCTTCCGGTGTAGAGTCCGGGCACGATTTCTTTTAAGGGTATGTTTGATTTCCAACTACCAATATCGAAATATCCGGTCAGCCCCGGGTCGCCTTTCAGGCTCACATAAATCCGATCACGGGGTTTCAATTTCAGGTTCGGTTTTAAGTTGGTTTCGATGTCGGTGATCTCAGGCAAGCGAATGTTCTCTTTCCAGCTATCCGCAGGGTCCGGGATTTCTTTCATCATGTTGACCGAAAATGTCTCTGCTACTTTGAAATAGGCTTGGTGTACGTTTGCGTTATCCATTTGATCCTGGATGATATCGACAATTGTTGGCGAAAGGATTCCTGAATAAGCCATTTCTTTGTGTTCGGTTTCCCACAGAGTGTCTCCCGTTCTCAGGTCAAGCATGTCAATTTTTGCTTTGATGGAAGTTTCCGCGTGAATACCGCCAGTGAAGTTACTGGCCGACAGAACACGACCACGAATCACCGCGTCAACGCCCAGGATTTTCCGAAGCTCCTCGCGACTCAATTCCAAAATTTTACTGGAGTCCGTAAGACCCGCCTGGCTCAATTTTTGGTCAACGGTCTTCAGAGGCAGATCGACATAGCCGAGATAACTGAAATAATTGTAAAAACAGTCTCGGAACAGCTCGTGGGGAGAAACTTTTTCGGGATCCGGTGCCTCAAGGGTAAAGGGTAGGATGGCCACGGAGTGGGGTTGCATGTTTGAACTTGTGTGTCCCTGACGAATTTCCAAGTCAACGGTGCCACACCCGGCAAGCAAGATGCCAGAATATGCGATGCACAATGCCAGGAATGGAAAGACACGGGAATGGCCCACGACTCAATACCTCTTATAAATTATTGATTAATTTGGTCTTCCTGCGCAATAAGGGTTAGTCAACTATATGAAATAACAGTGATTTTGTCAATATTTTATGAAATTTGTTTAAATTTAACTAAGTTACTGGCTGGGGAATTTGGCCCCTTTTGTAATTTATCGGCATTTTTCTTATACTGGATAAGGCCGGATTGCCTCTGGCGAGAAGGAGAATTGGTGGGGTGCTTGATTAGGAAAACCATATTTGTTAAAGTTGCTGAAAATGGCTGATTTGGAACTAACCGTGAGGATCTTTCGATGAACAGGAAAAATATCTGGGTTTATGTATTGTTTGCGGTTTCGTTGTTTTGGGCTTCTGGACAGGTGTTTGCGCAATCGCAAATCACTGAGGATCTAAAGGGGACCATCGATCAGGTTCTGGAAATTGTTTCCGACAAAGGCCTTAAGGACAACCCGACTTTAAGAAGGGAAAAACTACGCCAGGTGATCGGCCTGCGTTTCAACTATAAGCAGATGGTGATGCGCTCTCTGGCCAAGAACTATAAGGTCCGGAGCGATAAAGAGCGCGAAGAGTTCACTATGCTTTTTAAAAAACTGCTTGAAAACTCCTACGCCAGTAAAATTGAGAACTATCGGGATGAGACCATCAACTATGTCAGTGAACAGGTTAAGGGGAAATATGCCCTGGTCAAAACCGAGATTGTCCGCAAGGATGGTACGATCGATGTTGATTACAAAATGATTAAGGATAATGGTCAATGGCTGGTTTATGACTTTGTGATAGAAGGGGTCAGCCTGATCCGTAATTATAAGTCCCAGTTCACCAAAATAATCAGTACCGAATCTTATGCGGCCCTGGTCGGTAAGCTGAATAAGAAGATTCATGATCTTGAAGCCAGCAAAGAGGCGGATGCGGAAAACCTCTGAGAGACTTGAATCAGGTGTCCCGCATTAAAAGTTCTGCCCCCACCCGGATTGATTTAGCCGGGGGGACGCTGGACATCTGGCCTTTACATCTGTTTTTTGATAGCCCCCCCACCCTCAATGCGGCTATCGACCTTTATGCCACGGTAGAAATCCTTCCCCGAAAAGACAAGCGGATATTCTTAACCTCAGGCGATTTAGGTTTGAGCGACAACTTTCCCTCGCTGAGCGCGGTTCCAGACAATCATCCTTTGGAACTCATTGTGCGCACCTTGAAGTTCTATGCGCCAAAATCGGGACTGGAAATATCTACAGACTGCCAGGCTCCGCAAGGGTCGGGCATTGGTGGTTCCTCGGCTTTGAATATTGCCTTGCACGGGGCACTCAACCGTTTTACCGGCCGGGGTTACCGCAAGGCTGAGATGATTGAAATCGCCAAAAATATTGAGACTCAGGTTATTAAGGTTCCCGCAGGATGTCAGGATTATTATCCGGCGATGTATGGAGGGGTGAGAAAAGTTTTGCCCGGAGTGCGAGGCACCGAAACTGAAAAGTTTGATATCAGCCCTGCCGAGCTGACCCGGCATTTTGTCCTGTGTTATACCGGCAAACCGAGAAACTCGGGGATCAATAACTGGGATGTGACGAAAAAGGCTGTGGATGGCAACAAGACAGTGATCCGTCACCTGAAATCCATTCGGGATTGTGCCGTGGAAATGGAGCGGGCATTGAGCCGGGGACATCTTAAAAGTATAGCCCCGATTTTTGCCCGGGAATGGAAAGCCCGAAAACAGTTGGCTCCCAATATCAGTACTCCCCAGATGGATCGGTTGATGCGTGCCGCCCAGAAAAAGGGTGCATTGGCTGGCAAGGTCTGCGGTGCAGGTGGCGGCGGGTGCGTGGCCTTCATTGTGCCACCAGCCAAAAAACAATCCGTCATGGAAGAACTCACCTCAAAGGGCGGGCAAGTGCTCCCCTTCCGTTTCGTCTCCCGCCCACTGGCCGTGAAGGCAACTAGCAATAGCGATTAGAGCCGAGAAAACGTTTGCCGGCCTCATAAAGACATTGCAATTTACTAGCGGAGGTTCTCCGCCCACTCCGCGTGGGGCGAATTAGCAATAACTCTTCTGGCAAGCGATAGGTTAACTCGGCGCAATCAAGCTTTTGCTCGTTATCTTTCTTTTGTGGATTGCCAATTTGTGGCTAATTCTCACCAGGCGCGGCCTGGCCCAAGGGACGGAAGACAACGATCAAAAGTGGGAGAAGGGTGAGAGCACCGATCAGGGCCACCACCATTGCCGCGCCGGTTAACAGGCCGAAATAAATGGTGGGCATGAACTCCGAAAGTGCCAGAATCGAAAACCCGAGGGTGATGGTGACCGATGTGTAGTACATGGCTTTGCCGATGCTCCCGTGGCACCGCTCCATAGCCGCCAGATAATTTCGGTCTACATTAAACTCTGTTTCAAAACGGTGGATGTAATGGATGGTATCGTCTACCGCGATTCCCACCGTGATGGCGGCGATGGTGATGGTCATCATATCCAGCGGAATCCCAATCCACCCCATGAGGCTCAATACCGTTCCTGCCGCTAGCAGGTTGGGGATGATGCCAATCAACGCCAGGGCCACACTCCTGAACAAAATCATGAACATGAACATGATGGCAATAAAAACCGTGCCGATAGTGAGAATCTGCGATCGGTACAGGCTCTGTAGCATATTGTTATAAAGCACCACCATCCCTGTGAAGTGGATGGTTTCCGGATCGAACTTTAATTCTTCAACGAGATGGTTGCGGATTTTTTCTATGAGTTCGGAGCGTCTTAGCGTGGGGTCGGACTCGATCAATCTCATGTTGATATGAATCTGGTTGGCGTCTTGCGACAGGTAGGGGTTGACCAGGGAATCTTTAACATTATTGGGCATGAGTTTGCGGATGAGTGCCAGATCGTAATCGTCCGGTTTTCTGCCCCTGTCCAGTTGGGTGAAGACCTTAACCAAGGTGGATATTGATTGGACTTTGCCCACCTCCGGCAGGCTTTCCAGGTAGTCATGAATTTTTTCTACCCGGTCGAGCATATTGGAGTTGAACCAATAATTCGCTTCCACTTCTTCTGATTCCTCAGCGAAGGGATCATCAAAATCTTCTTCCTCTTTGGAAGTTTCCAGGTAATCAAAATATTTCTGATCCGGGCTCATGACAATATCAAGAGGCGTAGTGCCTCCCAACTGTCGGTCGATCACTTCCATTCCCCGGTAGATTTCGGTGTTACTTTTAAAATGGTCGATGAAACGGTTTTCCACCTCCAGTTTGGAAATCCCGATAGCACTCACTACTGCCAGGATGAGCGAGCCGATCAAGATGGCATTGCGGTTCCGGTTGGTGAACCCGGCAATGGCGAGGGTGACCCGACGGGTGCCGTCTTTGGCGAAACCGGGAGGCTCGGGTTTTAATAAAACCAGAGCCGCCGGAAAAAAGATGAAGTTCAGTACGAAGGCCAGGGCGATTCCTATAGTCATGATCCAGCCGAAATCGATCACCGGGCGAATGCCGCTGATAATGAGGGAGATGAATGCGACAATCGTGGTGATGGCGGTATAAAAACAGGGCTGGGCCATGAGCCGAGCCGTCTGCCATACCAGTTCTTTCTGGCTTTGGCCCGGATTGCTGTCGTTGATATCCCGGTAACGCACAATCAAATGGATGGTCAGGGACATGGTGATGATAAGCAGAATCGAAACGAAATTGGATGAGATCACCGTCACCCTCCAATCCATCAATCCTAAAAAGCCCACCATCACCAGCACGGTGATGATGCAACAACCTACGGGCAGGGCTACCCAGCGGAATTTTTTAAAGAACAGGCTGAGTACCAGAATCAGGAAAGCCAGCACTCCCAACCCGAATGTTTCCAGGTCGTGTTCAATGAAACCGATCATGTCTGAAGTGATCATGGGAACCCCACCGAGAAACATTTCTGCATGATCGCGGTGCCGGTCAATGATATCTCGAACGGTTTTTATCATCTGGTCATCATAGTCCAGTGCCTGGGCGTGATAATCGCGAAATTCCTGGCGGGCTTTGACAAACAAGACCTCTTCCTCTTTGCTGAGTCCGGGTCCGTTTTTCTTGTCACGCATGTCATTGCGCTGATACAGCAGAGAAAAATATTTTTCGTCACGCTTGAAATTGATGCGGATAATTGTGATTTTCCCATCCGGACTCAATAACAGGTTTTTGTAAATGGGGCTTTCCAGAAACTCCCTGCGGGCCATTTCCCGGTCTACGCCAGCAGTTTCCAGAGTGCGGATGTCGGTATCCAGTTTGGATATTTCAACGCGCGGACTGTTCAGCAGAGGAACATTGAGGATGCTGTCTATAGAGTGCACCCGATCCAGGCGGGCAAGTTCATCGCTCATTGATTTTAAATCTGCCAGCACCCCATCAGACATTAAATCCTTGAAAGGAGCGTAAGTGATGATCAGGAAATCATCGGAGCCATAAGCTTTGCTGATCTTCCGGTAATATTGCAGGGAGTCATCATTTTCCAGCACCAAAGATTCAGCAGAGGCATCGAGCTTGAAGCTGGGGATATGATAGGAGAAATAACCGACAATCAGGAAAACCGCCACCAGGCTGGCAAGGGGTTTTTCGATTACCCATTTCCGATAGGTGTTGGCTAATAAATTCAACAAGAAGAGAATCCTATTCTGATGAAGTTTGTTTTAGGGCAGGGCATCTTTCAGGAAAGCAGGTCGATTGTTTTGGGTTTCGAAGACCCCAACCGGGAATAAAAAAGCCCTTCAAATAACGCAGATAAAAAGCGGGTGTATTTTATACTTATCCGGCGCAATCTCCAATAGTCAAAATGGGTCGATATAAGAGGAAAAAAGACTATTCTTAAAGCTGCCTGAAAAATGCTGACAAACCGCCGATTATTTAGCTTAAATATCGTGTTCACTATATTTTCTTTGCATTTCCAAGTGTTTATGGTAGAATTCCTTCAATCTTTTCAACTAAATATGCGCGTACCACTTTTGCGGGGAGGACGCACTATGCTTTCCAGATGTAGTACTTTAATTGTGGATGATGACCTGTTTGCCAGGGGAATCATCAGGCATCATTTGACTCGTTTAGGGATCAAAAATATTTTCGAGGCCAGTGATGGTGAGGAAGCCCTTGAAATATTGCGACAAGCCAAGATGGATCTGATCATTGCCGACCGTTACATGCCCAAATTGAATGGGCTGGAGTTATTCTGCAATCTCCAGATGGAGCCGTTACTAAAAGACACGCCTTTCGTCATGATCACTATGGAAGATGATGAAACTAAAATTGCTGATGCGCGGAAGCAGGGCATCCGGCATTATCTGGTCAAGCCGTTCAACGCCGAAATATTCGACGATAAAATTCAGGAGGTTCTGCAACAACCTATCGCAGAGACTCTGAGCGAATAACCCATCCTCCCCCGCCCCCGCCAGGGGCCTTGTTGTCATTTCCCATTCCTTTCATGTTAATCTGATAAAGACCACACGTTTTCAACCATCAGGTTAATCATTTAATGGGTTTTTCCCCGGCACTGAAATATTTAGTCATCGTTATCGTAACCCTGGGAATGGGTTTTTCGGTCTGGCTCCTGCCGCATGGCAAAAAGATAAAAGAAGAGTCCATCACCACTCCTATTGATGCCAAAGACGAAGCCGGTCGCTACCTGCAACAGGCATCGGAAGATTTTTTCTATCACGAGTTTGATCGGGCCATTGAGAATTATGGCAAGGCCATCACGGCTTTCGAAAAAGAAAACCAGTTGAAAAAGGCCGCGAAGGTTTACGAGTCCATCGGCGACCTGTATAAATTTCGTAGAAACCTTGAGGCCGCCAAGGCGCAATACATCCTGGCCATGAAATACCACCACAAAATCAATAATCCGCTAGGTGAAGCCCGGGCCATGAACCATGCTGGCGATTTGTTTATGGAACGGGGTGATAACGTTTCGGCGGGAGCCTGGTATAAAAAAGGGGTGGAACTGATTAAAGATATTCCCCCTCATCAGAATCAGGCACTTTTGTTCGAGAATATGGGGCGTTTTTACTGGAAAACAGAAGAAAATATTCCCGAGGCCATCGTCTGGTATACCCGCACCCGCGATGTTTTTTCCGCCCTGGAAAACCAGATGGGCTACGACCATATGACCGCAGTGCTCAATAAACTCAGGGGCGGTCAGAACCTGAATACCCACTAGCCCTCCTAGGCGGAGGGCCAATGTGCAATTGCCCTCTCTGGCGAGCAAAGAGTTATCTCGGCTGAAAGAGATCTTGCCAGTTCCCTCCCACGGGAGTGGGCTCGGCGGAGTGCCAGTGTGCCATCGCTTTATTTGGCGAGCAGAGAGTTATCTCGGCTTAACAAGTCATTGCTATACTCCCTCCCACGGGAGTGGGCTCGGCTTAACAGGTCATTTGTCTGGAGGAGGTATGGTCGAAGATAAAAGAACGGTAGATAGAAGGAAAACGAACCGGAGAACTCAGGAAAGAAGAGATGTCGAGAGAAGGTTTGTTTTTTTCGATCGATTATTTAAATTCCTGTTTGCCAGCATTGTTATTCTGATAGCTGTTTGGGTTTATATTTTTACCGAATAGAAATTAATGATTTTTAAAAATAAAATTCCGGTATTTTTTTGCATCTTTTTGCAATGTGCAATAGCTCTGTTTGGCGAGCAAAGAGTTGTCTCGGCTGAAAAAGCTATTGCTCTCTTCCTCCCCTACGGGATATCTCTCTTCACTTGCCTTCATGCCTCGAAGGGGTACTAAGGGGCCACCAGGCGTGGGGATCAATGCCGGGGATTTAAGGAGGGCTAGATTTTGCCAGCCTTATCGCGCTGATCTCTTTTCCTGTCCAGGAGAAGCATTTTTTTTACTTGTTGTCTGGTGTATTCTAATTCTTTGGCCAGTTTCCAGGTTTGCCAGACACAATCTGCGTAAGGTTGTGTTCCCTCTATATTCCCGGATCCGGCACAGTTGGGGCCATACAGTTGATTTGCTTCGGGACCATTTTGAGCAACCTGTAGCCCGGAGCACCCGGATAACAGAACCAAAAACCCGAAAATGATACACCCTTTTTTCATAACTAAAACTCTCCACTTCTCAAAGGTAGGGTCTGTCCCGAACGCACATTACGTTCACACGAATATGTACCGAATAGCCCAAGCAGTCAATCACCCCATTGGGGGGGGGTAAGGGTGACAACTGGGGAAATTTCATACAGTTTGTGCACATTTTTGTAAATCAAACCCCATCCTCGCCCAACCTTATTCCCTTCTTTTTTCTCAGGTCTAAAAATATACGATTTGTTTTCAATAGTTTAAATGTTCCTCCCTTGCAGGGTGTCCTCCGTTGGTATGCAAATTGCTATTTAACAGTTCTATGGAGGCCCGCAAACTTTTCGAAGAGGGCACTTCAAGCGGATGACCCGCCCCAGGTTTGGAAGTTTAAAATCGTTACGCAGGTGAAGGTATGAAAGTAAATATGAAGATGTTGCTTGAAGAAGATTTAGATTGGTTTGTAGAGCAAATGCAGAAAGTCCGGGCCTTTTCGGTCCTTTCCCATAAGGAGCTGAAGCACGTTGTTTCACAAATGAGGAGTTTCCATTTCAGGGCCGGGACTACGATTGTGAGTCAGGGTGAACAGGCGAATTTATTTTTTATAGTTCATGAGGGCGAAGTCGAAGTATCCGTGAAGAAATTTTTTTTCGGGGAAAGACAGGTTGCAATCCTAAACCCTGGAGACTTTTTTGGTGAAAGTGCCCTGGTCTCGGATTCCAAGCGAAACGCTACCGTCACAGCAAAGACAGACACGTCCTGTTTTGTTCTGCTCAAACCCAGTTTTAACTTCATGCTGAAACAAAACCCGCTTTTCAAGCAAAACATGAAGGTCGTCTTCTCCAGACGAAAACTACAACTAAAAAACGCCTAACCGGCTAGCCGCCGGGGGCAACTAGCAATAACCCGTTTGGCTAACAAGAAACTATCTCGGCTTAACAAGTCATTGCTATACTCCCTCCCACGGGAGTGGGCTGGGCGTGGGGCCAGCGTGCACGTGATATTCTTCCTTAAACTTCGTGCCCCGAAGGGGTAATTGCCCGTCAAACAAGCTACGTCATCAAGCGCACGTGATACTCTTCCTCAACTTTCGTGCCCCGCAGGGGTAATACTTTAATATCTTCCCCCTGACAAGGGGGCTAGGGGGTTGCCTTGGTCGTCATTGCGGCACAGCAATGACAAATACAAAAAACTCCCCCCGCGCCTATTTTAACCGTGAAAATGATCATCCAATCCAACAGGTCAAAACATCCAAAATGTCATCAACAGCACAACCACAAATAAAGTGACCGCAATTCCTACCCAAACAATTGGGGTCAGATAAGTATTGTCGCTGGTGTCGATACCTCCTTCAAATGTTCCTCTAAATTTCTCTAAAAACATGATCCTCTCCTTCCTATCGTTAAAATAGTCCCTCTGTCTTTAAATATCTATGGGCAATGGATCAATTGTTTGCCTGTTCGGGGGATGAAGGTAGTGGAAGAGAGGGTAGCTCAGCAGTGGAGGGGATGTTTAAAGACATTCGCCTTACCCCAGTTATTGTATAATTTGGGGTTTATGGAAGAGCTGATCCTTATAATCCATTTTCTCGTGGTTTTGTTTTTCATTCTCGGGTTCCCGATCGGACTTTTTTATAATTCCCGCCTGTTCCGTATCATTCACTTTTCTGCGTTAGCGGGGGTGTCTCTGCTGATGGTTCTGGGTATACCCTGCCCCTTAACAATTCTGGAAGAAACTTTAAGACAGGATCCGGTTTATGAGGGTTCTTTTATAGCTAGTTGGCTGAGCCGGGTTCTCTATATGGAGGGGTTCGATCCCAAACACGTACTGTTCATGGATCTTGGTTTTCTTACGCTGGTGGGGTCATCTTTCTTCTGGCGGCCCACTAGGCGCCAGCGTGATACCCCTTCGGGGCACGAAGGCAAATGATGAGCATAACGCGCGACCCAATTTGCAATAGCTTGTCAAGTTAGCGAACAGTTATCGCGGCTTGATGGGGGTTGGTTTTTCTCCCTCTTCTAGAAAGAGGGGTTAGTCGCCACCCTCGCCAGAGGGTTCTTCAGTGGCTGCGGGGCTGTCCTCGCTGGTGGGGTTGCTCCCGCCTTCAGCGTCTGCCAGTTCATTGCCACCCCAATCCTCATCGGTGAAGCGGTCGGTCATGGTGTGCAGGTCTTTTTTGTTGCGCTGGACTTTTTTTAGCAGGGTGCGGGTTTCTTCATCCGGAAACAGGTCGTTGAGATCGTTTTCTTCTTCCGGAAAAATTTCGTTGAGATTAATTTCCTGCTCCGGGAACGGAAGTTGGCTCTGTGGCGGGACGGGCATCTGTTCATCTTCATTGATGATAGATTTCGATTCCGGTGGGGTTTGTTCGGTCGTTTCGTTCATGCTCAGGTCTCCAGAAGAGTTTTCATCTGCATAGTACTTAAAAAGTTTGACTAAATCAAACCCCCCTGGCCCCCCTTGTCAGGGGGGATCTTGAAGTGTTGCACCGGGGCCAGCGTCACGCTGGTGTTTCAGTACCTTGCCAGCCAGATGCCGAGGAACAGGGTGATGACCAACATCCACAAGGTCATTCGGCTCAAGCCGATCATTTTTTTAAGGGTTTTGGCTACTAGCTTTTTGTTGCCCGGATTCAGGTCGAGGTCTGCGATCTGGATTCTTAACGAGAAGGTCACATACATGCTTGGGAAAAACGCCAATGCCACGAACAACATTTTGATACCGAACAGATTGTAGTAACCGGGTTTGAGTCCGACCTGCGCCGAATAGTTTTCCAACAAAAAATAAACTCCCGATCCAATGAGGATGAGGATGCTGGCGAACGTTGCAGGTGCTAAAAGGTCGAGGATTTTATAGGACGGGGAGTTTTCATCGCGTTCACTTATATTTTTCTCAACCACCGGCAGGTAGACCAGCAGGCAATAGATGAGACTGCCCAGCGCCACCCCTGCCGCCAGCAGGTGTATGAAAATGATGATGACATTTGTCATGCTTATTTTGGGTGTTCCAGATAATGGATGAGTAGTCGTACCCCGTAGCCGGATGCGCCTTTTGTTGTGTAGGGTTTGTCATATCCCCATGCGGTGCCGGCAATGTCGATATGGGTCCAGGGCTGGTCGCCCGCGAAAGGTTTGAGGAACGCGGCGGCGGTGATGGTACCTGCTCCGACTCCGGGGGAGGCGATGTTTTTAAGATCGGCGATATCACTTTTAACGGCTTTTTCAAATTCTTCCCACAGCGGCAGTTCCCACACTCGTTCTCCGGTTGCGTCCCCGGATTTTTTCAGGCGGGCGATCATATTTTCGTTATTGCCGACCACAGCGGCACCCTGATGTCCCAGCGCCATGAGCACAGCTCCTGTCAAGGTGGCAAGATCGATCACTTCTTTTGGTTTATAGCGTTGGGCATAGGTCAGCGCATCGGCGAGAACCAGTCTGCCTTCGGCATCGGTGTTGAGCACCTCTATTGTTTTTCCGGACAGGCTTTTTAAAATGTCGCCGGGTTTGATGGCAGACCCGCCGGGCATATTTTCTGCCGCCGCCACAATGCCGATGACGTTGATGGGCAGTTTCAGGCTGGAGATGGCCTGCAGTGCGGCCAATGTGGTGGCGGCGCCGGACATATCCATCTTCATCTCATCCATCTTGGCACCGGGTTTAAGCGAAATGCCGCCGGTGTCAAAGGTGATACCCTTGCCAACGATTACTGTAGGGGCTTTCTTTTTAGCGGCACCATAATATTCCAGCACGATCAGGGCCGGCGGTTCGTGACTACCACGGGATACACCGAGCAGGGCACCCATGCCGAGTTTTTCCATTTCCTTTTTACCCAGCACCTTGCAGGTGATTTTGTTTTTACGCGCCATTTTTTTTGCATGCTCGGCCAGGAAGGTGGGTGTTGCGGTGTTGCCGGGATGCGATACCAAGTCTCTTGCCGAATGCACGGCGTTGACAATTTTTTCTGCGCGGGCGATGGATTTCTCCACAGTTGCCTGCCGCACTTTTGATGCAGGGATGAGGGTCAGTTGCCCGACCCTGCTTGGCGGATCGTCTTTTTCATCGGTAGATTTATAGTTGTCAAAATGATAAAGCGCGAGACCTGCGCCTTCGGCAACGGCTCCTGAGAGTTCGCCATAGAGTTTCCCTTTGCCTTTGGCTATTTGGTCGAAACAGCTATCGTTTAGAAAAATCGAAACGGATTTAAAATTGGATCTTTCCGCCACTTTTGCCGCGGCTCCCGAAGCCTGGCAGATTTTTTCTGCTGTTACCTCTTTGGCTTTGCCCACTCCAACCAGAAGCAGGTTGTCGGCTTTCAGACAGCCGGCGCTGTTGAGCAAAAGGGTTTGGTTGGGTTTCCCTGTGAAGCGTTTGTTTTCAAATGCCGCAGTTATTGCGCCGTTGAGGACGGCATCGACAGCTTTGAGTGTTTGGCCAGGTTTTTTTTCTTCCGTGCAGGGGAGAATCAGGCATTCTGTTTTATGGTCAAGCAGATTATCGGATTTCTGTTTTATTTTTATCATAATGTCTTTATAAAAAAAGGCTCGCCTTTTTACTGGAAGAGGTTGATATCGATGGGCAGTCTATATTCATGCCCCGGCGCAATCAACCTCAAATTTTCAAATCGGGTGCAAGGTTTGTGAGACAAATATGTGGGTGAGTCGGGGCGATGGGCCATCACCAGAAATAGGGAGGAACCCATTATGGGTTCTACGCAAAGAGCCCGATCACGATGATTGCACAGAAAAACAGGGGTAACTCTTTTATTATAAGAGTCTTGCAGACTTGGAACGGGGTATTTGGCCCCGGCGTTCCCCTCGCCATGGGAAGTTGAAATCAAGGGTCTTGTTTAAGGTTAAAAACCTTTTAAAATCAGGCTCTAGGGAAAGTTTGACAATCCGCGTTCGGGTTACTAGAATGGCTGGAATTTTCCTGAGTTATATGACATATTGTCGAGTCTGGTGGATGTTATTTTTTCCCGCCGGATACTGGGACTATCAAATTCATTATCGATAAAATTTTCGAATAACGACGGGTATCAAGGAGATTGTTCATGGAAGCCGTTGAAGAACAGGGCCAGGCCGTTGCTCAGAAACAAGGCCAGATAAAAATCACCGTATGCTTGAGCCTGAGTGGAGTTGCTGAAGGCGGTCAGGAAGTTTACGACGAATTTCAGAAGCAGATTTCTGAAATGGAAGCCAATGCCACGCTCGGTGAGCGAAAATGTGAAATGGGCCAGGTCGGGTGCCGGGGCTATTGCAGTCGTGATGTGCTGGTAGATGTTTATATTCCCGGTGAAGCGCGGGTGACCTACGAGAAGGTTAAGCCTGCGATGGTCAAAAACATTTTGAATGACCATATTGTGGGCGGCAAGGTGTTTAAAAAGGCCGCGTCCAAAGACGACTATTACGAGACGTTGGGAAAACAGACCCGTGTCGCGTTGGAACACAGCGGTGCTATCGACCCGGAAAATATTGATGAGTACATCCGGGTGGGTGGTTATGAATCCTTGAAAAAGGTTTTGACTTCCATGAAGCCGGATGCGGTGACCGCCGAGGTCAAAAAATCCGGACTGCGCGGCAAAGGCGGCGGCGGATTTGTCACCGCGACCAAATGGGAGAAGGCGGCCAAGGCTCCGACTGACGAAAAAGGGACCCGTTACATTATGGTCAATGGAGACGAGGGCAACCCCGCTTCCTATATGGATCGCAGTGTCATGGAAGGCAACCCGCATCAGGTGATCGAAGGTCTGCTGATCGGAGCTTATGCTATTGGCGCAACGGAAGGGATCATCTACACGCGTTCGGATTATACGATTGCGGTCAGGCGGCTGAATAAGGCTCTGGAACAGGCCAGGGAACGAGGTTTCCTGGGTGACAAGATTATGGGCACGGAATTCAGTATTAACTTTCGGGTGCATGAGGGACTGGAAGCGTTTATCGGCGGAGAGTCCACGGCATTGATGCAATCGGTTGAGGGCAAGCGTCCTTTCCCGAAAGCACAACCGCCACATTCCTGCGATGCCGGGTTGTGGGGCAAACCGACACTTTTGAATAACGCAGAAACCTGGGCCACCGTTCCCAAGATCATCAAGAATGGCGCGGACTGGTATGCGGCAATGGGCAACGAAAATGCCCAAGGCTGCAAGGTATGGGCAATTTCCGGCAACATCAAATACAACGGATTGATGGAGCTGGACATGAAAACAACTTTCAAGGAAGCCATTGATGATTATTGCGGTGGTATTCAAAAGAAAAAACCACTCAAGGTGGTTCATGTAGGCGGTGTGACGGGGGGATTCCTTCCGCCGGAAAAAGCTGACACTGCAACGGATTACGAAAGCCTTTTGGATGCGGGTGTGCTGATGGGCCAGGCCAGTTTTGCGGCCTATGATGAATCGGCTTGTGTGATTGATCTCGCGCTTTTTGCTATCGGATTTAACGAAGGCGAAACCTGCGGCAAATGTACTCCCTGCCGGATCGGTCTGACACTCATAAAAAATAAATTAACTGATATCGCCGAGGGCCGGGGCAAAATGGAAGACTTGGACAAGCTTCAGGCATTGTGCGAGGAAATCAGCCAGTCTTCTTTATGCGGGTTGGGGGAAACGGCACCGAAGGCGGTTCTTACCGGACTGAAATATTTCCGTAAAGAATATGAACGGCATATCGTGGACCAGATTTGTGACGCGGCACGGTGTACGGGGCTTTACCGCTATGTAGTTAAGGAAGAAGACTGTGTAGCCTGTGGCGCATGCATCAAGCCCTGTCCTACTGGGGCGATCACCGGGGGAACCCGTAAAGTTGCGGCGCATATTGATATGGACTTGTGCATCAACTGCAATGCCTGTTACCAGGCCTGTGGGTTTCTGGCGATTGTATAGGATTGATTTTTATAAAAGCCTGCTGCCACTAGGCGTGGGGCCAACTAGCAATAGCTCGTTGGGCTGAGTAAATGCTTGCCCACAAAATAAAGACATCATAGCTTGCCTCACGCCCAGTGATCGGCAGGCTTTTTTTATGCCTTTAATTAGCGGGACTCGTTTTTTGCAAATGAATGCGTTTTAAATATAAAAGTTCCATAGCGTTGACCTTTAATCCCTGAACATGAGGCTTGACCAAAAGGTTCTGGGCGGCAACAAAAAGGGGAATCATCGGGACTTCCTTTTCGGTGAGCAGGATTTGAGCTTCATCATAGACCGCTTTTCGTTCTTCCGGATTTTTCAGCGTAGACCCCAGGGCAACCAATTCATCGTAGCGCGGATGAGACCATCTCAGCCGGTTATTGCCACTGGTCTTAATGAACAGGTTCATGAAGTTATCGGGGTCCGGGAAGTCGGCCCCCCATCCCAGCTTAAAAATCTGTGGCGGGTCCAGATCCAACCGGCTAAGCAAAACCTTCCATTCCTGACTTTCTAAATCAATATGTACATTCAGGTGCTTTTTCCATTGTCCCTGTAGGAATTCCCCGATGAGCTGGTTGGTGTACCTTGTGTTGAAGACGGCGGTAACTTTTGGGAACCCTTTCCCATCCGGGTAGCCCGCTTTAGCTAAGAGGGACCGGGCTTTTTCCGGATCAAATTTTGATCCAATGTTTTCATCGTAACCGAACATGCCTTTGGGAATCCATGATGAGGAGGGCAGTTCTCCCCCCTTCATGATTCCGGGAATGCGGGACCGGTCAATCGCATGGGCAAATGCCTGCCGGACCCGTACATCCTTAAAGGGAGGCTTTTGTACATTAAAACCGTAATAACTTCCCCGTAGCTGAGGTTGGTTCCTATACTCGGGGCTGGATTTATAATGGGGAATAGCGACAGAGGGCAGTTCGATATAGTCCAGCTCTCCGGTTTCGTAAAGCGTTAACGAAGTGGTGGGCTCCTGCACCACAAACATTCGAACAGTATCTACCGATGGTTTGCCTTCGTAGTGGCGAGGGTTGGCTTTCAGTACCAGTTTGTATTCGTGTTGCCACTCTTTCAGTGTGTAGGGACCGTTGGTGACAATATTTTCAGGCTCTGTCCATGAGTTACCATGTTGATGGATAATATCTTCCCGGGCGGGGTAGGTGACCATGAAAGTGGTGATACTGGGAAAATAGACCACGGGTTTTTTTAATCGGACCTGTAGAACATCCGGGGCCAATGCCTTTACCCCAACCTGGTCGGGGTCGGTTATTTCTCCTGAATTATATTGGCTGGCATTTTCAATGTCGAAGAGGAAGTACGCGTATTGGGCGGCTGTCTCAGGGGCCAGTAACCGTTTCCAGGAATACTCAAAGTCTCCCGCTGTGACCGGTTTCCCATCGGTCCAATAAACATCGTTGCGCAGGAAAAAAGTGATGGTTTTGCCGTCTTCAGAATATTTCCATTTTTTTGCGATGGCGGGCTGAGGGTTTAATTCGGCATCGTATTGGGTGAGTCCTTCCATGAGGTTGGTGAGAATGGTGAAAGAAACACTGTCGGTAGCCAGAGTCCAGTCCAGGGTAGGGGGCTCATTTTTTATGGACATCCGGAAAACAGAATGGTCTGTTGAGGCAGTCGGACTGCAACCGATAAGGAGCAACAATGCAACGGCCAAGCAAAAAGAAAAAACGGCGGTTTGCAATTTCATGAGAATGCCGTGGCGTTTACAGATTTTTGTATAGAGATTGTTTTTATTGCGAAACTTTTTTATGTGTCTGGGCCAGGGAAATACCCATAATGAAATAAAGCAACATGACAACCTCTGAGTCGTAGAAATTTGTCTCAAACAATCCCCCTGCCAGAAAACCCATCACCGCCGCTACGGAACCCATGATCAAGGCTCTGGAATTATCATTGACGAGTTGTTGCGACCATTTTTTATACATAGTCAGGAGATAGGCTACCCAGATTGAGAGCCAGGCCCCCAATCCCAGGATTCCCATGTCGACCAGCAATTGAAATATATTACTGTGCAACCCTCGGTATCGTGCAACATATCCTGAAGGATCTGGATATTGAGAATGAACCAAATCTACGCATTTAAAACCACAACCTGTAATGGGGTAGTCCTTAAAAATTTCCCAGCCTCCTTGCCAGAGATAGAGTCTGGCCTGCAGGGTCCAGTCTTTTAAATCTATCAGTGAGAACAAACGGTCTTTGACGCTTTCTGGAGAAAATAGTAGAAGCCCTACCATTATTGCAGGGATGGCTAGAAGGTATTTTTTGTTCCAGAAAATAGTCAATACTACTATTCCAACGAGAAAACCCAACCAGGCCTGTCGGGTTAAAGTCAGCAATAAACAAAACGCAATAAGCCCCACGGCACCGACCACCCAAACCTCTTTAGCTTTGTTAAAAAGGACTCTGCCGAGGGCAAAGAGTCCGACCAGCATCAGTAATCCCGCAAAGGTCATATAAACACTCATTGTCCCGGAGACCCTGGTTTCCAGGCCCACTGCAGTGGTCCATGCCTGAGAGAAACCAAACAGGGAGGCCACGACTCCTGCGGCGATCAGGAGTTTTATAAGCAAGTCCTTCTGTCTTTCATCTTCCACGGTATTTGCAACCCAGAAGAACACTGCAAACTGAAGAATTTTTTTGAGAGGCTTGAGACTGGTGGCAAAGTCTACAGATGTGATAACCGCTAAAACACTGGCAAGGCAAAAACATAAAATAGGCAGACCTATAGCTGTGCCACGGATTTCTTTCCAGGATTTTGTCAGGTGGACCTTGAGTAACCAGGCAACCGTCCCAATGGAAAACGCAATCTGGGTGACGCTGATGGAAAACATGGAGAACGCGACAAACATAAACAGAGAAAACTGAATCGCTTTATCCAGCCACAGAATACGATTTGTGTTTAAAAAACGCCCCAGGTCGAAGGGCGTCTCTGTGAACCTGTCTGCTTTTTTTATTTTGGCCAGAGAGAGTCCCATGACGAAATAAAGCAACATGACTATCTCTGAGTCGTAGAAATTTGTCTCGAAAAAACCTCCAACTAAAAAGCCAACAACCACTGCCGAGGATCCCATCAGTATGCCCTTGGCACTATCTGAAGACGCTTCCTCAGCTAAAGCCTTCCAACGTTTAAAGATTTCCATGAAAAATGCCACCCAAATGGAAACCCATAGTCCCAGCCCTACAATTCCTGTGTCGATCAGTAGTTGAATTATATTACTGTGCATTCCCCGGAAAAACCCTACCCACCCTGAGGGATCCGGGTATTGGGTATGGATTGCATCCACACATTTAAAGCCACAACCTGTAATGGGGTAGTCCTTGAAAATTTCCCATCCCCCTTTCCAAAGGGACACCCTTGACTGGAAGGAATTTTCCTCTATATTTCCAAAGCTATGGATACGGTTTTTAACAGAGTCGGGAGCAAAAAATAAAAGACCTGTTAGCAACAATGGCAGGAGCAAAAGATATTTTTTATTCCAGAAAAACAACAGAAATGCAGTTCCTACAAAAAAACCAAGCCAGGCTTGTCTCGTCAATGTCGCCAGCAGGCATAGGCCCATAATGCCTAAACTCCCCAGCACCCAATATTCTTTGGGTTTATGAAATAGACACCAACCCAAGGCCACCAAACTTGTAAGCATTAAAACCCCTGCAAAAGTCGCGCGATTGCTTCTTGTTCCAAGGATCCTGTGATTTTCAAGGAAATCCGCCTCCCAATAAGGGGAGAGCCCATACAATGCCGCAAGAACTCCGGCAACAATTATCGTTCCAATTAATAAATCCCTTTGCTTTTCATCCGTGACCGTATTGACCGCCCAAAAGAACACGATAAATTGGAGCAGTTTTTTCAGGTGTGTAAAGCTGCTTTCAAAATCAACCGATGTCCCCACCGCCAAAAAACAGGCCAGGCAGAAGCACAGGATTGCAATGCCAACCCGTGTGCCCCGCACTTCTTTCCAGCTTTGGGTCAGGTGAACTTTCCACAGCCAGGATATAGAGCCTATGGAAAATGCGATCTGGGTGACGCTGATGGAAAACATGGAGAAGGCAACGAACGTGAACAAAGAAAACTGAATCAGTTTGTCCAAGGCTGGAATTGCCGGGTGCGTTATGGATGAATTAGTTTCAGGCAAGAATTTCTCCGTTTGCATAAAATGAGGGTTCTACGGCCATTGTAGATTTGCCAACTGTTTTAAAAGAGGTCTTCACGCTACCGGCAAGGGTCTTTTCTTCAATCCGTTGATATTATGAACTAAAATCAGCTTTGATCCCAAAAATATTTTTTCTGTAATATCAACCCATATCAGAATCAGAATTCGAGGACCATGGGTCACCTGATAGAGTTATTTGCCCAGGTAACTTGAATTGTTTTCCATGCAGTGGTCTTGCACTGCAGGTCATGTTAATGGGAAATTCAGGAGCACTACTTTCCAATCAAACCCCTGCCGTTCCCATATGATAGTAAAAGGTTTTCCTTTTACATTAAAGCTTGCTTGGAAATGAGAAAAATCTGTGAAGAAAATATAATCAATCTGTTCCCAGAGGCTGGGGATATTGGGGCCTTCAAGTTTTAGTGGTTTTTCTTTTATATCGGGGCTTAATTGTTTTGGTTCAGTAGCTTTCTCAAATGTTTTTCTGATTTGGTCGGCATACTTGTTTGGATTGTGGTAAAGATAAATTATTCCCTCTGGTGTAGCTATTTCATCTGCGATTTTCCGGGTTAGTGAGACGGCGCTAAAGCTTATCTGCAAATTTTGCTGTTTTAGATTTTTGTTTAAAATTTCTTTGACAAAATGGTTAAGGCTCTTCTCAATTCCTTTCTTGATGGGAGGCCAATGGATTTCCTCCATCACTATTTTCTTGTTGGCAGATTCCAGGCCCACATATAACTTAATTAACGCTATATAAGGCCAAATTAGATAGGTCAATACAGGAATGCAAAGAGTGATGGAAAGCTTTCGCATATTTTTAGTCCACGCGTTGAACCGATGGATCGACTCGGAACGGTTTTGAATATTTTGCGTAAAAACCTTTTGCTACCAAACAATTGAGGTTAGCATGCTTTCTAACCCCCTGCCCAGTCATGACCCTTTTTTTGACGGGAAATGAGGGTTTAGTGTCTCGCAAAGTCTGAACCAGGCCTTGATCACAAGCCCGATATAACCCGAAAACACGAAATTTCCCGGATAAATCATTTATTTCTTTACTTTTTCCCTCACCTTTATAGAATGGAGTTTTTTCTCAGTGTTGGGGTGTGAGTATGGCAGAAGATATTTCTTATATCAGAAAATGGGTCAAGCGCGGCTTGAGCAAGGACAAGAAAACTCTGGACTTTTCCAACAGAGGTATCGATAACCAGACGGCTATGGATCTGGCTGAAAACGTGGCGCTTCCCGATATTGAAATCCTGTACATTCATACCAATAAAATCAAAGATTTGGGTGTGGAGGAACTGGCGCAGTCGGAATTTTTCGAACCGCTTAAAGAGCTCTGGATATACGAAAACCTGATTGGGGATGAAGGAGCAAGGGCTCTGGCCGAATCGGAGCAATTGACCCAATTACGTTACCTCAGTTTATATACCAATAAAATCGGCGATGAAGGGGCCGTGGCTTTGGCAAACTCTAAAAACCTTTCCAGGCTTGAAACCCTGGACCTCTCGTTTAACCGCATTGGCGATCGTGGAGCGGAGGCCCTGGCAAATTCCAGCCACCTTAAAAAATTGAAGGAATTGCATCTTGATGCCAATCGAATTGGTCTCAGAGGAATGCAGGCTTTGGCCAAACTTTCCGGATTGCAAAACCTCCAAACCTTAAACTTGTCGTATAACCGAGTTGATCTTCAGGGACTGGAGCTATTGAATAATTCAAAACGTTTACAGGAAATGGGCGCGGTGAAAACGGACTACCCCCATATTGGCGGTTGATTCATGCGGCCTGAAAATAAAGATTTAAATTTTATCCAGACCCTTAATAAAAAACTGACCCGCAAGGATCCGGTTTTGGATCTCGCCTATGATCGAATGGGAGATGCGGGAATCGTTTTTTTGTGCCGCAATAAAGACTTATCCCATGTTCAAAAACTGGATTTGAGCTGGAATGAGATCACTGATGAAGGCTTGGGTGTTCTTGCCGGGTCGGGTTCGCTGGCCGGGTTGAAACATCTTATTCTCAATGCTAACCAAATTGGGGATGAGGGAGCCAAAAGCCTGGCAGTTTCTAAAAATCTTCCAAACCTTGAATCGATAGAATTGGCCCATAATCAGGTCTCCGATTTTGGAGCCTTGAGCCTTGTAAAGTCTCAGTCCCTGCTGAACCTCGGGTTCGTGGACCTGGAGATGAATAAGGTGGGGCAACAGAAATTAACCCGGTTCCCAGATGGTGCGGTGGTTTCCAAGCTTCGCATCCTCAACCTTCGTCGCAATCTTTTGGCAGATGAAAATATTGCAGACTGGGCGCAGACGGGAGCTTTTGAAAAACTGGTTCACCTGAACCTGGGTTGGAATCAACTCACCAATCAAGGTGCCCGCATTCTTGCGCATTCTCCAACTTTAAACCGGCTGGAAACTCTGGTTCTTGATTCCAATCACATTGGTGATCCGGGAGCCTTGGATATTGCGGGATCCAAGCATTTAAATAATCTTGTTCAACTTTATATGCAGGATAACAATATAGGCCGGGCAGGGGAAACCGCTTTATTGGCCATGCGTTCCAGGAATTTGGTTGAGAAGAAAAGAGTCGATGATAAACTCAACCTCAATGAACAGAGGTTGGGCAATAAAGACCTTGTCTCTTTGGCACAATATGAAAAACTCGATGGGATTGTTTCTCTTACACTGCGGAACAACCATTTTGATTATCACGGGGTTCAGGAGCTTGCCAATTCCCCATACCTCAAAAACCTGAAGTCCCTGAACTTGATGAGTAATGCAGTGGGAGACAAAGGTCTTGTGTTACTGGCGGAATCCCCGAACCTGTCCCAATTGGAAAGTTTGAACCTGGAAAATACCGGAGTTACTGCACTGGGAATCCTGGCCCTTTCCCAGTCCCCGCATCTTAATAAACTCAAAGAGCTTAATTTGAACAGTAACGACCTGGGAGAAAAAGGTTTTCGTATTTTAGCGGATTCCGGGAATTTCAAAAACCTGACTAAACTAAGAACCTCCGGGGTTTCTGTGGGAGATACCGAATTTCAGGCTATTGTCCAGTCTGATACTTTAAGCCAGCTTGAAGAGCTGGAGGCCATGGGTAATGTCATCACCCGGGAAAGTTTGGATTCTTTGGCCGATTCCGCAATATTGCCCCAGTTGAAAAAGCTGGACCTTCGCCGCAATAAACTAAAGGATGTGGACCTGATATTCCTGGCAGATTCTCCAAAGTTTCACAATTTAGAGGCTCTGAGGTTTTAAAGTCAGAGTTCGGTCCATTGATTAAATGGGGTAGCAAAAAGAGAGGGGCTCTTGAAAAAAGCTTTGATTACAGGGATTACGGGACAGGATGGGTCTTATCTGGCTGAGTTCCTCATGGAAAAAGGATATGAGGTTCACGGTCTGGTGCGGCGTTCCAGTAGTTTTAACCGAGGCCGTATTGAACACCTCCTGTTAAACCCACAAAACCCGCTGGGGAAAATCCGTTTGCATTATGGGGATATGACCGATACCCCAAGCCTGAGTCGGTTGTTGTCGGAAGTCCACCCTGACGAAGTGTACAACCTTGCGGCACAAAGCCATGTGGGAATTAGTTTTAATACGCCTGAGTATACTGGGCAGGCGGATGCCATGGGCCCTCTCCGAATTCTGGACTCTATCAAGTCTACGGATTTACTGGATACCTGTCGGTTTTACCAGGCTTCGACCAGCGAACTATACGGTAAGGTGAAGGAGGCCTCCCAAAACGAGACCACGCCCTTTCATCCCCGCAGTCCATATGCAGTGGCAAAACTTTATGCTCACTGGATCACTATCAATTACCGGGAATCCTTCGGGTTGTATGCCCTCAACGGAATCATGTTCAACCATGAATCGCCACGGCGAGGTGAAAATTTTGTCACCCGAAAGATCACCTTGTCACTGGCAAATATCCTTGCAGGCGAGCAGGAAAAGCTGAGTTTGGGAAACCTCAACTCAAAGCGCGACTGGGGTCACGCCAAGGACTATGTCGAAGGAATGTGGCTGGCTTTGCAGCAGGAGGAAGCGGAAGATTATGTGTTCGCAACGGGGATTCAGAAAAGCATCCGCGATTTTGTAATAGACGCGTTTGGCAGTTGTGGTTTCGATATTGAATGGCAGGGTGAAGGTCTTGAGGAAAAGGGAATTGATCGAAAATCAGGACGGGTTTTGATCGAAGTGGACCCAAAATTTTTCCGTCCGGCGGAAGTGGATGTGCTTACTGGCGATGCCAGTAAGGCTCGTGAAAAGTTGGGATGGGAACCCCGAATTTCTTATAAGGAGCTTGTGCGCATCATGGTGAAAAGTGATCTTCTCTACAAAGGTCTGGACCCTGCCGAATTAATGACCCCCCAGGATGCCCAAGCCTGACTCCTCCCATAAACCGCTCTTCGATTATATAGCCTGACCCTTCTCAAGGTCTGGGATATCTTCTTAAATCTGCCTCAACCATATCGGCCATTAAACTGTCCACATCATACTTGTGATTCCACCCAAGCTCTGTTTTTGCTTTGGTGGAATCACCAGCCAGCAGACCAACTTCTGCTGGTCTCAGGTTGGACTTGTCGGTGGTCACGATAAGTTTGTCGTTTCTTTTGTCAAAGCATTCATCGTTTTTCCAATACCCGGGTATTGATAGGTACGCCAATGTCTTGTCAATAAACTGCCTAACGGTATGGACTTTTCCTGTTGCCAATACGTATTCTTGTGGTTGGTCCGCATTTAACATTAACTGCATTCCTTCAACAAAATCTTCGGCATGTCCCCAGTCCCTTTTGGCCTCTAAATTACCTAATACAATAGGCTGGCCTTCTCTCAACCATAACGCAATGCCTTTTGAAATTTTTCTGGTTACAAAGTTTTCCCCCCTCATCGGAGATTCATGATTGAACAGAATGCCGCAACAGGCAAACATATCATATGCTTCTCGATAATTGATAGTGATCCAGTGAGCGTATAATTTTGCAACGGCATAGGGAGAACATGGGTGGAAGCTGGTTTGTTCTGATTGAGGTGCTTCTTGTGTCTTGCCGTATAGTTCGCTGCTAGAGGCCTGGTAAAATTTGATCCGTGGATTAACCTGCCTGATGCTTTCCAGTACTTTTAATGTGCCAAAGCCATCAACCAGCGTGGCAAGTTCGGGTTGCTCGAATGATAATGCGACAAATGATTGGGCCGCCAGGTTATAGACTTCATCCGGTTTTGTTTTTTCTATAGCTCTTCTGATATTTGCCTGGTCTACAACATCCAGCTCTACGTATTCAATGTCCCCTGTGATGCCCATCTCATCCAGACGCCAATGTTTTGAGGATGTGCTCCTGCGTTGACCCCCGTAAACTTTATACCCTTTCTCCAGTAGCGATTTCGCCAGATAGCAACCATCCTGGCCGGTAATGCCTGTAACCAATGCTGTTTTGCTCATACTGCTTTCAACTCCTCAGGCGGTCATGCGTATTTTTTATAATTCCATACACAAGGTCGATGTTCTCTTTCAAATCTCGAACATCATTGCCAACAAATAAACCATTTTCATGTATGTAATCGGCGTTCTTGTAATCACCATTGCTTAAAAAACTCAAATACTCAATTACAGGGTTTTTCATGAAATTACCCGCAACAATAGGTCTGCATTCTACACCCTTTGACTCTAAATCTTTCACAACAACGTCTCTGTGGCCTGCCAGCTTGTCTTCTAATACGATTGAGAAACCGAACCAGCTGGAACTGCCAATTTCTTTCTGTGTGGTTACGGGAAGGTCTTTGAATTTTTCTTTAAAGTATTCGGCGTTTTTGACTCTTTTTTTCCTCATCTCCGGCCACTTTTCAAGTTGTACGCTACCAATTGCACCACTCATCTCCAGAGGCCTTACGCTATAACCTGGAGCTATGAATGTGAAACTATCTTTGAATTTATCTCCGCTCTTTTTATAAATTTTATTGTCATCGGGTAAATCTCTGCACCATCCGTGGGCTCTCATGGATCTGATAAAATCAGCATCATCATTGTTTTTGCATGCAATCATGCCGCCTTCCATTGTTTGCAAGTGATGTGAAAAGAAAAATGAATAGCTGCCGAGCTGACCCACTGTGCCTGCATGCTCTTGTGTGTCGGTTATCGAACCTAAGCTCTCGCAATTATCCTCAATCAACATCAGACCTCTTCTCTTTGCGATTTCTTTTAGTTTCTTATATTCACAACAATTGCCTAAAAGGTTTACGGCGAATATCGCGCATGTCTCTGGGTTGATTGCCGCCTCTACTTTTTCTGGATCAATATTTAATGTGTGCTTGTCGATGTCGACAAAGTTTATTGTGAAATTATATTGGTGCAGTGGGAAATAAGTTGTGGACCAGGAAACGGCAGGCGCAATAATATTTCCGCGCAGCTTATACTTTTCTGCCAGGGTGGCGAGCATTAAAAGGTTCGCTGTTGAACCGCTATTAACCATCACGGCGTCTTTGCACATGAAGTGACGGGCAAACTCTTTTTCAAATTGTTTGACATGCGGTCCCATTGTGTATCGACCGCTCTTGATGACTTTTTGGATTGCCTCGATTTCCCTGTCGTCCCATGTGTCACACGCTAATGGGTATTTCATCGCTCTCCTCACATGTTCGTATATCGCCGAGTTAGTATATTTTTGGTCTCATCCTGGCTGTTCCTCGACAAGTTGTACCACTTTTTAGGTTAAAACTTCCATGAGAGATGTATAATGTGCCTCGTCTGCACAGTCCCCTGGGTGATTTGCCACCCGTTTTCCCGGAATAATCTGTAGATGAAGCCAATATGAAAAACCGGGAAGGCTCAAAAAACGGGAGTGCTAATTTATAAAGCGGCACCTTAATTGAAACAGGTTGGTCAATATTGGAGTTTTATCTTGTTTGGGGGGTGTGATCAAGGTCTATGCGTATAGCAATTATTCACGAATGGCTTGTGACCTATGCGGGTTCCGAGAGAGTGCTTGAGCAGATGCTTGCTGTTTATCCTGATGCCGACTTATTCTGCGTTATTGACTTCCTGGACGATCAAAGCCGCGACTTTATTTTAGGAAAAAAACCAACCACCACCTTTATTCAGCATTTGCCAAAGGCGCGTTCAAAATATCGATCCTACCTTCCATTAATGCCGTTGGCTATCGAGCAACTCGACCTATCTGGTTATGATTTGGTAATCTCCAGCAGTCATGCAGTGGCAAAGGGTGTGCTCACAGGACCAGACCAGTTGCATGTCAGTTGTATTTACTCGCCGATACGATACGCCTGGGATTTGCAGAATCAGTATCTCAAAGAGGCTGGTCTTGACAGGGGGATAAAGGGTTGGTTGGCCAAGTGGATTCTGCATAAGATTCGTCTTTGGGATGCGCGCACGGCCAATGGCGTAGATTCTTTTATTGCGATTTCTCATTTTATTGCCAGACGTATTAAAAAATCTTATCGACGCGAATCAACGGTCATCTACCCGCCTGTTGATATTCATGCATTTACGCAAGTAGATAATAAAGAGTCTTTTTATCTTGCGGCCTCACGCATGGTGCCTTACAAGCGCATAGATTTGATTGTAGAGGCTTTTAGCAAGATGCCGGATCGTCGCCTTGTGGTAATTGGTGATGGTCCAGAATTTAATAAGGTGAAAGCCAAGGCGGGGAAAAACATAGAGATACTTGGATATCAGGAGTTTGGAGTGTTGAAAGATCATATGCAACGCGCTCGGGCGTTTGTCTATGCCGCAGAAGAAGACTTTGGCATCATTCCATTAGAGGCGCAGGCCTGCGGTACTCCTGTCATTGCATATGGAAAGGGAGCACTTTTAGAGACAATACGTGATCTGGCTAGCCATGAAGAACCCACTGGTGTGTTTTTCAAATCTCAAACGGTTGAAAGCATAAAAGAGACCGTCGAATATTTTGAGAAGAACATGGAAGGTATCACCCCAGAAGCCTGTCGCAAGAATGCAGAACGTTTCGCTCCGGAAGTATTTCGGGAAAATTTTTCTCGGTTCGTAGAGAACGAATACGAACGATTTCATAAAGCAATGAACATATAGTGTTGATGCTGAGGGCTCTGCGTTGCCCTAATTTTAATAGTCCCTGTATAGATTTGGTAAACCGGTAGCCCGGCGAATCACAAAAGTTTCCAAAGTAAGGCAATATTAATACCTGCCCCTTGTTGCCCCTTGCGCAGGGAACCCCTCTGTTGAAAAACCAGGCCAAGGTTGTTTTAGCGAGGTGTGTTGATCTCCCTGAAACCCACAGGGAAAGTATATAGCGATGACCCTAGAAAAAAATAAAACAGCTACGCGATTAGTAAAAAATTCAGCTTGGTTGTTTAGTGCTGAAGTTTTTTCAAAGCTTGTTGCGTTGGGAATTCAGATAATAGCCGCAAGGTATTTGGGTAGTAAAGGGTATGGCATATTTTCCTTCTCATTCGTGGCCGCGGCAATCATTTTGGACTTTGTCGATTATGGGTTGCGAACTTACCTGACACGGGAGTTATCAAGAAGGCCTGACGATACTAAAAGTCTGTTGGTCAATATTTTTGCTGTTAAATGGTGTCTGACGCTAATAACGGTGTTTGTTCTTTTCGGGATTTATAGTTGGCTTCCCCTGGACCGAGAGACTTTGTGTGTGATGGCTATAATGGCAGCGGCAATGATTCTGAATGGGTATTCTGAAATTTATCTCGGGGTTTTTCGGGCCTTTGAGAGGATGAAGCTGGTTGCTTCATTGATGGTAATTCAGCGGGCTGTGTTTTTTGTTATTGGTTTTCTGGTATTGGTTTTGGGTGGTGGGATTATTGAATTTTCAGCAATATTTCTGCTGGCGTCAATTTTAAACTTTTTATTGGCGCGAAACTTTCTGAAAGATCAAAGGGGAGAATTTTTCGCAAATATCGATAGGTCCCTGGCTAAAACAATTTTCAATGAATCGAAATACTTGTGCCTGGCTATTCTATTTGTCTGGTTATATTTTCGAATTGATTCGGTCCTGATCTTTCTTTTCCTTGGGAAAGAAGAAACCGGTTTGTATGTTGCCGCTTTTAAGCTCATCGAGTCTCTGGCACTCATATTGGCCAGTATCAGGGGGGCGCTGTTTCCTGCATTGTCCCGGGCCTTTTTGGGGGACCCTAAAGAACTCCACCAAATCTGGGAAAGAGCAGTTCGTTTTTTGTTTTTAATAGCTATTCCGATTTCGGTGATTGCAGTAACGCTGGCTCCTCAACTTATAGCAATTATTTTTGGGGCTGATTTTGTAGCGTCAGCTCTGGTTCTTCAAATATTGGCGGCACCATTCTTATTTCTGGTTCTCAATGAGTTTATAACTTATCTGCTATTGGCGGTTAATAAAACCAGGAGTGTTATAAAAATAGCGATTGTCGGAGCGATATTTAGTGTCGTTGCAAATATTCTAATAATACCTCGCATGGGAATAACGGGGGCCGCGATAGTCGCAGGGTTGACGGAATTCCTACTGCTTTTTTTGTTTTTCCGCTCTATCAGGAGTGTCTGTGGCTCCACGCCGGTTTTTTCTCTGATATGGAAGCCGGCGTTATCAGCCACAGGAATGGCTTATTTTTTAACCGAAGTGTCATGGCCCCTTTTCCCTTTAATTTTTGCAGGCGCGGGAGTTTATTTTGCGTTGTTACTCCTGCTTCGGGCGTTCAACGAGCATGATTTTCAAGTGATGAGAAATATCTTAAACCGAGAAGGAAGGGTGTGAGCAAGGAATGGGGGTTGTTAGGGGAGCAATTTGCGGTGTTCAGTCAATTGCCGCCCGACTCAATAGAGGCGTTAAAAAAATCAAAGATATTTTCCAGCCGGGCCAGGAGTTCTTTTTCCTCAAGCAGATGAACTCGGAAGGACACCGCACCAGCGTGGCCGCCTCCTCCCATATAAAGATCGCCAAATAATTCCTTGATCTTGTCTTCGCCAGTGCGCAAGTCAACGCCGGAAAAATCTACAGCTCTTCGAACTTTGATAAAGATGCAATCTTCCCCCCCGGCATTTTTCCCTTCAAAAATAACGACTCCGGCATGTCCGGATTTTTCCGGCACAGCGTTTACAAGAAAACTCATGATATCCACAAACCAATCCGAACCAAACTCCTGACAGCTTCCTTTCGTTTCCTGATAAGTCGAAGGCAGGAGGTTTAAAAATCCCATCTTTCCTTTTATCTCAATACGGGAGCTCAATAAATTGAAGCAGACTTCCTGGTCTTCTGTCAGCCTGTTCAAATAATCCAGAATTTGTTTGGGGTCACCAAATTTTTCAGTTCGGCAATCCTCTCCTCGTTTATCGTCAGAACCTCGCCAGCGCGTGATTTCTTTCAACTGCTCTCCAAGTTTATCCATCCATCGGTCGTAGTCTTCCCTGAAATGGATCACCTTGCCCCCCACCGTATCACCGAGCATTCCTGTTATCAGCCCCAGAATGATATTGCGCTGGCTGAACGGATTGGGCCCTTCCGGGTGCTCATTATAAAGTGTTTCCAGAATGGTCCCAATAATCTCTGTGTTGGCATTAGCATTTCGGAACAGCTTGATACCATAATCGGTCAACTCTTCGCTATCCGCCCCGAAGTGATGGTCAATTTCTATGACCTTGGGTTTTTTCGATAATATGCATTCTGAAATGAAAGGGTAAAAAGGAACCAGTTTGGTATTAGCGGTATCACAAAAAATGACCGTTTCAATTTCATCCTTAATCGCCTCAACCTCTTCCTGGTTTCTGAGAATGTGGATAGAATTGTACAGGATGATTTTTTCAAAAAAATCCAGATTTTCTCCAAGCGTGTCGGGAATGATCAAGAAGACTTTTTTATCCAACTGGTTCAGGTAAAGGGAAAGAGATAACATAGAGCCTACCGAGTCCGGGTCGATATCCCCACTGAACAAAAAACTGTTGCTGGAATTGATTACGCTAACGGCCTGACTCAGGTTTGTTTCCCAAGTTGATCCGTTGATAGGTTTCTTTTCTTTCATATATACATATACATTGACGAGGGTTAAATTTTTTGGCTGAATTAATATTATAAAAGGTTTTTCAACGACTTAGCAAATAATTTAATGATTTCAATGATAAAGGGCAGGCTAGATGGGGGGGATATCCGATAATTGATGGGATTTAACAGCAATCTGACAGGGCTGGTTTACTAAATCCCCGGGTTGTCATCAAATATTTCGTTATAATCTTCCGTAGCCGAATTATCCGATGCAGGGCGGCACCAGTCGAAATCGGGATTATCATCGGCATCCTTCGATTCCGCTGTCTGGGGTGTTTGGCCAGCGAAATTTTTCAAGTCCAATCCCGTGAAATCCCTCCCCCCGCATTGGCATTCTGATTCGCCATCTACGAATTCTGTCTCGGTCTTGAGCAGATAAGCCCTGCCACAGGAATCGCAGGTGTGGCCTTGATGGGTTTGGGACAAATCGTAAGCCAGCATGTTTTCCCGGCATTGATTACATATGGCCGGGACTTCGGAAGTGAATGCGGGAATCAAATTTTCAAGCCCACAACCGCCGCATTCTATCAGTAGCTCGACAGGTGTCTGCAAGGTCATGGCGGTTTATGAGTCCGAGCTTTCCGGAAAGATTTTTGACATATCCCCCATTTTCTCCATTGCTTCTTCCTTGGACATTTTAGTGATATCAATGCCCATTTCAGCTAATGCGCCAGAGAAAGGACATTTGCTGGCGCTACTTGCGGGAGCCTCACCTTCGGCGGCAGGTGCAGGTTTTTCGGTTTCGATTTCTCCCGCTTCCGCCATGATGACCCAGTGCATGGATTCAATGGTCTGTTTTTTTTCGGAAGTTATTTTTTCAATGCTTTCTTTGGTTTCAGGATGCGTCACTAAAGCGGCGGCCTCTATATATTTTTCCAAAGCTTTTTTCTCAAACTCAACAGCTTCTTTTAACACTGCGGCGGAACTGGACATTGTCGAATCTCCTGACAAAATTAATTGTTTTGTATAAATAGTATTTTAGTGGGACTTTAAAAATATAGCAAATCCTTTGCCCAAATAGCAATAATGTTATCCATGCGAATCCAGGCGTGTTGCGGGAGTATGGGAAACCTGACATAATGCGCCCATGAAAAAAGTCATTGTCATAGGAGGCGGCATTGCCGGGCTGGCGGCGGCATACCGTATCCAGAGGGAAATATCAGCAGGAGCTCCGCTGGAATGCTCCCTGCTTGAAGGTGGAGACCAATTTGGCGGAAAAATCGCCACAGAAAGGTCTGATGGGTTCGTCATCGAACGGGGCCCCGATTCATTTATTTCGCAAAAACCTGCGGCCATCCGATTATGTGAACAACTGGGCATTGCAGACCATCTGGTCGGAACCAATCCGGAAACCCCCAGCACCTATGTCTACACCGGAGGCAGGCTGGTGACCATGCCGGATGGGTTGAGTTTGATGATTCCCACTAAATTCCTGCCTTTCGCCCTGACACCCCTGTTCAGTCTGTCCGGGAAAATCCGTATGGCGTTCGATCTTCTGATTCCCAAAAAAGTGGATGAAAACGATGAAAGCCTGGCTTCATTTGTGCGCAGGCGGATGGGCGAGGAAGCGTTGAGAAAAATGGCCGAGCCCATGCTGGCCGGCATTTATGCCAGTGATCCCGAAACTATGAGTATTGGCAGTACCTTTCCCATGTTTGTCGAGACCGAACGCAAATACCGATCCCTCATTCTTGGAATGCTGGCAAGAAAAAAAGCCATGCTTTTAAATGCCAATAAGCGCCCTGCAAATAACTACAGCCTGTTTATGACCTTGAAAGACGGTTTAGGGGAAATGGTCGAAGCAGTGATTAAAAAATCTCCTGATATTCAATTCGAGTCCGGAGCCAGAGTAGAATCCATTTCTGGAAAAGAAGGCGACTGGTGCGTAAATTTAGAAGGCGGTGGTGAACACAAAGCGGACGCATTAATACTGGCTACCCCAGGCCATATCACTGCCCGGCTTTTACAGCCAGTTGCCCCCAATGCCGCGGAAACCTTAAAGCGAATCAAATATGTTTCTACTGCGGCTGTTACTCTCGCATACAAAAAGGAAGGCTTTTCTCATGCGCTGGATGGGTTCGGGTTTGTCGTTCCCAAATGTGAGGGCCGGAGCATTCTTGCCTGCACCTGGACCTCGTCGAAGTTTCCCCACCGGGCTCCAGAAGGATATGTCATGCTCCGCTGTTATCTCGGAGGCGCGTTGCAGGAAGATATTGCCGAAAAAGATGAACAAACTCTGGCGACCCTGGTCCGGCAGGATCTTAAGGAAATTATGGGAATCGAAGAAGAACCGGTATTCTGCAAAGTTTTTCACAATCGAAAATCCAATGTGCAATACCATGTGAACCATTCTAGGCATATTGATTCCATTATGAAGGATTTGGAAAATTTTCCGGGCTTGTTCCTGGCAGGAAGTGCTTATCGCGGGATCGGGATACCCGATTGCATCCAAAATGGTAATCAATCCGCCGAATCAGCGATCCAGTTCCTGACGGGCAAATCCTAAGCGGAAAATTAGCATCCAACATATAAAACTGAATAAGATTAAGGAAAAGGAGTTTTTATGCAATGGGTTTCCGCTCTGTCCCGGCAAACAGATATTGATAGTGCAGTACAAGAAGCGGCTGAATCTGCTATCCGCCAACTTGGTAAAGACCATGCCGACTTGACCATAGTGTTTGTTTCTCCCCAGTTCAGTGAATTTTATGACAAGATTCCTGATTTGGTCAGCCGATATTTCAAGCCCGGTCTGCTCTTCGGTTGTTCAGGAGGAGGGATCATCGGTAATGGCGAAGAGGCGGAGCAACAGGCGGCACTCAGCATCACCTGTGCAGAATTGCCCGGTGTAAAAATTCAGCCCTTGCAGTTCGAGACCACCGACCTGCCGGATCAGGATACCGCCCCCTCTGCCTGGAGGGAGTGGTTGAAGGTGGATGTGGAAGACAAACCGCATTTTGTTTTTCTGGCAGACCCCTTTTCATTCCGAGGTGAAGAATTTCTGGCGGGGGTGGATTTTGCCTACCCCAACAGTAAAAAAGTGGGTGGACTCGCCAGCGGTGCGCAGAGCCCAGGCGGCAACGCCATGTATCTCGGAGATAAAATCTATAAAAGTGGACTGGTGGGTATCGCGTTAAGCGGCAATATCGAAGTTGATACCATTGTCGCGCAGGGGTGCCGTCCCATTGGCGAACCCATGCAGATCACTCAGTGCGAACAGACCTTGTTGAAGGAACTGGAAGGGAAACCCCCGCTGAAAGTACTCGAAGAACTCCACGAAACGTTATCAGATGCCGACAAAAAACTACTGCAAACTTCTCTGTTTCTGGGGATAGAAATGGATCCTATGAAAGACAGCCCGAAGCAGGGAGATTTCCTCATCCGTAACTTAATGGGGGTTGACCGGGAGAGTGGAGGCTTGGGTATAGGCGCTTTATTAAGAAACGGACAACTGGTGCAATTCCATCTGCGCGATAAACAGATGTCGGCAGAGGATCTGGATGTCATGTTGACTCGTTACCTGAAACTGGGGAACGCTGAAAATGCCAAAGGAGCCCTGTTGTTTTCCTGCCTGGGTCGTGGGAAACACCTTTATGGCAAAGCCAATCACGATACCGATATGTTTCACGGTAAACTGGGGAAAATTCCTCTGGGAGGATTTTTCTGCAACGGAGAAATTGGACCGGTGGGAAACACTACCTTTTTACACGGCTATACCAGCTCGTTCGGCATCTTCCGCTCCCTGGCGAGGGGCTAGCCTGTATATCACAGGGGTTGGGGGGATTTGATTTTCAGCAACCTAATGGTGGGTGAATATGAACGTCACAATACTGGGTTCCGGTACTGCGGTGCCATCGCTGGAGCGCAATTCGTCCGGCGTGCTCATTCAGGAAGAGGGGTGCAATACCCTGGTTGATTTCGGCTATGGAACCCTGAAACAACTTTTGCATCTGGGAATCAACTACCACGATATTGATCGGATTTTTTTCACTCATAACCACCCAGACCATATGTGTGATTTGGTCCCGTTTTTATTCGGCACCCGATATCATCTCTCTGCAAGAAAAAAGGTTCTGGAAATTGTGGCGGGACCCGGATTTCAGCAGTTTTTCGACAAGCTCATGTCAGCATACAAGCAGTGGCTCGTTCCCAGCGAATACCAAATCCAAATCACGGAAATTGATGAGGGGTCAAAAAAGTTTGGTTGTCACCAGGTCAGTTTCAAAAAAGTCCAGCATATAGAGATGAGCCGGGGCTATCGGTTTGAGAACCGTGTAGGAAAGTCGGTGGCATTATCTGGAGATACGGATTACTGCCAGGGCATGATTGAATTGGGTCGAGGGGCCGACCTCATGATTCTGGAATGCGCCATGCCAGAGGAAAACAAAATAACGGGGCATCTGGTTCCCTCGCTGGCAGGCAAGCTGGCGAAAGAAGCCGACTGCAAAACACTTTGCCTCACCCATTTTTACCCGCCCTGCGATTTGGATGTCATGCGCGAAACCGTATCCGCCATCTATGATGGTGAACTGGCCCTGGCCCATGACGGTATGCAGTTTGAACTGTGAAGGGCCGGTGCGCCACCGGCTGCTAGCCGCAGGGGCAGCTGGGCAACCGGTGTGCCACCGGAGGCAGATAGCAGTGGCTCTTTCAGCCGAGATAACTCTTTGCTAGCAGTAAAAGCTATTGCAAATTGGGTCCAGCGTCACGCTGGCGCCTAGTGGCCTTCGCGGCGGTCTTCGATGAAGTCCACTATAAACATGAATATCCGGAGAATCGCGAGGGTTCCAAACAGGCCGGCTAACATCTGCAACATGGGTGGCAGGTCGACGATAAAGTTTGTGATGCTATTTATAAGATTTTCCATAATTGGTTTTTTCGGGCAAAGCCTTTATTTTTCAGGGCTCTTTGGGTAATGAATGACCTCTTAAAAACATTTTGTTCAGTATGATTTTTCGGGTTCATTCCGATTTTCTTCTCCGGTATAATCTATGGGTAATTGCTCAATTGTAAAAAGGGGTGAGCACATGCCAGCTTTACCATATTTTGTTTCTACAATCTTCCTTGTTTTTTTTCTCAATGTTTTCCCAGTTGCGGCGGCAGGTTTTGTCGACAACCGAAATGGAACTGTGACAGATTCCAATTCTGGTCTGGTCTGGCAAAAAGGCGACTCCTTTCATGATTTGCAAAAAGGTCTCAACTGGTATGAAGCTTTGGAGTATATCACGCGAAAAAACTCGGAAAAGTTCGCGGACCATGACGACTGGCGTTTGCCTACTCTGAAAGAACTGAATCAGTTGTGGGTAGCCGCAGGAAAAATAAAAAGTAAAGATGAAGAAACGCTTGGCCTTCCCTCCGGATTTGCAAGTGGAGGGAGTTACTATATATGGACCGGAGACGAACGTGGACTGGACCATGCCTGGTATTTTGGTCTCGGTCATAAAGAAAATTATTTTAACCTGAAGGACCTGGCGGACCTGGAACAAGGTGTCAAAATGGTTCACCACTAGGCGTGGGGCCGGTACTGCATTACCCGTGAAGCAAGCAATGCCCTCAAGCGCAATACTTTTATCTCCCCTCCCTTCATAGGGAGGGGCTTGGGGAGGGTTGGATTTTGCTCCCTCTTTCTCAAAGTACCCGCTTTGGGGCATGAAAACTTCGGAAGGGGATACCGCAAGGGTTGGGGTGATTTACATTCAGAGGGTTGGACTAAATATGAAACCAAAATTTTTTCATTCAGTGTTTATTTTGTTGGTGTTGGTGGGATTGTGCTCTTCGTCTGCAATGGCGCAAGAGCATAAAATGGACCATTCTGCGATGGATCATTCGGTATCCGGGCAGGAGTACCGGGCGGATGAGCCTATGGATCATGGTGATCATGGCGCGATGCACCACGAAGAAGGTCTGTTCCGCACCCGAGGGTCCCATGATCAGGCGGACCAATACAAGCCGGAAGATGTGGATGCCAAAAGTCTTCTGGCCCGTGGCCGCAACATTTATATGCATATGTGTGTGTTCTGCCATGGAGTAGATGGTAATGGCGGTGGCCAGGCGGTTGAATATTTATATCCCTGGCCGAGGGATTTCAGAGCAGGGATTTTTAAATTCCGCACCACTCCTACGGGGACGCTTCCCCGCGATGAGGATTTATACCGGACCATCATAAACGGTATTCCCGGCACCTCTATGCCAGCTTGGAAAGATGCGTTGAGTCCCCAGGACACCTGGGCTTTGATACATCATATTAAAAACTTTTCTCCGCGATTCAAAAACGAACCGCAGGGTGAAAAAATAGAAGTGGGTGCTTCTCTTGTTTCTTCCCCAGCGTTGGTGGCCCGAGGCAAGGAACTTTTTAAAAAGTTGAAATGCATTCGATGTCACGGAGAGTCTTTAAAAGGGGATGGCGAACTGGCTGAATCACTCATGGATGCCTGGAAACACGCCGTGTTTGTGCACGACATCACCGATCCGAATTATTTCAAGAGTGGACACAAGCCGGAAGATCTTTTCAGAACCCTCACCTCTGGATTGGATGGAACGCCTATGGGTTCGTACATTCATATTCCGGAAGAAGACCGTTGGGCGTTGGTGCATTATATTCGCTCAAAGTCTGTGAAGGAATTTAAAGA
>JABIAY010000055.1 GCA_018653085.1 Nitrospina sp.
ACCATCCATAGCTCTAAGCATTTCGGCCACCTGTTCAGGATCGGTTACTGCAGCTAAGTGCTTACCTCTTGATGCGGGAAGTGCTCGACGAAGATCTCCGGAAATATCATTCTCTGCTCGTCCGGTAGCTATTGCGTAACGCAAGATCTCACCACAATCTCCCAATGCACGGTGAGCAGTTTCCAAGGCACCTCGGCTTTCAATTCGTTGTAAGACCTTTAATAGTTCCGGAGCTGTAACCTCTGCAATAGGATTTTTGCCAATCCAAGGAAAGATGTCTCGTTCAAGACGGCGTAGAACTCGTTGGCAGTGATCGGCACCCCAGTTTATGGAATATTTGCTAAACCATTCCCGTGCCAATACCTCAAAGCTATTTCCAGCTCTGTCTGCACGTGCTGATTTTGTGGCCTTACGGTTTTCACTTGGGTTGACACCGTCGGCAATTAATTTCCTGGCATCATCACGCCGTTCCCGAGCCTGCTTCAAACTTACATCTGGATAAATGCCGAGTGACAATAGTTTTTCTTTACCATCAAACCGGTATTTTAAACGCCACCATTTGCCGCCCTTTGGGCTTATCAATAAGAAGAGCCCACGTTCATCATATAATTTACGTGGCTTTATATCGGGTTTGGCGGTGCGTATAGAGGTATTAGACAGGGGCATGGATTTCCATGGGATTAGGGGTAACTAAGTCCGGAGATGCTGAGGTAACCCCTAAAGTTACCCCAATAAATCACCGGATTGCATTAGACCACAATACCACCCATGGAACACTAAATCAATATCTATCTATTGTAAACAAAGGACTTGAGGACTCTATTGGACTGTATTGGAAGTGAATTTGGTAGCCCCAAGGGGAATCGAACCCCTGTTTCCGGCGTGAGAGGCCGGATACATTATCCATTGGAGCCATCGAACCTTCCACACAATCAATCAGTTAATCCTACCCGTCAAATTTTTTACCCCCTTAAATCCTGACACAAGTCTGACACAAGTTATTGCCAGACAAATTCACCGAACTACTTCGTTCACAATGAAAGGATGGATAGGTTTATGTCCCACTACCAAGAAGATTTGAGAGAGAACTTATTTATTAGAATACCAAAGGAAATTTTTGAGGAAGATTATTGGAGAAAACTACCTTCAGCTTCAAAAAGTATTTATCCTGTGATTCTTAAACACATTAATGCCCAGGGGACTTGCTTCCCAAGTGAAGAAACAATCGCCAAATTAGCTGGTGTAACTCCAAAAACGGTACGAGAAGGACTAAAAGGACTTGATGGTTTGCCAGGTTTTGAAAAAGAAAAATATAGCACCCAAAGAGGTTATTCTGGTTATAGGTATATGATTGATCCTGTCGGTAAGAAAGTAAAAGTCATATCCATTAGCCATGCTTTTTTTAACGGTGGAAACTGGAGTGAACTTACACCATCTGCAAAGGCCATATATCCAGTTTTAAAATACTTTTCGTGGTGGGATTATGACCTCTATATTGAACATGAAGATGTTGATTATGAGAATGCTGATGAAGATTCTATTTCTCCTGACAGCCCCTACCCTCTCCGAAAACACGACTTTATCAATCCCGACAATGAAAACGTTGCACAGTTTTCAGGTGTTGATATTCGCTCAATTAGAAGCTCCTACCAATCACTCATTGACAATGGCTTTATGGAGCATCACGGGATGATTGAGGGTAGGGAAACATGGAAACTATTTACCAGGCCATCATTAACCCTTTCGGAAAATATTACCCACTAAGTATGTTTGTAAGAATCTAATTAAGTATCTTTTAAGTAACTATTGAGAATAGTCGTGCTATCAAAATGATAGCAAACGACTGAATGTGGATAGGGTCAGACATGAGCAATAACCAAGGTTTAAAGCGCATCGGCAAGGAAATCGAACCAGATAAACAAACCGGAAAAAAACCTAATAATCTGGGGGAACTCGTCAAAACGGGAGGCCCTGGGCGACCAAGGGGGAGTGTGAACAAAGTTCCTGCGTCTCTAAGAGACGACCTCATCACCGTTTACGAGGAGCTAGGAGGCATCCAGGGCATGGTGGAGTGGGCAAAGGCAAAAGAAGGGAACCGTGCCCTGTTCTACCGAATCTTGGCTTCTACCCTACCTAGGCAGGTTGCAGTATCGGCTCGGATGGAGCATCAGCATAGCTTATCGAAACTTAGTGATGATGAGTTGATTGAGATAATAGAGGGAGGAAAGCGTTCCATAGAGAAGATGAAAAATGATTAAAGAAGGCTCATCAAAACGAAACAGTAGGAGGGAGTATCTGTAGGTTGACTTGGGGAGCACAATCTACTTTTTACTGATTCATCTTCCCAAAATATTTTTTTACGAAATAATTTTTTTTAGGTAAGAAAGAAAGTCATTCCTAAATAATTCTGGACGCTTCTGAAGTTCTTTTTCCGCTAGAGACAACATCTCTTCTGTTGACATAGCATCTATGGGGTTCCGCTCCCCCTTCAACTTAAGCCATCCGTCCTTGATACCTTCATTATATAGTCGCCTAGCGAAGTTTCTTCGGCTAGTAAAAAATGTTTTTTTTCTTTGAGGGATATAATTATTTTCCTCCATCCAAATATATGCTTCTATTACCTCATATTCATCCCTAAATTTATCAAATAAAGCTCTCATTAATTCTTGTTGGTTGTTGTATTTGTGAAATGAATCACCCATTTCACATCTTATAAAATATTCAGTATTATCTTGCCAATCTGCTGGTCTCTTGGGCGACCCTTCTTCTACCTCAGGGTTCTCATTTGCTTTGCCAGGATATTCGTTGTCTACTTTTTCATTTATAAGTTCTTTGATGTCTGATAGCAACGAAACAGACTCAGCGTTTTCTAAAAATTTCAACATATATTTACGTGCTTCTCCTATGGCAGTTTCTAAAACCTGAGCAATATCCCATTCAACATCTTGAGTATCTGGTGCTTGCTGTTTGTAGAATGGACTAGAGCTATCTAGGCCAAGGAAAGATATTGCAAAGAAAACGACCAGAGGAACTTCTTTTCCATCAATCATAGCGTCTTTATTATTGTTATAGGAGTCATTCAAAATAGGGAACCAATATTCAAAAATACTTGCAACCTCGCCTTCGGTTGCTCCGAGTGTTATCCACGCTTCATTAGCCGACAAAAGCATTTCATCGGAAAATTGTTCTCCAAATTTATCTTTTGCTACGAGATAAAAACACCACGATAAGTAAATACGAAACCACGTATCTGCCAATTCACGCAAAGGATCGGGGAGTTTATCGAGAGCATCTAGGTTTTTTTTATTTTCGGTGAGATTAAAACCGTTCATAAAGCTATGAACCATAAATTTCCCCAATAACGAAGGAGTAATCATAGAAGGAGTAATCTCTATATTCTTTGTTTCGGAGAGTGTTCCGGTTAACACATTCTTAACCTTGCCGAGTGGTTTCATACCACTCACACTAGCAATAATAAAAGCCACTATCGCAATTAGAACAACCCAAATGGCAAACGTTGGGAGCAGAATATATGAAAAGAATAATCCAATCCCACAAATAATAATCCGATCATATTTTTCACTAGGGAATATGAATGATAGATAAGCAATAATGATCCAAAAAACAAAAGAAATAATTTTAGAGGGTGTTTTGTAAAAACTTTTTTCTGACAACTCGAAAAAATGAGACAGTGTTGGAAGTTTCAGGAGCACTGATACAGTATAATTCCCTGGAGCGGAACAAAAAAAATCTAGCCATAACTTAACCTTAAACCAAATTCCGCTAAAGGATTTAGGGCTTCCAACGGTAGCGTCAATACGGTTGTATATTAATTTTAAATACTCTTGGTGCACCCACCCATTCGCTTGTGACAGATTTAACCATTTAAGTGCTTGTTCAAAATCCTGAACTGACCCCTCTCCATACGCATATATTATTCCAAGAAGGAATTGAACCTCTTCATCTCCCTCTTCAGCTAGAGGCTTCAACTTTTTTAATGCAGAAATATAATCTTCCCGTTCATAAGCATCCAATCCGTCCTGCAGGTTATCCGCATAAACAGGAGCGTTAATGCTAAACAAAACGATAAAGGCCGCATAGATAATACGCATGGCAATAGCTCTAAATTTTATGATGCGACAATAATACTTCGTCTTCCCAGTTTACGCAAACTTTGGTAATATCTGGCATGAGAAGTTTCCTGATTGCTCTGACTATGCTGGTTTCAGTATCTACCTAGGCTTTGGAAAGGTAACTGAAAAAATGAAAATTAAGAGAGGACTAAAGAGAGTATGGATTTTGGGTACATTTGTTTATTTGCTTTTAATGTACGGAATAAGTCATAGGGAGTTTGGCACTGCTATTTGGGGAGGAGTAGTTGGCCTTGCAATTTGGTGGTTACTATATTGGGGAGTTTCAGGGTTTTTTGATGATGAGAAAGATGAAGGGTAACGGCGAGAAAAAAAGTAGAAAACCCTACACTTGAAATATCCCCCCCCCTGCTCCCAAAACAGTTTATATCTGATTACTTCTTTTTAGTAGTCTTTGGCTTTGTCGAAGATTTCTTTATATTTGCTTTAAGCTCCTCATTTTCCTGCTCCAACCTTTTGATATTCTGTTCAAGCAGGGAAATATATTTAGCAGTTGTGTCAGCATCCTTCTCCTCCTCCCCTCCTATTGGCTGATCTATGCCACCCAGACCAAAAAAAGGTGGTACTACTTCACATATTTTGTAGACCCCGATAGCTGTTGCCGTAGGCACATCCACCCTTCCAGACTCGTAATTTTCAAGCGACTTTTTAGATATTTTGAGCTTCACAGCCAAGTCTTTCTGGGTCAATCCCTTACTTTTCCTAGAGGCCCTGACCCAATCGGAAGTAGTAGTATCGTTCTGTTTTTTTGTTGACATATTGCGAAATGTATAATATATTGCGAATGTTAAATGCTTTTGAGGACAATTCAATGTTAACAATCCATAGCACTCAAATCAACGATAAACCGAGAAATATTGATTTCTTCTCGGTTCTGGCCCGTTGGATCACTCCTTTTCCTCGAAAGCATTATCTGACGGGCCATTTCATATATCAACCATGCTAAACTCGCTACCCTGGAAGGCTCGAGGGTTCCCAATAGCTAGGGGAACAGATATGCCGAGCGAAATTATCCGGCGTAGTAATCATGGCAGTTATTACGCCAACGTTAGCTACATGGGTGTTAGGTTGCGAGATTGTTTAAAGACAGTGAACCGAAATGAAGCCCAACGTAGACTTATTGAACTTAAACATTTAGTAGAAAGGGGTGATTACCAAAAGATAAAGCAAACATTTGATGAGCTTGTCGCAGACTACGAACCTGTTTCCAGGAGAGGAATCTACAAGGGCAAGCCAAACAAGGAAAAGAAAGACTTTGCTCAAAAGTATTTGATGTCTATTTTCAAAGGGAAAAAGATAGTCGATATAGACGTTGATGCATGGGCAAAGGCTCACGCTTTAGACCCAAGGTGGTCTGGTTCCTCATGTAAGAAGCATTTTACGGTGATGAGGGAATTGGGATTCGATTTGCCAGCCGTAGATTACAAACCTGGCAAAGGTTGGAACCTGGATCAAATCTTGGAGGAAAAGGATGTGTTAAAGGTTTTAAACTTTATGCCAGAGAAATACCGGGATGTCTGCATGATTTCTGCGTTGACAAGTCTCCGGTTAGGAAACGTGATTAAGATGAGTAAAAAAGATGTGCAAGCTACTGGATGGATTAAGCCAGTGAATGGTCAGGCTAAGACCGGACTTCCAGTAGAGGTGAAGATCAGCAAGGCATTGGCAAAGATATTTCAAAGACTGCCAGCCCCGCTAAGAGAGGACGATCTTTATTTTCCACATTTGAGGAATATGAATAAAGCCTTATCTACAGCCGTCAGACGTGCTTTTAAACGTGCTGGTTATAGCTTTGGATCTTTTATTCACTTCAGGCACTTCCACGCTTGTTCAGCACTGGACTCTGGTCATTCACTTGAGGAAATCCAGGCTCAGCTTGGTCATAAAAACATAAGTCAGACTCAAGTTTATGCTCGAGTTAAACGTGAAAAATTAGCAAAAGTAGCAGAGTCGGTTGACACAACTCTGACACAAGTAGGGGGTCATTAGTTTGACTGGGTTACAACTGATTGAAAAGTATAGCCCCAAGGGGAATCGAACCCCTGTTTCCGGCGTGAGAGGCCAGCGTCCTAGCCGCTAGACGATGGGGCCATACAGGTATATGGCGTGTAACTATTTTTGCTTACCCTTCGAGGAAGAGGAAGAAACTTATCTGTGTCTATCCGTGTTTATCTGTGGTTAAACTCTTTTGAAAATATTTCCTGCGGCGAGGCCGCTAGAATCCGTCTTTCTTCATGATGGGCGGACCAGTCCGGTTTTTTCTTTTCCCTTTACGGACCTTGTCTTCCGCTTCCAAATCGCGTTTATTCACCCCGCTAATCAGGTACGCCATCAGGGGATAAGCCGGTAAAGTCAGTACCCCCCAGGTGGCCATAAACTTGCCGCCAGCGGAAACCATGCCGCCATCGGACCCTTCATTGCCTCCTGTACCGAAAGCCAGAAACAGGATAAAACCCAGGAGCATACCCATTAATGAAGAAACTGCGGTTTTATGCGCCACCTCATTCATATATAGTGTCGACAAAACCGGGAAATCGCTGACATAAGCACCGAGGAGCCCCAGAGTACACATGATGAAAATAGCCATCATTAAAAAATCGTTGGTGATAGCTACGGTCGCCACCAACTGGTAAACGGGAGCCCAAAGTGCAACGATAAACGGATTACGATAAATATTCATGCTTCCTTTGCAAAAAAAATGCGGAGAATCTCCGCAGGTAGCGCATATTATTTCCAAGGAATGGCTCGGGTACAAGGATTCGAACCTCGACAACCAGAATCAGAATCTGGCGTCCTACCGTTAGACGATACCCGATCACTCATTCCTTTAGAACAACATTTATAATAGTTTTAGATATGAAAACTGTCAAGGTCATTTGCATACAACCATGACTCATTTATCAACAAAATCAATAAAATAACACCTTCTATGCGTATAATCTCGGGTACTGCCAGCGGAGAACCTCCGCCGGTAGCTGGCAATAGCGTTAGCTGGCAAAAAAGAAGCTATCTCGGCTTAAGGAACTACCTGTGCGTGTGATTTCGGGAACCGCCAGGGGAACCCGCCTGGTCAGTCTGGGCTCTGCCGATATTCGCCCCACCCTCGACCGGGTCAAGGAATCGTTTTTCAATCAGGTCGGACCGGGACTGGAGGGAATAGCCTTTCTCGACCTGTTCGCAGGCAGTGGAAGTATGGGTATTGAGGCTCTGAGCCGGGGTGCAAAATCCGTGGTGTTTGCCGAACCCAATCCAAAAGCCCAGCACATCATTCTGCAAAATCTGGAAAAGTGCAAAATGACCGGCGACAACCCACGCTGGGATTTATTGAAGTCATCTGCTTTGCAAGCATTAAAAACACTCAAAGATCGAGAACTCGGCTTTGATCTGGTTTATGTCGACCCGCCTTTCGCAGACGATTTGTATGAGCCTACCCTACTTGGACTCGCGGCATCGGAAGTGTTGCGCCCGGACGCGATGGTGGTGGTGGAGCATTTCCATAAAACCGTTTTGCAGAAAAACTATGATAAACTTGAATTTTATAAAGATCGGCGTTTAGGCGATTCCTGCCTTTCGTTTTTTAAGTTCGAATGCTGAAATATGACAGTTAAAGAAAAAATTGTTATCGCCATGAGCGGCGGGGTAGACAGCTCTGTCGCCGCCGGGATCATGAAGGAACGCGGATTCGATGCTGTCGGAGTTTCCCTGCAGTTGTGGAACTATTCGAACTCGGATAACCGGTTCGGCACCTGCTGTTCGCTGGACGATCTGGCTGATGCCCGGCGAGTGGCCGAGCGGGTTGGCATCCCTTACTACATCCTCAACATGGAAAAAAAGTTCAAGGAAGAGGTGGTGGACTATTTTATCTCGGAGTACATGCAGGCGAGAACACCGATTCCCTGCACGATGTGCAACCAGAAACTGAAATTTGAAGAACTGATCCACAAAGCCGAAGCGTTCGGGGTACAACGTATAGCCACCGGACATTACGCTTCCATCGTCAAGCACTCTTCCGGGAAGTTGTTGGTACGCCGGGGCCGGGATCGATTTAAAGATCAGAGTTATTTCCTGTTCAACTTGTCGCAGGAACAACTGGCCAGGCTGGAGTTCCCGCTCGGCGACATGGACAAAAAGGAAGTGCGCGAACGGGCCCGGCAGTTGGGACTGAACGTAGCCGAAAAAGCCGAGTCGCATGAAATCTGTTTCATTCCTGACAACGACTACCCCCGGTTCATCGCCAAACAGTTAAATGGACAAGCCCTGAAAGAAGGAGAGATCGTCAATTCCGCCGGCAAGGTGCTGGGCACGCATCCGGGCTACCCGGCTTTCACTATCGGGCAGAGAAAAGGGCTCAACATTGGCGGACTCAAGGAACCGCATTTTGTGACGCATATTGACCCGGTGCAGAATCGCATCACCGTTGGCCCCAAGAACGAACTGGCTCGACCCGACTGCACGGTGAATCAGGTGAACTGGAACCTGGAGTTTTCCGATCCTTTCCGCGCTGAAGTACAAATCCGTTATCGGCATCAGGGGGTCACATCAACGGTAACACCGCTTGACGGCTCGCGTGCCAGGATCGAGTTTGACGAACCGCAGATTTCCATCGCGCCCGGTCAGTCGGCGGTTTTTTATCAGGATGACTGCGTGGTCGGCGGCGGGTGGCTGGAATGAGCGAAGCCGTAAAAGTAGCGGTAGAAGCGGCATTGGCGGCAGGCAAGATTTTACGCGACCGCAAAGACAGTATCGGGGAAGTAAACTACAAAGACTTTTATGATCCGGTAACAGAGGTGGATCTTCTGTGCGAAAAGACGGTGATCGACCACATCAAGAAAACTTTTCCCGACCACGACATTCTGGCGGAAGAGTCGGGCAGTGCCCAAGGCAATGCGTCACCGAGCAAATGGATCATTGACCCGCTCGATGGCACACTGAACTATTCACACGGCTACCCCTGTTATTGTGTTTCGATTGGATTGGAACACGAAGGCCAGGTGGAAGTTGGCGTGATCTATAACCCCTGTCTGGACGAATTGTTCGTTGCCGAACGGGGCAAAGGGGCAACACTCAACAACAAACCGATCAAAGTTTCCACCATTCCTACGCTAAAAGAAAGCCTGCTGGTCACGGGCTTCCACCCCAAGGTGATCAATTCCCTCGATGACAATTTGAACCATTTTTGCCGGTTCATGAAGGCCTGCCAGGCAGTACGCCGCCCCGGTTCCGCCGCGATGGACCTGGTTTATACAGCAATGGGCCGGTTTGAAGGATTCTGGGAACTCAAGCTCAGTCCCTGGGATGTCGCTGCGGGAATGTTGATCGTAACGGAAGCCGGAGGCACCCTGTCGAAATTTGACGGAAGTCCGGTCACAATTTACGACGAAGAAATCCTGGCCAGCAACGGCCTGATCCACCAGGAAATGGTGGACATATTACAGTCAAGCTGAAAATAACAAAGCGACTCCTCTCCCCAGTCAAATGAAAAAGAAATTTATTCTTACCCTGATCATTATCTTTCTCGGTGGTTGTCAAACCGCTCCGGTAAAGGACTGCGCCAGTTGCGTCTACGACCTCTACCTCTGGAAAACAGCAGTGGATACGGTTGTGCAAGCCAACTTTCCCGATGAGGAATACAACGCCGTAGTGCATTATGTCGACTATTCCAACGCCTGGGTGACTTCGGGCAACGACGTTCACATCACCGATGATCTTTTATATAAATTATCGCAAGAGCAGAGGATAGCGGTGGCGGCGCATGAGATAGGACATTTAAAGGCGGGACATTATTATTCCACCCTGGGAGTTTCTATTCTGACATCCATCGCCTTTTCGGTGGCCAATGTGTTTGTGCCGGGGGTAGGCTATGCGGAGTATCTGGTGAAACCGGCTGTAGTCGGTGGTTTTTCCCGTCCACAGGAATTGGAAGCCGACAAACTGGGAGTGGGCTATTTACAGAAAGCCGGTTTGCCTCCGCATTATTTTATTGAGGTATTTCAAATTTTCCGCGAAGAGTCCAAAGGCAAATCGGATGAGGCCAGCTATTTCTCCACCCATCCGACAACCCGCGAGCGTATCGAACAGATAAAAAGCTTTTATGAAAAGGCGGAACCTGCGGCAGAGAAGAATTAACCTTCTTCAATAGCTTTCGGTTTCACCAGGTAGGTGTAGCCATCCAGGCCGGCCTTGTAGAGACTGAGAAAATCATCCGCTTCCTTTTGCGTGACCACTCCCCTTTGCACACATCCAATCAGGAAACCGTCTATGCGTCCTGCGAGTTCATCGGCGCTGAACTGCACATAGTCCAGAACATCCGCCACATCTTCACCTTCGATGATCTGCTCGTAGTTCAGCGACCCATCTTCTTTAAGTGATACGTGAACCGTGTTGGTATCGCCGAACAGATTGTGCAGGTCTCCCAGAATTTCCTGATAGGCTCCTGTGAGAAAAATACAAAGGGAGTAGCTTTCTCCCGGCTCCAGCGAGTGCACTCTCAATGTGTTTTCGGTTCCACGATGGGTACCGATAAAGGTGTCGATCCTCCCATCCGAGTCACAGGTAATATCTGCAAGCGTTGCGTCACGATCGGGCTCTTCATGCAAACGGTTAAGGGGCACAACTGGAAACACCTGATCAATGGCCCAGGAGTCGGGCACCGATTGAAATATAGAAAAATTGCAGAAATATTTATCGGCCAGTTTGGTTTTAAGATTGCGGATATCATCCGGCAGAAATTTCAGCCGGGAACTGAGTTTTTCAATTTTACGGCAAATGCCCCAGTAAATACGTTCGGTCATAGCCCGGTCAGCCAGAGAAATCAGGCCAAGTAGAAACTGGCTTTGCGCCGCGTCTTTCAGATGAACGGCATCGTGCCAGGATTCGATCAGGTTTTTATTGGAAGTGGAATCCAGAACATCAAAAATTTCTTTCACCACTTCCGGCGCGTCACCGGAAATTTCAATCTGTTCACTCCATTCCGGGAAGCTGGTCACATCCAACACATTGACAACGAGAATGGAATGATGCGCAGTCATCGCCCGACCCGACTCGGAGATAATATTCGGGTGCGGCAGGTCTTCCGCCTTGCATATTTCCAGCAGGTGGTAGACCACATCGTTGGCATATTCCTGCACCGAATAATTGGTGCTGGAAGCAAAGGTGGACCGCGACCCGTCATAGTCTATACCCAAACCACCGCCCACATCTATGTACTGGATGTTGCATCCAAACTTCATCAGTTCGGAATAGAACCGCCCAACCTCTTTCAGGCTGTCTTTGATCCTGCGGATGTTGGTGATCTGGCTTCCCAGATGAAAGTGGATCAGTTTGACACAATCGAGGATGTTTTTATTTTTGGCGATTTCCAGGGCTTCCATCAGCTCCATTGTATTGAGTCCAAACTTGGAGTGTTCCCCGGCAGATGAGGACCAGCGCCCCTGCCCCGCGCTTACCAGCTTGATGCGGAGTCCGATATTGGGTTGAACTCCCAGTTCCCTGGCCACTTTCTCGATCAATGCCAGTTCATCGAGTTTTTCCACAACGATAAAAACCTTCTTACCCAGCTTCTGGCTCATCAACGCCAGACGGATGAAGGCCTCGTCCTTATAACCATTGCAGATCAACAAGGCTTCCGGGTTATCAAGTATGGCGAGTATCGCGTGCAGTTCCGGTTTGGAACCCGCTTCCAGTCCGATATTAAAAGGCTGTCCGAATTTTACAATCTCTTCGACCACCTGCCGTTGCTGGTTGACCTTGATGGGGTAAACCCCATGATACTGGCCCTCAAACCCATACTCATCAATGGAGTTCTGAAACGAGTTGGCAAGGTTGGCGATACTGGCTTTAAGTATGTCTGAGAAGCGGATCAGGACCGGCAGGGAATATCCCTTGGCCTGGATATCATCGACCAACTCCTTGAGGTCGATATGGTGCGCACTTTTCGAGTCGGGACGCACAACAATATTTCCCTTGGAATTGATATCGAAATAACCCGCACCCCATCCTTTGATGTTGTAATGCTCGCGGGCTTCGTCAATAGTCCATTTCGCCATAGCAGAATTATTCTCTAATTTTTTTAGGGATTCTTTGCCCACTAATCTATGCTATAAAATCAGGGTTGGTCAAGTCATCTTTTTGAATCCATAGTCTGGAAGAATCTATGAAAATTGAAAATATAAAAGTGCGGGACATTGCCAAAGAATTCGGCACCCCCGTTTATGCATACAGCCTGGAAACCCTTCGCACTTCGATAGCCGAAATCAAAAAACTGGCTCCCGTTATCCGGTACGCCATGAAAGCCAACTCAAATGTCCGCATTCTTAAAGAAATGCTCGACAGTGGAGTCAAGATCGATGCAGTCAGTGTGTTTGAAGTGAAACGCGCCCTGCGTGCCGGATTCCAAACGGATGACATCTGCTTCACCAGCGATGTATTTTTCAATGATGACGATGTAAAGTTCTGTCTCGAAAACAACATCTACTGCAATTGCGGCACCCTGGGGATGGTTGAAGAATATGGCAAAGCCCTGAAGGCCGCGGGTACCGGTTCCTCAAAAATTTCAATACGTATCAACCCCGGCGAAGGTGCAGGCCATTCAAAAAAAACCAATACCGGCGGGCCCTACAGCAAACATGGAATCTGGCATCAGAATCTGGACGAAGTTAAACGTCTTGCCAAAGAGTATGGGCTGACCATTTCCGGAGTGCATACGCATATCGGCTCCGGCGGAGATATGGAACACCTTAATCGCATCTGCGGAAAGCTTGTGGAGTTCGCCAAACAGTTTGAGCAGGTAGAAATCGTGAACTTTGGCGGTGGACTGCCCTATCAATATGATCCCGATAAACCGCAGGAAGATATCTCCGGCTATAAAACCGTTATTGATGAACGCGCAAAACTGTTAAAAGATCATTTCGGACGCGACATCGTCTGCGAAATCGAACCGGGCCGAAGGTTCGTAGCAGGTTGCGGAACCCTGATCGGAGAAGTGCGTTCCCTCAACCATACTTTTGATGAAGACGGAAAACGCATCGACTATGTGCTGACCAATGTCGGGTTCTGCCATCTCCTTCGCCCCATGGCCTATGGATCGTTTCACCCCATCGGATTTGTTGGCGATGACCTCGGACCAGAACAAGACCTCATCGTCGCAGGACCCGTTTGCGAATCCGGAGATGTGCTGACACAAAAAGATGAAGAACCCGTAGCCCGCAGACTGCCCATGCCAAAAGCAGGAGACCTCATCGTCATCGGTGGAGCAGGAGCCTATGGCCACGTCATGTCATCAAACTACAACTCCCAACCCCTCATCCCCGAAGTGGTGGTTGATGGCAATCAATGCACCCAAACCAGAACCCGCCAGACGCTGGATGATATTTTAAGGCCGGAAACAACGACTTAAAACAGCGGGTCTATTTTCTGCGCCATCTGCACATCGGCAAGGGTGACACCACTTGCCGAGTGGGTCCAGTAGCGAATGGAAATACGTTTGTAGTTGATGATGATGTCTGGATGATGATTGTTGTCTTCCGCCGCATGAGCAATCTTACCGACAAAAGCTATTCCCTGCATGAATTTGGCGGCGTGGTGCACCCGCTCAATGAAAGCCACACCTTTTTCGTTCTTGCCGGTTTTCCATTCCGGTGCCATCTCTTTTAATTTATCTTCCAACTCCTGCTCAGTCAGGGCGATCTTTTCTACCATTTTTCAATCTCCATAAATTTGCATCCCGATGTCGACCGGGGATTTTTTCATTAAATCAGTTTGTCTAGCTTTTTACGCAGAGTGGTTTCGTGTGCCTTGTAAACAAAACTTTCTTCGCCATTGATGCGTACCACCGGAATGCGTTCCTTATAAGATGCAAACAGGGCGGGATCGGACTCTATATCTGTCAGGGTCAGGGTTGCCGGATAGTCGGGGAGCACACGCTCAACGATCGCTTTCGCATCATCGCAAAGACAGCAATCTTTTTTGGTCAGAATTTCTATATGTATACTCATCGTTTTTTATAATGTAAATCACCCCAGCCCTCTTTGAAAAAGAGGGAGTAAGACCAACCCCCCTAGCCCCCCTTATCAGGGGGAAGTCCAGTAAAACCCCATTAAGCCGAGACAACTCTCTTCTCGCCTATTAACGCTATTGCTAATTACCAGCGGCGGTTCGCCGCTACATGGAGTGGGTCATTGTGGTTACGGTTCCCCAGATAATGAGGCAGGTAAAAATCAGGATGAATCCGGCCAGAACCATCATCGCAAGAGGCCGTTTTTTCCAGTAGCGTTCCCTGCTTTGATCGACCAGGGGAATGGCGACCAGAAACAAGACGATCAACGGAGGCGCGACAACCAGAGACGGCACCCACAGGTTTTCCAAAGCATAGACCCAGACGAACTGCCACGGTGGTTTGGTCACTTCCAGTCCCAGCACCGGTTCTTCTCCCAACGGTGGTGCGATGGTGAGTGCCAGCAGGCAGATCAGCAGAAAAACTCCGGCTCCCGCTCTTTGCAGGTAGGCCATGTGCCGGGTAAAAGGCATATTTTTACTTTCCTCTCGTGCTCCCGGGAGAGACGACAGCTTGTGGTATTTAACGTAGAACAGGTGCAGACCCACCATCAACAGAGTGATGATCGGCAACAAAGATATATGGGCCATGTAAATCCGGTTTAACAGCGGAACTCCCTGCGCAAATTCTTCTGTAAGGGGCAGGCCAAAAATACCAATCTGTTCCGCCACCCAGAGAAAATGTGCCAGCGCTTCATAGGCTTCCTGGTCCCATTTCATTACCGTGCCGGTAAACAGCAAGGTCACCATCAACAACATCAGGCCGATTCCTATAAGCCAGTTTATTTCACGGGGATTTTTATAGGATGCGGTAAAGAAGACACGAATCACGTGCAGGGTCATCGTCACAGTCAGAACTTCCGCCGCCCAAAAATGAATGCCCCGCAGAAACCAGCCCAGATAAACCTGATCGATTAGGTAATGCAGGCTTTGGTTGGCACGTTCCGGACTGGGCACAAAAAACTGTGCCAGCAAAATTCCACTGAGAACCAGAACCGTGAAGGCCGAAAGCGTCATTCCTCCCAGAGAGTATTTTATCGAGTTGGAATGTTCGGGAATGTCGTAATCAAGCAGACGAAGTCCTAAGCGGTCTTCTAAAATTTTTGAAAATCCGTTAGCCATAAAAGCATTATTCTCCCGGTCGTAGGAACGTGAGGCCGGCAAAGGCTAACCCGGCAAACAGGGTAATGCCAACAGCTGTCCCGAATCCTTTGCTGGATGGTGAAACCAGTTGATGGCGGGAAATCTCGACCTGAGGTTCTTGATGCCCACCATGTCCCTCCATGTTCATAGCTGGCATAGGGTCAGGAGGTGCCAATTCGTCTGCAGTGAACAGGTCGGTGGGAGAAAACACATCGCCCAGGCTATCGCCAGTAGATTCCGCAAGCGGGTCATTCTCTTCTGCGGAGTACATTGAGTCCATTGCCGGGGGTGCAATATCCTTCTTTTCCTCAGGCTTGTGGCCTCCACCGTGGGCAAAAACTTCCTGAGATGAAAACAGGAAGAGCAGTGCCAGAAAAATTACCGATGCAAGACGGAAAGATTTCATGGTTAGCTCCCAAGCACCATCTGGGAAAAAGCTTCCAGAGTTTCGTCGTTGGCCCAGTCACGCGGGCCAATGGCTTTATGGACAATGAGGCCTTCCCTGTTAACAATAAAGGTTTCCGGAACGCCTGTGGTCTTATAAACTTTTTTAGCGAGTTCGCTATCCGGATCGAGCAATACCGGGAATGTTAAATTAAATTTTTTCATGAACGGCTCAATCAGGCTCTGATCTTTATCGACGCTGATGGTGAGCATCTCGAAACCGAAGTCTTTATATTTACGGTACAGTTTTTCCATCGAAGGCATTTCCACTTCACAGGTTCCGCACCAGGTAGCCCAAAAATTGATAAACACCACTTTGCCACGGTAGTCGGAAAGCTTTACCATCCCTCCTGCCAGCGAAGGCAGTTCAAATTCGGGAGCCAAAAATGCTTCCGCCGGATATTCGGTCTCAAAGGGTTTTAACTCCACCTTGTTAAGCGATATCACAAACACCGACAACAACGCCGCAACCAAAAAGGTGTAAGGAATATAAATACTGATGGGTTTATCTTCGACCACGTTTTCCATAATTATGTTCTTCGAAAAGGCCGGTAGAACTTTTTGTCCACGGCAATTACAATTTCGTCCAGGGTTTTCCCCTGATTATACAATTCATAAGCGTAAAACACTTCTCCCATGCAGATATCACATTTGGAACCGTGTTTGTTGGTGTAGCAGGTCAACAGGGTTTTATGCTGGTGATTCTTTTTGCAGTAACAATAACAAAACAGGCTGTCAATAACCTTGGGAATTTCTGCGGCGATTCGATAGGCTTCTGCCACTCGCCCGGTAAACGCGGCATCGGACATAAGCGGACGGGTTTCAATTAAAAAACCCGTTGCCGGAGCCACAGGCGGAACCTTCACCTCCGGTTTGGTCGCGGCATAAACACCTGCCACAATCACGCAGACCAGAACCCCCAACACAATGGATGAAAGCCGCTTTTTACTCATTTTCCTGCTGGATTTTTTTTTGCTCATAGTTTCAAAAAAATAGAGATGCGTTAAAAATAATGTGGTTATCTACTAGAGTATATGGACTGCCAAGCTCCAATTCAACCCTATTCCCAGCTATTCATTGGGGAAGAATTGCGCCCCCCCACTTAACAATACCCGTACAGTCAGGTGAGTTCCATATAGGATGAGGCCTGGACCAGATGATCGGAGTTTTTCCATTGCAACTTGTCCTGGGGAACGAGGAAGTCCCCCTCGGCATTTCGGAAGGGACGCCATTCCCGGTCCAGATAAACCTCGTTGGGTCTGAACTTTGCCTTGTAGACCAGGGACGAATTTTCCGCAATGTAATAACCAAGATAAAAATATCTAATCCGGTTTTGCAGGGCATATTCCATTTGCTTTAATACACTGAAGGTTCCCAAGCTCATTTTGTTGTCAGGAACCTGATAAAAAGTATATATGGCGGAAAAAGACTGGGAGGTTTTGTCCGCCAGCGCAACCCCAATAAGCTTTCCGTCAAGATAATATTCGAATTCAATTCCGAAGGGTGTGTTGACATAAAACGACAGCCTGAAGTTTTGTTTGTCTTCCACATCATCCTGCAGGGAAAAAAATCTTTCCTTGTGAGTGAGGTAAAGCAGGAACTTCTCTTCAGTATATCTGGGATCACCGATCCTAACCTCAACATCCTTGCAGGAACTCAAGGCTCGTTTCTGGTTTCGGGTCGGTTTGAACTCGTCGGTTCGGACACGGATCGGAATGCACTGGTAACAATCCTGACACCGGGGACGAAAAAAATAATCGCCGAAATGGCGCACACCGTGAGCCAGCAGGTATTCAAACTCCACCTCAGAAACATCCTCAAGCAGATACTCTTCAAATAAGGATTTCCGATCCTTAAAATACCCGCACTGGAATGGTCTGGAATCAATAAAATGGGCTAACATATTCACCTTCCCCCGTCAGACGGAGGGAATTCTCAAAATTACGTATCTATGATCTTAATATTTTATATTATTTTTCATCCAGATGACATAGGCGGTTTGAAATTCCACCCGTTTTGTGCTTAACTTTCTCCGCACTCTGCTCATGGAGATAGACTGGTTTGAAGGTATCGATCGTTGTTCCTACCCTCAATGAAGAGTTGGTTCTGGAAAACACTCTGACACAAATCCAACAGCTTTTCCCTCACGAGTTGATTGTCTGCGATGGGGGGAGTAACGATGACACATGCAAAATCGCCGAAAAATTCAGCCACCGTGTCATCACCAGCTCGGCAGGTCGCGCCTCGCAAATGAATGCGGGTGCCGGTGAAGCCACTGGGGATCTCCTGCTTTTTTTACACGCCGACAGCCGAATCGAACCGAGAAGTTACCGAAAAATGCTGGAATGCATGGAAAATCCTGAATGGATTGGCGGTGCCTTCACGCTCTGCATAGAATCCGGTAAATGGTCGATCAAATTAATTACCCTGCTGGCAAACATCCGCTCCAAATATTTTGGCCTCGCCTATGGAGATCAGGGATTCTTTGTCCGCAGAGAAGTTTTCAAGGATATGAATGGGTTCTCCCCACTTCCCATTTGTGAGGATATCGATTTCTACCGTCGCCTGAGAAAAAAAGGTTCCGTCATTCTTCTAAAGGAAAAGGCGCACACTTCCCCAAGACGCTGGATCAAGGAAGGGATATTTTTCACCACGGCCCGGAATACCCTCATCGCCGTCTTGTTCGGATTAGGATTCCCGCCACATATCCTGACCAAATGGTATCCCCCCCACCACTAGGCGCCCACTCCCGTGGGAGGGAACCGGCAACGACTCGTTGAGCCACCTGTACCTCTTGCTCGCCAGCAAAAACTATTACTTATTGGGTCCAGCGGCACGCTGGTTAGATGACTTCGGTAAATACCAGGATCAACCAGATTACCAGAACGACATTGAAGACCACCCCAACATGGAAAAAAATATTAAAGAACTTGCTGTAGGTAAATTTATAATCCTCTTTCGTTTCGTTCATGGTTCAGTCCATCACCAGGGTAGTCAAACGTTTTGCCAGTTCTGATCCGCGGATGATCTTGCGCACTGGCTTTTCTATAAAGTTTAGAGCCATATAAAGCCGGTCCAGATTCATAAATGTTTGCGACTCGGCGATCGCTTTACCGCCCTCATCGCGGATTTCATTACGCCAGACACTGAGAGCCTCCAGATTTTTCAAGCTTGCAGATTTCGCCAGGGCAATGGCCCCGGCATCCCCCATTTTGTTCGAGCATAAATACAGTTTTTTCAGATCGGTCAAGTGCGGACTTTCCGCAATCGCCAAGGTTCCCTCATCGCCGATCCCGGTGCTATCGAGATGGAGTTCCTGCAAACGGGGCAGTTGCTCCGACTGGGCCACAGCCCGAGCCCCCTCAGGGCCAATCGGATTCGAGTCCAGGAACAGAATCTCCAGGTTTTTCAGGTTGGGAGAGCTGACCAGCATCTCGGCACCCTGAGGTCCGATATGATTGGCTTCCAGCATCAGGCATTTCAGGCTTTGCAATAATTCGGCATTAGCCAGCATTTTGGCATCTTCATCGCCGATGACATTATTGTTGAGGTAAAGCGAAGTAAGCCCGGTCAACCCTTTGACCTGACTAAGTATTTCTATCGACTCCCCGCAAAGCTGGTTCTGGCTGAGAAAAAGCTGTTGCACCGAAGACAGGTCTTCGGCTTCACAAAGCAGGCGCAATTCTTCCGGCCCGATATTTTTATCCTCCAGATCCAGGAGTTTCCCGTCAGGCGTTAAATTTGCCAGAATGGTTTGATCAAATTTTGCGACTTCTTCCAACAGAAAATGGCTCCTACAACTGGTTCTATAGATTATTTATCGGGGTTTCATGTACTTTAAAGGATTTCATTTAAAAGATCAAACACCTGTTAAGCTTTCCTTATATAATATAAGTGAGTCGAATCAAAAAACAGGACCGTCCGGAGAACGAAAATGATCGTTGGAGTTCCTAAAGAAATCAAAACTGATGAATACCGGGTCTCGATGACCCCCGCAGGCGTTCATGACCTGGTTACCCGAGGCCATAAAGTTTTGCTGGAAGATTTGGCCGGAGAGGGTAGCGGCATCCCCAATCAGGATTATTTGGAGCAGGGAGCCGAAATCGTTTCCCGCCAGGAGATATTTGCCCAGTCGGAAATGATCGTGAAAGTCAAAGAACCTCTGCCGGAAGAATACGGTCTTCTGCGCGAAGGGCAAATTCTTTACACCTACCTCCATCTGGCCCCGGCACCTGAACTGACCCAGGCTCTACTGGATCAAAAAATCGTGGGCATCGCTTACGAAACCGTGCAACTGCCAGACCGTTCCCTGCCTCTTCTTATTCCTATGAGCGAGGTTGCAGGACGCATGGCCATACACGAAGGCGCAAAATATCTTGAGCGGGAAAACGGAGGACGGGGCATTCTGCTCGGCGGTGTACCCGGTGTTGATCCCGGTCATGTGGTGATCATCGGGGGAGGCATTGTCGGGGCCAACGCCGCGAAAATGGCTATTGGCACTGGAGCCCAGGTCACTCTGCTTGATATCAACCTGCCACGCCTGCGTTATCTTGATGATATTCACGGAAGCCGGCTCAAAACCCTAATGTCGAACCGGTTCAATTTGCTGGAATCCCTTCGCACGGCAGACTTGGTCATTGGTGCCATACTCATCCCCGGTGCCCGGGCTCCGCGCCTCATCACCCGCGAAATGCTGACCCATATGCAAAAAGGATCGGTCGTGGTCGATGTCGGGATTGATCAGGGAGGTCTCCTCGAAACCTCACGCCCAACAACGCACAGCGACCCTATATTTGAAGTCGAAGGAGTGATCCATTATTGTGTTGCCAATATGCCAGGGGCTCTGGCTAGGACATCGACCTTCGCGTTGACCAACGCCACCTTTCCCTATGCTCTGGCACTGGCCGAAAAGGGATATCGCAAAGCAATGAAAGAAGACCCGGCTTTGAGAGCCGGACTCAATGTTTGCCTTGGGGCTATAACCCACCCTGAAGTCGCCAAAGCACTGGGTAAAGAATTCACCCCAGCCGAAAAGTTTTGCCGATAAAATAAACATGAACTTTCGGAAGGTTTCTTATAAGATACGAAAATATTTCATATATGGATTTAAACGATGAGGGAGAAACGGCAATGAGTACGGGGGCTAAAAGTTTTCATTTCAATGTGAACGTTCGCGCGAGTGGTGGTTCAAAAGCCACAATGGCAAATAATGAGGACTCGTTTCTTCGTGCCATGGAAATTCAGGAGCGTAAACAGGAAAAGAAAGAACTGGAAAGGCTGGAGGAAGAAAGAATCGCCGCGGCCCAGGCACCGGCAGAAATCGCCGAACCGGTGCTCGAGGAAGAAACCGAAGTTGTAGAGACCGAAGAAGCCGTTGTCGCTGAGGTTATCACTGAGGTTCCCGCCGAACCCGAAACGCCCAAAGCACCAAAACCCGGTGGTGTACCCGGCCCCACACCCCGAAGAGATTTCACCGCAGAAGAAAGAGCAGGCATGCTGAAACGGGCCAAGGCCCATGCCGCAGAAGTTCAGGCAAGGAAAAAATAAATAAGCCTGGTTTGGGGGGAAAGGAAGGACGAGAAAAGTCTATACCGCTCTTTTCCCCACGCAAAGAGTTCCTAAAAACTCCTTACCCACATTATTCTTGAAAACGTCCTCATCAGGAACGTTCCAAAGACCAATGGAATCAACATTGATTTTCACAGTAGGCATCTGATCTGAGAGGCTCACTTCTTCACTCACCTTTATCCTGACCTCAAGATCGGTGATCGCCAGCGGGCCAACTTGTCTGGTAGCAAGGTCGTCCAGAAGGTTTTCTTTATTATCTGATTCGATCAATTCGCCGATAGGCCGACCCACCAGTTGAGTGGGGTCATAACCCAACAGTCGAAACGCGGGGTTCGCAAATACAATTTTCCGGTCCGGGTCCAGTTGAAATATCAGGTCGGGTACGCTCTCCACAATGACCCGGTAGAACTTTTCCCGGCGTATGACTTCATCCTGAGCCCTCTTGAGTTTAAGCTGTGTAGTTATCCTGCAAACAACTTCCTCTTCGTGAAAGGGCTTGGCGATATAATCAACGCCGCCCACCTTATAACCCTGCACCAGATCTCCGGTATCTGCCATAGCGGTAATAAAAATGACAGGGATATCTTTGCTGTGCACATCGGCCTTCAGCTTTCTGCAAACCTCGTAACCGTCCATATCCGGCATCCTGACATCCAGCAGAATCAGGTCGGGCTTGTCCAGACTAACAAGTTCAAGGGCTTTTTCCCCTGTGGGTGCAATGGATACTTTCAGGCCATTACGTTGCAAAATATGTCCCAGAATATCCAAATTTGAAGGGACATCATCCACAATGAAAATTTTCATTCCGGATATCTGTTCTTTATCAAAGTCCATCGCTCGTTTTCCTGTTTTTTGGTCCGGGGCTATTCCCCAATATTCCCCTCATTATACAGGTTTTACGCCATTTTTTGATGCTCATTACTGAGTATCACTTTTTACAAACCGGCGGGGTGAAATTTCTTATTTTTCACCTCAACCCTGAAAGTTGGTACAGGTTTTGCCCTTGTTACCGATAAGGCAAGTAATGACGAATTTTTGACAGGAGTGAATCATGGACGATTTAACACACACTCAAGAGCCAACCGAAACCCCACTTCAACCTGAGGCTCATTCATCTTCAGAGTCTGGTTTTGAAGAAGCGTTGAGAGAGCAAAACATCAACACTATGATTGAAATTTACGGTGAAGAGTATGCGGAAAAGCTTGATAGGCTGACGAAGTAAAAAACCACTGCACTGATCAATTCAGGGGTTGAGTCTTCCCGGCTACCGAAGGGACGAGATAGGCCCCCCGTTCCGGTTATGTTTGGTTTTGCTGGACTGCTCAGACCGTCGATACCATTTTGCCGCCTCATCCAGGTCTTCCTCGACCCCGTTTCCGTTGATATACATCCAGCCCAGGTTTCCCTGGGCCATGGCATGGCCTTGGTCCGCCGCAAACCGATAGAGCCTGACTGCCTTTTCAGGGTCCTTCTCAACTCCATCTCCATCTTCATACAACATCCCCAGACGAAACTGGGCTTCAGCATCCCCTTGTTTCGCGGCTAACCGGAACCAACCGGCGGCCTTGGAATAACTTTGACGGACACCCTTTCCTGCGATATAAAACACACCCAGGTTAAACTGTGCGATAACATTACCTTGTCCTGCCGACAACCGATACCATTTGACGGCCTCACTATAACTTCGCTTGACCCCAATGCCTCGGCTATACATATAGCCAAGGTTAAATTGGGCGATTTCATTACCCTGCCCGGCCGCGAGTTTGTACCACTTGGCCGCTTTCTTGTGGTTTTTTGCAACGCCTTTCCCCTTTTCAAACATGGCCCCGAGCTTCAACTGAGCCAGCGTATTCCCATTTTCCGCCGCGAGCTTGTACCATTTGACTACTTTTTTGAGATCCTGAGCAACCCGCTCTCCGGACTCATACAGCTGGGCAAGGTTAAATTGAGCCTGAGCGTTGTTTTGCTTTGCCGCCAAACGGTACCATTTAATCGCCCTTTTATAATCCGGTGTCACCCCCTCCCCAATGTCATACATCAGGCCCAGATTAAATTGAGCGGCAGGGTTGTTCTGCTTGGCCGCCCGCACGTACCACATAATAGCCCTTTTAAAACTTTGCCGGACTCCTTTACCCTTACTATAAAGCCACCCCAGATTAAACTGGGCTGAGGAAACCCCCTGTTTGGCCGCAAGCTTGTACCACTTCACAGCCATTTTATAATTACGCTTAACCCCCTCCCCCTTGTCATACATCAGCCCAAGGTTAAATTGAGCCAGGGCATTGCCTCTTTTCGCCAAAGGTTCCCATACGTCAAAAGCTTTTTCAAAGTCCCCCCGATTGGCGGCATCCATACCCTCCTGAAAGTCATCCGCAAACACCGGCACAGCAAACAGAGCTAATATTATGAGGACTATGGAAGCTATGGGGACTCTGAAAAATTTCTTCATTTGCACTACTAAAGAGGGTAGGATTCCTGTTGGGATTATTCGCATTTCCATAGTACTATTTCGGCTTTATTTGGGGAAATCATGAAAGAAAAAGAAAAGCAGGAGAAACGAAGAGAACACCCCGTTTTCACGATTTGGGTCCATACCGGCTACGCGGTTCTGGTCCTTTCCATGATTGGCTGGATGATCTACATGGAGTTTTTTATGTAGCCTCCGCCGACAAGCGAGCCTGCGTTGCGATCTACAAATATTTTATACTTTTAACAAAAACATTCAAACCAAAATATAGGCCAGAGTAGCAAAGAGCATCCAAAACTCATAAGTATTGATTAATCGTCAGAAACGGTTATTCTGGAGGTGGCTAAGCTAACGAGAAGGTTTGAATGAGCGAAAAATCGAATCACAAATTGCTGGTTGTAGATGACAACAGGAACCACTGCGAGCTTGTAAAACAGCTCTTAGAAGATAGCTATGATATTGAAATCGCTTATGGCGGTGAAGAAGCCATCTCCAAAATTTATAATTTTAATCCTGCGGTAATCCTCTTGGACATCAGAATGCCCCGGCTGACAGGGGATGAACTGGTAAAAATGATTAAAGCCTGGAAACCAGAAATTCATGTCATCATGGCATCCGCCAACCTCACCCCAGAACTCAAGGAAGAGTGCATGCAGAACGGTGCCTTCGACTGCATCAGCAAGCCCCTGAATTTTGAGCATCTCAAGGAGGCGATTCAGAAAGCACTGAACCAATAGAGCAGAGACATATATAAATTACCCCCTTCATGCCCTTGGAGTTGCTCCAATCAAAGAGGGCCTCTCACCGTTTTAGCACTTCCCTCCCCCAATTTTGAAAAATATATTTTACAACCTCCCGCCCCACTGGTATAATTTTCATTACACATATCTGAAATATTCGAACTCTCAGCCTTCAACGGTCTTTTTCCCTCTATTTTTTTATCCGAAAAAAACCAATTAACCAATTTAAATACAGTAATTTACACTGAATATTGATTGCTGGGATTTTAAATTGGGCACTGGCACCCATTGCTGGCACCCATCTTGCTATTTACAAAGGCAACTGGCCTCAGTCAAAAATTTTAGGCTAAATAGAACCTCATAGACCAAGTTTAGACTAATGGCAGAGACAAATTTAACCACTGCGAGGATTCAGTGATAAACAAAAATGACATTCTAAAAGCCAGAATCCTGATGGTGGATGATGAGAGCACAAACATCTTTGTTCTGGAAGCCATGCTGAAGCAGGCACGGTACACCTCTGTTACCAGCACAACGGACTCCAGAGAAGCCGCTTCACTGTACCAAACACTGAGACCGGATCTCGTTCTGCTGGATTTGAGGATGCCGCATATGGATGGGTTTGAGGTGATTGAGCAAATAAAGCAAATTGAAGCAGATTCTTATGCGCCTATCCTGGTATTGACCGCCGAAGCGGACCCAGCCATTCGTCTGAAGGCTCTGCAAATCGGTGCCCGAGACTTTCTGTCTAAACCGCTTGATCTTTCGGAAGTGCTTTGCAGGATTAGAAATATTCTTGAAGTGCGTTTGCTGAACAAAAACCTTGAAATACAAAAGGACTCTATAGAACAGAGGGTTTTTGAGAGAACCGCCGACCTGAAACAGGCCAACCAACAACTTAAAAGGGAAATAGCCGAACGGAAATGGTCGGAAGAGGAGCTACAAAAAGTAAACCAGCAACTTTTGCACGCCGAAAAACTTTCGGCTCTGGGTCAATTATCTGCAAGTATCGCTCATGAGTTCAACAATCCGCTTATGGGAATTCGCAATACGCTTGAGCAGGTTCTGCAGGGAACAAAACTGGAAAACTCTTTAGTAGAACTGGTGGAGCTTTCTATTAATGAAAGCAATCGCGTCATGAATCTCGCCCGGCAACTTAAAGATTTTTACCGTCCTTCTTCGGGAACCCCTTGTCTCTTGAACCTTCATGATGCCATTGATGACATGCTCATGCTCAAAAAAAATGATTTCCATAAAGAGAATATACAGCTGGCGAAGGAATATGCGGATTGTTTGCCCGATGTCAACGTAGTGGAAGACCAGTTCAAACAGGTCATCTTAAACCTCCTGCAAAATGCCAATGAGGCATGCCCCAAAGGTGGAACGCTAAGCGTTCGCACCAGGGCTCTTGATTCCACCGTTGAAGTAGAGATTGAAGACACCGGGCAGGGAGTACCACAGGAAAATATGAAAAAACTTTTTGACCCTTTCTTCACCACCAAGGGAGAAGTAAAAGGCACTGGTCTTGGCCTCTCGGTCAGTTATGGAATTATTAAAAGACATGGAGGAGACATAAGAGTCAGAAGTACCGAAGGAAAAGGATCTCAATTCATAGTCACTCTTCCCATTAATACAAATGGGCAGGAGCTAACTTAACAACATGGTTTTTCAGAAACCCTAAAGTTTGGGATATCAAACATGAGCACTAGCGGAAAAGTATTTTTAGTCGATGACGAGAAAGTAGTTCGGCTATCCCTCAAAAGAGAATTGCAAAACAAAAAATATGCTGTAGAAGATTTTGAATCGGCACAAGAAGCCCTTGCTTCCCTCTCGAAAGACTGGCCAGGCGTGGTGGTAAGTGATGTCATGATGCCCACCATGAATGGTTTGACCCTGCTGGAAAAAGTCAAGGAAGTGGACCCGGAAATTCCAGTCATACTCATTACAGGCCAGGGAAACATTTCCATGGCTGTCCAGGCTATCCAAAATGGAGCCTATGATTTTTTAGAAAAACCCTTTGCCACAGAAAATTTCATAGATGCCATAAGACGCGCCATGGAAAAACGCACCCTTGTGATGGAAGTGAGAAACCTCCAGTCCAGAATTAACCAGCAAAGCAATATCAAAAATACGATTGTCGGGAACTCTCCCTCAATCGAACGTCTTCGTCAGGTTATTGCCAGTATTGCCGATGCCGATGCCGACATCCTTATCACTGGAGAAACGGGAACAGGAAAAGACCTCGTTGCGCAAAACCTCCACCAGGCCAGCAAAAGAAGGGATCACAATTTTACCGCCATTAATTGCGGGGCCATGCCTGAAAATATCATCGAAAGCGAGTTGTTCGGCCATGAAGCCGGAGCCTTCACCGGGGCGGATCACAAGAGAATCGGCAAATTCGAGTACGCCAACAAAGGCACGGTCTTTCTCGATGAAATTGAAAGCATGCCTCTGCATCTTCAGGTTAAACTTCTCCGCGTGATTCAGGAAAAATCGATTGAAAGGGTCGGTTCTAACGAAACCATACCTCTCGATATCCGTATCATTGCCGCGACAAAAACCGATTTAAAATTAGCCAGCGAAAAAAACCTGTTCAGGGAAGATTTGTATTACCGGCTTAATGTGGTTCAAATCTCCCTGGCTCCTCTGCGCGAACGGATCGAAGATATTCCCTTATTGTTTCAGCATCTGGTTATGGATGCCTGTTCTCGTTATAACCAGAAAACTCCACCCGTACCTTCCTCTGAATATATTCAGGAACTGCAGGCCCGTAGCTGGGAGGGAAACATTCGCGAACTCAGGAATGAGGCCGACAAATTTGTCCTCGGTCTTCCCGATTCCGGCCCTGCGGACTCAGAAAAGGGTACTCCGTTTTCCATGCAACAAACACTTAAGAACCCCCCGACTGGCCTGAACAACCAACTGGCCGCAATAGAAAAAAATCTGATTGCTCAGGAGTTGACCCGCAACAAAGGGGATATAAAAAGGACCTATACCAACCTGGGCCTTTCCCGGCAAACCCTTTATAATCGCCTCAAGGCCCTGGAGCTTAAACGCAAAGATTTTATCTGACCCTAATGAAAGCAGATGCTGACAGAAAACTTCAGGAGAGCAAACTCGGCGACCCAAAACGGGTTGACCCTAAAAAGCGTTTTATCCAGTTTGCCCTTCTTATTTTGGTCGGTGGTGTTTTAAGTTACTGGACCCTTCGCAGGGGAGTGAACTTGACGCCTGAGAGTTTCAGGGATTATATTTTTTCTCTGGATGTGATGGGTCCAGTCATCTTTCTCTCCCTGTTTATCGTACGCCCTTTGCTACTGATTCCTTCCATTATGCTTTTTATTGCAGGCGGTTTGGCATTCGGTCCTTTTTGGGGCCCTCTTTATGCCTCTATCGGCGCAGTGCTTGGCGGGTCGCTGGGTTTCTGGATTGCGAGAAAAATGGGCCATGATTTTGTGATGAGCAAATTGAAACTGGGCAAGGGGGTCATTCAAAAAACACGATTCAATTCATACGTTGTATTTTTCTTGAGTTTTCTTCCTGTAATGCCTGTGACCGTCATCAATTATGGGGCGGGGCTTTCCCGAATGAGCTTTAAAAGTTACATCCTGGCCCATGCCCTGGGCATAACTCCTCGAGCCTTTGCGTATGGTTATTTTGGCAACTCCCTATTGGAAATCGGCTCACCCAGATTCAATGCCGCTATTTTGATTTTAATCATAATGGGCCTTCTAACTATTTATCTCAGAAAGATTTTTTTCAGCACTACTACTAACGAGAAAGAATCGATTCCCGCCCCGGCAGACAAAAAATCAGAACTCTCATAAGCAATTGCTGAAAGACTCCGGCTGACGGCCGTAAAAATCCTTCCACAAGCCACCTGATTTTTGTAAAAAAACACATATAAATCACAACGCGAAACATTCAGAGATTTTAGTAATACCTTGTTAAATAAATGGTTATTTGGATTTGGGTTTTATGGCATGTCTCTTGCTAGTTATATACCAAGGTAACAACAACTGGAAAAGTTTAGTCATTAAATCCAATTACCCGGTTGAATTCAAGGACCACTATTAAGAATAAGTTTTGCTCAATATAAATTTATGCAATTATTTTTTTTGAAGGGACCATTATAATGAATGCTTTTTCACCCCAACCATCAGAAAAAAAATCAGGATTTCTTAGCCTGTTCAGCGGAGGAACTGGCAGGAGCGGCCTGCTGAAGTCATCGGGAGGACTTCTCTCCAGCCTGAATAATGTTCAGGCAAATGTATTAATGGCGGATACCGACTTTAACCTTATTTATGCCAATAGTAGTGCCATCAATACTCTGCAGAACATCAAGGACCAGATTTATGAATCATTCGGGGTTTCCCTGAACGAAATCGTTGGCGGTTCCATCCATCGTTTCCATAAAGACCCCCAAAGAATAGAAAAAATATTGCGCAACCCATCCGCGTTGCCGCACACGGCAGAGTTCAGTTTTGGCGATGTGACCCTGGCCGCCACCATAAACGCCATCACCGATTCTAATGGAATGGTTTCCGGGTATGTGGTCAATTGGGAAGATGTCACAAAAGTCCACGCCACAAAACGGGCCATGGACCGGGTCAACTCGATGATGGAAAATGCTCCGGTGAACGTGTTGTTCGCTGATATCGAAACCTTTGAAATCACCTATGCCAACCCTATCTCCATAAAAACACTTAAAACCCTTGAACAGTATCTTCCCATTCGGGCAGATAAACTGATTGGACAGTGCATAGATATTTTTCACAAGAACCCTGCGCATCAGCGCAAAATTCTTTCTGACCCGGCGAACTTGCCGCACCAGACACAAATTCAATTGGGCCCGGAGATTCTCGATCTATTGGTCAGTGCCATCTATGATGAAAACAAGAACTACCTGGGCCCGATGGTCACTTGGGACGTTGTGACGGAAAAATTAAGGACCGAGACTGAAGTAGCCAAGGTTAACTCAATGATGGAGAATGCTCCCATCAATGTTTTATTCGCCGACAAGGCAGACTTTACGATCACTTATGTCAACCCTGCGTCTGTTAAGACGCTTAAAACTATAGAACAACATCTTCCCATTCGAGTGGATGAGATGATGGGTTCGCCCATTGATGTATTTCACAAAAACCCAGCCCACCAGAGAAAAATTCTGTCTGACCCGAAGAATTTACCCCACACAGCACAGATCCAGGTTGGCCCTGAAGTTCTCGATTTATTGGTCAGTGCTATCTACGATAAAGATCAGAATTATCTTGGGCCTATGGTCACATGGGAAGTTATTACTGAGAAGCTGGCTGCGGAAAAACGGGAAAAAGAATCGAATGAAAATATAAAGTCTATTCTTACCAATGTTGCCGCAAATTCTCAGACCCTGGCGGGTGCCTCCGAAGAGTTGACCGCCACCAGCCAGCAGATGGCTGGCAATGCTGAGGAGACCTCGGCTCAGTCTAGCGTGGTTTCAGCCGCTTCTGATGACGTCAGCACGAATATTCAGACCGTCGCCGCAGGTACTGAGGAAATGAGTGCCAGCATCAAGGAAATTTCTCAAAGCGCAACAAAGGCAACCGAGATCACGAACGATGCTGTGAAACTGGCAGAGTCCACCAACAAGACCGTGGCTCAACTTGGTGAGAGTTCTAATGAGGTAGGCCAGGTTGTAAAAGTAATTACCTCGATTGCCGAGCAGACCAATCTTTTGGCTCTTAATGCTACGATCGAGGCGGCTCGTGCTGGTGAAGCAGGCAAAGGGTTTGCGGTCGTTGCCAATGAGGTAAAAGAACTTGCGAACCAGACTGCTAAAGCGACGGATGAGATAAGCGGTAAAATCCAAGCTATCCAGACAGATACTCAAAGTGCTGTTGTAGCAATTGGTGAAATTAGCGAGGTCATAAACCAGATCAGCGATATTTCCAACACGATTGCCAGTGCAGTGGAGGAACAATCCGCAACCACCAACGAAATGGCTCGGAATGTTAGCGAAGCCTCTAGAGGTGCTCAGGAAATAGCCGAGAACATTACGGGGGTTGCAGAAGCGGCAAAAAGCACCACAGAAGGGGCGCAAGATACACAAAAAGCCGCGGCTGAACTGTCTACTCTTGCCCAAACCATGCAGGAGATTGTCAGTCAGTTTAACGGTTAAGATCAAACCTGAATGCTGAAGGGCTCCGGCTAACCGCCGGAGCCCTTCGCGTATAAATAAAGGCAAACATCAGCCTGGTCGATAACCGTAAATAGTGGGACTTCTCAGGGAAATTACAACCGGCAAATGGACTCCGCTATGGCTGAGGTAGAACGGGAACTGATAAATTTTTGTTGGTCATACCCTTTGACCATGTCCCAGGCCCGTTCAGGATATGTCTCAATCAGGGGAAGGGCCACATCATCCAGCATCCATTGCCCGTGGCGGATATCTTCCCGGATATGTAGATCCCAATAGCTGACGCCCTTCTCACCCATCTTCAACCGCTCTCCAGCCATCTTTATGTTCTGAAAAGCGGCAGGAACGGAAACCTCCGTATAAAGCAAACCGCCGATATAACGTAAAAAGTTTTTTTTGCGTTCGGAAAGGAAAAAACTATGGTTGATATTGGCCAACACTTCCCACGGCACAATATCAAAATAGGCTTCCGGTCTGGCATCCATACCACATTCTTTCAGCATGGTTGCAAAATGTGTGGAATGCTTGCGCGAAAATTTTCCACTGCCATACTCCTCCCACAAAATCCGGGTCAACATCGTCTGCACCTCGTTCCCGACACCTCCCAGCATACGGGATAGTTGGCTGGCTTCCACCAGGCCATCCAGAGAAGTGATGGCAAGCAATCGCTGATACCCGGCTTTTGTAATTTCATTGCGGATGAACAATCCATCTGGCGAAGGTTCGGGGTGCAAATCTTCCTGCACACGATCACGAAGAGCCGTGCCGAGATTCCCGGAATTGTGCGAAGCGTTATTACCTTCCTCCCAATCCTGCCAGGCGTTTTCAATTTTCAAACGTAACGAGAACAGGAAACCGGAATCTTCATTCGTATAATTTTCCAACCCGTCATACCAAAACAACTTTAAACGGTTTATGCGATAAAGAATCCTCTGCAAAAACAGGTGGGCCTTCGGACATCCCGCATCATTTTTGAATGCCTCCGACAAAGACGCTTCCAGTTCAGATGTAAAACCCGGGTTTTCAGCAATGACCCGATCCAGGTTTTCCAAACCCAGCAGTCTTGTAAACTCGTCCTCCAATTCCTGGTAGGAAAAATCAAGAGTTGTTAAATCTGTTTGTGAATTAAAAAGCATGATTCCTGGAATAAAAGATTGGCATTACTCTGCAATAGTTGACAGAGCCAATAAATATAGATGTAAAAAGGAGTTGAGAACAGTACTATAACAAACACGACTAGCAGGGTCAAACCCACTAGGATTTAATAAGGAAACGCTCTCTTGTTTGAAACAAAAGTTCTACCTACTGAGACAACATCCCTTTCTCACGAGGAACAGTTTGCATACACGGTTCAAGAGGGCCTCTCCCTTGAGAACAAGCGGTTACCGTCCTGGCTGATCTTTGATAGCGCGGGAAGTGAAATTTTCAAGAACATCACGGAACTCGCAGAATATCTTCCCGCCGCATGTGAATTTGAAATCATTCGCCACCACAAAAACAGCATTGCAGAACTCATCACCGGCGACACATTCAACCTTATCGAACTGGGTTCAGGCGATGGGTGCAAAACTCGAATTCTTATTGAGCATTTGCTAGGTAGAAAGTTCAGCTTTCACTACTTCCCCATTGATATTTCCAGCGGAGCCGTTAAAAACCTGGCGGGGTCGTTGGAAAACGATCACCATGACACGCCCCTGAAGGTCACCGGGTTGATCGGGGATTATTTTGCAGGCCTCAACTCTATAGTCCAGAATAGCCCGAAACAAAACCTGGTACTCTTCCTGGGAGTCTCCCTGAATAATATGGACCCGCCTGCGGCCCGGTCTTTTCTTGAAAATTTGAACAAAGCTCTGGGACCAAAAGATCATTTATTGATTGGATTTGACCTCATGAAAAATCCGAAACTACTTTATTCTGCCTACAATCACCCACTTTTTGAAAAGTTCAACCTGCATCTTCTGGATCGCATTAATCAGGTACTTGGAGCAGATTTTGATAAAGATTATTTTGTACAACAGGGTCAGTACAATCCAAATACTCGCGCTGTGGAAAGCTATCTGTACAGCACACGAGACCAGACCGTACACATCGGGGCTTTAAACAAAGACTACCATTTCAATGCATGGGAAACTCTGCAAACGGAGCAGTCTTTTAAATACACGCTTGAAGAAATAGAAAACCTTGCCGCTGAGAACGGATTCGAAGTCGTGGAACACTTGTTTGATTCGCGAAAATACTTTGTGGATTCTATTTGGAGGATTGCCCGATAAAACGGTCCTGTTCACCGCACGTAAACGGCATGAGCACTTAAACTCTATGAAGCAGATTTTTTTGTTATAGAAGGATACTGGGCAAAAATTCTTTTTAGGACATTCAAATCTCTACAAGTTCGAACTTCATTCTTTTCCCTGGAAAAACATATCTCATAATCTCCCACCTTCGGGAAGGACAGGTCAAAGGACTGCCCGGGAAAAAATTCTGCCACAGAAAGTAGCTCTTTGGAAAGGGCTGGCTTGCTCACGGTCAAATCGTACAAGCTTGCCTGAAAGGTATTGGTTATTTTAATGGGGACATTTTGATAAACCTTCAACGGACTTGACTCCTGACCCGAAAGGCTCAAAGATATCGGTTCTGCCTGCACCATACAAACGTTCAGTAACAGCAGAAAACAAAAAACAGTATAGATAACGCGCATATTTCGACCTCTCCATTAAAACACTCCAACAAGTATAACTAGAGAGGGAAACCACGAATATCAGCGATACACCGCTAAACGAGAAGGGGATACGCCGATAATCTGATAGGTGTTTGTCCTACTTATTGAGCGGCAGGCTGAAATGGAATGTGGCACCGTGACCAAGTTGGCTATCAACTCCAATGTCACCTTGATGTTCTTCGACAATTCTCTGGGCAATGGCCAGCCCTAACCCGGAACTGCTTTCACCTCCTGTGGGACGGGCACTCAATTTTTTAAAATGCTGAAACAGCTGTCCCTGCTCATCAGGGGAAATTCCCGGCCCTTCATCCTTGACACTTAAAGTCATGGTTTCTTCATTGGACACCAGCTTGATAAAAACCTCTTTATCGGGCGGTGAATATTTAACCGCGTTACTGAGAAGGTTATCCACCACCTGCCCTACTCGGTTTGCGTCAAAACAAAATTCAGGAACCGCCTGCAACTCCGCATGCAGGACAATATTTTTTTTGTCCGCCAAAATCTGTTGCAGATGGATTTTCTCTTCAGCGAGTTTTTTCATACATGACTTTTCGGGATTCAGTTGCAACTGGCCGCTTTCGATCACCGAAATATCCAGCAGGTTGCTGATCAGTTCCAGCATATTCCCGCTAACATTTTTGATGGTTGTTAGAAACTCCTGCCGGGTATTCTCTTTAACACTGGCTCCCTTATCCAAAAGGAACTTGGAATACCCACGAATGGATGCAAGAGGATTCCTGAGATCGTGCGATGCGATACCCAGAAATTTATTTTTCAATTCGTTCACCTCAACAAGCTTTTGGTTCGCGAAGGTCAGCTCTTCCGTCCGAGCACGAACCTCACTCTCCACAACACGGGTTCGTGATGCCATTATCTCGATAATAATTGCAAGGAACAGGGCAACCGAAAAGATGGCGGTGCTGGTCCAGAGCGCAGTTGATGTTTGGGACCCGCCGCGAAATTCTCCGGTGGCCTGCCAAACCAGAAACCATCGGCGGTTGGAAACAGTAACCACGTTGACAATCTTCATGGCAGGATTTTTTAAGGGCTTACCATAAAGCAGGTTTTCCGCAACCAGTTCGCCCTCTTCATAAACGGTTAAATTCACCCCTTTGGGAATATAAGGACTGAGCATTTGCTCGATCATGTCCCCCACCCGATATATGCCCAGCACAAAACCTTTTAAATGCTCCCGCCTTTCTTCAGTGCGTTCCGGGTTTTTTCCTTCATTATAGAAAGGGGCCAGAATAATCAGATCCGATTGCGAACGGGCATTGGGAACCGATCCAAATCGTGAGGCCGCAACCGCTCTGCCCGTATCTCTCGCCGTATTGGCAAGCTTTAACAGTTGTGGATCAGAGGCCAGGTCAAATCCCAACGCCTGTTCATTGCCTGAAAGCGGTTCCGAATAATGCACCGGAAAATATTCCTGCTTCGTCTCGGAAGGACCGGAGGATGCAAAAATATGAAACCGGGCATATCCCATGGCACGGGTGATGTTTTCAAACCCTTCCCTTTCAGAGTAGTCAATACGCGGGACCCACTCAAACGCCTGGATGAAAGGATGATTTTTGAGAAGAGGCTGAACATAAACTCCAAACTCACTCCGGGTGACAAACTCCGAGGAATTGTAAAGAGAAATGATGCCCCACAATTCCCTCTTCACCACCTCCAACTCACCTGTCAAAATAAGAGTGTCTTCCAGCACCTCTTGTTCCAGCTCATCGAACCAGACTTTCTCGGCCCGATCCCGGACAATGCCCCAGCCCACCACAGCCAGAATCAATCCCGCTATCAATACACCTCTGGTCTGACTTGCCAATGATCCCATCGAAAGAATTTCACCTTTCCGTTCTATTACCAATGCATTCAGTTTATCATTTTTTTCTCAAAATTAACGGAGTGGGCTACAATCAACCAAGTAGCTTTCAATCCAACCCACTCTGACCTATAACATGAATGAATTGATATTTGTAGTGGATGATGATGCCCCGTTGCGAGGCCTGATGAGAGCACTTCTCGAAGACAGGAGCTATGCAGTGCAGGAGTTCGAAAGTGGCAAGGCATTACTCGAAGCACTGGACGACAACCCTTCTCTGATCCTGCTCGATGTAATAATGCCGGGACTCGATGGAGTAGAAACCTTGAAACGAGTCAAGGCATCACACCCGGACCTGCCCGTCATTATGCTGACCAGCGTTGACAAGGTGGATACCGCCGTGGAAGTCATTAAACTGGGTGCTTACGATTACCTGCTTAAACCTGTCGATGAACCCCGCCTTTTCACCTGTCTGGATAAAGCTTTTGAGCAAAGAAATCTTACCCGCAAGGTCAGTCGCCTGCAAAGCGAAGTGGATCGCCTGTCAGGAAAAGATGGCATCATCGGCAAAAGCCAGATACTGAGTGAAACGCTGAAAAAAGTTCATCAGGTTGCACCCAGCAAAGCCAGTGTCCTCATCCTCGGAGAAACCGGAACCGGCAAGGAGCTCATTGCCCGTGCCATTCACCGCAACAGTCCCGGCGCCACCGGGCCTTTTATAGATATCAATTGCGCCGCCATTCCCGAAACATTGCAGGAAAGCGAATTGTTCGGCCATAAGAAAGGCGCTTTCACCGGTGCCATCGAATCCCGCCCCGGCAAGCTGGAACTGGCAGAGGGAGGCACCCTGTTTCTCGATGAAGTGGCAGAAATGAGCCTCGCCACTCAGGCAAAATTGCTCCGCTTTTTACAGGAAAAATATTTAGAGCGTGTGGGAGACACAAAAAAAATTCATGTCGATACCCGGGTGATCTGTGCAACCAATAAGGACATCAAGACTTTAATTGCAAAAGAAACCTTCCGCGAAGACCTTTATTATAGGCTGGCGGTCTTTCCTTTAGAAGTCCCCGCCCTTCGTGACCGCCCGGAAGATATTCCCCTGCTATGCACCCACTTCCTCAAAAAACACCAGGAGGATATCGGCAAGGAAATTCTTTCAGTCAGTGATGAAGCCATGCAGGTTTTGCAGGAATACTCCTGGCCCGGAAACATCCGCCAACTGGAGAACACCCTTTGCCGGGC
>JABIAY010000040.1 GCA_018653085.1 Nitrospina sp.
ACGCCGAAGTAAACCGGGTGACCGCTGTTTCGGCTTTATGGCCGGGAGAGAGGAAAGTCCGGGCTCCACAGGGCAGGATACTCCGTAACGCGGAGTGAGGGCGACCTTAAGGAAAGTGCCACAGAAAATACACAGCCTACCCGACCTTGGTCGGCGGCAAAGGTGAAAAGGCGAGGTAAGAGCTCACCAGTACTGCTGGTGACAGCGGTAGCTTGGTAAACCCTATCCGGAGCAAGATCAAATAGGAAAGTGCTTGAGGGCGGCCCGCCCGATACTTTCGGGTTGATTGCTTGAGCCTGTTGGCAACAGCAGGCCTAGATTAATGGTCACCACTTCATGTTTCATGAAGTACAAAACCCGGCTTATGGTTTACTTCGGCAACTCGGCCCACTAGGCGCCAGCGTGACGCTGGACTCAGTTTGCAATAGCCTTATTTGGCGAGCAAAGAGTTATCTTGGCTGAAAGAGCCCGTGCCATACCTCTCGGGGCATCCCCTATGGGAGCATCATGCCGAATATGGCGTTGATGATCAGTACTGTTGCTACCGACAGGGTGAGCGACATCAGATGATAGGAAACGGGCTTAGCCGGTTTCGCTTTTGGATAAATGGTTTGCACGGCATTCCTCCATGAATGAAATATCTTAATTTCTTCGTTGTTTTATCGGCTGTTAGCCTGATTTCCTTTATGCCTGCCGGCATTTTTTTTCAGTAATCCCCCCATTCCACCTCTATTGACCAGAATTTTTCGGAGTTTTTTTTGCCAGGAGGTATCTTTTGGCATTTAATGGAAAAATGCCTTGATTTCAAGGGTTAATAGGCCGTAAACGGTATATAGGGCCAGCGTGATACCCCTTCGGGGCACGAAGGTAAATGATGAGCATAACGACCCAATTGGAAACAAGGCTACGCCTTGCGGAAATGAGCAGTTGTTTTTGCAGTCCTCAACGTGTAGATAGCTTCATGAATTATAGCTATCTGCCTCCCCTGCTAAGGGGCCAGACGTACTATAAAAGCCAAAAGACTATGGTAAATCCTTACATTTTCGTCAAGCTGGTGATTTTTGTTGCTCTGGGGGTGTGCGTTTCTCCGGCTTTGGCTGAAGTGGCTCCTCGGCAGGTCGAGTTGCCAGCGGAGAGTCTCGACTATAATTCTACGGATTTATCTTTCAGCGGAGGAGAGTTCGATTTCGCGAGTGAGGGCGAAGAGTTGCGCCTGGCCAGAAAAAAAAGCCAGTCTTCAACCCATAGGAAAAAAAGGGAGCGGTCAAGTCAGCGCGAAAAAATCAAATTGAATACCAAATATTTTAAAGGTCTTTTCTCCGATACCGGATACGCTCTGACATCTCCCTGGCGCTGGAACAGTTCTGACTGGGCCACCGCTTCACTCGTAGCAGGTACAACGGGTGTTTTTTTAATGCTGGATGATGAAATTAAAAGCGAGTTTCAAGATAATCGAAGCTCTACCACCGATGATTTGTCAGAATTTTTTGAACCGTTTGGCAACGGAGCTTATAGCTTTCCTGCTCTGGTCGGGTTTTATCTTTATGGTCGGTTTGGGGAGAATGAAAAAATGGAACGCACCGCTTTGCTGGCCGCTGAAAGTTTTCTTGTTACCGGATTGTTCACCACGGTTATAAAGACGAGTACGGGGCGGCATCGTCCTTCCAAGAAGAATAATTCCAGCACCTTTGATGGCCCTAGTACGAGTAATAAATCGTTTCCCTCCGGTCATACCTCAACTATCTTTGCCATTGCTACGGTGGTGGCCAATGAGTATGAAGAGGTTCCCCTGGTGACTCCTCTTTCTTACGGTATTGCCACGTTGGCGGGTCTTTCTCGAATTAACGATAATCAGCATTGGGCCTCTGATGTTTTTTTCGGCGCGGCGCTGGGGTATTTCACCTCGAAAACCATCCTCAGGCTCCATAGCAACAAAAAGGGCCGGCACTTTACTATTTATCCCCGGGCTGGCTATAGAAGTGGTGGTCTGGTCTTGTCATCCAGGTTTTAAAAAGGCTCGGCTACTGTGGAATCAGTTTGAACAGGGTTATCCTCTGGTCTTGTTTCAGGAATTGATGTCGGGACTTGAGAAATCCATTGAGTTCAGGATCACTTTCCTCAAGATTTCCTCCAACCATAACGTATAGCCTCGCTCCTTTGTTGACATATTCGGTAAGCGTTGCAGGCTTTAGCTTTTGATCGAGGGTGACCCCCCATCCTTTCCGCTGGCCATAATAAAATAGGTGTGGTGATTCGCGGGCCTGATTGGCGATGATCAGGTCGTCAGGCTCGGTGTTTGTTTTAATGTCCTCGCCGATTTTTATATAGGCATCACTGTAGTTCAATCTTTTGTTGAGTTTGTAGATGGAATGAATGGGGACAAAAGCAATCATGATTAAAACGAGCCAGACCTTTTTGTTCCAGGTGCCTGTGGTATTCTTCCGAAAAAAGTCCGCAATAAATTTCCCTGCAAATAAACAACCAACCGGGATTATGGGGACCTGATAGTATTCGTGGATAAAATTGTATTTTGCGGCAATCACAAAATAGGCGCAGACGGAAAAAAACCAGATATGAAGAACATAGCGTTCTTTATTTTGGCTGGCTGCCATCATTCCCAATACTAAAAATGGGAAAACGGTGAAGGCAAACATTTTTTCCACAAGCCGGGTCCAGAACATCAGTTTCCAGTAGCGCAGAGTGAAGAGCACTTCCACGTCTTTCAGCATATCCAACCAGACATTGCCGCCTCCGTAAGTTTCAAACTGGAGCCTGGCGACATAGCTGTACCAGAGAGCGGGGGGGGCGAGGATAACGGCTACAAATAAATACAATCGTGGCTGATAGAAAATTTTTCCGCGAAACTTGTTCCATGCCAGGAACAGGAGAGGTCCCCCCATATAGAGAGTGGGCAGTTTAACCAGAAAGGCCAGGGTGGAGAAAAGCGATGCGAAAATAAAATCGCTCCATTTCCCGGTGTCGAGCCAGCAGGCAAACATATACACTGCCGAAATGGAGAAAAAAAGCATGGCCGACTCGGGCATGAAAGTGCGGGAATAATAAACACTGAAAGGGAGAACGGCAAAAAATCCACAAGCCACGAGGGCTGAAGTTTCATCAAAATAGCGTTTCCCTAAAAGATACAGGAACCAGAGGGAGCCCATGCTAAAAGCGATGGCTACCACCCGCCCGAAAATTTCGTGAAAACCAAAAACTTTATAAAGAAGAGCAACGAGGTAGGTATAAAGAGGAAATTCGAAATGGTAAATCGAATTTATCATGTTGGGGCGGGGGTTAAAAAGATCCATCCCATCTGCGTAAAAATTATAGGCCATTGTGGCAGTCAAGGTCTGCCGCCAGCCGTGAAAATCCAGTAGAGGATTGGTTACACCCCATAAACGAAAAGCCAGCGCTATAACAAATATCCCCCATAAGACCTTGGAGAGATTGACAGGATTAGCTTGAGAATCTGAGGTGTTGGAAAACATCCGGGATAGTGAAGTTTTTGAATTTTCTATGGCTTGAAAAAAGTCACTGGCTTTCGGCCCAGGCGGCCAATTTCTCGCGAAATATTTTCGCATTATGCCTGACATCCACTGGAAAGTCTGAATAAAAAAGTATTTTCTTTATGGAGCGGGTATGCGGGTGTGCGGCCCCGAGTTCCAGTAATTCCTTGATGAAGGTTTCCCGGTCCTTAGCGACTCTACCCTTATTTTCTGCTTCTACAATTATGACGGGCTCCCGATCGTTTCCCGAGCCTCTGCCGACCAGTGCAGAACGCTTGACATCAGGGTGCTGGTTGAAGATGGCTTCAGAGGGAATAGTGAACAGCGTTTCCGAACCGATGATGACACGATGGCTTTTTCTGCCGCAAAACCAAAGCCGGTTTTGTTCATCCCATTTGCCAACATCTCCCATCCTGTGCCAGAAGGTTTTGCCATCGGGGATTTTTGCAAGGCGTGTGACGTCCTCCCGATTGAAATAGGCTTCAGTAACCCAGGGAGCCTTCACTATAATTTCTCCTGTTTGGCCTTTGGGGGTTTCCAGGTCCACTTCCCATTTTGGAATCGGCTCATCTAAAATTCGGATGATTTTTATTTCAGCTCCGGGAACCGGTTTGCCCACGCAGGTTCCTTCCCCTTTCTGTGATTGTGCCCAGGTGTCACCCACGATTTCCTGTCTCTCTATAGACGTGACGGGGAGAGCTTCGGTGGCCCCGTAGGGAGTGAGGACTTTGCACTCCGGTTCTAAAATAGACTCAAAACGTTTGAGCAAGGTTCCAGGAACCGGAGCACCCGCAATCAGGATGCGCCGGAGAGAAGGAAGTCTTATCTTGTTTTTTTCGCAATAGCGGCTGACGGTGTCCCAAAGAGCCGGGGAACCAAAACTGCTGGATATGTGATAGCTCTGGATCGGGTGGATAATATTTTCAGGATTCACTTTTGCCGGACAGGTCGGGTCCATATCCGGAATCACACTGGTCATTCCAATCCCTGCACTGAACAAACCAAACAGGGGGAAGGTGGGTAAATCTTTTTCTCCTGGAAGAATGCCGAAGTGCTCGCGCAGAACTCGAATTTGCTGGCCGAACATGGCGTGGGTGTAAAGCACCCCTTTTGCCGGACCCGTACTGCCACTGGTGAACAAAACAGCCGCCGTCTGTTCTTCAGGGGTCTCGTCAACCTGGTAACCGGGTTGCCCACTTCTTTTTACCTGATCCAAAGTGGGTCCTCGCCAGAACCATTTTCTTCCAACCGTTACTGAGAGCTTGACCGACTTGAACGGGGCCGGGATCAGGGTTTTTACAGCATGGGCCAGAGGAATGGCGATGATTCCCTGTGGCTCGGACTGTTTAATACAATGCAAAACATTTTTTTTCCCCAGTCCCGGGTCAATCAAGACGGGAACCGCTCCGGCTTTAAATAATCCGAACGTCAACGTTACAAAATCTACTCCATAAGGAACCATCACGATTACCCGGTCGCCTTTTTTCAGGCCATGGTGGAGAAGGCCGGAGGCAATCAAACTGCTCTCTTCTTCTAACTGCTTGAAGGTGACTTGAGTTCCGCTGCGAATTTCAATGATCGCGAGTTGGTCCGGCATTTCTTTTGCCCAATGCGCCAGACTGGTGGAGATATTGTAGGGCTTCATGGCAGGCTAGGATAAATCGAGAGTTGCCTTGACCAGGGGCAGGGTCACTTTTTTCTTCTGGATATAAGATTCCCGGTTAATGGAGGAAACCGCATTTTGAATGGAAATGAAATCTCGGGAAATACGGGACAGTAAAAAATGGATGATGGGTTCCGGCATAGTCAGGTTGATATCTTTTGCGAGCTTCGATATGATTTTGGCAGTTGTGGAATCATCAATCGGTTTGATCTCGGCAACCATTCCCCACTGAAACCGGGAAGTCAGGTAGCTTTCCATGGCAGAGTTTCTGTCAGGAGGGAGGCCTGCGGTGAACGCAAGTTTTCCACCCTTTTCCGTCATCTCATTATAAATATGATAAAGCTTTTCCTGGGCCTTTGGAGACTGGGAAAGACTTTCTATATTATCCAATAGAAAAAAATCAACATCCAACAGTTGTTCCAGAGTTTGTTGGGTTTCGGGAGCCGGGTCACCCCCTAGTTTATCAACAAAATCATGTCCTTGAATGCAGACTGCACGCAGCCCTCTTTCTGCCGCGCGATTCCCAATAGACATGAGTAAATGGGTCTTTCCCAGGTTCTTCTGGCCGAAAAGATACAGGGCTTGGTAGGGAGCCGGGTTCTCGGAGCAGAATTCCTTCGCTGTTTCAAAAGCAATGCGTGACCCTTCTGAAACAACAAAGTTGGAAAAATCATATTCCGGGTGGGACGGAAAATTTAACAGTAACTGTTGGCCGGGTTTGTCGTTCATGGATCCCCGGACTATTTCGGTCCCGCATGAATTTCGATATAAGTTCTTCCCAGCGTGGAATGTATCATCATCGCGCAAACCCAGCCTTCTTTTTCGTAATTCAGAATTGTGGTCTCATGTTTGATGGCATTAACAAGGCTCCAGCCTTTGTTGACCATTTCGTTTTGATAAAAGCTGACGACTTCACCCAACGTGCTCCATCCGGAATAGAAAAACCGGCCTACTTTGACAGTCCCGCTTCCTGATTCATAAACAAAGGACTTGGAGTGATCCCGTTCAAATCCACTGGGAACCGGAATGTCCGAAAAGGGATAAACCAGTTCAGGCGGGGGAGGAGGGGGTGGGGGTGTTTCGGCTATCATTTCTTCCCACGTCGCGCACCCGGCTGTGAACAACCAGGCCCCAAATAATGAAAACAGGAATAGTCGTTTAATCATTTGTACCTCCTCCTAAGTAGACCACCAGCAAGCCTGTCATCATGAGAAAAAAACCGATCACCCTCAAGGTGCTCTGGGGTATTTCCGGGACTTTTCGCGCAAAGGACTTGACCTGTTCCGGAAAACAAAAATAAGGGATTCCTTCAAAGACCATCATCAAACCTACGGCGGACAGGAACAGGTTCATAGCTTGGACCAATTGGTAACAGGGGAAATCATTAATCTTGACCGGTTATTTCGGTCGGTCGGATTGAGGGACAGGTCAGTGCAAAAACCCATAGCCGATTATCTTTTATCTCACAAACTGAGTCAATACATAAGTTGCAAGGAAGAAGGGTGTGGAAAAGCAGGCAGGACAGGTTTCTCGAGGGGGTTTTGAGGTTGTAAATAAAGGAAAAAGCATTATATAATTACTGGACTCCATTATTAGAGGTCTGCAAAAGATTAATTTAAATTAATCTTTTGTTAACTGAAAATTAATCACCAAAGTATTAAGCTTTATATTGCTTTTTTATTTAAGGGCCTGGGTTGTTTTCTGGAGGCTCCTTTTTCCATTTGAGAAATTCACTTTTGATCGTTTGTCCAATGAGGATTAAAAAACATGTTTAGATCTTTTGTCTGCCACGTTCGTAAAACTGCACTGGTTTTTGTATTTCTGCTTTCTTTTGGGCTGGTTGTTTCTCCCGGGGCTCTTTTTGCGTTAAGCAGTGATACCCAGCCGCTTGCGAGCAATATATTTGTTGAAATCGCAAAAAAGCAAAACCCCGCTGTGGTTAATGTGAGCACCAAGGCAAAAGCAGAGGCCGCACCTAAGAATTTTCGAGTTCCCCGGCCCGGTCCTGGACAGAACCGGTCTCCCGATCCTTTCCGTGATTTTTATGATCGGTTCTTTGGCGAGCGTCCGGACCAAAAACCAAAACGGGGTATGGGTTCCGGATTCGTGATTGATAAGGAGGGTCATATCCTGACCAACTATCATGTGGTAGAAGGGGCAGATGAAATTATCGTGATTCTTGATGACAATGGAACTGAAAAAGAATACACCGCTACCCTGGTGGGTTCGGACCCCAAAACCGATATTGCCTTGGTTAAAATCAATCGCGAGTCAGGGGACACTAAGGACTTCCCTTTTTTGAGGTTGGGCAGTTCCGAAAACCTGGAGGTAGGGGAATGGGTGGTGGCTATTGGTAATCCCTTTGGTCTCAGCCACACTGTTACGGTAGGTGTGGTGAGTGCGTTGGGCCGGAGCATTGGTGCGGGCCCTTATGACGAATTCATTCAGACGGATGCTTCGATCAACCCCGGTAACAGCGGTGGACCACTTATCAATATCGAAGGGGATGTGATCGGGATCAACACGGCTATCATTTCAGGCAATACCGGCGGGAATGTAGGAATCGGGTTTGCGATTCCCATTAACATCGCCAAGGGAATTTTAAAGGACCTGAAAGAAAGAGGAACGGTTACCCGTGGCTGGTTGGGAGTCATGATTCAAAAAATCACTCCCGAGCTGGCAAAATCGTTTGGACTCAACCAAAGTGAAGGAGCTCTTGTTGGCGATGTGATTCCCGATGGTCCAGCCGCCAAGGGAGGGATAAAACGTGGAGATGTTATTGTCCGGTTTGACGGTCAGCAGGTCAAGGATATGGAAGACCTCCCCAAAATTGTTGCCGCAACACGTCCGAACTCCGTGGTAGATGTCGAGGTGATTCGTGAAGGTTCCCAGATGACACTCCGCGTTAGCATAGAATTATTGGAAGATTCGAAGCCAACGGTAGTGGCCGCTAAGGCCGATCCTTTGGGCCTTCAGGCTCAGGATATTACCGAGGAGTTGGCGCAAAACCTGAAACTGGAAGGCTCGGAAGGGGTGCTGGTTTCGGATGTGACGGCTGGAAACGCCGCCGCAGAAGCGGGTATTCGCCGGGGTGATGTCATTTCGGAAATGAACCGCTCCATTGTCAAAAACCTGGGAGACTACCAGAATATCCTGGCCTCGGTGCAAAAGGGCTCGTCTGTCCTGTTTCTGATCAAACGGGGAGGAAGTACCATATACATTGCCGTTAAAGTTGAGTAGAGCGGAGCTTCTACTGGCGTGATATTTAACCCTTACCCTTTCAGCGTGCGTATTTGGTGGTTCTGGATTTTTTTTGTATTTGCCGGGCAATCCCTGGCTTTTGCCGAAGAACATTATGAACGCAGAACTCCTCTTGTCCGGGCTGTAGAGAAAGTCAGCCCGGCTGTTGTGAATATTTACACGACAGAAATTTCCCGTTCAGCGCGCAATCCCTTCAGAAATTTTAACAACAACCTGTTTGACAAGTTCTTCAAGGATTTTCTTCCTCCCACCCGAAGCCAGAAGCGCAGTCTGGGTTCAGGCGTTCTCATCAATGCTGACGGATTTATTCTCACCAACGAGCATGTTATTGCCAAAGCCGCGAAGATCCATGTTGTCTTGAGTGACAAGCAGGAGTTTGATGCCAGCGTCATCGGCGCGGATACCAAGTCTGATTTGGCAATCATCAAGATCGACTCAGACAGGTCTCTACCTTTTGTTGAAATGGGGCGGTCCGATGATTTAATGATCGGCGAACAGGTCCTGGCCATTGGTAATCCTTTTGGCTTGCAACAAACAGTTACGACCGGAATCATCAGTGCCTTGAACCGCAACCTTCGGGCGGGAAAAAACAAGGTGTACAGCGACTTCATTCAAGTCGATGCTTCGATCAATCCGGGAAACAGCGGAGGGCCTTTACTGAATATCAATGGTTCTCTGATAGGAATCAATACGGCTATCTACCAAAAAGCCGAGGGCATTGGTTTTGCCATTCCCATCGACCATGCGAAACGGATTGTCCTTGAGCTGGTCAATTATGGAAAAGTCCGGCGCGGCTGGCTGGGGGTTTCCGTGCAGGAGTTGGATGCCCAGCTTTTGCGCCATTTCAAGTTGGACCGGCAAAGAGGGGTTCTCGTTGTTGGTGTCGCCGAAAAAAGTTCGGCCGGAAAAGCGGGTTTGAAACGCGGGGATATCATCATCGGGATTGATGATCATGAGGTGGGGAACAAGTCGGACTTTAGGGGCCGCATGGCTTCTTATACCGTGGGCAGTTCTATCCGGTTTTCCCTTTTGCGAGATGGGAAAAAGATGGGGCTAAGAGTCCGCATTGCATCCATCCCCAAAAGCTATATCAAAGAGTTCACTCGAAACTGGCTTGGGCTACACATTCAGGAGAACAGCGAGCGCTTTGCCCGAGGCAACAGGCTGGTGACTTCCAAGGGAATGGTCGTTGTGGAGGTGATTCCCAACAGTGTGGCCGGAAGAATCGGTATCAGTCCCGGTGATATCATTCGGCAAATGAACCAGAAGCGTGTGGACAATGAAGAGGACTATAATAAGGCTATTGCGGAGATGAATAACCCGGACCGTATTTTACTGCTGGTTCAGCGTGGGCGGCAAGGGTATTATGTGACGCTGGAACCTTAAAAAAACCTCTTTTTTTATGACAGCAAAACAAGAAATCGAGACGCTCAAACAGTCGCTCCACGAGTACGATCACCTCTACTACGTTAAAAACTCCCCAATTATTTCCGATCAGGAATACGATGCGCTTCTGCGTCGGTTGGAAGAACTGGAAGCCGCCCACCCGGAATGCGTTTCTCCTGATTCGCCAACACAAAGAGTGGGCGGCAAAGTGGATGAACGCTTTAAAGCGGTTGTGCATCCGGCCCCCATGCTCAGCCTCGACAATACCTATAATGTGGATGAGGTACGGGCGTTTCATCAGAGAGTGTTACGCGGCCTTCCGGATATTCCCGAAGACGATATCGAATATGTGGTGGAACTGAAGTTCGATGGGTTGGCAGTGGCACTCACCTATGAGGATGGTTTGCTGGTGAGTGGGGCTACCCGTGGCGATGGCCTACAGGGAGAAGACATTACGGCAAACTTAAGAACCCTGCGTTCAGTTCCTTTGAAAATAGATACGGAGCCTTTCAAACGTATAGAAGTACGCGGTGAGGTTTTTATGCCGAAGAAAGAGTTTGAACGCATCAACGCCAAGCGTGAAGCAGAAGGGGAAACGCCTTTCGCCAATCCCAGAAATGCCGCCGCCGGAGCCTTGCGCCTGCTCGACCCTGCCATCACGGCAGAACGCAGGCTCGATATCTTTATTTATGGCGTGGGTTTTCTTTCTAGGAATCCTTTTCAGACCCATTATGAATTGCAGGAAAAACTCTCTGCGTTAAGGTTTCCGGTTAATGAGCACAACCGATTATGTAAGAACTTTGAATCGGCACTCGCCTTGATCGAGGAGTTTCGTGATAAACGAGAAGAGCTCGATTACGAAGTGGATGGCCTGGTCATTCAGTTGAACTCACTGGCCTATCGCAAAAAGCTGGGAGCAACTTCCAAATTTCCCCGCTGGGCAGTGGCCTATAAATATGAAGCGGAACAGGCAGTAAGCGAAATTATGGATATTGTATGCCAGGTGGGCAGAACAGGTTCCATCACTCCTGTTGCCGAGTTGCGGCCCGTGTTTGTTTCGGGGTCCACTGTAAGCCGTGCGACTCTGCATAATGAAGATGAAATCAAGCGCAAGGACATCCGCGTTGGCGATCAGGTGGTGATTGAAAAAGCCGGTGAAATTATTCCCCAGGTGGTCCGGGTAATCGAATCTTCCAAGGAGAGAGGGGCACCTTTTAAAATGCCCACGGCCTGCCCTGAATGCCAGGCTCCCATTTATCGTGCGGAGAGCGAAGCGGTCTGGAGGTGCGTGAACAGTGCTTGTCCTGCACAGTTAAAAGAGAGACTCAGGTATTTTGCTTCCCGCAAGGCGATGGATATTGACCATCTTGGCCCGGCAGTGATCGAACAACTGGTCGATTCAGGACAGGTCAAAAACTTTTCCGACCTTTATATTTTGAAAAAGGATGAAGTGGCTTCTCTGGAGCGTCTGGCAGATAAGTCGGCGCAGAACCTGATCGAAGAGATTGCAAAGAGCAAGTCCGCTGGACTTTCCCGTCTCCTGCATGGCTTAGGTGTGCGCCATGTGGGGCAACGTACGGCGATCGTTCTAGCCCGGAGGTTTCGGTCTCTTGATAAATTACAGGAGACCCCTTATGACGAGTTGGAAAAGATTGATGAAATAGGACCTGTCATTGCTGAAAGCCTGAGAGCGTTTCTGGATCGGGATACCAACCGGGAGGAAATGGAGCGGTTACGGCAACTCGGTATCCTTATGGAAGAACAGGGAGATGTTCCGGACAGTGGGGGTTTGCTCGAAGGCAAGCAATTTGTTCTTACGGGAACCTTGTCACAACTCACCCGTGAGGAAGCCAAAGAGAAAATACAATCCCTTGGCGGGAGAGTCACTTCCACAGTGACCCAAAAAACCGATTACCTGGTAGCGGGAGCCTCAGCCGGATCGAAACTGGAAAAAGCCCAGAAGCTCGGTATCCAGATACTGGATGAAGGGGCCTTGCAAAAACTGCTGCAAAGCGGGTGAACTCATTTGACCCACAATCAGGGTTAAAAAAGGACTGTTGAACCGCAAAGAGCGCAAAGATACAAACCTACTACTCTCACTTCATCTTTCTTTGCGTGCTCTGCGTCTTTGCGGTGAAAATAGTTTTTGGAAAATCTCGACTTAACGAGTTCTTGCGAGTTGGGGTCGTCGGCGTGGTGGGCGTCTTGTGCCCTGGGGCTTTCTGTTATCCGTTTTTGCTTTGGGTGGGCCGCGTCGTTTTCTGCGGGGAGGGGTGCCTTCTTTTTCCTCCAGAAATAATTCTTCTTCAGGCCAGGCTACGGGAATTTTATTTTTCAGGTACTCCTCGACCCGGTCCAAATGCTGGGCGAAGTCTTCACAGCAAAGGGTGATGGCTGTACCCTTGTTTCCGGCCCGTGCCGTCCTGCCTATGCGATGGACATAGTCTTCCGCGTCTTGCGGTAAATCATAATTGATGACATGCGTGATATTGTCGATATGCAGTCCGCGCGATGCTACATCGGTGGCGATGAGGATATCCAGTTCGCCCTCTTGAAACCTTTCCAATACCTTGATCCGGGCTCTCTGGTGAAGGTCGCCGCTGATTTGTCCGGCGTTGAATCCGTTATGGTTCAATTTCCACTCAAGTTGTTCGCATTCAATTTTAGTGTTGGAAAAAATCAGGACTTTTTCCCCGGCCTCTTGTTTCATCAAACCCAGGAGCAGGTTGAACTTTTCATGTTGTCCAACGTGATAGAGAATCTGTGTGATCGCATCCACCACGGCTTTTTCCCGCTCAATAGCTACCCGGACCGGATTGTTCATATGCTCGTAGCACAACTCCATAACCCGGTGATTGAGGGTCGCTGAAAACAGCATGGATTGGCGTTTATCGTAGGCCGGGCAGGCGCGGAACAAGTAACGCAGGTCGGCAATGAAGCCCATATCAAACATGCGATCGGCTTCATCTACTACCAGAACTTCGACCCTTTTCAAACTGAAGAATTTCTGTTTATAGAAATCGATCAACCGGCCTGGTGTGGCAATGAGGATATCCACTCCTGCCTTGATCTGGTTTCTTTGTTTATCATAATCCACCCCACCGATGACGCAAACCGTGCGAAAATCACAGTGTTTGCCCAGAAGCAGGGCATCTTTTTCGATTTGTCTTGCCAGTTCGCGAGTCGGGGCAATGATTAATGCACGGGGTCCAGCCTTTTCTTTAGATGCTGGTGGGGTCTTATTTTCCAGCAGTCGGGTGAACAGGGTGATCAAAAACGCCGCAGTTTTTCCCGTTCCGGTCTGAGCCTGCCCGGCCAGATCCTTGCGCGCAAGGGTGATCGGCAGAGACTTGCTCTGGATGGGTGTGCAGGTTTCAAATTTTGCGTCGCGAATGCCGTGTAATACCTGTTCCGGTAAGGGCAGGGATTCAAAAGTCAAAAGTTCCAAAAGATGCTCCAGGCGGGCGCTTCTCACATCGGTGTGTGAGAGCCTTTATTTTCAAGTGGTTAAAAAACATTAATGATGGTCTTGGTCATTATGAGGGGCCTGTCCTTGATTTGCAACTCAAATTTCATTTTACTTGACTTTGCAAGGGGCAAAATGGTTAAATCACCTTCAATTTTTATTCCGGTAGTAACCCCGATCGTAAGCCCGCCTGATCTTGATCTCAAGGAAATTTCCCTTTGATTTTCAATGGTTTTACTGTTGAAGGGGCTAACCGGAAACTTGGCATGAGGAGATTTTGTGATTCAACATGATGTAGTGATTGTGGGTGCTGGTCTTGCTGGGATGCGTTGCGCTCTGGAAGCGAGTAAAGAGCTGGATGTCGGCCTGTTGACCAAAGTCTATCCCTCCCGGTCTCATTCTGGTGCGGCACAGGGCGGTATTGCCGCCGCGCTGGGGAACTCGGAGCCGGATAGTTGGGAAGAACATATGTACGACACCATCAAGGGTGGCGACTTTCTCAACGATCAGGATGCGGTGGAAGAGTATGTTAAATCCGCTCCCAGAGTCATCTATGAACTGGAACATATGGGTTGTATTTTCAGCCGCACAGCGGATGGGAAAATCGCCCAGCGCAGTTTTGGTGGGCATTCCAAACCACGTGCCTGTTTTTCCGCTGATCGTACCGGTCATGCCATCCTGCATGCCCTCCATGAACAACTCATGAAGAATGAGGAAAAAGTAAAGATTTATAACGAGTGGTATATGCACGCTCTTATCGTTGATGGTGACCGTTGTAACGGTGTGGTGGTGAGTAACATCCAGACCGGGGAAGTGGAAGTGATGCATGCCAAGGCTGTGGTTTTTGCTACCGGCGGTTATGGTCGCATATTTAAAATCACTTCCAACGCGTTTGCCAGTACTGCCGATGGGGTTATGGCGGCATTTGATGTGGGGATTCCCATGGAAGACCCGGAATTTGTCCAGTTTCACCCTTCGGGTTTGTATCGTCAGGGAATTTTGTTTTCCGAAGCGGCGCGAGGAGAAGGAGCTTATCTTCTCAACGGAAAAGGCGAACGTTTCATGGAAACGTATGCCCCATCCCGAATGGAACTGGCCCCCCGTGATATTGTCGCCCGGGCCGAGCAGAGCGAAATGGATGCCGGGCGCGGTGTCGATGGAAAAGATATGATCCATTTGGATCTGCGCCACCTGGGTAAGGAGCGGATCATGGAACGCCTGCCGCAAATCCGGCAACTGGGCATCGACTTTTTAGGTATAGACTGCATTACAGATTGTTTGCCCATTCAACCGACTGCGCATTATTCGATGGGCGGTATCCCGACTGATAAATATTCCAACGTAATTCTTGATGAAGAAGGCACCCGTATGAAAGGGTTTTTCGCCGCTGGCGAATGTGCCTGTGTCTCCGTTCATGGTGGAAACCGGCTGGGAACAAATTCCCTTCTGGAGGCTGTGGTGTTTGGAGAACGTGCGGGCAAATCTGTTCTCGAATATGCTGTGGGCATTGACTACGGCAACGTTAATGAAGCACAGGAAAAAACCCGGGTCCTGGAAAAATTTGAAGATGTTTTTCAAAGAGATGGCTCCGAAAGCTACAACGACATTCGTGACGAGATGAAAGAGATTATGATGAGCCATTGCGGCGTTTTCCGTGACGAAGAAAGACTCAAAGTTTGCATTGAAACCTTGAACGGACTGCAGGAAAGATTCAAAAAAGGTAAAGTGACCGACAAGGGCAAGCTTTTTAATACGGAAATTTATGAAATTCTGGAATTGGGGAATATGCTGAGCGTTGCCCAACTGATTGCCACCGCCGCTCTCAGAAGGAAGGAGAGCCGGGGCGGGCATTTTCGTACAGATTTTCCGAAACGCGACGACGAAAACTTTCTCCATCATTCCATGGTCTACGGCACTCCAGACGGGCTGGTAATCAAACCTAAATCAGTCGTGATCACCAAACATCAACCTGCAGAAAGAACTTATTAATGGCGACTTTCAGGATCAAGCGTTTCAATCCGGAAAAACAAGCGGAACCTTATTACGAGGAATTCCAATTGGAGGTTCCAGCAGGGGCCACGCTTCTGGACTGCATGAATCTGATCAAGTGGACTCTGGATGGAAGCTTCTCTTACCGGATGTCCTGCCGCAGTGCCATCTGTGGTTCCTGCGCGGTTAAGGCAAATGGCCATGCTCTGCTGGCTTGCCAACGTCAGGCCGAGCACATTATAGATAATGACGAAACCATCACGCTGGAACCTTTAGGCAATATGAAACCGGTGAAAGACCTGGTGGTCGACTTCACTCCATTTTGGGACAAAATCAACAAGGTCAAACCTTACCTGGAACCGAAAGAAGCACCGCCGGAAAAAGAACGGCGTCAATCCCAGGAAGAGTTCCTGCTGATTGACGACTCGAGTACCTGCATCATGTGTGGTGCCTGTTACTCCGACTGCAACACCCTTGAAGTGGATGATAACTTCCTCGGTCCTGCGGCTTTAGCCAAGGCCCAGAGGTTTGTCAGCGATTCTCGCGATTCCAAAACTCTCGAACGGGTCAAGATGCTCAGCGAACCGGGTGGTATATGGGATTGCACACATTGCGCGGAATGTGTCGAGCGTTGCCCGAAACCGGCCCGTCCGTTTGATCGCATCAAGGAAATTATGACCGTGGCACTGGACAAGGGCGTGCACAACAATACCGGAGCCCGGCACGCGCTTTCATTTTTTAATTCCGTTAAAAGAAGCGGTAACCTGAATGAAGGCCGGATTCCCGTTGAGTCGATGGGCTTTTTCAATATCCCCGGGTTGCTCAGTCTGCTTCCTGTAGGAATCAGAATGTTTCTCAAAGGCAAGATTCCCCCGATCATTCATCATTCTATTGAAGAAGTGGATGACGTTAAACGAATTTTTAAGGAGTTGGATCAATGAAGTTTGCCCTGTTCACCGGATGCGTTGCCAAAGGGGCGACTCGGGAACTGATGGTTTCCACCACCAAAGCCGCCGAAGGTCTTGGTTTTGATTTCGTAGAAATGAAAGCCGCCTCCTGCTGTGGTGCCGGTGTGGTTTCCGAAAAAAGTCCTCTACTCGCCGATGCGCTCAACGCACGGTCGTTTTCCATTGCTGAAAAACAGGGACTCGACATCGTCACCATTTGTTCCACCTGCCAGGGCACCTTGAAAAAAACTGAAGCGCACCTCAATGAAGATGCCGAATATAAAAAGAAAGTCAACGATGTCCTCGAAGAAGGCGGACACCAGTATAACGGCAAGACACGCATCAAACATTTCGCCAACATCCTCGCGACAGAAGAGGGCATGGCAAGGTTGAAGGAGCGTGTCAAACGGCCTTTGACCGGACTGAAAGTTGCCGCGTTTTACGGCTGTTATGTTCTTCGTCCCTCAGAAAATTCGGACTTCGACAATCCGGATAATCCGACCGGGATGGAAGATATTTTTGCGGCACTGGGTGCCACGCCGGTGTATTACCCGAGTCGCGTCAAATGTTGTGGCTTTCCCATTGTCATGATGAATAAAGATGCTTCTCTAGGTATGTCGGGCAACGCCCTGCAAGATGCGATCGATCACGATGCGGATGTCGTGGCGACGGGGTGTCCTCTTTGTCACCTGAGTCTGGACTCCTATCAACCCGAAATCGAACTCCTGCAAAAGAACAACAACTCCATCCCTGTCTTACATCTTCCGCAACTCGTTGCCCTGGCACTGGGTTATTCCCCGGAGGAACTCGGCATGGACAAACACATCGTCTCCACCCTCAAAATCAACGAAATTCTGAGCTAGGCGCTCGGCCACCCGGCGAGCCGCCGGTGGCAACTGGCAATATCGTTTTTGGCTGGCAAACGTGTTCTCGGCTTAATATAAGCCTCCCCCTGATAAGGTGGACGTGATAATTTCTCCAAAACTTTCGTGCCCGGAACGGGTACTGAGGGGGTTTGGTTTTTCTCAATGGACCCCTCTTTCTCAAAGAGGGGCTGGGGTGATTTGGTTTTGCCTATATTGGTTCCCCCTCATCCTATTGCTTCCTCTCCCTTGAGGGGAGAGGCAAGGCGCACGCCGCGGTGAGGGTGGTTTGATAATGCTTTGTAATTCACACACCGAATCACTCCCGCAATATTTGGGCTAGGGGGGGGTGGCTTGTCATGCTGAGGCTCTCGAAGCATCTCGGGTTTGCCGTCGTTGCGAGGAGCTGTTCCGCGAAACCCACATCCCCACACCGCTTTCCTTGTGTTATATTCCTTTGAGGGAAGAAGTTGTTCAGTGTCCCAAATAAATTTCCCTGCAACTTACAGTCAATAGTGGACTTGACCCCTTTATACTAGGTCGGAATTAGGGGCTAATTAAACTACAACATTCTGATTCGCCACTAACCAGTTTTTAGGATAGCTTATCAAGCTTTAGGTCTGCTTCCGACCCAAAGCGGACATTCAGTTAAAGCCAGATGTTCACATCATCTCCATTTTTCTTTCCGCCATCATACAGGAAATTGGGATTCAGGATAATTGGTGACCCCCCCCCATTTAGGGGGTGGCACTACACCTGAATAAGCAGTATTATTGGCCTAGCTAAAATTTATCACCTTCCGAAATTCAATCTGCTACGGCAGGTTTAGTACCTCATATATAAAGCACCAGAAATTCAGTTTCTAATATCGCAAAAATTAATCTTTGGGGAGAATGATTATGCGCCGCCTACCTTTTACTATATCTCTGTTCACAATTTTATTCTTCCTATTCGCCACTACTTCCGTCACCTTCTCACAGCAAGCAGGTTTTACACTGTCACAGGAAAAGAACGGTATTCGACTGAATGCGGAGGCTGTTCCTTTAATAGACTTGTTGTTGGCTATTCAGAGTAAAAGTGGAATCCGCTTCGACCTTTCGGAAAAACTGGATATGATCCCAATTACTCACCATGCGCTTGAACAGGACTGGAAGGCCTTGGTTTCCAACCTGCTGAATGATTTTACTAAAGTAGAAGTTTGGTCAGATGAGTCGGGAAAGAGTTATGTGAAGGTTATGGGCATTGGTAACTTTATTTTTTCGGCCTCAGCTAAAAAAATAAATAGAGAATGGAGTGATCCCGCTAATCGCCAGTTACAGACTGAGACGGGGAGTACTGTAGACTACTCATCAATTTCATTAAACTCACTACCTCCTCATATTTTGATGGAGCCAGGTGATGCGCCCCTGATTTTCTAGACACTTCGTAGTTTCATGTTTTGCTGTCGTTCGAAGTCTATGGGTGACAGCATCCCATTCTTGCCATGCTTTCGTTTTGGATTATAGAACATCTCGATATAGTTGAAAACGTCTTGCC
>JABIAY010000058.1 GCA_018653085.1 Nitrospina sp.
AATAACCACGATCTGTAACCTGAGAAACCGCATCCCTCTTAAACTCTTCTGCGTAACGTATTCCTTTGGGCATCATAAACTCCTTGTTTTGGTATTCCATTTTTACCTTACAAGGTGTCTATAAATCTAGGGGCGTATCATATCGAACAATTAACAGTGAAGCAATTAGGATAGATAGCAAAGTTGGGAATCTTGGGTTAGATGCGAAAAAGAGTAAAAAATTGATTGGCGAAAAAAATATAATACCTATCGCCCTTCCAGAAAATATTAAATAAGGATTTTTAATCTTAAAGAATACTGGAGTCTAACCAATAAAGGGGTGGAGGGGTCAAGTCCACTCTTGGCTATAAGTTGTAAGAGGGCTCATTAAGCCGAGGGAATCGTTGTCAGCCAAAAAAAGCTATTGCACGCTGGCCCCACGCCTAGTGGTGGGTTGCTATTTGATTTTGGACGGGGTAGAATTTTGCCTTCTATATCAGTTTGAGGAAGGTCAGGAATGAGAATTGTTGTTTTTCTAAGTCTGTTTTTGCTTGGACTTCAAGTTTCTACTGCGTGGGGACTTGGTCCTGAACAATGGTTTGAAGAGGGCAACCGGTTCAGTTCCGAAGGACGGTTTGAAGATGCGGTGAAGGCTTATCAGAAGTCCATTGCCGCTAACTCCTTATCTCCGGTGGCGCATTATAATTTGGGGATTGCCTACAAGAACTTGAAGCAGTGGGACCAGGCGGCAAAGTCTCTTGAAAAGGCTGTGGAGCTGGAGTCTGTCAATATGGATATGCGGGTTACCCTGGGTCATGTGTACAACATTCAGGAGCGATGGGCCGATGCGATCGGGCAACTGAATATTGTTGTTCACCGTAAAAAAGGCGATGCCCAGGCTCATGGAAACCTGGGTTGGGCCTATTACAATTATAAAAAGGGACCGCCATTTAAGAAAATGGTGATTCTCAATCTATCTCAGGCTGTGAAATTGTTCGAAGGGCAAAACCTGCCTGAGGCCGCAGAGGCGACACGGAAAATTCTTGAAGAGGCCCGGAATAAATTCGGGCAGTCATCAATCCAATAAGCAGACTTATTTTTTTAGAGGATACTATGAGCAAGATTGTTACCGTTATACCTACGCGCAGTGAGCACACCATCACATTCAAGGTGGACCGGACTTTATTGCCTCATGGCAAAAGCCTGCCTTTTTCCGAACCGGAGACAGCTGAGCTTCACCCTATGGCAGAGGCCCTGATGGCTCTACCGGGAGTGAACAGCGCCTGGATCATGGCAGACGAAATCATGGTGACCAAAGAACCGGGTATGCGCTGGGCCACCGTAAAACCAAAAGTGATGGAAACCATCCGCTCAGTCCACCACCACTAGGCGTGGGGCCAGCACTGCATTGCCCGTAAAGCTCACAGAATACTCAAGCGCAATGCTTTAATAATCTTCCCCCTGCGGCTAGCCCGCATATTGCATGAGTATTAGCTAAGATCGAAGAAAAACCCTATTAAATCACCCTCACCGCGGCGTACGCCTTGCCTCTCCCCTCAAGGGAGAGGAAGCAAAAAGTCCCTTCTCCCCTGGAGGGAGAAGGTTAGGATGAGGGGGACTACAAAGATTAAGTCCTTTCCTTATCCATTTGCTCATGCAATATCTGGGCTAGTGCCTAGCGGAAATATTCTTTAAATACGCGGGTCAAGGATTCATGGTCTTTCGTTCCAGCCATTTCACGGATGGAATGCATGGACAGCATGGGGTTTCCCACATCCACAGTGCGGATTCCCAGGTTGGCGGCTGTGACCGGGCCGATGGTGCTTCCGCATCCTAGGTCAGACCTCACCACAAATTTTTGCACCGGTATTTTTGCTTTCCGGCATAACGATTCAAACCATGCACTGGATACCGCATCCGTGGCGTAACGTTGCCCGGCGTTGCTTTTTATTACCGGCCCTGCGTTAATGAGCGGCATATGCTCGGTATCATGTTTGTCTGCGTAATTGGGGTGGACGGCGTGGGCCATGTCGGCGGATATAAAAAACGATTTAGCCAGGGCTCGTAAAAAACTTTCCCTTCCTTCATCCAGGCTGATTCGCTCTAACACATCTTTCAGGAAAGGGGAACCTGCCCCTTGCGCGGTTTCACTGCCGACTTCTTCGTGATCGTAAAACGCAATCACTCTTGTTGCCGGGTCTTTCGTTGTGGATTCTGTCAACGCCTGCATGGCAGAGTGGCAACTGGCGAGATTGTCCAGCCGACCGGAAAAAACAAACTCTCCTTCCGGGCCTGCAATAGTACCTGGTTGCGTATCATATAAAGACAACTCCAGTCCTATAATATCGGCGGGGCGGCATTTCAGTTCACGGGAGATCATTTTTTTTAGAATCTCATCGGCGGCGGATTTTTTTTGTACAGAAAAAATGGGAGGCAAATGGTTTTGCGCGTTGAGGATCAGTCCTTTTTTATTGACGTCGCGGTTCAGGTGAATCGCCAATTGCGGGATGCGTAATAAAGTTTGCTCAAATCGGATCAATTTGGAAATGGGCTTTTTCTTTCCAGCCAAAATCACACGTCCGGCAAGGGATAAATCCCGATCAGTCCAGGTAGAAAGAAGTACTCCTCCATACACCTCCACTCCCAGTTGCAGATAACCATTTTTTGCATAGCCCGCATTCGGTTTTAGTCGGAGGTTGGGACTGTCTGTATGAGCGCCGATAATTTTAAATTTTTCGCAGGGTTTTGATCCCACTACAAATGCGATTAGGGATGAATCGTTGCGGGTAAGAAAATACCTGCCATTTGGGACAAGGTTCCAGGCATCGGTTTCTTTCAATTCATTAAAGCCCTTATCGGAAAGAGTGCCGGTCATTTCCTGCACGGCATGGAAGGGTGTGGGAGATCGGTCAATAAATCCCAGCAGGTTACGAATCGTTTTGTTTCCCTTTTCCATAAATGAGGTCTCCAACCACTAGGCGTGGGGCCAAGGAGCAATAGCTCTATTTGGCGAGCAACTGTTCTTCTCGGCTTAACGGGCTTTTGCCAGTTGCCACCACGGCTAGTGGCGATAAAATAAATAGAGTTTTGGTTTTGGTGATTTACTGATTTCCTGTAAAATGTAACTTCCTTTAGTTGGGGTATTTTATTATGGGTCTTTTAATCAAAGCCGATTTTAAAAAGAAACTGGATATCAAACTTTACCGGTTTGATCCCAAAAATCCCAAGCCAGAATACCACGCCGAAATTTTTTGTGAAATGTTTTCCCGGTTTCCGCAATTCAAGGCCCATGTTGCGGCCTATATTGAAAGGAACTATTGTTTTGTGGTCAACGATGAAGACCACTCCGATCCCAAATCCCTCCTCGACACTTTAAAGCCCGATGAAGTCAGGAAGTTAAATGAATGGGTTTTACTCCGCAACAAACCCGGCACTGTAACTCGAGAAAAATAATCCCACGGTCCTATCCTTAATTATAGAGGACCAGGTTTCCCTCTGAGTAATGGTCTCCAAAGCATTAAAAATTAAGGCTTAATTATTTTAAAATTATATGTAAAAATGATTTGTCCTGAATTTGATAATGTTGTTAACAATGAGATGTTATGGCAGACGATAAACAGAAGTTTGTTAAAATCCTGGTTGTTGAGGATGATGAGGCTTCAAGGGCCATCATTGCGCGATTTTTAGATCAGTTGGGTTTCTCAAACGTGGTTCTGGCTGAAAATGGCAGGGCGGCTCTTAATGAACTCAACTTGAACCAGATTGATTTGGTCATATCCGATTGGCGGATGCCCGATATGGATGGATTGGAACTTTATTGGTCTGCCAAAAATGAAGGGCTCCTTGATAATACTCCGTTTTTAATGGTTTCTGCGGAGAACGAAAAAGGCAAGGTCATTGAGGCATTGCGGGCTGGAGTGAATGACTACATTGTAAAACCGGTGGACTCAAAAACCCTCAAAGACAAGATTGAAAAACTTCTGAGTTCCCAGGAATAAATTGTATTCTTCCAAAGATATTCTACCGCCTGGTCATGAGGAAGAAGCGATCTTGAAGATGAGAACATAAATATTTCTAGAAAAAATTTTCAGGTGGAAACTTGTTTGTAAAAAAACAACTGGAGAGATAGATGGAACAGAAACTGGATATTTTTACCCAGGCCCCCTTATCGTTGACGGCGTTAATAATTAATCTTGGGGCTGGGGTTTTTTTGTCTTTATTGCTTCGCTGGCATTTTAAACATTTTGGGTCCACGCTTTCAAATCGCGAAGAGTTTTCTCATGTATGCCCTTTCATACTGTTAACTACGATTTTGATTATTACCGTAGTTAAATCATCCCTGGCTTTATCCTTGGGGTTAGTAGGTGCCCTTTCTATTGTTCGTTTCAGGACTCCTATCAAAGAGCCAGAAGAGTTGGCTTACTTGTTTATTGCCATTGCAATGGGATTGGGCCTGGGAGCAGATCAGCGGGTGCCAACCTTGGTGGCAGGACCAATAATTCTTGCTGTTATGGCTGCTTTAAAGTGGACAGGGAAGGAATCGAAAAAAAAGAACCTTTACCTGTCTCTGGACTGGAAAGGAAAGCCTGAGGAGACAGAAGGTTTTTTGACCCGGTTTAACCAAGTGATAGGAAATCACGTACTGGTTTCTGACCTGCGCAGAATGGATGTAAGGGAAGAAGGGCTGGAAGCCACCTATTTTATCGATGTGGAAAATCCGGACGACTTGTCGAACCTGGTAAATGAATTGCAAAAAACTTTTTCCGGGATTGGGGTGACCTTCATCGACCAGAATCAGATGCCAAGTGTTTAATGTTGAAGAACTTTATATTCCTTTGGTCAAACCATGAGTATTTCGAATTCTTCTCTCCCACGTTATGAAATTAAGTTCATTGCGGAGCCTTTAGAATACCACAGGGTTTTGAATTGGTTGCGCCAGCACAATTCCTGCCTGGAAACAGAGTATCCAGACCGGCAGGTCAACAATATATACTTTGATTCCCACAATCATCATTCGTATTGCGACAATATTTACGGTTCCTCTTCCAAATCGAAAGTCAGGTTCCGTTGGTACGGTAACTCGAAGGAACCGCAAAATGGTTCTCTCGAAATAAAATGCAAGCGGAATCAGTTGAACTGGAAATTGATCTACAAAGTCCAAGAGGAGCTGGGCGGTTGCGATTGGCGGACCCTTTGCTCGGAGATTCGTCGACAGCTTCCGGCGGAAGGAAAAAAATGGATGGAGATGAACCCTCTGCCGGTTCTGATCAACAGGTATCAAAGAAAATATTTTGTTTCCAGGGATAAAAAAGTTCGTGTGACGCTGGATTCGGATTTAGATATTTATGACCAGTCGCGAAAACGGTTCCCAAATTATTCCTCAAAATCCAACCTGCCCAAAGTTCTGGTTCTGGAGGTCAAGTTTCCCCGGGAGCTACGCGACCATGTTGTGCACATGTTCGGAGGTATCCCTTTACGCGCCAGCCGATTTTCGAAGTATGTTTCCGGGTTCCTTTCTATAAACCACTAAGTGTCGGCCAGCTTCCGGTGGCTACTGTAATGGCTTTACTTGGTGAGACTTGTCCGGGCTGAACCAGCTGGCATGTGGAGTGAGGCGAGGAATAATTGCGTGGGTTGCGTCAGAGGCCTACATCATAAGATCCATCTTGTCAGCACGAGCGATCAGTAAAGATCCTAGAAATTTTTTTGAGGTATTTTTTTTCAAAACCATTTCCTGCGGCACATCCCACATTCCTGAAGTATTGACCAGAAAGGGCAAGTACCAGATAAGACCATGCAGGCTGGAGAGCGGGTTAACGTTTAGGGAAATCTCCATATTGGTCGTTGCGCGAGGTCCGACTCGCCGGGTCAAGATATGGTGTTTTCTCTTGTCTCCGAGTTTGCCATCAAATATTTCAATAAAAGGCTTGCCGACTAATTCGTCGATCTCATACCCCAAAATGCTGACCGATTCATTGGCGAAACAAATAATTCCATCAGGGTCGACTTGAAAAATCATGTCGGACATTGATTCCACGATCCTGCGGTATTTTTCCTCGCTCTGTTTCAGTTCCTTGTAGCCGGAGTCAGTGACATCGAGATCTGCCCGGTTTCTTTGTGACAGGGTTTTTAAAATATCCCAGATGACTTTAGTGTTGGAGCCGATGTAATTTGAAAAAGTTTCTTTATCTATTTCCAGTAATACCGAATCGGTAACTGCTCTGACACTGGCAGATCGGGGTTTGGATTCCAGCAGTGACATTTCACCAAAAAAATCGCCGGCCTCCCTGAAAGCAATGTGCTTGTGCTGTTTGTAGACTTCCAGTTTTCCGTCAAGGACGATGAACATGCTTTCTTTAAACGATTTTTCAGCAAAAAGGAGCTGACCTGCCTTCATTGGATGGCTCTCGCAGGCATATACGAGATACCACAGGTCATCATCCTGAATAAACTGGGAAAAAGAAACCTGCTTTAAAGCAGCTATTTTCTGATCTGGAGTCATACGAAAAAAATAAAGGAGAAAGAATTAATTATCCGCCTAGAGGTAATGTACGCTCGTTGGCTTGGGTTGGCAAACCTTATTGAATTAATAGCCTGTGGAAGCCGTTTGTGTTGCCTTGGGCTGTTGCCGGTAGCGGCTCGCTACCCGCCGATGGCGTGCATGGCGCGGTCGGGTTGTTTGAAATCTTCCAGATTGATTTTGTGGCCGGGTTCTTTGACCAGAACCGCTTGCTGGATGGCCTCCGCGATTGTGGTATCGGTCGCGCCGTTTCGGATCAGGTCTTTCAAGTTGTGTTCATTTTCTGAAAACAGGCAGGTTCTGAGCTTGCCATCGGCTGTCATGCGGATGCGATTACAATGATCGCAGAACGGATTGCTCACCGCTGTGATAATGCCGATTTTTCCCTTACCATCGGCGAAGTTGTATTCGCTGGCCGGGCCGATTTCCAGTGAGTTGTCGATGGGCACCAGTTCGTATTTCTCCTTGATGAGCTCGACAATCTCATGTCCGAACAGGACTTTGTCGCGCTCCCAGGCTTTATCTGCGTCCAAAGGCATGAACTCGATGAAACGAATCTCGAAGCCCTCGGACCGCCCCATTTCGATCAGACCCATGATCTCGGTTTCAGAAAAATTGCGTATTGCCACGGCATTGATCTTGATCGACTTGAATCCGGCATTACGCGCAGCATCCAGACCATCCAGAACGGATTGCAGGCAGTCCCGACGGTTGACATCGTGGAACTTTTCCGGGTCGAGCGAATCCAGACTGACGTTCAGTCTTTTTAATCCGGCATCTGCCAGACTTTGGGCCTGGTCTTTGAGAAAAAAGGCGTTGGTGGTCATGGCGATATCGTCAATGCCATCCACCGTATTTAGCATTTTGATCAGACTCGGCAGGTCTTTTCTCATCAGCGGTTCCCCACCGGTCAGGCGAATACGGTTGATTCCCAATTTGGAAACGACCGTCACCACACGTTGGATTTCCTCAAACGTCAGCAGGTTGCTTCGGTCCATGAATTCTACGTTATCTGCCGGCATGCAATAGGTACAGCGAAAATTACAGCGATCAGTAACGGAAATTCTGAGGTTGACGATGGTTCGTCCCATCCCGTCGACAAGTTTAGGTGAATCGCTAGCCATTGAGAAATCCTTGCAGTCTAGGGGCACCCCTGCCGGGACCGCTTTTTAATACAACGGAACCGACAACTGAGCCGGATTTAAGTGTAGTGAAATTATAGCTTTTTTGGCCTGCGGATGTATAGGATAAGTTTACCCCCCCCCACTCGGCGTGGGGCCAGAATTAGTAGTAACTATTTCTGGCTAGCAAAAAGTTATCTCGGCTGAAAATAACATGGCCAATTCCCCCCTGAAGGGGTACCAGGGGGGTTGCTTTTGTCGTCACCCTGAGGCTCTCGAAGGGTTAACTTGATTCTCCCCTGCCAGTGGCCCCACAAAAGTTGGAATATAAAGAACTTTACCGGACCAAATGCATCTTAAAATTGTTGAAAGGGTTGTATTTGATATATAATTGAGGGCATGGGTACAATCTGGATAGCTGGGTTGCCCCCAGGGCTTCTAATCAGGTAAAGCTTTTAAATTTAAGGATTTATTCGTGTCTGTCGTAGAAGAAAAATTTTCGGCAAATTTTGAGGAAACGGCCTCTGCTATCAAGCATCGAGGAGCCTATTATCAGGAGGATGCCGGTGAGAAGGGCATGGCGCTTCTCGAAGCCAAGTTTAAAGACACCAAGCTGTATTGGCTGGTGGATGTTAAGGAAGACCGCATTTTTAGTGCCCGATTTTTCGCTTATGGCGGCAAGGTGTCTCTGGTGATTGGCGAAACGCTTTGTAACATGGTTGAAGGGTTGACTGTGGAGGAAGCGTGTTCACTTTTGAAAACCGATGTGGAAGCCCGGCTTCGTGACGAACCGGAAGTGCCTTCGGTTCCCGAGTCCAGAATGAAGGCTTTTGATGCTGTTGAAGAACTGCTGAAAATTACCAGAGAGCAATACCCTTCGGCGAAGGGGGTTGCTATCGCCAGTGCGTCCATTGATAAAACCGATTTTCAATCCACTGCGGAATTGAATCTGGCGGCTCAGGCCTGGTTGGGGTTGACGAAGGAAGAGCAGAAGCAACAGATAGAGATTGTTTTGGATGAGTATATTCGCCCGACCCTCATGAATGACGGGGGCAACGTCCAGATTCTGGATGTGACGGACGGTGAGAAAATTTTAGTTCAATACCAGGGCGCGTGCGGTAGTTGTGGGTCTTCTTTGGGAGCCACCCTGTCGTTTATGGAATCGACCCTGCGTAAACATATCTACAACGAGTTAAATGTTGTTCCACAAGTTTAACGGGGTTGATTATGAGTAACGAACAAAATACTGTTTCAGATATTCTTGAAGATGATACTTATAAATATGGGTTCACGACCGATGTCGAATCGGAGACTTTTGCCAAAGGGCTGGATGAAGATGTTGTCCGTGCCATTTCCAAGAAGAAGAAAGAGCCCAAATTCATGCTCGATTTCAGGCTCAAGGCATTCGCAAAATGGAAAACCATGAAAGAGCCGGAATGGCCGAACGTTCATTACCCGCCCATCGACTTTCAGAACATTTCCTATTATTCGGCACCGAAGAAAAAGAAACAATTAGAGAGCCTGGATGAAGTCGATCCGGAAGTCATGCGTACTTTCGAGAAACTCGGTATCCCTCTGGACGAGCAAAAGAAACTGGCTAATGTAGCGGTCGATGCTGTGTTTGACAGCGTCAGTGTGGCCACTACCCATAAGAAAAAGCTCATGGAAGTGGGTATTATTTTTTGTTCTTTTTCAGAAGCATTGCAGGAGTATCCGGAGCTGATAGAGGAGTATATCGGCACCGTGGTTCCTGTCGGTGATAATTATTACGCCGCGTTGAACAGTGCTGTGTTCACGGATGGTTCGTTTGTTTATATTCCACCGGACACGATCAGTCCCATGGAAATCTCAACCTATTTCCGTATCAACACTGAAGAGACAGGGCAGTTCGAGAGAACGCTGATCATCTGCGCGGAAAACAGTTATGTTTCTTATCTGGAAGGGTGTACCGCTCCACAATTTGACACCAATCAGTTACACGCCGCCGTGGTCGAACTGGTCACCTTGGAAAACGCGGAGATCAAATACAGCACCGTGCAAAACTGGTATGCCGGAGACAAGGAAACGGGTAAGGGCGGCATCTACAATTTTGTTACCAAGCGTGGTAAATGTCAGGGCGACGGCTCCAAAATTTCCTGGACGCAGGTGGAAACGGGTTCGGCTATCACCTGGAAGTACCCAAGCTGTTTACTTCTCGGCGATAACACTTCCGGAGAATTCTATTCGGTGGCTTTGACCAACGGACATATGCAGGCCGACACAGGGACCAAGATGATTCATGTTGGTAAAAACACCCGGTCGAGTATCATTTCCAAGGGCATTTCCGCCGATCATTCCAGCAACAGCTATCGAGGTCAGGTAAAGGTGGGCAAGAACGCCACCGACGCAAGAAACTATAGCCAGTGCGACAGTATGCTGGTCGGTGATAAATCCAGTGCGCACACATTCCCTTATATAGAAACCGCCAACAGTTCCGTTCAGGTCGAACACGAGGCCTCCACTTCGAGAATCAGCGAAGATCAGCTGTTCTATTTTGAGTCGAGGGGAATTTCCCGTGAAAATGCGATTGAGGCGGTCATTAGTGGATTCTGTAAAGAAGTTTTCAAACAACTACCGATGGAGTTTGCCGTTGAGGCGCAGAAACTGCTGACGCTGAAGCTTGAAGACAGTGTCGGTTGAACGATTTTGGTGTCAGGCAAAAAACATCGGCTTTGAGTAAAATTTCCCCCTGTGTGGATTCTCGTGGCGTGATATGGGTTTTAGAGAACTTGCAGGGATTTTTTTGTTTATATGAGGAGAGGTAAATAATTAATGATTGAAATCAAAGATCTGCATGCGAGTGTTGACGGGACTGAAATCCTGAAAGGCATTTCCCTTTCGATTAAAAAAGGTGAGATTCACGCGGTGATGGGTCCCAATGGCTCGGGGAAAAGCACTCTGGCTAAAATTCTTTCCGGCCACCCTGCTTATGAGGCTACGAGTGGGGAGGTTTTGTTTGAAGGAAAAAACCTTTTAGACCTGGATGCAGAAGAACGCTCCCTGGCTGGAATTTTTATGGGATTCCAGTACCCGGTGGAAGTGCCGGGAGTGAATAACGCCGAGTTTTTGCGTATGGCTTTTAATGCCCGAAGAGT
>JABIAY010000059.1 GCA_018653085.1 Nitrospina sp.
CCCTTGCGATTTCCTCCAAGAGGTATGTAAAGGTAGTCACGCGCAAATCTAGATAATGTGATATGCCAACGTCTCCAGAATTCAATTATGTTGCTGGCCTTGTAGGGAGAGAAGAAGTTAACCGGAAGAATTATTCCGAACATTCGACCAAGCCCGATTGCCATATCGGAATAACCCGAAAAGTCGAAGTATAACTGGAAGGTGAAAGCCAATGCCCCGCACCATGCGTCCACGAAGGTCAAGATTACGCCAGCCTCTGCCGCGTCAAATACCGGAGTGGAATAAACCGCGATGCCATCGGCAAGAATTACCTTCTTGAACAAACCGACAGAAAAAATGGTCAGTCCTACGGCCAAATGTTTCGCTTTTAGCCTGCAGAAGGTGTCTTTGGCAAATTGCGGCATCATCTCCCTGTGATGAACGATTGGCCCGGCGATCAACTGCGGGAAAAATGTTACAAAGAGGCAGTAGCGGAGAAAATCGCATTCCTGCGTTTCGCCTCGATATGTGTCGACTAGATAAGTGATCTGCTGGAATGTAAAGAATGAAATTGCAAGGGGAAGGATGATCCTTTCCAAGACAATATCACTTCCCGTCAGTGCATTGATATTGTCAACAAAGAAATTCGCGTACTTGAAGTACCCCAGAAGGCCAAGATTCGCCGCGATACCGACCACAAGCACTGTCTTAGCCGGTCTGCTGCCCAGGGAAACCCCTACTGCATAGTTGAACAGGATGGAAGTCAGGATCAGCCCCAGATATGCGGGATTCCACCATCCATAGAAGAATAGCGAAGCCCCTATGAGCCAGCTAACTGCAACTCTGCAGTGCCCCCGGTTCCCGATCAATTGGAACCCCAGCAACGTAACTGGGAGGAAAAGGAAAATAAATGCGTAGGAATTGAAGAGCATATCAGTTTAATTCATAGTCCAGATTTTAATCTGGCACTTATCCATATTTACTCAAGAGATGTTTAGAATATTCCGTAGAATTACTAATTGGACAGATGCTCATTTTGATGGGCTGAAAATGCTTCTCTAGTATAATTTATTTGACTTGATTGGGAAGAGTTGCCATTGCTATAACTCTTGTTGAGAAAATGCCTGTATTTCTCCTATCTTATTTGGAAGCTCTTGCTGTTCATTGCAAAAAGGAACTGGCCTTAGACGAGCATTTTTTCCTGATTATCTTCTGGGTGGTTGATGCCCTAACTTCACCGGAGTTTCCCCAAGGCATTAAAAGACCCACGGTAGCGAGTCTGGGTTTTTTATAGAGGGGGAGTATACTTTGCAAGGTTCGCTGAAACATTCAATAAGTCGATCGATTGAACTTGAGGTTAGGTCCTGAAACATACAAAAGCGGGAGGCTTTTTCACCAAACACACATTTTATTATAATCGCCGACTTAAGTCATTATAAAGTTTTTCGCCTGCCTCCTTTGTAAGGAAGCATGAAAAGTTGAAAGAATTTTATGATAATAAAATCTAAATGATGGAGTTGTTCAAGTAGAATATAATCGTACTTTATGAAAGACAAAGCTGCTGTATGCTTTTTTAATCTGGATATCAAGTCAGCATCCATTGAAGACCTATTCGAGGAGAACCTATGACGGTAAAAGTCAGTTTTTCTGATTTAACTCATGCGGGAAAAGTGGTTGCGACAGACACGTTCCCTTTGGGGAGTTGTATGATTGCCGCCAATGCCCAAAAAATATTGGGCAATGAAATTGATTTCGAAGTTTTCAGGTATCCTGCCGATTTCAGCACCTATCTGAAAAAAAATATTCCTGACCTCGCCTGTTTTTCGGCCTTTTCGTGGAACATCTGTTTGAGCCACGAGTATGCCCGGAAAATCAAAAAGGCCTTTCCGAAGACTATCACAATTTTTGGAGGGCCTGAATTTCCTTCAAAATACGAGGAGCAAAAAGCATTCCTCGAAAAATACCCGGCCATCGACTGCTTCTTTGAATTCGAGGGAGAAATGGCTTTCATCGAAATGTTCAAAGCGATGCAGGCGATAGATTTTGACTGGGAGCGGTTCAAGCGTGAGCGACGAACCGTTCCCAGTATCCGTTACTTAACGGGCGGGGAAATGATTGTCGCCGAATTGATGCCCCAGGTGACCGACCTCGATAGTTTGCCTTCACCGCATTTGAGCGGAATTTCTGACAAGTTTTATGATGGGGTCCTAACCCCTATGATGCAAACGGCCCGAGGGTGCCCTTACTCTTGCACCTTTTGCTGGGAAGGTGGGGACTATTTTCGGAAGATCAAGCGATTTAGTCAGGAAAGGATTGAAACCGAACTCAACTATATTGTCGACCGAGTTACTGTCCCCGACCTGTATATTGTTGACGCTAATTTCGGCATGTTTAAAGAAGACCTTGAAACCACTCATTTGCTTGCCGGGCTTAAGGAAAAACATGGTTGGCCCAAATATATGATGACTGCAACGGCCAAGAACCATAAAAAAAGGATGATAGAAATTGTTGGGATTTTGGGTAGTGACACGATGTCCTCATCTTTTTCTGTTCAGAATACGGACGAAGGAGTCCTCAAGAATATCAAGAGAAAGAATCCGCCTCTGGATCAGATAATCACCATGTCTGATACAGCCAACAGCATGGGTGGGCAGAGCAAAGCGGAACTTATTCTCTGCCTGGAAGGCGATAGTAAGACTGCCCACTTTCAATCTGTTTTCGACATGCTGGATGCCGGGATGAGCTATATACGGACGTATCAGTTCAGGATGCTTCGTGGTACCGAGTCGGAAAGCAAGGAGAGTCGTGAACAATATGGGTTGGAGACAAAATACCGGGTTTTGAACCGGTGTTTCGGTACTTATGAGTTTCGAGGGGAGAGCTTCAGCTCCGTAGAAATTGAGGAGATTGTTGTTGCCAGTAATACCATGAGCTATGCAGATTATCAGGACTGTCGACACCTTGGCTTGACGGTGGAGATTTTTAACAATGATTCTTACTTTGTCGATTTAATCAAGCTTCTGAACTTCCATGGAATTAAACGTTCGAAGTTTATTAAGGCAGTTGATGAGGCAATAAAACTGGATATGGGACCTCTCGCCAGCCTCTACTGCCAATTTACTGAAGAAGAGGAAAAGAATTCCTGGAATTCTTGTGAGGAAGTGGAGGAATTTAGCCAGAAACCAGGTGTGATCCAGCGTTATATAGATGGTGAATATGGGGCAAACGAACTCTACAAGTATCGCGCTCTGGCAATTGTTACCCAAGCCCAAGAACTTCACCGGTTTGCATTCCAGGTGGCCCGGTTTCTCCTTGATAAACAAATTTCTCAAAACCCGGTTTTAAATACATATATAACTGAATTGCAGGAGTTCAGCCTTTTGCGCAAAACGGATCTGATCAATATTGACCAGTTTGCAAGCCGCAAATTCCATTTTAATTTTGCGATGTTGTTGAAAAACTTATTTGTTCCTGATCCCATGAAGGCATACCAACCCGAAGGCATTGAAGTGGAAGTCTTTCATTCAGATTCTCAGCGTGAGTTGATTAGTGGTTATATCAGGCAATACGGAGAGGATTTGATAGGAGACCCGCGCCTCCTGATTCGCAACGATATTAATTTATGGTATCGGACTGCCCGGAATAATAAAGGGGATGGTGCTAAGGAAATGGTTTCTCCTGAGCTCAACTTATAAGTGCAACTCTGCTTGTTTAATCCTTAAACGATAAAAAACCCGTTTAATTAACATTTAGGTTATTTTTCTCAACCTGAAAAATAAAAACAGCCTAACATTTCTTTTAGTAATTGCTACCTCAGGCTGATTCTAATCGGCAATGAACCACCAGTAATCTCCTGTATATCCAATTTCAGGGAAAAGTTTTTTCCATTCTTCAACATGCATGTATGTCTCAGCTGTAAGAACCCATTTTAGCAGATTCTGATGCTCCTCCTCATTCCGCCAGGCATCTACCGTTATATAGCTGTTTCCTCTGGAGACACGCTCGATTTCCTGGAGAGACTTTTTGCAGCGATCAAGAGGAAGGTTGTGGATTGAGTTTATAGAAATAACTAAATCAAAACTATTATCAGGGAAATCCAGCTTGTCGGCGCTTCCCACTTTCAGGAAGGGCTTAACGGAAGGCATAGCCTGACCGATAGCATATTCGCTTATATCAATTCCCGATACGGTGCAATTGGGCATATCCTCTTTAAAATCATGCAGCATAAATCCCTTCCCGCACCCAATATCCAGAATGGCAGCATCTTCCGGTAAATGGTAATAACTTTTCATCCGTTCGACAACGGCTTTCCATCTACCATCATATTTGTAACCGCCATATCCGCATTTCCGGTCTCCATCAAAAAAATCTTTTCCAAATTGCTTGGCTAGACGAACAATTTCAGGTGTCTTTTCTTCAGCTCGTTTTTCATAATTGCGTTTGGTGTGGGGGTGTGTGTTTAAAAGATTAATTTCAGGCACGTGAATCTCTCTCTTTGTAATAGGTTGATAGGGTCATCTGAAGTGATAAATTTGTTTATGGCTGGTTATGATTAAAAGGGGAAGTAAAGTCAAGTGTCTATATGCGATTTCAAAACGCTCATACGGACGAAATATGACTTTTGTCAGGATTTGCCCCAAGGTCTGAATTGTTGGTAGAAAAATAAACCTCTGTTTCACGAATTAAATGTGCATATTGAGCTCGCATCAAGATTCTTCCAAGGCCATCAAATGAATCCCCATACTGTTTTAAATAAGAATTGATGGAATTTATTTTAGCTTGATCATGTTTGAAAAAATATGTTGCAGGTTGATCCAGTTTGTATAGTCCAGGTTCTACTATGAAATTCTTTTGCATAATGGCTTTAAAATCAAAATTAAAGGAGATTTCATAGCTGGCCACTGTATCCATCAGGTTTGTTTTTCTGGCTTTGCTGAAAGCTTTCGTTTCTTTTAGGTAAAGAGCCATTACTTCATCCAGAAGCCCATGTTTTTGTAGTTCTTTTTCCATGGCATCGAACAGCAGGTCATGCACATCCTCAAAAATTTTAAAGATTGCAGTTGCTTTTCCGTTGGCCATTTCATTGGTGCCTTCGTCCTTTGAAAGGTATTCGTCTATTTGCTTTTTTACCGAAGTTTCTAATTCATCTCTGGTTTCCCAGATCCCAGTAACCGAATCGGATCTGAAATCATCATAAAGTTTCGTAAGGCCTGTTGATGTCGTCCTCCGGCGATTATGAAACCTAAGAATAATGTTGAACCAGGATAAGTTGAGTTTCTTGCATAGGCCGCTCAGCTCATGGAACAATCTTCCATTGTTTAATATCTCTACGGTTAGGTCCATTTCCCGACAATCAAGATATTCTTCAAAACTCATCGTGTTATTGCCCACGCAAATTTCCTCAAACTCCACAGCGGTAAATTTTTCGTCTAGAAATTCATATTTTCCAAAAGAGCGTGGCATAAGACGAAATTTAGTTTTCAAACCATATTTATCCCGAGACTCTTTCGTGTTCATCTCAGTTTGACGGAGCATGATTAACTGGTACATTCTTACCCGGTTAACGCCAATTTCAACCATATCTCTCAAGCTTTTTGAATGGGCTTGTGCGCTATCACCGGGTAATGCCAGAATTAACTCGGTATAGCTATCAACATCATCAGTGCTCTGGTCTTCATCTTTTGCAGAACCTAACTCCTCAAGAGAAATATTGGAACGTTTAATATTCTTCAGAATATTGGGGTCTGTGCTTTGCATGGCCCCGCCGGCGAACATGGCACCATTCAGTAAAGAAGCAACTTTCATGACACGTTCTTTTTGATTTTTCCCACTACTAACGACTAGCTTCTTCGGCCAACCATAGTTACTCTGGATTTCAGCAAGAGCAGTCGCCTTATCTATATCCTCTTTAAACATTCCCCAGTTTGCATCGGTCAGGCATAGGTCGGTCATAGAGCCAACCCGATCAGCGATATATGCCAACTCATCCGACAAATTATGTCTCTTAGAAACCTTGCTATAGTAACTATGCCCCTCTGAGCAAAAGGTGCATTTGAATGGGCATCCCCTTGTCGTAGAGATCATTGGAATCAGAATGCCATCAAAAAACTTATCCATCAAACCCCCAATATATGGGGAAGGGAGGTTGTTTAAGTCCCCAATGCGCGGAAGAGGTTCTTCCTGAACGATAGTATTTTCAAACTTGTAATGGCAATTGGGTAATTGGGTAGTACCCCTTTTGAGTTCGTCCACATTGTAGTTGACTGACTGAAGACCTCTTACAAGTTCAACCATTGCGATCTCGCCTTCAAAGACGATATAAAAATCTATCAGGGGATACTTGCTCCAAAAACCTTCAATTTCATCCTGGGTAAGGCCGTAGTTTGGCCCACCCATCACGATGACTGTTTCGGGAAATCGGCGCTTAATTTGCTTAACGTATTCATAAGACAGGTTGATATTCCATGAATAGTTAGAAAATCCCATAACACGAGGAACCTGTCGGGACAATGCCGAGCTGAGATCGTTAGGATACTTAAACAGCTCTATCTCGAATTGTCCGGGAATTTCTGCATTTAAATTCGCGGCAACATAGCCAATAGCCAAAGGGAAAAAATTAGCAGAAACAATGGTTCCAGTATGGGAAAGGTCGGCGAAATAAATATTTGTTTTGGTGGGCATTCAAGATCTCAATAGAAGAAACAGGCTCTTGGCCAGCCTATATAAAAGTATCATTTTAAATGGGTTATGAGCTGAGATCAATCAGAATCCGAAGTCAAGGTTGCAAGCCCATTGCGAATAAAAACACATACAATAAAACTATAAGAGAATTTAAATGCCAGGCCGAGAATTACCAGTGCTTATAAGCTACTTTTCGGTGGGAGAAACCAATTACTTAAGATGTCAGCGCCCCGCATTATAAACCTTGTCAGCATGCCTATTTTAAGCGGATTGCTGAGCGCATTTTTCTAGAATACCCCGGAATTGCGCAAAACCAGATTCGATACTTTACAGTTTTTTGGAGAGTTGATGGCCAACCATATCCAGTGGGCGATATCATCAGGGGAGATCATGCTTTCTGCATCCACCCGCCCTATTGTTCCCGGGACAAGGTCTGTCAGCGTTGGACCGGGAATAATATTGATTATTTTGATATCTTTATTGGTAAGGTATTTTTCTTCGAGAGAGCGAATCAATCCAGCGACTCCCAACTTGGTAGCCGCATAGAGCGGAACTGCCTGAGAGGCCTTTAATATGGTTGTGGAGGATATATTTATCAATGCCCCCGTATTTCTTTTTTCAAACAACCTCATGGCATGATAGATAGACCAAATAGAGCCAGAAAAATTGGTTTCGATCAAGTCCTGCACTTGCTTGCCATCTAAATGCGTAAAAGGTTTTGAGTAAGCAATGCCAGCGTTGTTAACAAAAATATCTAGCGGGCCAAACTCAAGCTCGCATGTATTGAAAAATCTTTCAACAGAATCTTTGTCCCTGACATCCCCCTGAAAGGGGAAAACTTTGACGTGGGGATTTAATGCTTTTATTTCTTCGGCTAAATTTTCGAGTTTATCTATTCTGCGAGCGAAAATGGCAACAGAAACATTTTCTCGGGCCATTTTCAGTGCAACAGAACGTCCGATTCCACTGCTGGCACCAGAGATAGCGGCAAATTTATAGGTCATATTTTTTGACCGGGAAAAAACTTAGAGTACATTATTTATCAAATTGAAAAGTCTTTTTTAAACCTACTAACAAGGCTTCCTGGCTCGTTCAAAGTTATTCCCCCATCTATGACGATATCCTGCCCGGTAATTAATCTTGCCATTTTGGAGGCTAGAAAAAGAATAGCGTTGCTTAAGTCCTCTGACTGGCCAGGTTGTCCTAGAGGGATACACCAGTTCCATTGCGAACTCCAATCGGAGTCTGCTTCATATTTGGAAATATCGTGATCTCTTACCAGATATGCCGGGGAAATGCTGTTGACACGTACTCCCTTTGGGCCTCCCCAGACAGCCAGATATCTGGTGAGTTGTGTGACCCCGCTTTTGGCTACATGATATCCTATGGGTTGATCAAAGCAGACATGGTTGGAAAGAACAGAGGAGATATTTATAATGTTTCCGCCCCCGGATTTTTCCATTATAGGAATTATTTCTCGAGCACAATAAAAGTATCCTGATAGGCCAACGTCTAAAGCAAGATCCCAGTCCTCTATAGAAAGTTCCTTATTGTCAGAATTGAACCTTGGTCTGGCATGATTGATGAGGATATGCGGAGTGATATTCTTTGCGATTATTTCCATGAACATATCATGAACAGAATCCGGTGAGCGAAGGTCCACAAAGAAAAAATCTGCTTTCCCTCCGCCACTCCTAATAGCTTCAACAGCTTCGTTGCCTTTTTCCTTGTCAATGTCGGCAAGGACAATATGTAATCCTTCCTGGCCTAAGTTTATTGCAACTTGGAGCCCATGTCCCTGTGCTCCTCCAGAAACCAAAGCTGTTTTTCCGGCCAATCCAAATTTATTGTGATCAGGCATCTTATATCCGTGTTTTGTTTGTCAATCGGGATTAAGGCCCTCACTCGTTATCAAGAATGGGCCCTGAAACAAAAAAATAAAATTAATTTGAAGAAAATATATTATTCCATCGCCTCTTATACCAGGAAAATTTCCCCTTTCGGATGAGCCAGAAAATGCGGCAGATAATTTTTTGAAACTTGATGGGGAATTGTGCGGCCTTGAAAAAAATCTTGTCCAGAAAAATTTGACTGGGCAAAGTTTTTTCTATTTGCTGCAAACATTCAACCTGTGATTGTTCAAGCTTGGTCAAGATTCCCACTCCGTATAAATAACGATTCTTCCTCTTGAAGAACTCAACGAAGGCCGGAGGGAACCAGTTTGAGTAGGTTGTCTCCATTAGTACCTCAGCTTTTTTAAGGAGATGTTCGAGCGCTTGTGGGTCTTCCCTGTATTTGGAAGAGAAGCTAGTGGCTTTTATATTATAGATAGCCAGGGGTTCGGGGATGAAGCAGACCCCATAATTCAAACTAATCATTAAAAGAGTAAATTCATCGAGGATATTTTCTAGTTCCATTGGAAACCCCCGTGTTTCTATTGCGGGTTCCCTTCTCCAAATAGCAGTATTCCCCACAATCTCCTCATTCGTTTTTATGTAAGCGTCAAGGACTTTTTCCGGAGAGAGATAAGAAGGTGTGTCTGCAATGTAGGGACGCAAAGGGTTCTCGTGTTGTTTTTCTCCGTTATCCAAGATGCTGATTCCTGAGCATAGTCCAGCTTTTGGATATTGTTCAAGTAAGGCCATACTCTTTTCAAAAAAACCTGGTAAAATCTTGTCATCAGCGCTGGCCAAATAAAAATAATCCCCTTCAATGTTTTCCCATCCTCTCCGAAATGAGTAAATGGGGCCCTTATTTACTTCGTTTCTAATAAGTTTTATTGCCGAGTATTTTTTCGCAAAGTCTTCAATTACTTCGATACTGTTATCTGTGGAAGCATCATCCACAATAATCACTTCCATAGGCGGATACGATTGTCCTAATATGGCCTCAAGAGCAATGGGAAGAACGTGAGCATCGTTGTAATTTGGTATTACTACAGAGATTGTTTTAGAGATGATTTTTCCCCCACATTGACCTTATGGTAGAAGGGTGTAAATTTTAGCAGGCAATTAATTATGCAAAACTCAAGAAGCTACATAAACATTTTTTAGCTAGCAAATTGAGGAAGTTCAATTTTCTTTGCGGGAGATATCGACCGGTTCGATTATCATGTTGTCAAAAAAATCATCTCTGGACAAGAGGGGTTCAGCATCTTCAAGAGGTCTCCCAAATTTTACCTGGGGTACGACCCTGCAGTCAGGTTTCAATTCAACATTGCAAAATGCGGGGCTTTCGTCGCTCAATACGTCCCTGATTTTTTCAGTAATTCCGGTGTTTTGATCCAAAGTGCTGGTGCTAAATCCGTATGCGTTGGCCACTTTGACAAAATCAGGGAAAGCCAGCCCCTTTTCAACATTTGCGGCTTCATATTTAGAGTCTAACCATTGGTCCTGAGTTTGCATGATCATGCTGTACCCATGGTTATTTATGAGAAATATCTTGATAGGTAGCTGGTGCCTTATGACCGTAGCAAGTTCCTGTATGTTCATTTGCAACCCGCCATCACCGGTAATGCAAATGACTCTTTTTTTGCCAGCGGCAAAGCAGGCGCCGATGCTTGCTGGCAGAGCGTAGCCCATTGGGGTTGTGTTGAAAGCATGGAAAAATCTCTGCCCTTTTTTGAATTCGAATGCTTGGGTCATCCAAACCAGACCACAACCAGTGTCTGAGACGATGATATCACCTTCCCGCAGTTCTTCGGATAGTTTTTTCACAAAAACGTATGGATTGAGGTCTTCTTCTTCGAAAAAATCCGGATCGCAGATGGGGAACTTTTTTTTCCAATCTTCAATTTTTTTCTGCCACGCCGAAGTATCCAAGGGAGTGATTTCTCCAGACCGTTTGTTTATTGCCGTCAAAAAGTCTCGGCAGTCGGCTTGCACAGTTACATCCGGATTAATCCCCAAATTTTTAAATTTACCCAGCTCGTAACCATCGATATCGACGATTATTTTTTTTGCTGCCCTGGCAAAATGCTCTGGTGGTGAGCCAGATTTTCTTACATCCAGCCTTGAGCCCAGGGCAATAACCAAGTCGGAGTTTTGTACTGTGAAATTCCCATAACGCGTGCCATGAGAACCAAATGGTCCCACTATCTGGGGATGGACGGCGGGAAAGAAATCTCGCATTGCAAATGATACCAGAACCGGAAACCCGCAGGCCTCTACAAATCTCAAGGTTTCCTCTTCCGCCTTTGCCAGACGAATTCCCCAGCCCAATACAATGACAGGTCTTTTGGCAAGGTTGATAAGGTCTATGCACTGTTTGATTTTCCCATCCAAGGAGGAGGGGGCGTCGACTTTTGTTTCGGGGATAAATGGCCTGAGTTCGTCTGGATTAATATCTTCACGTTGCAAGTTATCTGGAATATCAACTACCACAGGTCCAGGGCGGTCTGACTTGGCAATATGCACAGCTTTCTCCAATTCATAGCGAATATCGCTGACATCTTTGACCAAGACAGCATACTTTGTGACAGGTTTGAATATATCCACCGTGTCAGTCTCTTGGAACCCAAGTTGCCTGATTCCTAACGTCTCCTTCATACGAAAAGTCGAGACTTGTCCTGTGATATAGATTGCGGGTACTGAATCATAGAAGGAACAACATACCCCGGTAATCATGTTTGTGGCTCCTGGTCCGCTAGTAGAGATTGCTGCGCCAAGATTTCCAGTTACTCTAGAGTATGCATCTGCCATCATCGCGCCGGCCTGTTCATGTTGAGGGCAAATGTAATCAATTCCCGGGGTTTTGGATGCTGAATCAATCAAATGTACTGAAGCACCTCCCGTTATCGCAAATACATGCTTGATGCCCTGTTTGGCCAAGAACTGGATTACATAGTCTGAAAGTTTCATCTTAATTTATTATGAAGGGCGTGGAAGGTTGGGCGATCGCCAAGTAAAAAAAACCTGAATTCACGCGAGGATGCTCGATTTAGCACAAGTTAAGTTCTATCAGGTGGGGTGGACTGCCAAGCTGAAGGACTTTCCTGATCTTGGCCGAATTTAATTAATATTTTTTTCTGTTCTTTACAGGTAATTTGCTTGATGGCGGTTGGTGCCAATACGTAACGCAAAACATCTTCCATGGGAGACAGAAATTCGATTTCCAAAGTAAAACAATTCTTCAATTATTTCAAGTATATTAATCAGGAATAAATGGTGTGTTTTTTATATCTAGCAAATGTGTGGGTGGAGCCTCAGAGGGCTCATGAGCTGGAATAATGCAAAAAACTTCTCATCGTTACCTAGAATACGACCGATTACTTAAGTAAGAGTTGAATTCGTTTGGGTGGCGACTAATTCGTATGTCACTGCCCCCAGCAACGGAATAACACTTGGATTAATATCAGCACCTGTCATAAAGTGCTTGGGTGTCCAGAAGTGGAGCAAATGTTGTTTTTTCAAAAAGCAGGCAAAGGTCAAGCCATAGTTTCGAACGCTGCTTTTGGCCCTGACCTTGCAACTTGCTATTTTATTTGATTTTATGTGCATAAAATAGTAGCTTTGAGTTCTAATCTGGGGAGTTAAAAATCTCCCCTTAGGCTGTCAGGATTCATAATGCGGTCCCACTTTTTTTGTCCAACTTAAAAAAATAAAATGAGAGAACAAGTTTTTGGACCCTCAGGATACTTTGCGGATTTGTCCCTTCCCGCAGAAAATATCAGCCGCTTAAGAAGCATGATAAGTGACCATTGGCGATCCCATCTTAAGTCTGTTGCTCCAAAGCACGCATGCCATTTCGAGCAGCTTGAGATGGACCGGTACCACGAAAAGTCTGATTTGTTGGATCACCATGCCATCTGGCCAAAGGAAGCTCGGATTCTCTCGCTGGAAAATGTTAAAGAGATTCGTCAAATGAGTTTCTTTGAAGAACTGGAATCAGATTTTGGAACTTTTGAGATTTCCGATGAAAACGATGTGGGGCGAGAAGAGATTTATTGGAGAATAGTCCGCCCCAATGAGGGTCAGGATATGGGCCCCTTGCACGCTGATGCGTGGTTTTGGGAATTGGGGCATGGCTACACACCTGATAATGTCAAACGCGTTAAAATTTGGATCGGGATTTATGTTGAACCCGGAGCCAGTGGGTTTAGGTACTCTCCGGGAACTCATTTGAAGGAGTGGCCTTATCACGGCATTAAAAAAGATGGTATTATGAAGCCAGTTATTGAGACTCCTGATGAAGAGTTGAACCCGATTACTTTCATGGGGGAATCTGGAGATGCCATTCTGTTTCATGATCGGCTGATCCATGGGGGGGCGCCGAGCGTAGGGGGAAAAACCAGGGTGAGTATGGAATTCACAATGTTTGTTAAGCCCTAATATGTTTCCGGCGGGTGTTTTTGGCCTCTCAAGATATGCGACAAGTTGGTGATGCCTACCAAAAAGATTTATCTGAGTTTCGGCACGAATAATCAGTAGGAAGTGCCTGGCCACTTTATTTATCAATTGAACTCTGCCTTGTAACTACACTCTCAGGACAAGCTATGAATTATAATCGAGATGTTGAAAAGTTTGAGATAGAAGGTTATTTGCTCCATTCCCTGGAGGACAAGGAAGATGTCTTTGCGGTGAGAGATATTTTTAAGGGCGAACTTAAAAAGATTCTGGGAAAAGAGATTGAACTGGAGGATTATCATAACCACGTGAAAGATGATGACCAGCATCAGAAGATACACTACAAGTTGTATAAATATCTTTTGACGAATCAAAACCATATAGCATTTTTCACGAAGAATCAGAAATTTTTTGAATCAATAATGGGTTTGGATGTGGATATTCAAATCGAACCCAAATTTAGAATATCAAGGCCGGGAAAACCCCAGGATAATATAGGCTATCATTATGATCTGGACTATGGGAATTCCCCCTATGAAGTATCCTGCATGATTAACCTGACAGACGTAGATGAGGGAGGAGCAGTCAGGTTTTTATCCAGGTCTCATGCTCAGCCAAAACTCAAAACTCATCCTGTCGAAAGTGTAGGGGTGGAAAAGGGTTCCATTAAACATCAGTTGGGGGTTCCTTATTTGCTCCAGCGTGTGGTGGATGAAAGCTACAAATCCGAAATGTTTCCTATTCCCTTCAATGTTGGAGAAGTGCTTTGTTTCGACTTGGGCATTCTGCACGGGCTGGAAGTCAGTAATTCCGAGACCACTCGGTTTTCCATTGACTGCCGCCTAAAAAGCCCGCTCGCAAATTCAGGTGTCCGCCAAGGTTACTACAAGAGTCTTTTTCGAAGCCCTTTAGCTAAAGCGGCGGCAAGATTTTATGAGGCCAACCCGGATGCTCTGGAGGAGGATAGGTCTGTAGGATAACCGAGAGCATCCTTTGCACCCAGGTTCAGGTTTGACTATTATAATGGCCGACTCCATTCCGCTCTTTGCTGATCTCCCTGTATTTTAAAAGGCTCTTTTGCCAATTTTGGTTTAATTTTTTGGTTGGTTTGATTTTTGTTGCAGAAATTCTGGATTTTGCGCGAAAATAAAAGCAGTTATGATTTTCCTTTTTCCTTAAGCTGAACTTTCTATATGACTTTATCGACCAGGTTGCAGGGTTTGGATGCCGAAAAGTTTCTCGAGGAAGATTTGGGAAGCCCCATGGAGGATTTATTGGCTTTCCCAAAATATATTGATATAGAGACTGTAAACACTTGTAACGCACGTTGCGTGATGTGCGAGATCGATTTTTCGAAGCCGAAAGCATTCATGTCCGATGCTCTTTTTGATAAAATTTTGGCAGAGTTGGCAGAAGACAAAGATCGCGTTGAGAAAGTGCATCTTTATAAAGACAACGAACCTCTTATCGACAATAGACTTTCCGGGCACATCCGAAGATTAAAAGAAATCGGGATCAAATGTGTGAACATTTCCACCAACGGGTCCCTGTTAGATAAAAAAGGGCAGGAGTTGTTGGAATCGGGTCTGGATGAGATTTATATCAATGTTGATTCTTTGAAAAAAGAGGTCTATGAAAATATTAGGGTAGGGTTGAACTTTGAGCAGGTCTATAACAGTACCGTTGACTTTATCCGTTTGCGAGATCAGATAAACCCTGGTTTGCTTATTCGCTTACAGATGATAGTTCAAGAGGAAAACCACACGGAAGTCACCGATTGGATCAAGCACTGGGAGGAGAAACTCAGCCCAAACGATCAGGTTGTAGCGGCCAAGGCGCATAATTGGGGGTCGCAGATTGATGTGATGGATTTCAACGATGATTATGACCCTAACGATTTTCCTTGCATGTCGCTTTGGGGCACGTTAACCATCCATCAAAGCGGCAGGGTGAGTCTTTGTGGAGTGGATACGCACTTGAAAATACCTATCGGCGATATTCAAACACATTCCATGGTGGATATCTGGCAGAACAGCAAAGCCCTTAACAGAGTCCGGGAAATGCACCTCAAGGGCCAGAGAGAAAAGATCAATATTTGCAACGGTTGTTCAGTTTGGAGAAAAACTGAAAACGAGAGTGTTAAGCATGTGGCAAAAAAAACAATTGGGAGCTAAGAAGAAGCGGACTCTATCTGAAAAGAGGCGAGGCTAAGCTTGCTCCGCTTTGCTCAGTCCGGGTTTAACTCAATTGACTGATTGTAATCATTTAGTTCCATCATAGGTTCATCAAAGATAGCTTGGAATGCTTCTTGATGTTTTCTAAGTGATTGGCCGGGTTGCCATTTAAGTGTGTAGAAGTGTTTGTGTAGAGCTACGAATAGAAAGCTATAAAGCTTGGTGTTTTTTAGTGGTTCATAACTAATCGTGAGCTCCTGCCGGGCCTCTAGAAGAATATGGACTGCTAAATCGGGTGCATTGTTGTTCATGCAAAAGGCGGCATATTTTAATATGGGAACTTGCTGCATTCCATCTTCCGAGTCGTTTGAATCAAACACATCTTTCAGGCGCCTAACCCATACTGCGTCACAATCCTGTATTATCCCATACCTGCCATTAGCATCAGCAAATTCGTTGCATAAAAAACCTCTCCCATTGTAATCCAGGTTTAATAGAAAGAAATTTTTGTTCAACATGAAGTCATGTATTTCGGCAAACGTTGGCATGCCTTCAAATATTCGGTCGAAATTGACCTCGCAACGAACTCCCAATAAATTATTCAGTTGGAAGGATGAACCTTGCAGAATTTTATATTCATTTCCTTCTACATCGAGTTTTAAAAAATCTGCTTTCAGTTGATTGTCATGGCAATAAGAATCTATGGTGATGGTGTCAACTTCCAGCTTCTCTACAACCTCAACCTGTTCTTTTCGCTCCCCAGAAAAAAACTCCAACTTTGGGTCGCGTGCATAGGATGTGCTCATGGCACGATTTTTCAATATGTTTATTGTTATTCCAGCATCTGAGTCAGAAAGAGCACGCTGGTCAACAATAATCTCATCAGAGCGGTCGGCATATTTCGTCTTTAATCTTTCTGCTTCCTGAAGGTCAGGTTCAAACAAAAAGTATTTTAATTCCCCTGAAAAGGGTTTCCAGCTAGGGTGTAGACCATATCGGCCGCCAGCGTCAATTACAATCGTATGGATGTTGGTCATAAGTATGGCAATTGCTTTATTGGAAAGGTTACCAGGAAATTAACTCGCCCTCATAGGTGCGGAATAAGCCGTTATCCTTAGGTGTGGATTCTGAGATGAGCTTCCTCATTCCTGCAATGCTAATTGAGGCATCCAGCTCGGCATCATCTTCAGACATGCCGGTTCGGACAAAGCCAGGATGAAGCACTATAACACAAATCTTTTGAGGCTCTAAATCAAAGGCTAGGCTCTGGGTTGCGGCATTGAGGGCGGCCTTGCTCGAGCGGTAAATATAGCTTCCCCCATGTTGGTGATGAGGCAGTTTCCCTCGTTCCGAAATACTGCCGGCGCGTGATGAAATAAATGCGATCTTTTTCTGTGCGCTTCTCTTTACATTTTCAAGAAAAGCCTCTGCGACCTTTAGCGGTGATATAGAATTGCTTAGAAAAACTTTTAGCCATTCATTCGCGTCAATATCTCCAAACGAAGCGCTGTTGTCATAGGGCCCGTGTTCGGCTGCATTATTGATTAAAACATCGATAGCGTGGTTACGATATTCAAGAGAAACCTTCTTGATTTGCTTTTGGTCTGTTATATCCATCTGACAAACCTTGACGTTCCCTTGGAGAGATTTCAATTCCTGGGCTGCCTCTGGGTTTCGGCAGGAGGCTATTACTTCCCAACCGTCGTTTGCATATTGGCGACTGAACTCCAGTCCCAATCCTCTATTAGCGCCTGTAATAAAAACGGTTGGCATTATTTTCCTGTCCTTTCAGCGTGCCTTCCCATAAATGCTTAGCAAAGATATTGGTCTGCAGGGACAAATAGTTACTTCTTTACGATTTTTGTGTCGGGAAGCGGAACAATGAACGCTCCACCCCGATCCAGATATTCCCGGTTCCTCTCGATAATAGCATCCTGGTATTGCCATGCGAGGATAACGACATATTCTGGCATGTCCTCATATAGTTTTCCGGAAGCATAAACCGGGAGATGATATCCTGGAGAATAGAGACCCTGCTTGATGGGATTGTCATCAACAATATATTCAAGATGACCTCCTATTTCGAATTGATGCGCCAGGGTTGTGGTGCTGATCGACGCCCCATATCCGACAATTCTCTTGTTCTCGGACTTCAAGGGATTCAGCAATTCTAACAGGGCAATTTTACGGTCGTTTATATCTTCTGCAAAACGGAAGTAGGTTTCACACTTGTGCATTCCGGCGGCCTCTTCATTCTGGATGAAAGCGTCTACGCTTTGGTCGATTTTGCGCTGTCCACCGGCATGCTGGGCAATAGCTCTGACAGACCCTCCCTTCATGGGGTTGGTTTCCACATGAAGTAGCTCGAAACCACAGTCCTGTAGTAATCGACTTAAAACTTTTACGGTAAAATAAGCGATATGTTCGTGGTAAATATAATCGAACATAAATATCTTCATTTGCTCGGGGTGGTAACCGGTTTGAATTACAAATATTCCATCTTCATCCAATAGCTCTTTAGCGTCCCTTGTAAATTGTTTGACGTCATCGATATTGGCATACATGTAGTTTGCGGTTACTATTGCGGCCTTGCCCTGGTTCTTTACAATGTTTTTTGCGAGCTCTTCATTAAAATAGTCCCGAATCGTTGGTACGATATCATTGGCTTTTAAAGCAATCACGCTGGGTTCTATTCCCAGCACCGTCATGCCTAGATTTTGAAACACCTCAAGCAATGAACCATCGTTACTGCCTAAATCAACTACCATGCTTCCTTTGGCGGTCTTGGAAATTGAGAGTACCTTTTCTGCGTATTCTTTAAAATGTTGTCTAAGGCCAAGAGTGACCTTCGATTCGTAAAGATAGTCAGAATAAATTAATTTAGGGTCCAGAACATGGGGCAGGTGAAGGTAACCGCATGCTTCGCATAGAGCCAAAATAAGAGGGTGTTTTTCTTTAGAACTATCAAGTTGTGACTCTGGTACAAAACGGTCACCGGGAGGTGTTGGTTTTAGTTCCCAGACATCCTTAGTTTTTTGAGATCCGCAAATTCTGCAACTCTTGTCCAATCGGATAGGTTCATCAGAGCTCATATAATTTTTCCTTTTGCATGACAAATGCGCTAGATTTAGTAGCCCATATTCTTCTAAAAGCTCGGCAAAAAATCATGGTCAGTTGTGAGCTGTTAAAAGATATCAGGTTTTATAATTTTTTATTTATAGTTCTACACAAACACTTTTCACACTTATAATGGAAATCCGGTCAATCACTTAAAAGATATCAAGAGGTATTTCAAGCTATCTTTGATGAGCCTATGCTGGAGCCGAATGATTACAGCCAGCCGATTGAGTTAAACCCGTGCTCCCCGAAAACTGATCCAAACTGTATATTAGGAATTGGGTCAAAAACCTGATGATTAAAGAATGTAATAAGTTTGGACCACATTGTTCACTGCGATAGACCGCCAGCACAAGAGGCTATACAGCCCGTGAAGGTGGGAATTCTAATTTAGAAAGTGGTAGCTACCAGGGACAGGATATTCCCATCGGGGTTTTGACTGAGATTTCCCCCTTAAGAACCCGTCATCGAATGAATGCTTGTGGTCGCCCCTAAGCTAACAAGCCAGGGTTGTTTCTCCAGAACCATCAAATTTATAGGCTCGGGCACTCCGCTGCCATAATTTTATATCGTTACGGATAAGGATGCGCGCATCTCCTATCAAGTCCTTCCCATACTGCTTGATATACCCGTTGATCAACTCACGCTGTGAATCCGAATGAAAAACTTCCAGCTCAACACCTTCGGGTCGGTGGGTCTTCATTGGATCAGGAAGAAAGTTTTCTTTTAACAACATCGCAAAATCAAAATGAAATTCACGCCTTACTAACTGGCTGGTGTTGATCAGATCCATTTTGCGTAAAAGGCTGAATTCCTGCAATTCGGTTAAATACGTATCTAAAACCGGGTTTTCGGAAATCTGTTTATTAAGAAGCAACCGGGCCACCTTGAACGCAAAATGGTGAAGCTCCTGGGTCTGGGTAAAAATTGCCAGAGCACGATACTTATAGAGTTCGTTCGTCCCATATTCACCATCGATAAAACGCTCGATCACACCTGATTTCTGGGTAAATTCCTCGACTTCTTCACAAGAGTCCCAAGTAGTCTTTTTTACTACTTCCATAAATTCCCGGTAAAGATCGGCGAGAGACCCCGAATCCAACTTTATTTTCTCGTCAACTTCCTTGATAAATTCAGAGCGTTTAATTCCATAGGTGTTTAGACACCGAATCAACTCAATAAAAAAGGAATCGTTATTAAAAATCTCCACCGTCAAGCCAAGATGCCGGCAATCCTGGTAATCCGTATAGCTCATGGTATTGTTCCCAACAACGATCTCTTCAATTTCCGCAGAACGAAAGGGTTCACCTCGAAATTCATAAATACCGAAGCACCGGGGCAAAACCCGGTATCGTGTCTGGAAGCCGAATTTTTCGCGGGTCTCCTTGCTTGCCGACTCGGTACCAGGAAGCATCCTGAACTGATGAATCAGTATATAGCTTATCCCGGCATCCAGCGTATCGAAGACGGATTTGAAATGGACGGATTTGTTGTCCCCCTCCAGGCAGAGAATTATCTCAGCTTTACTCTGGAGACCCATTTCATTGGCGGCAATACCCAGTTTGATCATTTGGTCCAGGGGTGGGTTTTTGCGCTTGATGTGTTTGAGAACTTCTTCGTCTGTGGTTTGGATGGAGAAGGATGGGGCCATGGTGTTGCTGCCTAAAACGTTAACAATCTCTATTATCCTTTTCTTATTGTTCTTAGCCGTAGCGGCAATTACGCATTTTGGCCAATTATATTTTTCCTTCAACTCAGCGAGCATATGAGTGGTCTCAAGGTCTTCCTTAAACATACCGAAGTTAGCGTCAACAATCATCAGGTCGTTAACTTTAACTCGCTCGACGATGTACTTCAGTTCTGCTTCAATCCGCTCCCGGCTAAATCTTTTAACCTTTTGGAAATAAGACCCACCTTCCGTGCAAAATGTGCAAGCATAAGGGCAACCTCTGGCCGTTTGCATCATGGGAACGAGGACCCCATCATAAAACTTATCAGAAATTCCGCTCAAATGTGGCGAAGGTAAACTGTCAAGGTCCGTCACTTGTGGCATCAGTTCAGCGACAACTAAATCCCCGTCAGTCAGGTAACGGATGCTCGGCACGGTCTGTCGCTCTATCTTGAACCGGTTCCAATCAAAATCGATCTTCTGCAATGCTTTGAACATCTCAATAAATGCCATTTCGCCTTCAAATTCGAAGAAACAGTCGATAGATGGATATTTTTCGAGAAATGTTTTTTGCTCTTCGTATCCTGCAGGGAAATTGGGCCCTCCAAAAATAGTAATTGTCTTTGGGAAAGCCTTTTTGATTTGCCGGGCGTACTCATGGCCCAATCCGATGTTCCAGGAAAAAGCGGAAAAACAGGCAAGGGTGGGAATATTTGTTTCCAGGTAACTGCTAAAATCCTCAGGATACCTGAAAACTTCAAAATCGATCTCATCGCCTAATATTTTTTGAGCATTGGCGGCAACCATACTAATGCCCAGAGGAAACGTGTCGGTCGCGATTGTATTCCCGGTATGGGTTAACTCTGCGAAGCTAACTTTTACAGTCATAGCCTATCCTTTAACAGGTATCTACTTTTTTTAGTCAGACTTGATAACGTATTCTGAAAAAACGACTTCACGACACAGTTTACCCGAAACTTCCCATATGGGCACCAAAATTCATAGGAAATCATGGAACTACCCCGTTTGGCTGGGGCCTTTCTCCTACTGTATACTGTCGGCACAGTTTCATCTTAAATGAGAAATATGAGTTTATATTAGTATTTGTTTCATTTCGGATGGCACATCATGAGTCATTTCATTTCCCCCTTCGTATGTGCGGCAGAGCTGATATCCAACGACATGTTCCTGAAAAACCTGGTTTTTTTTAAGCCTTCCCGGAAAGGAACTTCAATCTTTTTATATGAAATGCTTGCCGCCATAATAACGATCAACAAATAAATAAAAACTTGCGCGGGAGGTGTTAGTAGCAAATTATTTGAAAGATATGTATTAAGATTAGAGCCAAAGAAGACTTTTGTGGATTTTTGAGCTAGCATAATTATCGGATAATGTAACATGTAAACAGAATACGATATATTCCCCAAATGATTAAGAGGTTCGGTGTTAAGGATGTTTGACGACACCCTATCGTTAGCGGCTCCTGCAATGACTAGCAAGGCAAAACAGGGAATTACCAGTGAATAATTAAAGTTTAAATGTATGCATGCTACGGAAAGCGACAAGCAAAGTAAAAAGAACCCGTCTTTGTGAAATAGATTTTTCCAAACGTTTTCTGCGTACAGCCTGTAAGCCAGAATTCCGATAAAAAATTCCGCAATATTTTTTACGCTCCTCAGATGATAATACCCTGAGCTTCCTGGAGGTGCTATTACTGTTTGCGCCCATATCACTAAAATCAAGAAAAATGCTTTGCAGGCCAAGCTTAACAAGTTCCCTTTATATAACCTCATGAGGGCAAAAGGAAAAATAATATAAAGAAAGAATTCCATGCTAATGGACCATGACACGGGGTTCCATGCGGCCAGGTCCTGAAAAAACCAGTTTTGCAGCAAAAAAATACTTGAGAACAAGGGCCAAATACCGCGCTCTCCGGAAAATGGCTCCTCCGTAATATTAATCCCTCCATAGCTTACAATGCCCATCTTTATAAATTCCAGAATCACCAAACCAAATATAATGAAAATGTGTAGGGGATATATTCTGGCGATTCGTGAAAAAATAAAAATTTTATAGTTTTTCCAGTTTGTCCCAGAAATGAAATTTTGCAAATACACATGGGCAATGACAAACCCGCTAAGAATAAAGAAGAAATCGATCCAAAGGAAGCCATTATAAAAAAACCATGTTTTTTGGGTTAATTCGAAGTCGGATATTCGAAACTGGAAGTGATGAATTGCAACTATGATTGCCGCTATACCTCTAAGAGGGGTGATAGAGGGAATTTGAGTTTTCATGGTGTAGGTAAAAACCCCGGTTTTATTGGGAAAGAATGAAAATGCTAAGGGGTTGAAATTGAATTAATGCAGGGCCACTTGTTTGAGTTTTTGAATTCAGATCTCATCGAAGCTCGTTTTTTTTGGTCACTTTTCCTGATTTATCAAATTTTGAAAATACTGGGCTGCTTTGATAAATTTCTCTATGTCTCCAACTGGCATTTCCTTCGTTTTAAACTTTTTTCTTGAAGGATGAAAATACTGTGTCACTCTGGTCCAGGTCAAGCGGCCCAGCCGGAGGAACAGGTACAATTTGAAAAATGATTTTTGGATATTTGACAGAATTGGATAAAGCCGGTGAAATATACGGTTGATAAAATTATATTTGGGTAATGCATTTTCCAGATATTTCGAACAGTTTTTCTGCGTCTCAGACCAGTTATCCAAATGCATCAATCCTTCCCGGTAACGAGTTATTTTCTTGTGATATTCGACAAAAGCAGGAGGGAACTTGTCCGCATAGCTGGTTTCCATGAACTCTTCTTGTTTTCTTCGGAATTTAAAATATTGATCGAGGTTATGGTTGGATGAAAAGGTGTTTGCTCTTACACTGTAGACGGCAAGAGGCTCCGGGATGAAACAGATTCCATAATTAAGCGCAAGCATCAAAAATGTAAATTCATCCAAGTAAGGGTTTAGCTCCATGGGTAGCCCTCTCACCTCTTTGACTGCCTCTCGTCTCCATACAGAAGTGTGTGCCATGATAAACCAATCCTTATTTGTCATCGCTTGCAGTACTTTTTCTGGTGGTATATAGCTGGGTTCATTGGCCAGGAAAGGGGGGAGGGCGTCCAGTCTCATAGTACCCGCTTCCTCAATAAGGCAAAAGCCAATAGACATTCCTGCTTGCGGATGTTTTTTCAGGATCTCCATATGCTTTTTAAAAAAATCCGGCAAATAAATATCGTCCACTCCCAACCCAATAATGAAGTCCCCGGTGGCCATTTCTAAACCAATCTTGTAATAACAAATAACGGGCTTCTGGTTGGTCTTGTTACGGACAAATTTGACAATGGAGTGTTTCCGGGCAAATTCTTCTAAGATTTCGACACTATTATCCGTGGAAGCATCATCTATGATAATTATCTCTTTGGGTTGAACCGATTGGTCCACTACAGACTGCAGAAATTGAGGTAGAAGCTCTGCATCATTATAATTGGATATAATTACAGATAAAGATGGGGGGCGCATTGTGAAAAATTCCTCTTTGGAAACGCCTATGATTGCGTTTTCACGGTGTAATATTCTTTAGGTATGAAGTTTTTTAGTTGCTCAAAAATACTTTCAGCAATTATTCTGTTGGCATCTTCCGAGACATGGCAAAAATCTATAAAGTGGGCCTTCTCGTCTAGTTTGTTTAAAGATTCGCTAAGGTCAAAAAAATTATATTCATGAAATTCTTTGCTTTTCTTTATAGCAGTATAAATCTCTTCAAGTAGTTTTCTGAGATTTAAGATGGGATTTTCGCTGTGTTTAATGATGAGAGCTTCTCCCTGGGTCATTTGTTTTTTTGTTGTCGTGAAAATCAGAGGTTGCAGAATAAAAACCGGAACAATCCCCTTGGAAAGAGCCAGAGCAGTGATATCCTTGATATTGGATAAATAAATATTTTTGGCACTTTCTGCCGCCAGTTTATATTCGTTGTCAGACTTCAAATAGGCTTCTGTGCTTTGAATTTCTGAGAATTTTGAGTTAACAATCTTGAGAAACTTGCGAGCTAACTGATAAGAATAGGGGATATAACCTTCATTCTTTCTTTTTAGCGCGACATCAGTTCCTGATATGGAAGAAAACATATAATCGGTGTTGCCTATCCCCAAACGTGTGATGCGAAGAAAGGGGAAGCCCATCACCTCATATAAAGGGTTGTTAAGATTATTCTCTCTGGTCTCTAGAATTTTGTTTGTCAAAAGGACGCCTTCATTTGCGCCGGAATAAAACACTGCATATTTTATCTTTTTTTCATGCCGGCTCACTTCCATGAACGTCATCAATTCTGCTGTAGACTCGTAAGCTCCCACGCCGAAGTTCAAAGTTTCCACTATATCATTGTTCGTCATCCGGTTGATAAAAGCTGGAATTGTGCCCTCTTGTCGGGTAGAGGTTGACCACATCGTTGAACCGCCGAAAAAAGCAATTTTTTCAGTATCTTTTTTAATTTTCGTTCTATCATTTCTGAAACCGTATTGGTCTGTTATCGCATAGTGTCCCTTATAGTTGGCCTTTGCCATATACCATCGATAGGGATGATAGGTCGGTCCACTTCCTGAATGCACGGCATTTACATCTTCCAAGAGAAGTTTTGAGTCTACCGAATACCTTGAACTGATAATTTTCTTCAGCTCTGTATTGGGTTGGGGGCCGACATAAGGAAAAAAAACATGCTTGATCCACAGGGTGGAATAAGAAAATATTTCCAATACAAGAAATGCTACCAATAGATAGGCAAGAGGTCTGTCTCTAGGTGTTAATTTGATCATGATTTCAATTATTCAACTAAACCAAAATCTACCAGGGCATTTTATCTTTACAGCTTATGAATAATGTGCCTTCCCGATAACTTGTTGGCATGTCATCAAGAGTGCGTGCCTGCGTCCAGTTGATTTTCTGCGGAAAAAGATTGACCTTCATTTTGTTGAAATGTTCATAAACAGCCTTGGCATTGTTTTCGTCCTGAATCTCAACCATGGCATCCGTGTTTTCCCAGTCTGCCTCCTCTGTAGCGAGAAGAATATCTTTTTCGTGTCCTTCTACATCCATCTTGATCAATTGGGCTTCAGCCATAAGGGGCCTGATATTGACGACCTGCACCTTGAATCGTTCGAGTTCTCCGTAGGGATTAGCCTTGGCCCCGGAAAGATGGCTTCCTGTTGTATTTCCCAGGACACGGGTAAACTCCATTTCTCCAGACTTGATGGATGCCGCACAATTAAAAGGCTTCACAGCCGTGCAGTTGTTTCTTGCAAGGTTTTCAGTCAATATTTTGAAATGGGTTGGGTCAGGCTCATAGCACTGAACCTCAAATCCGCATTTTGCCATCATGATTGAATGCAGCCCTAAATTGGCACCTACATCCAGGGTACGTTTGTAACTATTCCTGTTTTTCCAATAAAAACTGAAGATAATCAATTCATCGAGATCAAACAGGTTGAGAGAATCAATCGCTCCCATTTTATGGTAAGGGAAAATGAGTTCGCCGAAGGGCTTGAAATCGACTGCCTGTTGATCATCGCTCGTGGGGAAAAGTGAAATGATTTCCTTGCGGGCCTCCTGTTTCATCGATATATGCAGCTCGGATTCAGGAGAGTGCTGATCTGCCTTGGCTGGCAGGGTCAGAAGCAGGTTTTCAAGAATGGGTGATTGTTTCATGTTAATGTTTTTTCCTCTTTCGGTTACGGGAGGTTTCCCGATCGTCTTAATTTGAATTTATTGTTGTCCTGGAGCAGTTGCTCGGCAAGCTTTTGGTCTGTGTCCCTCCAGAGGTCATGCACAACGGAAAAATTGCGGCCTCCAACAACTTTTCTACCTCCGGCAATGCACCAATTCAGGCAATCGTAAATATCCTTGTGGGAGGTACCTGGTTCATCCGAATTCAAAAATGACTGAACCTTGAAGTAGCTTTCTCCTGCTCCCTCAGGGTTGTTTAAAACTTCCTGATGCATTTTAGTCCTTACCCAGCCCGGTCCCAGAATAAAGACATTCAAATCTTCATTCTCATCGTCCAAAAGCTCACACATCTTAATCAGCATGATCTTGGAAACACAATATGCGGAGAAATTGGTGAACGGGTTATTTGTTCCTCCTCCCGCAAAAAATGCTACATGAGAAACCTTGTCTTTTCTTCGATAAGGATAAAGAGCATGTAAAACCTCTAGCTGAGCAGTAGAGTTAACGCGAACCGAGTCTTCCCATGATTCGAAATCAGTAGAAAAAAAGCTTCCCGCTGGTTCCATTGTCCCAACTGCTGAGATAAAGATATCCCAGGAAAATGAGAAGGATGAGAATGTGTCGAGCAGTTTTGGGATGCTGCTACGGTCTCCAACATCAAAGGGTATGACGGGTATTTTAGTTTCAGCCTCTAATTTTTTACCAGCATCAACGTTTCTGCCGGTTCCCACAACACGGCAACCCTCATTTTTATACAGCCTCGCCAAGGCTTCACCGATATCGCTGGTAATGCCCAGAATGAATACATTTGTTGTTTCTTTGTGGGCCAATGCAACCTCTACAAAAGATATGAATCTTTACTGCGCATGAAGTACGTTTCACAGGTTATTCTCAGAAGGGGCCTGTAAATGACTTGTCGGGAACATCCATAGGATCATTCCGATTAATCCCTAAATCCTCATCATTAAATCTGGTAAGCCCAAACATTTCTCCTGCAGTATTTATAATGTCCAGTGAAAGAGGATAATAATGATTTGATAAGGCCCAACTGGTTGGAGTCGGGAAATCCGGGTAACCAATACGTGCAGGCGGTGCCTTTAATTCTTTAAATGCCTTTTCAGAGACTACGGAAACAATTTCTGCAGAAAAGTTCATGAACTTATTTGCCCCCTCAGCCACAATTAACCGACCTGTTTTCTGAACAGACTTTAGTATTGTTTCTTCGTCCAAAGGTCTTATGGTCCGGAGATCAATCACCTCGGCTTCAACCCCCTTTTTGCTTAGAAATTCCGCTGCTTTTAATGATTCAAGAACCATATGGGAAGAAGCGACTATTGTTACATCTTTACCCTCACGGCTGACTCGGGCCTTTCCTATGGGCACGGTATAAGTTTCTTCAGGAACTTCTCCGAATAAATTATGGAGCCAACGATGTTCGATAAATATCACGGGATTGTTGTCTTCAATTGAAGATATCAACAGGCCCTTTGCATCGTGAGGGGTGAATGGCATGACCACTTTCAGGCCCGGGATGTGGGCAAACAAGGCTTGAAGGCTCTGCGAGTGTTGCGGCCCCTGGCCCCAACCACGCCCTATGATCAAGCGAATCACCAGAGGGACCGATGCCTGACCTCCAAACATATAATGCCATTTCGCTGCATTATTGATAATCTGATCCATCGATAAAAGCATAAAATCGATGCGCTGATGGGTCAAGATTGGCCTGAGACCTTGGATGGCGGATCCGATGGCCACCCCTGTCATGGCATTTTCAGAAACGGGCATATCAAGAACACGTTTTGGCCCGTATTTGTCTCCCAGCCCTAAGGTGGTTCCAAAAATTCCTTTAGGGTCAGGCACACCCAAGCCCATGATATAGACGGAGTCATCCTTCTCCATACATTGGTCAGTAGCTTCCAATATTGCTTTTGCAAAGGTGAGCTCACGTGTCATAGGTTGATTTTTCTCAGGCATAGATGTTTGAGAAAGCTTGGCTTGCGTTGGGGAAGGGGCTTGATTTGGCAAACTCAAAAGCACTTTCAACTTCTTCTTGTATATCGCAACGCATCTGGTTTATCTGCGTTTTTTCTATAAGGCTGGCATCCAACATTTTTTTCTCAAAGTTTTCAACCGGGCAACGTTGATGCCACTCTTCAAACTCGTCAGGGTTTCTGTAGCCCAGGTCATTGTCATAGCCGGGGCCACAATGTTCTCTCCATCTGTATGTCTCAAACTCAAGAAAATAAGGTCCATCCCCGCGTTTGATATGTTCAACCCCTTTACGGGTGAGATCATATACAGTTTCTATGTTATTTCCGTCTCCTCTGGTACCTGCTATGCCAAAGGACTTTGCCAAAGATAAATTGTCTCTTTCTTTAGGCTGGCGATCTGCCAGGGGTGAGTACACAGAAAAAAGATTATCTTCGGATACAAATAATATTGGAAGCTTCTTCAAGGCGGCGAAGTTTAAACTTTCAAAGAATACTCCTTCTTCCGTAGCGGCGCGTCCAAGAAAAATGACAGTCACTTTTTTTTCATTTTTCATCCAGGCGGAAAAAGCCGCACCAACCGCGATAGGAATTATGCTTCCAACAATAGGAGTGGTTCCCAAAACATTTACCGAAAGATCAATCAAGTGCATGGAACCCCCCATGCCTTTGCAACAACCAGTTGCTTTGCCGTAAATTTCAGCCAGCATGGCTTGGAGGTTTCCCCCTTTGGCAAGATAATGACCGTGGGAGCGATGGTTGCCCAGGACGCTATCTTCTTTTTGTAAATTAGCGGACACTCCAACGGGAATGGCTTCCTGTCCGATACATAAATGTACAGGGCATCGCATCTCCTGCTCGGAGTACAAATCGGCAATCTTTTCTTCGACCAAACGAATGCGCAACATGCCATACAATAAAGATTGCGCCAGTTTTTTGTCTGTCATAGATCTAACTCGGGTTTACTTGATTTGACTTTTTTCTTGAATGATAAGATCGCAAATACAGTGGCAGATCGAGAGATGGATTATTTCAACCGGTCCATAATCTGGAGAAGAAACATGGAAATTATAATCGCCTGATTTCACCAGTGGATTGTCAGGACTAAAACCGGAAAAAGTGATAACACCGCATTTTTTGGACCGCGCGGCTTTGACGCCATTGATAATGTTTTCGGACTTCCCGGAACTACTAATGGCCATCAAAATGTCCCCTGGATCGGCAAACATTTCGATGGGTTTTTCAAAAACGTAAGGATAACCATAATCATTGCTGATACAAGTCAGTAATGAGCTGTCATTAAAAGCTATTGCCCTCATGCCGCCATTTTTCCAGTAATCTGTTGACATATGGCTGGAAATTGCGGCACTGGCTCCATTGCCAATAAACATCAATTTGTTGCCGCCATCAGTGCGGCGAATGATTTCTTTGGAGACCACTTCGATCCCTTCAAAAAAATCAATGGTTCGCCTTTCTGAATCGGTAACCTTAATATCCTTGGCCTTCGAAGCCAGATCATCGAAATATTTCTTAGCGTTATTACGCACAGGCACTCATATCATTTAAGGGGTTATTGCAAACTCAAAGGAATCCAATACAAGGAGGTTGTGCAAGAACATCGGTTTTTGAAATTTTCTGACTAAATTCAGAGAATCTCTGCAAGAGTCAGAAATATAAAACATTATACTTATATCCGGGGCCAATTATACCTTCATGCCCGGGCAAAGTCAAAGTTCAGATGATGTCAGCAATCATTGAGCGGGCAACTGTTTTTCACACGCTTTGCATTTTTTATCTTCGCCCAGTTTGTGTCCGCATTCACACATCCAGCCTTGAAGGGTGGCAGGGTTTCCATATGCCAACCCATGGTCGGGAATATCCCCTGTCACCACTGATCCCGCTCCAATAAAAGCGTGTTTACCAATTGTGATCCCGCAAAGAATGGTGGAATTAGCCCCTATGGTAGCCCCCTTACATATCAATGTGGGCTTGATTTCAGTTTTACGGGGGATATTGGAACGTGGATTAATGACATTTGTAAATACGCAGGATGGGCCACAAAATACATCGTCCTCCAGAGTAACGCCCTCATAGACAGACACGTTATTCTGAATTTTTACATTATTTCCAACAATCCCATTAGGGCCTATCATTACATTTTGGCCTATATTTACACACTCTCCAATCTTTGATCCCTTTAAAATGTGGGAATAGTGCCAGATCCTGGTTTCTTTGCCAATTGAACAGCCCTCGTCCACTATACTTGTTTCGTGGGTAAAATAATTTTTTGTATTGGGTAGCTCAGCCTGTTTATCCATACACTCTTGCGCCCCTTGCAATACACGCAATACCTTTAACCCTTCCTCTCCGTCGGTAATACAGGGGGATCCAGACAAGGCGTTTATAAAAGCCTGGCATTCACCAAAAAGCGGTTCTTCCCAATCCTGAGAAAGGTCTATATGGACGCCATCTTTTTTTTCAGGTACTGGCAGGCCATTTTTCCAGATAATGCTATGCGGGTACAAGGTCAGCTTTGATTCAGGAGGGGCAGAGTCATCGAACACCACCATTTTCCCGTCCCCGATGACTACCAGTTTCTGCTCTTTGAACGGATGAAGCCATGAAACGTATATATGAGCGGATATGCCGCTGGGAAAACGTAGATGAGTCATTGTGGTATCGGCAATGCTGGGGTGAAGAATATTAGTGCCGAAGGCTTTAATCTCTACGGGTTCTTCTCCCACCAAGGATAAAATCACAGAAATATCGTGTGGCGCAAAAGACCAGAGAATATTTTCTTCCCGTCTGATTTTCCCAAGGTTTAGACGGTTTGAGTAAATGTACTGCAACCTGCCAAGATCGCCCTCACCTAGCATTTTTTTTATTTGTGCAATTGCCGGATGATAGTGAAGAATGTGGCCGATGAATATAATTTTTTTATTTTTTTTTGCTAGCGATATCAGTTCCTCTGCTTCGTGAAGATTGGTGGTCATGGGTTTTTCTATAAAAACATGTTTGTTTGCCAACAAGGCTTCTTTGGCCAGCAAGAAATGCTTTTCCACAGGTGTGGCAATGACCACAGCATCTATGTCCGGTGATTTGATAGCCTGCGAAAATGAAAGCGCTGTAATAACTTCGGGGTACTTCTTTTTCATTTCTAGCAGAACATCTTCAGATGGGTCGCAAACAAGTTTTAAGGCATTCAACTTGTGAAAGTTCCTTGCCAGGTTTTTCCCCCAATAGCCAGCGCCAACAAGGGCAAGATTTAAACAGTTGCTCAAACCGAACCTCTAAGAAAATATTTCCAAGTGCAAAAATAATAAGGGTTTCAAACAATAAACACTTTAAATGAAACTTTATATAAATAATCGACCATTCACAATAAAAAAGAAGTATTTTGGCTCTGCGCGAAACTCAAATTTAAAAGTTATGTGGCTTTGAGGCCAGTTGGTTGATCATGGTTATGCAATTGTTACTTCAAAGTATCTGCTTTATTCTTAAGTGATATAATGTGTTCAGGGGGAATGGCAATGCTCTCTTTAAAGACATATCTGAGGATGATTTCATCTTTTAAATGGGAAAAAGCAGCTTTATTTTTTTTGCATTAATCGTAGGGGTTGGCAGTCACAGTCCCTATATCCCGTTAAATCGCTATGAATTTATAATACTTTTAAGTTTTTCATCCCTCATTTTTTTGTTCCTGAATCAGGTCTGCTGGAGAAACCTCGACAGGAATTTAATACGTTTTACTCCGCTAACGACCAGCCTCCTGCTTTTTTATTCCTGGTGTGCTCTGGGATACTTTTTTACGGTCCGCCTTGAACTGAGTTTTGATTTTGTGGTTAAGTATATCGGTGTCATTCTTCTGGTTTTTGGGATGGTGCGATATCTAAAGGAAGAGAAGCAGGTTTATGAAACACTTTGGGTGCTTCTGGTCTTCTCGGGTGTTATTTCATTGTTTGGTGTTGCCCGACAATTCTACCCATCACTCTTGTTTGCCACAGAAAGCCCTCAACCCTCGGTTTCAAGTTCAATATTTCCGTATCTTCATTCTTACTCGTGTTACATTTTGACTCACCTTCCTTTGAGCTGTTTTTTTTATCTCAATACCCCCAATAAAAATCGCAAAATTATTTCGGCAATTATTTTTGTTTTGCTCTTTGTCAGTTTGGGATTTACTGGGTCCCGGGGAGGGCAACTAGTAACCGGAATTATGCTGATGATTATGTTTAGCTACTTGTTGTTTAAAAAGGATTATTCAGGCATGAAGGCGATGTTGGCCGGTCTGTTGATCTCTCTAACAGTCTATTTGATGTTGGTGTCCGTTTTGAGATCAGTTGATCCACTGGAAGCCCAGAAACCATTCGAACAATCTATTATCAAGCGCGAATGGAAGACGGACACCGTTGGCCAGCGTTACGATTTCTGGCGAGGGGCAGGTAAGATTCTTAAAGATAATTGGCTGACGGGGACAGGCCCTTGGACATTTCTAGCGGTGTACCCACATTACAGTTCCGGTATGACCCCTCCCCATGCACACAGCTTGTATTTTCAGACTGCTTCAGATTCCGGGCTGGTTGGGATAGGGTTATTATGCGCCTGTATTTTTTTCTTTTATCGGCAAGTATTGCGCATCTGGTTTAAAGAGAAATCGATTACGCAGGACCTTGTGTTTTACCTGGGCGTTGTTGTGGCAGGATTTCTTATCCATAGTGTGATTGAATACCATTGGACCACATCTTTATTTCTCTATTTGTTCTCAATATGGGCTTTATTGATTGATGTTGTCTATAGAAAGCGGTTTCCCAAAAAAAACGTTTTGCAGGGAGTTTCATTGCGGAGGTTTTCTATTTTATCTGTTGGCTCCATTTTGATTGGGATTTTTGTGATCATTAACTTTTATTTATATGAGCGGACAATTTATCGCCAGATATTTCCAGGCCAGGCGATGGAAGATATTCAAAAATTTTCAGACAGCGCAAAAGTTTTTTGTGAGAGGTGCGATATGCCTTATTTGGTGAGGGCTGGGTCTCTTGTCAGGGAATACGAGCGAACCGGCAACACATATTTATTAAAAGAGGCTGAAAATGAACTTCAAAGGGGCGGGCATATAAGCGATTATATTACTGAGTCCGCTAGCTTACTTGCCAGGATTCAGGCTTTTCAGGGCAACCCGGAGGCGGCACGTGAAACCTATTTGGAGGGCCTTAAATATAAATCGTTTAAGGTTACAGCGGCAATCGGACTGAATGTTGTTGACGACTTTTTGGAGAAGATGTTTCCTGGGTTTAGAAAAAGCCCGGTCCTTTTAAACAGAGAGCCAGGGTAGCTTGATCCTGATCAGGGTATAAGAGGAATGATAAGCCAAAGTTAAATTTATGCTTTTATACGATAATTCCGATAAAATGTCTTATAGGGCTATTACTCTTTGAGTTGCCGGAAAATATTATTGTCTATAGTTTTGAGTTGCTAGGATTTATTTACTTACTAGGGTGAGAATTGATGGCCGAATTTGCAGGTAAAACTATTCTTGTTACGGGGGGCACCGGTTCTTTTGGAGGGTATTTTGTCAATTACCTTCTCGATAAGAACTTTGAGGAAATTCGGGTTTTCAGCCGAGATGAGTTGAAGCAAGAGGAAATGCGCCTGAGGTTCCAGAACCCCAAAATCAAGTTTTATATTGGCGATGTTAGAGACCGGGACAGCGTCGATGACGCCATGGCTGGGGTGGATTATGTGTTCCATGCCGCTGCGTTAAAACAGGTTCCTACCTGTGAGTTTTTCCCCATGCAGGCAACGCAGACCAATGTGATAGGAAGCCAGAATGTCATCAATTCGGCCATCAGCCATGGGGTTTCCAGGGTGGTCAGCCTCAGTACGGATAAAGCGGTTTACCCTGTCAATGCTCTCGGAATAACCAAAGCGCTTATGGAAAAGGTGGTTCAGTCTGCTTCCCGGAAACTTTTAGAAGGGCAGACCATTCTGACTCTGGTTCGTTATGGAAATGTTTTGTTTTCCCGCGGCTCGGTTATTCCTCTCTTTATAAAACTTATTAGAGAGAAGAAGCCTCTTACTGTGACGGAGCCGGGAATGACCCGGTTTCTCCTGCCTCTGAAAGAGGCGATCAGTCTGGTCGGGTTTGCTCTTGAGAACGGAAAGCAGGGCGATATCTTTGTTCGTAATGCACCCTCTTGCTCTGTTGGTGATCTCGCCCAGGGATTGATTAATATCTTAGGCTCCGATTCTGTAGTCAAAACCATCGGTATGCGGCACGGTGAAAAAATGCACGAAACCCTGGCTTCCAAAGACGAGTTGTTGAGATCAGAAGATATGGGAGACTACCTGAGGTTGAGCATGGATGACCGCGATTTGAACTACAATAAATATCTGAGCGAAGGTGACAAAAAGGTAGTTCAAACTGAAGATTATACTTCGCAGAATACGACCCGCCTGACGCTCAAGCAGATAGAGAAGATGTTGTTAGAGCAACCGGAAATAATCGCCGAATTAAATAATGGTGCGTAATTCCCAAAAGTCAGCCTGACTTATTTTTGATTTGATCGCAGACATATTCCGCAAAAGGCAGGGCGCAGGTGAACCCTGGAGAGACCGCGTTTAGAATATGCATGGACGAATCATCCCCTTCCAGTACAAAATCCATTTCCAGTTTTTTCTCCCGGATGTTCAGTAATTGAGCGCGAATACCTGGTTTTCCCCATTGACGATAGTTTTTAATATCTACTCCCTTTGCCAGGGAAGAGGCCAGTGAAACCATTTTTGTGCGGGAATATTTTTTTAGCTCCCTGAAAGCCAGGGCCTTGAAATCAAAATTTGAAGATAGAAACAACCCCGCCTGTCTCAGTAGAATTTCTGTCAGCTCATTGAAGCTGAAATTGCCCCAGCCCTCATACTGTTCGCGCCAGAATGCAGGGATGGCCGTGGGGCCGAGCTTGGTTTTGCCATCCGTTGTGACTGTGAAATGGACTCCAAGAAAGGGATTGGCAAGATCCGGGACGGGATAGATATGGGTTCGCAGGGATCCTGCCGGTTCATTGGAATATAAATAAAGGCCTTTGAAGGGAAGAATCCGGTAGTCCTCTGAAAACCCGAAATCCCGACCAATTTTATCAGCGTAAAGTCCCGCCACATTGATCAAATACCCTGCTTCAAAGAGGCCATTGGAGGCCTGTATCACCTTTTTATCTTTTCGATGCAGGTACCGGGCATTTGTGCAAATTTGCACTCCCTCCTGGATCGCATCAAACTGTATGGCTTGCAACAAATCTTTGGGGTTTACAGAAGAGGTGGACGGTGAAAACAGGGCTCGTTGGAAAGTCTTGACGCGGGGTTCAATGGACTTGCTTTCCTCTTCTGTGATCGACTCAAGCGGAACCCCATTTTTACCGGCTCGAACCATCAATTCATCCAGCCATTTCAGTTCCGACTCATTCTGCGCGACGACCAGCTTCCCACATTTATTGAGCTTGATATTTTTGGAGTCACAATACTCAGTCAGTCTTTGATTTCCGTCTCGGGTAAACCGGGCTTTAAAACTATCGGCAGTGTAATAGAAGCCAGCATGGAGAACCCCGCTGTTGCGACCGCTGGCATGAAGTCCACATTCTGGTTCCTTTTCCAGGATGCAGACACTGGAGTCGGGGTAACGTTTTTTCAATTCACGGGCGATACTTATTCCAATAATCCCACCACCTATCAATAAGAAGTCTGCTTTTTTCATAGGTGCTTGTCTAGCCTGATGAGGAGAAGTGTTAGTGAGTGCCCGGTCACGGGAACTGGAAATGATTGCTGGACTGATTTCTGCTCAGTGAGTGGGTAGGTTCACTTTATAGTAATCGGTGTACCACTGGATGAAGTTTTTTATGCCATCTTTAATATTCCATTTTGGGGCGTAATCAAAATCTCGGATCAGGTCCTCGACATCCGCGTGGGATTTGCGCACATCCCCATCCTGCATAGGCATCAGGTTCAACTTAGCCTCCATCCCGAGATTTTTTTCGATTTCACGAATGTAGTCCATCAGCGGCACAGGTGCATTTGAACCTATGTTGTAGAGCCTGTAGGGTGCAGATGAAGAAGCCGGGCTCGGGGCATCTCCAGACCAGTCAGGGTCCGGTGCAGGGGCCTTCTCTATAATTCGACTCAACCCTTCGACAATATCATCGATATAAGTGAAATCCCTTACCATGTCACCCCGGTTATAGACATCTATGGGCTCCGAAGCAAGAATGGCCTTGGTGAATAGAAATAAAGCCATATCGGGTCGGCCCCATGGCCCGTATACGGTGAAAAACCGAAGACCCGTGGTTGGCAGTCCGTAGAGATGCGAATAAGAATGGGCCATCGATTCGGTGGCAATTTTCGTGGCACCATAAAAGGAGACAGGGTGACTGACGTTGTCATGGACGGAAAATGGGTATTTAGTGTTAAGTCCATAAGCAGAACTGGTCGATGCATATACCAGGTGCTCTACCTGGTTATGCCTGCAACCTTCCAGTATATGAAAGGTGCCTACGATATTGCTCTGTATATAAACTTCCGGATGTTGTATGGAATACCGAACTCCGGCTTGTGCGGCTAAATGGATGACACGCTGAGGAGTTTCTTTTTTGAATAAATTCTCTACGGCTTCCTTGTCCTCAAGGTTGTTCTCGTAAAAAGCGAACTGGGCGTGACCGCGAAGGATTTTCAAACGGTCTTTTTTTAAATTTATATCGTAGTAGTCGTTGACGTTATCCAGGCCAATGACTTCATGCCCATCTTCCAATAATCGCTTTGAGGTATGAAAACCTATAAAACCGGCGGCTCCGGTAACTAAAACTTTCACAGTATTTTGGGGTTGAGATTTTTGAAGAACATTAATGATCCTAAAAGGACTAAAACCTGAGACGCAGAAAATAGAGCAAAAATTATGACAGGATTTTTCTGTTCCCTGAGGTGATCATATTTTTAAAAGCACGAAGAATCAAGCAACAATTGAGATCAGGTTGTTTTAAACCACTGGCATGCCTGATTTAAGCTGTCAATCACCTTGATTTTGTTAATTGGGTATAGTATTCAGAAGAGACAGAATGTCGGATGGTGTGGTTATTCTGGGCACTATCCCGTTTAAGTCGGTGTCTCTTCCCGAAAACTTCTTACCTTCACAACCGGCCAAATTCTACGTGATTAAAAACACCGTTTATATTTTTGCTGGAAGAGCTTCCAACGCAGTCTTCCTTTTTTTGTTGACCCTGGTCGTTTCTCGCCAACTCGGTCCAGCACTTTTTGGAGTGTATTCGCTTCTCATTACCATTGTGATCGCGGCCAATTGTTTTTCCAATTTCGGATTTGATATCTGGATGGTTCGGGAAGTTACCAAAGAACCCTCGCAAGCCAAAAATTACCTTTCGAACATACTGGGATTAAAAATTGTAACCTCTCTGGTGACTATTTTACTCGTTTTCCTGATTTTTCGAGCCACCGACTTGCCGCCGACCACTTTGCACTTATTGTGGATTTTATCTATTTCCCTGTTGTTCAATACTCTTTCCCAATCACTTTGGCATTATGGTAATTGTTTCAAACAGTTTATATTTCATTCCGTTCTCTGGGCATCCTCCAACCTGATCAAGTCTGTGCTGGGTATCTCATTGGTTTTGTTATACCAGGAGCTGGAGCCTTTGATCTGGGGTATAGTTATAGCGGAAGCCATAACGCTGATTTTATCCTTTTATGTTGTTCGTCGCCGGTTTGGAGCGTTTGCGCCGGAGTTCAAATTTTCCATCTGGAAAGATTATCTGGCCCGGTCCGCCCCGATAGCTTTAGGTATGATATTCAGTGTACTTTATTTTAGATTGGATATTGTAATGCTTCAACTGATGACCGGTGAAAAAGTGGTCGGATTTTACAGCGCGGCTTATAAACTATTTGAGGTGTCCGTTGTTTTGCCTCACAGTATCATGTTGGTTTTATTCCCCACACTTGTCGAAAAATACCATTCAGATTCCCTGCAATTTAAAAAGAGCGCAAAAAAGGCATTTGGTGTATTTTGCCTGATTGGAGGAGGCGTTGCTTTAGTTCTGTGGGGGTTTTCCAGTGAGATTATTACCATTGTGTTCGGCGATGAATTTTCCCCGTCAATTGCCGTGCTCAACATTCTTTCCGGGGCGATTTTTTTGTTTTTCCTGAATTTTTTATTGTCCAATCTGCTCATATCCTCTGGCAGGGAAATCATCAATACCTGGAATCTGGTGGGAGCTACAATATTGAATATAATTCTCAACCTGATATTAATCCCTCAATATGGAGCGATAGGAGCGGCCTGGTCCACCTTGTTTTGTGAGGGGGCTCTAATTTTGGTGCTCGGAATTGAAGTCCAAAAAAGTGTCAATGCAAATTCTTGACAGTTTTTATGCCGAAAGCTGGTATCCTTGCTGGGATGTAGACCATTTTTCTGCTTTTACATTTGTTCATTAGGGAGTTGCTGTGCGAGAAAAAATTCTGGAATTAGTTCAAACCAATTCGAGCCTTCCCCCGTTGCCGGAAATTTTGTTTGGGTTGCAAAAAATAATGGAGGATCCCGATTGTGAAGTTGAGGATGTCTACCGTTTAATAAAAACGGATGCGATTTTGTCAGGGCGATTGATTACTCTGGCAAATAGTGCTTTGTTCGGCACAGGCCGGGATGAAACCCGGAACCTGCAGGACGCTGTGGTGCGGTTGGGGATGAAACAGGTGATGGACCTGGTTTATGCCCTTGAACTGCCAAAGACATTCAAAAAAAGTAAAGCTTTCGATCAAATTGAATTCTGGAAACATTCTATGGCGGTGGCTTTTATCACACGGTCACTGGCTAAAAAAGTGCTTTCCGATTTTGACGATTTAGAATCAGCCTTTCTGGCCGGCTTGATGCACGATGTGGGTATTCTGGTTTTGGATAATGTTATCCCCGAGAAATATTTCAACTTTCTTACTTTGAAGGATTTGAGTTCTTCAGATAAATCCTTACAAGTCCTGGAAGAAGAGGAATTTGGAATCGCCCACCCTGAGGTGGGAGCAGAGTTCATGACAAAATGGTGGTCCCTTCCTGCCAAAGTGGCCTCTGCGGCCTTGACTCACCATGACAAGGGTCCGGTTAAAGGTGAACCTTTGACTTTGAACCAGATCGTCAGCACCGCCAACCGCATTGCCGATATGAATGAATTTGCTCATCCTGTTACTACCGCTTATGAAGATTCTCTCGAAGAGGGATATCTGGAGGTTTTGGAAATCAGTCAGGAGGAGTTGGATGTGGTGGTGGATACCACGGTAATCGGGCTGATGGCGGCAGAAACCTTGTTGCGTTCCAGTTGAGAGGGGCTCGGGTTTTTGCCAGATGGATAGAAAAATTTCAGGGTTTCATCAGGATGAGGAAAGCTTTTGGGTGGCAGAGCTGGAATGCGGACACAACCAGCATGTCCGGCATCGTCCACCAATGGTTAGCCGTCACTGGGTGAATCATGACAAGGATAGGCAGGAAAGGCTGGGGACCCTCCTTGACTGCAAAGCCTGCGAAAGTTAGTACCCCTACGGGGCACGAAAGCTAAGGTAAAATATCACATGCACTGGCCCCACGCCTAGTGGCTTGACTGCAAAGCCTGCGACTCTGAGCCTTCGGGGTGTCAGGAAACCAACCCTCCTTGTTCCCATGTTCCCGGATAGGTATTACCGTTCGCCAGGACGTAGATTCCTTGTCCGTGAGGCAAGTCATTTTGGAACTCTCCCTGATAAAAATCCCCGTTCGAGTAGTTATATTTTCCCTGCCCGTGGAGCATGTCTTCCAGGAAATGCCCTTCGTAACTATCGCCGTTGTCATAGACCAGTTTCCCCCGGCCATTAGGCTTCCCATTCTTGAATTCACCGGTATAAACATAACCCTGGGAAGAGGTGAAGATCCCCCTCCCATGCATCTGGTTCTGGAATATTTGGCCTTCATATTTGTCGCCATTGGGCCAAGCCTGAGTGATGAATCCGGGGATGGGCTCGGATTGTTGAGAGCCGGAGTTGTTAGAGGTGCCTGTCGATTTTCTGGAAGCTCTGGGAGCCCTTGGAGCCTGTGAGGCGCGCTCACGCCGCATTCCCTCCCGGCTCGAAGTTTCCCTGTATTTATGTCTTATTTGAGCATTAATTTTTTTGTAGGCAACTGTGATCTTCTGGAACATCTCATGAGCCTTCTTTTGCAGGCGTGGAGATTCCAGTGGAAACCGGTCCGGATGCCAGATCTTGACCTGGGTTTTGTAGGCCCGCTTCACATCTTCAAGCGATGCGCCGGGTTTGAGCTTTAGTATTTTAAAGTGTTGTTCCATGAGCTAAATATCAAGCGGTTAATGAATGAACCATTCCTCGGTTCCCTCATGGCCTTCATGGTGTTTTTTATCGGCCTCCCAGGCTTCCAATACATGATCTATGCTGAACGTCTCCCGGGTGACGGAATTTCGCAAGTCAAAATAGCGGTACCCACGATAATCGGGATAAAAGTCTTCCATGCTCAGAGGCTGGCAGGTCATTCCTTTGGCCTCTGCCTCCTGTTTTAAACTTTCATAGCCGGAAGAACCCAAAGCCTCGACCACTATTCCCGACCCGTCTTTTTGCAAAAACATTAAATGTCTCTGGCTCATAGAAACTCCGATCTTCTGGTGCTTTTTGTCAAAGGAAATGCTTGCCAAAACAGGATGCCATAAAATAATCGGGGGCTCAAGCTTTGCGCTATTGAACCAAGTGGAATGAACTTTTAGCAAACCTCGAAACTCATTGCTGGCGTATTGAACCCCTCTCTTTTATAGTGTACGCTAGCTAGTGTTAGCAAGTAGGTATCTCAATGCTCACCTTACAAAGAATATCAGGGATTTTGCAATGGCTATTACGCGTGTCTGGATTGAGGAAGGTTGCGTTTCATGTGGTACGTCAGAAAAGTTCTGTCCTGGGGTTTTTAAACTTAAATGGGTAGAACATGATAGTGCGGTAGTGAGAGAAGGGGTGGACTATTCACTCTATGAGGAAAAAATTATGGAAGCCGCCAAGAACTGTCCCGTTGGAGTGATCAAATATGAGGAGGTTTGATTCACCTTTCCTACACTCCTCAATTCATTTCGCTACTTGTGTTGATTTGCAGAAAGCTAAAAATCTCTTCCTCTTCTCATTACTGAGAAACCAATGACTCAAGGTCAATACGTTGTCAGAAGAAAACTCAATATTCTAGAGTTGGGTGAAGCACTGGGCAAGATTATAGTCTTTCAGTGCCGAGACGATAAGACTGGAAATGGGAGAGGTCACTTAAAAGTGGTGCAACTTATGGGGGATTACGCTTGATGGGTCATGGGATTTTTCCCTTGTTGCAGTCCATTGATGATGCCCTTCCTGTCATGAATGGTTTTCCAAGAGGAGAGTGCTCCTCATGACTCTTTGCCCCTTGGCCTTGGTTGCTGGCTGTGAAAAATGTTTGCTGTTCAAAACCTGTCCGCTCAAAGCTATTATTGGAAGCCTCAAAAAAGAAAAGAGACCGATCGCTTACGAGAGAACAGTCTATGGAGGCAAGTATTGGAAGGCCAAAAAAAAGAAAAGGGGCCGGCCCTGACCAGCCCTCAAAAACAGATCCAATTGTTAAATTTTTCGCACACATGAGTTATCTGATAAAGGGGTGCGGGGCAAAATAGAAACCCCTAACTGGGAAGGTGTGCAACGTATAGGGGCAGATCGCGGGTTGCTGTAAAAACGATAGCGGCAGACCGATGAGCACCCTTATTTTAATTGCTTTTATACTAACCATCTTTAATGTTGATGGACGCTAATATAGTAGTGCCAGCTATTTTATTTTTCCCTTGAGATATTTGACAAACTTGAAATTATGCAATATTCTTAAGAGGATTAGGCCAAAATAATGCTGGTTTTCTCAGTTAGATCAAATTTTAAAAACATTGCCTTTTTGCCTGGCGATAATTAAAGGTTTTTATCATGAATATTGGTTTGATATCACCCTACCCAGATATACAGTCCTTTGGACTAAGAACTTTATCCGCGTGCCTTAAACAAGAAGGTCATAACGTAAAAATAGTCTTTCTGTTGAGCCAGTTTTGGGATAAATACGAAGATCAGCCATTAAATGAAACCGTTGATTTGTTAAAAGACTGTGATTTGATTGGGTTATCTGTGATGTCAAATTTCTGGGATAATTCTGTGCAAATCACGGAAAGGCTGAAAAAAGACATTGATGCGCCAATAATATGGGGAGGTACTCACCCAACAATCCGGCCTGAAGAGTGTATAGAGCGTGGGGGGGCAGATATAGTATGTATAGGCGAGGGGGAAGAAACTCTTATTGAGCTAGCAAGTAAAATGGAAAACGGGGATGATTATAGTTCGATTGAGGGAATAGGTTTAAAAGACAATGGAGAAACGGTTATTAATAAAACACGACCGTTAACTGTAGACTTGGATGTTTTCCCGTTTCAGGATTATGATTTTGAGACACACTATGTCCTGGACGGCAACAATATGGACAATTACAAATATGGTAAAGCTAACGATCATCTTTCCAAAATGACGCTGGATTTGTTGAAAAAACACAGCATGGGGGATTATGTTACTATGCCCACTCGCGGCTGTCCTTTTGGGTGTACATTCTGCGTCAACGACACTCTCAATAAAATGTATGCGGGCCAACCCATAATTCGTAAAAGAAGTATGGGTAATTTAATGAAAGAATTAAAAGAGATTAAGAAAAATCTGCCCTATGTGAACAATATTTATTTTGATGATGATTCCTTTATTCTACTTAGCACAGAACAAATCAAGGAGTTTAGTGAGGAATACAAAGAACATATAGACCTGCCTCTTTCTGTTACGGGAATAACCCCCTCAACTCTTCGTAAGGATAAGTTGACCCACCTTGTAGACGCGGGTGTGCAATTTATAAGAATGGGTTTGCAATCAGGAAACGAGGCCATAAAAGAAGATTACAAGAGAAATTATTCAAACAAAAAGGTTGAAAGTTCCGTTGCAATAATAAATGAGTTCAAGGAGGAAATGGGCCCACCGCAATACGATATCATCCTTGATAACCCTTGGGAAACAGATGAAAACCTGGAAGAAACGCTTATGTTTTTAACAAAATTGCCGGCTCCGTATCGCCTTGGTTTTTATTCTCTGACCTTCTACCCGGAAACGGAGTTATATGATAAGGCAAAAAAAGACGGAATAATAAAAGATGGTTTTGTACATGATTTAAACGACGTATATCGCAAAACTTATAATGGTATTCAAAAAACATATTTAAACAGGATATTCTTTTTACTTAGCGCTTCAATGGGCACAATGTCAACGAGAACGATGTCTTTGTTGCTGAACAAAAAAGTAAGAAAACTTAAATTAGGCATGGTGTTGTATGCGATTTTATCTATAAAGTATGCGATGCTCTCAAGGTTGATTTTGGAAGCCCTGAAGGATCTTAAAAAGGGAGAATTTTATAGGTTGAAGAGATGGTTTTTTAGGAAGATACCAATGCTAAGGCCTATGAAAGGAACCCTGTAAAACAAACCTTCCCTACGTTATAGCGTCAAAATCTCCATGCATTTGTGAGGCGCACGGAAAGATTGAACAACTCATGAGCACTTCCTATGCCGATAAATTCCCTCCCTTGTATAGACAGGAATTCAAGGAGCGTACGTCTTACGAAATGGGTTTCGGGGTTCTTGAAGCTTTGTGTCCTTCCATGAAAGTTTGCGCGAGCCATTTGCCCGCTCGGTGCAAAACTCAACTGTGATGGGATTGGCTGTTGATTTGCGCGTTCCAGTTTTTTGCCAAAATTCATAAAATCATTTTGAAACTCTATTTGTATTTTCGGCCCAGACGCATTGCGGGGTCTATGTTCCAGGGAATTTTTGAAAAGCCTATGCCGCCTTTTCCCAACTCATCTTGTTTGACGCAATGAAAGGAGATGTTGTTTTGGAATCACCAGCTATATCTGTAATAATGGGCAACTACAACCACGCCCATTACTTGGATCAATCCATACCCGCCATACTGAATCAATCCTTGCGCCCTAAGGAATTAATCATTGTTGACGATGGCTCGACAGACAACAGCGTCGAAATCATTGAGGGATTTGCCAGGAAGGATCCGGCAATTCGTTTTTATAAAAACGAAAAAAATATGGGGAATGTGCCCACATATATGAGGGCTTTTGCAAAGGTGACAGGTGACTATTTCCATTGCGCTTCGGCAGATGATTTGATTTTGCCAGGGTTGTTTGAAAAAGGCACTGCGATGCTGGCAAAGTATCCGCAGGCAGGGATGTTTTCCGGTGTCAGCAAGCGAATCGACGGAAATGGAAATGAGCAGGTGACCAGCCCTGAGCCGCCCTATATATCGGAAATGCCTTGTTATATTTCCCCGGAAAAAGCATTGGAGCTTGCCCTGGATGGTGTGACCTGGCTGTGCACTCAAAGCGCCATCTGGCGTATGTCTTCTATCAGGGAGGTCGGAGCCTATTCTCCCGCGTTCGGTAATTACATAGATGAAATTTCAGCCGCATTGATCACCCTGAATTGTGGAACTTGTTTTACGTCTGAAATTTTAGGCGTAAGCAGAGTTTTGGAAAACAGTTTTTCCGATAAGTATCGTTTTGATCCAAAATCATTTATTGACCTTATGGAAGATTCGGAGGCAGTTATGCGATCCGAATGCTCCGAAAAACTTCCAGCATCATTTATTGATACTTTTCGCAAGCGATCTCTTTACCAAATGGGGGCCATGGCCCTTAATGACTGGAAATCTTCCGGTGATGAATGTCATGACTATCTTGACAGGGCTCTCGAAAACCCTTCCCTCTTAGACAGGATTGTTTTGTCTGCAAGCAGAGCCCTGATTACAACCCACAAGCGGTTCTTAAAACTATTTTTGTACTTTCGGCTAAGGAGATTAACCGGGATGATGATCTCCAAGGTCGTTGGTCGGTTTAAAAATAAATAGTTCCATGATCTGCGCGGAAGCTGGTTTAGATAGGCTGGCAAGCACGAAATGGGTTAAATATACTTGGGTTTTGAAAAAGAGATTGAGAAATAACTGAATTCGAAATCGTCCGACCAGAAAAATCCTATCCCAAGAAATAATCCCTCGTTATAGCCCCATCTCTTGAATTCATGCGGTTTGCCTAAACCCCGTTTGGTAATTTGAATTTTGTGTTAAAATGAGCCGTTGATTTATAATGTTCGTTTTTCCCCCAAGTCACTCATGAAAGTTTGCCTGATTGAACCCCCTAAATTTGTATCCCTGACAAACTTCGTGTCTACGATCAGTATGCCGCCTATCGGTTTGGCATATATAGCGGCGGCAATACGTGAAGAAGGTCATGATGTCACTGTTGTGGATGGACCTGGTTCCGCGCCCAGAAATTACCACCTATTTAAAGATGAGATTCGGGTAAGAGGTTTGACTCGAGAGCAAATCATTGAGCGTATCCCTTACGATTCTCAGGTCATTGGCTTGGGGTGCATGTTCACTTCCCACTGGGTCTATGTGCGTGAACTGGTTTCTGAAATTCGCAAGTTATTTCCCACGGCATTTTTGTTGATGGGAGGCGAGCACGTTACTGGCTTCCCTGAGTTTTCTCTGGAGCAAGCTCCTTTGGATAGCGTAGTACTGGGAGAAGGGGAGGAAACAATTGTCCAATTACTGGAGCATGTTGAGAAGGGCTTACCGTTGGAGGATGTTCTCGGAATTGCTTATAAAGATGCGGAGGGGGTAGTTCGAGTAAATTCTCGGCGCAACAGAATGAAAGGAATTGATTCCATTGCCCAACCCGCATGGGATTTGTTTGACATTCAAAAATATAATGAAGTCAATCAGCCCCACGGCTCTTCACAGGGGAAGTTCATGCCTATGCTGGCGACGCGTGGTTGCCCGTTCTCTTGCACCTTCTGTACAAGTCCCAATATGTGGACTACAGAATGGATTCCCAGGGATTATAAGCGGGTGGTAGATGAGATGCAGGAGTATCAAAATAGCTATGGTGCCACAGACTTTCAGTTTGAAGACCTTACCGCAATTGTGCGAAAGGACTGGATAGGTAGCTTTTGTGATGAAATCATCAGCCGTGGTATGAAAATTACTTTTCAACTGCCATCGGGAACTCGTAGCGAAGGTATTGACTTTGAAATTGCCACAAAATTAAAGGCGGCGGGGTGCCATGAGTTTTCATTTGCTCCGGAATCTGGTGACCCTCGTATATTGAAGGCGATTAAAAAGAAAGTCGATTTGCCCAAAATGTTCGATTCCGCACGCAGTGCGCTAAAAGCAGGGATCAATGTGGGGTGCTTTTTTATCATTGGATTTCCTGAGGACGATTACCGCAGTGTGCTCAAGACTTATGGGGCAATTATCCAATGTGCAGTGATCGGCTTTACTAATGTAAACCTCAATGCTTATTCTCCTCAGCCCAATACCGAATCTTTCCGAGAGCTTCAAAGGGTGGGGGTAATTACTGAATTTGATGATAAATACTTGATGAGTTTGTTTACTTTTCAGGACTTTGGTGCCAAAAAAACTTCATACAATTCCCGATTCGGAGATTTAGAGCTCTCTCTGATGGTTAATTTTGGTGTGTTTTTATTTTATGTGATTTATTTTCTACGCAAACCAAATAGAATTGTTCAGTTGTTTTTGGATATGGGAAGCGAGTCTGCAAGTAACAAGTCAACCAAAATGGCCAAGTCATTTTTCAAAGATGCTTTCACGATCATGAAAAACAAGTTGATAAAGAACTGATTTCCTATAAGACCTTCACCCGGCTAAAATTATTTCTTTAAATTTCCTTAGTGCTCCAACAATCACATTAGATTATCGATGAGAAATGGTTTGCAATGGACCTGATTGAGTTGCTGAAAAAGCAAGAACGGTTAAGAGAGGATTATTGGGAAAATGTTGATTATTTTCTCTCGATCCGTTTGAAATGGCGAGCTCAAATGGTGCGCCACTTTTTTCATCTGTTTCCAGGGGACAGCATTCTCGAGGTGGGGGCAGGTTCTTGCCGGTGGACACGTGAAATTTCCGAGGCTAATGGAAACCGCAATCCCATTTGTGCGGCTGTGCTGGATAAAGAGATATACGAAAAAAACAATCATAATTCCTTTCCTGAAAATATTGAGCGAATCCATTTAGATAAATTTCCTGGGAAACTCAGTGAGCGCCGCTTTGATTTTATTGTTGGGTATCAATTGTTGACAGATGAAAACGCAGGAGTGTTGTTGTCTGAGTTAAAGAATTTGTTGAAACCAGGAGGGCAAATCCTGTTTTTTGACCCCAACCCATGGAACCCGTATTACAGAATCAGAAGATTCGTTTCCAAAGTGTTTTTCTTTTTCAAGCGGGCTGAAAAAAATGAATCTCTCAACCGGATGGATTTGTTTGCCCTGCTTTCGGAGGCCGGCTATATAAAAATCAAAATTCTTCCGTATGATTTTTTGTTTCCCCCGCTCCCGAAAATACTGCTTTGGCCTATGCAGAATCTCAGTTTGATTCTGGAAAATTTTCCTTATGTGAGAAACTTTGCGGGGTCCCTGTTTATCTGGGCGCAGAAACCAGCTGAAGAAAACTGGAAACGACCCTTGTCCAGTCTGGTTCGACACGATTGTTTCAAGGGTCGGCTTTCGGTGGTGGTTCCCTGTCACAATGAAGAACTGAATATTCCTCCATTGATTGAAAACCTGCAAACCTGTTATGGCGAATATATCAAGGAAATTGTTGTTGTCGATGATAATAGCCGGGATGAAACTGCAAAGGTGGCAGAAGGGTTGGCGCACGAAGATTCGCGAATTAAATTAATTCGCCGAAGTATGCCCAATGGGGTGGGTCGTGCCTTGCGAGATGGCTTTGCGGCGGCACAGGGGGATTTTGTTCTCACTATGGATTGCGACTTCCAACATATTCTTCCTGAGCTCACAGGTTTGTTCGATGCTGTTGCCGAAGGCGCGGATGTGGCGGTAGGTAGCCGGTTTTCCCGGGAAAGCGTGCTTTTAAATTATGCTTTTACAAAAATCCTGGCAAACCGCGGATTCCATATTCTCGCCAACCTTCTTTTGGGAAAACATTTTCGGGATGCCACCAATAATCTTAAGCTGATGCGAAAAGAGGTGCTGAAAAACCTGGTTCTCGAAGCCGACGATTTTGCGGCGAATGCGGAAACTGGATTGCAACCCATTTTGCTTGGGTACAAGGTTAAGGAGGTCCCCATCTCATGGATCAACCGGTCAGTGGATATGGGTTTCTCAAGCTTTAATTTAATGAATACCGGGCCGAATTATTTTGTCGTATTATTCCGACTGGTGTTTAGAAAATGGTTGGGTAGAGATATTGTTCGACATCCTCCGGGGAAATAACTTGTTAAAACTTAATTGAGGGATGAATTGGAAACGGTAATCATTACGGGGTCTTCAGGATTGATCGGCTCAGAGGCGGTTCGGTTTTTTGCTGGGAAAGGCATGCGTGTCATAGGTGTTGACAATGATATGCGACAAGAATTTTTCGGCGAAGAAGCTTCGACAGAATGGAACCGGAAGCGGTTAGAAGAAGAGTTGAAGGATTTCCGCCACTTCTCATTGGATATTCGCTCCGAGAAAGAAATGGAAGGCTTGTTCAGCGAGTATGGAAATGAGATTGATCTGGTTATTCACGCCGCCGCCCAACCTTCTCACGACTGGGCCGCGAAAGATCCTATTAAAGATTTTTCCGTTAACGCCAATGGGACTTTGGTTCTTCTTGAAATGGCGAGACGGTTTTGTCCCAAGGCGGTTTTTATCCATTTATCCACGAATAAGGTTTATGGAGATATCGCAAACTCACTTCCACTGCAAGAACTTGAAACAAGATGGGAGTTGGACCCGAGCCATCGATTCTATGAAAAAGGGATTGATGAATCTATGAGCATAGATGATAGCAATCATAGCTTGTTCGGTGTTTCCAAAGCGGCAGGGGACCTGTTAGTGCAGGAGTACGGCCGGTATTTCGGAATGAAAACAGCGTGTTTTCGAGGCGGTTGCCTGACGGGTTCCGCGCATTCGGGAACCGAGTTGCATGGTTTTCTTTCCTACCTGATGATATGTACCATGAAGAAAAAACCTTACACGGTGTTTGGCTATAAGGGAAAACAGGTCCGCGACAATATCCACAGTTCTGACCTTGTGAATGCCTTGTACCAGTTCTATAAAAAACCGGGAGTAGCAAAAATTTATAATATTGGTGGTGGCCGGCACAGTAACAGCTCTATGCTTGAGGCCATCAAGATGTGTGAAGATATTTCGGGAAATACCCTTTCATGGAACTATGAAGATGGGAACCGTTTCGGGGACCACATGTGGTGGGTCAGTGATGTCAGCCGGTTTAAGGCCGACTACCCTGACTGGGATTACCAATATGATATGGAAGAAATCATGCGGGAAATATATGAAGGGTTGCGTCAGCGGAGTTAATGCGAATTAACGATCAGGGTAAGGCGTTGCGAGCTTTATGGCCGGAGTTCAGGCATTCGAGCAAGGCATCCTGCCAATGCGGCATCTCATGATGGAAGACCTGCTTTAACTTTCTGTTCGAAAGCAGTGAGCTTTCAGGCCGAGCAGTAGGAGTAGGGTATTCGATGGTGGGGATGGGAATCAACTCTGTATTCTCGCCGGACAGTTCAAGGATTTTTTTTGCAAAACCAAACCAACTGGTTTCCCCGCCACACGACATATTAAAAACCCCTGAATGAGAAAATATTTTGGATTTCCCGGTGCTCCGGCAGTGTTCCAGGATTCGTGCTGTGCCCTCGGCAATAGCTCTTGACCAGGTGGGGCTTCCGATCTGGTCATCAACGACTTTTATCTGATTTTTACTTTGAGCCAGTTTTTGCATGGTAAGCAGAAAATTACTGCCTCTCAAACTATACACCCAAGCGGTTCTGAGTATGATATGGGGAATGTTGGCCTGCATCACTGCCTGGTCCCCAGCCAGCTTGGACTTCCCATAAATATTTAAAGGGCAGGGTGCATCCTCTTCTTTATAGGGGGATGTTGCTTTGCCGTCAAAAACATAATCGGTGGAATAGTGAATCATCCCGGCACCAATTTTTTTGGCTTCCTCGGCGATCACTCCCGGCGCGATTCCATTGACGGTCATAGCCAGTTCGGGTTCTGACTCCGCCTTGTCCACTGCGGTGTAAGCGGCGGCATTAATAATGATATTTGGTTTAATTTCCTGAATAACAGAACCCAGTGTTTCCGGTTTGGCAAGATCGATCTGGTCTCTGCCCAGCGCAAAAATGGTTCCCAGGGTAGAGAGTGAGCGGTTCAACTCCCAACCGACTTGACCGTTTTTTCCTGTCAGAAGTATTCGCATGAGTTTTAAGGTAGGAAAAGGGTAGGCATTACACAGACACGCAAGAAATGCGGTTATCCTTTTTGAATCAATCGGAGTAGATATTGCCCATATCCGTTTTTCTTCAATGAGCGAGCTACACTTTCCAAATTTTCTGTTGTGATCCAACCTTTACTGTAGGCAATCTCTTCAGGGCAGCAGACCATCAGCCCCTGACGACGTTGGATGGTTTCTATAAAATTGGCGGCATCCAGCAGAGACTCATGCGAGCCCGTATCCAGCCAGGCAAACCCGCGACTCATTTGTTCAACGGATAGCTGTGATTGCTCAAGGTATACCCGGTTGACATCGGTGATTTCAAGCTCCCCCCGCGCCGAAGGCTTGATGGAAGAGGCGATATCAACGACCTGGTTGTCATAAAAATAAAGTCCGGTAATGGCGTAATTCGATTTAGGTTGCAGGGGTTTTTCTTCAACGCTGGCGACTTTGTTGTCCGGGCCGAACTCGGCCACTCCATAGTTTTGCGGGTCCTTCACCCAATAGCCGAAAACGGTGGCGCCGGTTTCCCGCTTCTGGGCCTTCTCCATAAGGGCGGGCAGTTCGTGACCATAAAAAACATTATCGCCAAGGATCAAACTACAGCCATCGTTGCCGATAAATTCCTTGCCGATGATGAATGCTTGAGCCAGACCATCCGGGTTTGGCTGGACTCCGTAACTGATATTGACACCCCATTGACTGCCATCTTTCAGTAACTCTTTGAACAGAGGCTGGTCCTGCGGGGTGGTGATGATAAAGATATCCCGGATACCCGCCAGCAGGAGGGTGCAAAGCGGATAATAGATCATCGGTTTGTCATAGAGCGGCATCAATTGCTTGCTGACGACCTGAGTCAATGGGTAGAGCCGGGTTCCCGATCCACCGGCTAAAATGATTCCTTTGCTTATCATATTGAATGTTCCTTAATGTTTTTCAAGACCCAGACGTTCCCCCTGATAAGCTCCTGACAATACGCGATCGGTCCAGGTTTTATTGTTCAGATACCAACTGACCGTTTTTCGAAGGCCGGTTTCAAACGATTCCTGAGGTTTCCATCCCAGTTGATTTTGAATTTTACTCGCATCGATTGCATAGCGGCGGTCATGTCCGGGGCGGTCTTCGACAAAACTTATCAGGGATTCATGCGGCCTGTGCAGGGAGCCCGGAACCATTTCATCTAAAATATTGCATAGAGCGTGCACAACTTCCAGATTGCTTTTCTCATTATGCCCGCCAATATTATAAACCTGCCCTACGGTGCCTTTTTCCAGGACTTCGAGAATAGCCCGGCAATGGTCTTCAACATACAGCCAGTCTCTTATCTGCTTCCCGTCTCCGTAAATGGGGAGGGGTTCTCCTTCCAGTGCCTTTTGAATCATCAATGGCAATAGTTTTTCAGGAAATTGGTAAGGACCGTAATTATTGGAACAGTTTGTCGTCAGTACAGGCAGGCCAAAGGTTTTATGATAGGAACGCACCAAGTGGTCGGACGAAGCTTTGGAGGCCGCATACGGTGAGTTCGGAGCGTAAGGGGTTTCTTCGGTGAACAGCCCGGTTTCTCCCAAAGAGCCATAAACCTCATCGGTGGAAACATGCAGGAACCTGAAATTTTCCTGCCGAGTTTTACTCAGTCCTCGCCAGTACCCGCGAGTGGTTTCCAAAAGTTCATAGGTTCCTACCACATTGGTTTGAATGAAATCTCCAGGGGATTCGATGGACCGGTCAACATGGGATTCTGCGGCAAAATGGACCACTGCATCGATATCATGCGCCAGAAATACACTTCTTAGCTTGTCTCTGTTACAGATATCGCCCTGTTCAAAAAAATAATTGGGGTCGTCTTCTACGGATGACAGGGTATCGAGATTTCCCGCATAGGTCAGCTTGTCATAGTTGACAACTTTAGTCTGGCCCGTTTTCATCAGGTTCAGGATAAAATTTCCGCCTATGAAACCAGCGCCACCCGTAACAAAAAATGTTTTCATTTCTGTAAAAACCAGTCGGAAGGTGATAAAACAAGGTTAGCAGGAAAACCAAGGACGACTCCGTTGAGTATAAGCGGTTGGGCCTGTATTTTCAACCTTATACCCCGCTGAACAAGCACTCTGGATTGCTAATGAAATCGTCAATTAAAATTGCGGTGGTTATCGTCAACTGGAATTCGGGCGAATACCTTGGTGAGTGCCTGCGCAGTCTAAAAGGCCAGAGCGCACAGCCGGACCGTGTCCTGATTGTAGACAACGCCAGTACGGATGCCTCTCTCAAGGGTCTGGAGCAAGAATTTGCGGAATGGGATTTTATCAAGCTCGAAACGAATACCGGGTTTTCCGCTGGGAATAACCTGGCGGTTAAGAGAGCGGAGGACTGTGACTGGATCGCGTTTCTGAATCCGGATGCAATGCCTCATCCTGACTGGCTTGCCCGATTAAAAGAAGCACCCGATCAGTTTCCTGATGCGGCCTGGTTTGGCAGTCATATGCAGGGTTATAAGAATGATCGCATGGATGGGACTGGCGATGTCTATCATGTCTGCGGCGCGGCGTGGAGACGCGACCATGGGCTACAGCAGTCAGAAGTCAAGCGCCAGGCCGGGGAAATATTTTCACCCTGTGCGGCGGCGGCTTTCATCCGAAGGGATGTGTTTTTGCAAGAGAAAGGATTTGATGAAAACTTCTTTTGTTACAATGAAGATGTGGACCTGGGTTTCCGTCTGCGTTTAAAAGGCTATCAATGTTTTTATATCCCCTCTGCGGTGGTGGAGCATGTGGGCTCGGCCAGCACCGACCGCTATAGCGATTTCGCGGTTTATCATGGACAGAGAAATCTGGTTTGGTCGTATTTTCGCAATATGCCTGATCCCTGGTTCTGGATTTATTTGCCCCAGCATATTCTGTTTAATTTATCCGCCTTAATCTGGTTTTCCCTGACGGGGAAAGCCGGTGCTATTTTTAAAGCGAAATGGGATGCCTTGAAAGGGCTTCCCCGGGTTTGGAAGCTTCGGCAGGTAACGCAGAATACAAAAGCCGGGAGTAAGGTGGTGGATGCCATGAGCAAAGGGCTATGGGTTCCCTACACTAAGAAAAAAAGGTCACGGTGACGGGGTTTGTTCAAGAAGCCGATTGATTTCTTTTTGCAGGGAAGGGCTTTGGTTATAGCTCAATGCCAGTTCCAAATGTTTGCGTGCCAGAGTGCTATTTCCCTTCAAATCCAGAATCAATTTTCCCAGGTTGTAATGGGCATCGGGAATTTGAGGATAATGATTTATCGCGGCGATAAAAGCGTCCCGGGCTTTTTCGTACTGCTTTTCACCAATAAAAAGGAGGCCAAGGTTGTTATGCGCTTTGGCTGAGGCCAGTCCCCCTTCCTGAATTTCCCGGTATGCTTTTTCGGCCAGCCCTGTTTTCCCGCCTGCCTGATAAATTTTCCCCAGCAGTAAAAGTCCATTGGAAGAGCCAGGAACCCTTTGCAGATATTGACGGATATGTTTTTCTGCGGAAGAAAAAGATTTTAATTGCCAGTTCACACGGGCCAGGTTCAGGTCAAGCTCCGCCGGCATGGGGTAACCCCAGCGATATTTAACATACCTTTCCTGGGCGCGGAGAAATTCCGTTCGGGCCTGCTGAAACTCGCCACGGGACGCATAATAGGTTCCCAGGTTCAGATACCCAAGAGGAAGGGTGGGTTCCAGTTCAATAGCCTTGTGGAACTCTCTTTCAGCCCTTTTGAAGTTCCCATTCTGCGTGTAAATGCTTCCCAGATTGCTGTGGGCGAACGCCCGGTAAAAATCTCCTGCTTCGGAACGAGAAAGTCTTAACAGCGGTGCAAGGGCCTCCTGATATCGTTTGTCCTCCAAGTAAAAATGGCTGAGATTATGAAGGACCTGTAGATCGGCAGGGGATTTTTTATAGGTATCTTCCCAAAGGCGGATGTTGGAACGGTAGTCCGAGTTCCGGGTTATTAATAAAGCACCCAGAATCAAAAATAAAGTCACCAGAATAATCAGGCCCTGTTTTGACGTTTCCCGCTTCATGAAGAACAAATGATAGAAGGTATAAGCCATAAGAAATGTAGGCCCCAAAGAGGGGAGGTACAGGTTTCTTTCGCTCAGCAAATCCGCGCGCGGTAAAAAACTGTTTGTGGGAGACAGGGTGATGAGGAACCACAGAATGGAAAAGACCACCACCGGAGAAATTCGGCGAAAGTTCTTGAGGACCGTAAACACAAGCACCAGCCAAATAGCGACAGATGTAAAACGGGAAAAAGCCAGCCAGTTGCCAGGGAAATCATAATTAAAAGTCAGGTTGATCGGAAACAGGCAAAGCTTGAAGGCATAAGCCAGTATCCTGCCTTGCGCCAAAGCATAGTTGCCGTCCATTTTCCCGAACCAATCAAGGGTTGAATTGCGTATTGCCGGGGATAGGGCAAAAAAAGCGAAAACCAAAATGCAAAGAGGTAGGTAAATAAAAAGCAGTCGGTTTTTGAAAGGATGCCAGTTTTCATTTTTCATGAAACACAGATCGTATAAAAAAACTGCCAGAGGAAAGGTCAGGGCGGTTTCCTTGCTGAGGAGCGCAAGGCTGAATGCCAACAGGGTGAGCAAGTAAAACAAAGGCGTTATCCGGTTTCTTTCGCTTCCCAGAATAAAAAACAGCAGGCCCAGTAAATAAAAGAAGGCTCCTATTCCGCTTGCCCGGCCTGAAATATAGGTGACGGCCTCTGCGTGAAGTGGATTGAGCGCAAACAGGAGGGCGGTGGTGACAGACAGGCCCAGCACTGTTTTACTTCCCCATTGAGTATTTTTGTCGAGGGTTTTGAAAATAATGAGAAGAACGACTGCTGATGTCAGGAAGTGGAAAAGGAGATTGGTCAGGTGATAGCTGAAGGGGCTCAGGCCGCTCAGTGAATGGTTAACGTTGAAGCTGAAATATAAAAGGTGTCGGTACCGAAGGGGCCATATCTGGTAGAACCCGTTGGGATCATTCAAGATCACTTGTTGTAAAAGAGCCTGATCGTCAAAGTTGAAAGGAGAGAACAGGGTGTTTGCGTAGGCAATAAGAATGAGAACTGACAATGCCAGAATAGAAAAAAATAACTGTGTTCTCGTTGAGAAGGGATCAGTCATGATTTTGTTTTTTCTCTATTCGTTGCAGGATGAAGATCAGAATGGCTACATTGACAACAATGAAAACAAAATAAGTGGGGATAAAGTTGGGAATCAGGTGGATCCGGTATACGGGAACCATTGCCGTCAGGTCGAAATAAAACCCGATTGCAAATAATATGGAAATGGTCTTGCCGGGTGAGAGCCCGAGCTTTTCCAGCCGGTGATGAAAATGGTTGGCGTCTCCGGTGAAAGGGTTGATCCCTTTTAAAATTCTCCTGAAGAAAGCGAAGGTGGTATCCATGATGGGGATCAGCAGGGTAATGACCGGAATGAGGTAGTAAATTTCATCAGTATGGCCCTGATTGAGAGGCAGAAGGGTGATGAGTGAAACCAGCAGGCCCAGCGGCAGACTTCCGGTATCTCCCAGAATAATTTTGGCCGGTGGTAAATTGAAAAAGAAGAACCCCAATGTGCTTCCTGCCAGAACCACGGCCAGAAAGGAAGCCTCAATAATATTGCGTTCCAGATAGACAAAAGCCAGTGTCAGGCAGGAGAAAAAAATGATTCCCGGTGCCAGCCCATCCATGCCGTCTATCAGGTTGATGGCGTTGGTAATCCCGACGATCCACAGTATTGTTAAAAGGATCGAGAAAGGACCAAGATCAATCAGGTTGCCAATGCGCTCTATTTGAAATCCGGAAAAATAAAGAATGCAGGCAATGACGATCTGAACAAATAATTTCACTCTTGGCGGGCAGTGAGTGATGTCATCGTAGATGCCCAGTAAAAACATCAGCCCTACCCCCAGGGTCAGCACGGTGAAGAGGTGGACGTTGCGCGCGTCCACCATGCCCAGAAATAAGAGTAGCCAGAGTGTTATCAGAAACGAGAGGATGACCGAAACCCCGCCAAAAGGACTGACGCTGTTCCCCGCTGAAATGGGAAGGCGGTTCAATAGAAATGTGAGGAAGTTAAAACCCCTTATGGTTTTTATCAGGATGAGCGTGAGACCCAAAGACAGGATCAGGGCGACAAAATACCCTGTCAGATAAATTTCTCCTGAAATGGGAAACGTACTAAATTTCATTTAAATATATTGAAAGCAAGTTGGGATAAACATCTCAGCGATATCGCAATATTGACGATCGTTCTTGTTGCGAAATTTTTGCCATGATGTTTTCCATAATAATGGCTCATGCCAAGATGACGTTTTATAATAATGTCCATCGGCACTTTGCTGTTGCTGGTGCTGATATGGTGCGTTATTTTTGCAGAAGGAAAATACATTACTTTGAATCCGTTTTGATGGATGGCCCGGCACAGGTCTACATCTTCATTGAACAGAAAGTAATGTTCGTCAAAGCCTCCGGCCTTTTCAAATGCAGTACGGAGAACCATGAGGCAACATCCCGACAGCCAGTCGACTTCCCGTATCTCATCGTGACCGAAATCTTTCATCAGGTAGCGAACCGTATAGGGGTTGTCTGGAAACCACCGCGAAAGAAGTGAATAGCGGTTGAAGAATCCGGTCATGAAAGTAGGGAATCGTCTGCAGGAATATTGCAGGCTTCCATCCGTATTCAATACTTTTGGCCCCAGGGCACCAATATCCGCATTGGATTTTAAGTGCGCAACCATTTTCTCTATGGCCTGATCGGTTAAAATCGTGTCGGGGTTTAAAAAAAGAAGAATTTCACCCTGAGCGGATTGAACAGCCTGATTATTAGCTCTGGCAAAACCTACGTTGGTGGAGTTCTGAATGTAGCAAATTTGTGGGTAGGATTCTTTAATGGATGCCATGCCTGGGTCGTCCTGGCTATTGTCCACAACGATCACTTCAAAGGAGATTTTTTGCAGTGTTCGGGTAACAGACTCCAGGCAATTTTTCAGGGGAGCGCTGTTATAATAATTGACGATGATGCAGGAAAGGTTCACGGTGTTTGTCGATTTTCATAGGGCAGGAGGATAAAGCTACTTAACTTGAATTATTGCCTAATTTGGGTTGGATTTCAATATAGGAAAACGTACTTGAAAAACCCTGAATAGGCGGGAAGTGCAGGGAAAGGCCATAATGCTCAAGTCCTTTCACAAAATTGCCGATTGGGATATGATAACAGATGATAATTTGAGACTGGCTGGAGAGAGCTGGACTCACTATTAACAACCGGAGAGAAAATAATGGGTAAAAGGGTTTTGGTAACCGGCGGAGCCGGGTTCATAGGGTCGCACACAGTGGACCAGTTGATCCAGCGAGGAGATACCGTCCGGGTTTATGACAACCTCAATGCGCAGGTGCATGGGGAAAATGCCGAAAAACCCGAACATCTGCACCCGGAGGCGGAATTCATCAGGGGAGATGTTCGCGACCGGGACCATTTAAAAAAAGCCATCGAAGATGTGGAGCTTGTCGTTCACGATGCCGCGGAGGTTGGTGTCGGTCAGTCGATGTATTCCATCGACCAGTACATTTCCACAAATGTTCAGGGTACGGGAGTGTTGTGGGACATTCTGGTAAACGAAAAGCACAAGGTCGAAAAAGTCCTCGTTGCCAGTTCCATGAGCCTTTATGGAGAAGGTTACTACCGTTGTCCGGAGCACGGGAAAATTTCACCCAAACCCAGACCGGAAAGCCAGCTTATTGAAGGGCAATGGGAAATGCAATGTCCTGAGTGTGCTGTGCCTGTAGCGCCTGTCCCCACTGATGAGGACAAGGAGCTCGATTGCACATCCGTCTATGCGCAAAGTAAAAAAGATCAGGAAGTGTATTCGCTGATGATCGGAAAGGCCCACAAAATACCTACCGTGGCCTGCCGTTATTTCAATTGTTACGGTCCGCGTCAGTCGCTGAACAACCCCTATACCGGAGCCGCCGCAATTTTCTGCTCGGCGATCAAAAATGATTCCCCCCCCCTGATCTATGAAGACGGCCACCAGCGCCGTGACTTTATCCATGTCAGGGATTTGGTGCGCGGAAAACTTCTTTTGCTGGATCACCCTGATGCGAGTGATGATATTTTCAATATTGGTACCGGAAAGCCTTCCTCGATTCTGGACTTGGCGGGTACCCTCATTGAACTCTACGATAAAAAATTCCGTCCGGATGTGATTTACAAGTTTCGCAATGGCGACATTCGCGACTGTTATGCCGACATTTCAAAAATTGAGGCCCTGGGTTTTGCACCCGAATTGTCGCTCAGGCAGGGGCTCGAAGATCTGATAGCCTGGAGCGGTACCCAACAGGCGGTTTCCCGTGTCGGGGATGCGCATAAAAAACTGGTTGAAAAAGGCCTTGTGCTGGAGTCGCAACCGGTTGCCAGTAAGTAGTCCTCATTTCCTTCTCACCCTCCACGGACAAATGAAGCATGACCGGCCGTGGTCAGGAATGCTCAATGACCCAACGTAACTACCTCATTCTGGGCGGGACTTTGTTTCTTGCCTTTCTCCTGCTCACACCTCTGGGAACTTTCAATAACTGGGTTTCCCCTGATATCCATAAAGGATACTACTCCGTAGCAACCATTGACGGGGGGGATGATACCGGCTATTACGCCTTCCTCCGCTCCATATTTTTTGATGGCGACCTGGATTTTTTTAACGAACTTCGTTATGCCCATTCCGAGAAACTCATGCCAACCGGCTATGTTTTCAACAACTGGCAAATGGGACAGGCACTTTTGTTTCTGCCGTTTTTTATCGTCGGGCATTTGTTGGCACTTCTTTATCAGGGCCTGGGCTACCCCATTTCGGTGGACGGTTATTCTGCCCCTTATTACCTTGCTACCGCTGTGGCTTCGGTCACTTTTTTGTTTGCCGGTTTGATTCTGGTTTTCAAAACTCTGCATTCTTTCATTGATAAGCGTTTCGCTCTGCTGGTCACACTTTCTATCTGGCTGGCCTCGCCACTGCTTTATTTTTCGTTCATTCGCCAGCGTATGGCCCATACCAGCGAGTTTTTCCTGGCCGCTGTTCTGATATTTGCCTGGACCCATTTTCGTCCGCTAGCCGTGGAGGCAATGAAGAAGAGCTTGTTGAGCGAAGGATTGCCAGCCGATAAAAGCCAGGGTCTGTGTCCCATGGTGACTTGCTATGCCTTGTTAGGGGCTTTGCTTGGGTTCCTTTGCATGACGAGGGTGATCAATATCGCATTTTTTGCTTTGTTTGCGGTAGACCTGTTATGGAGTTTCCGTTTGAGCTGGAAATCCAAACCGGCAGTGGTTGCTAGAAAAGCATTTGTGCTGGGTGCGGCAGGATTGGGCGGATTTTTTCTGGTCATGCTTCCGCAAATAATTTGTTGGAACCAGTTGAACGGCATGCCTTTTCCACCACGGCATATGAAATTTGCCGGAGAGGGTTTATCCGGCATCTCTTTATTGCCTCTGCTTGAAAATGCGTGGACCCTGTTTTTTTCCGGTAAATGGGGGTTGGTGTTTTCCATGCCTCTGGCCGTGATGGGACTGATCGGATTATTTCTCAAAAATGAATGGCTGAAGGAAATTCGCCCCGGTTTGCTGGCCTATCTGGCAGGGATTTTTGCCATTGTGATTTTGTACCCGGAAGATTCCGCTTCCTACGGGCACAGGCACCTGATCTCGGCACTGCCTGTTTTTGCATTGGGACTGGGTAATCTTATGTGGCGTATTTCAGAGAGCGCAAAAAAAAGCCAAGGCCAGTTACCTGCGGCGGTTCGCCGCTGGGGCTCGTGGATTGCCATCGCTGGGTGCTTGTCGGCGGTGTTGGCGCAATATTTCATGCTCATTCAATATAAGGTTACTTTGCCTTATAACCATCCGGAATTTACGTTAGAAGCTCTGGGGTCCACAGTGGAACTGATATCCAACCGTCCCGACCTGCTCCTTCGTTCGAGCAACTTTTTTAATATGCTTTCCCATTCGCAATCCTGGGACTACCTCGATGGTTTGTTCCTTTTAGTGTTTCCGTTGTTTCAATTGGCGGCGCTGGTGGGTGTAGTGCTTCTCCTGAAAAGGATAGGCAGTGATTCTCGGTTTTGGAAGATAATTTTTACTCCAAAATTCATGCTGGGAAAGAGTGCGGTTGTCAGTATTTTATTACTGGTCACAGTTGTGATTTCTGCGCCTACGAAAACGCCATCCGAAATCAGTGCCCGGATAAAATATCAGCAGGCCATTAAAAATGGCGAGACGCTTTTAAGGAGCGGTAAAATAGAGGAAGCCAGAGCCGAGTACACCCAAGCCGCAGAAATGGTTCCTGAGGCCTGGAAACCTTATTTTATGTTAGGACAGACCTGGCAGGCCCGGGGCAGGATCGATGAAGCCAATGGTTTTTTTCGCAAGGTTTTGCTTTATAATCCGCATCACAGTTCAACTCTGGCCTTGTTGGGAAATAATTTGAAAAGGCAGGGCGAAACCGAAGATGCGGAAAAAATGTTGCGTTCCGCCATTCGTGCCTGGCCGTCGAACTTTCAGGCTTACGATTCCCTTGCTCAGGTTCTGGCGACTCAGGATAAACGTGAAGAGGCGATACGACTGCTCAATTATGCGGTGCAGATAAATCCCAATTATGGGCCGGGTCATCTTAATCTGGCGATGACGTATCATTCCCTTAACCGGGAGCAAAAAAGCAAGTATCATTTGGACCGGGCTCTGGCATTAGGGTTGGCGGGGCCTGTGGTCGAACAGGTTAAATCCATGATCTTTAAAACGCCCAAATAACTATGATTGACGAGATTGATTATTTTCCCAGAAGAGACCAGCATAATAAAAAGAAAAAGACGGATTCAGGCTGGGGCGACCTTAAAAAGCAAAAATCGGAACAGGACGCCAAAATCCAGGACGAAAAGCAGAAAAGCGGCAAAAAACCTCCCCAAAAGCAGGAAAAATCCCCCGAAAAATAATAGTTTTACCGGTTTGGAGAGAAATCCCTCTCCTGCTATAATACCTCCTTTCCAATTTTAATTTCTACATGATAGGAGCGGGATGACGATGGGTATTCCTTTTAAATTTCCTAAAAACACATGCGGAGAATCTCCGCTCGCAATTCGCAATAACTTTAACTGGCTATCAACCGTTTTTCTCGGCTTAAGAAGTGCTTGCTCATTGCCCCCACGGCTAGTGGTTTGTTTTTTTGTGCTGGGATTCTTTTTATTCCCGGTCTTGGGGTTTGCGAGCGTGGTCGATGAAACGCTTGAGGGAGATGCAAAACGGGCTCTGGGAGAAATCCAGGCGGCCGAGCAGCATTACGACACGGCTCTCAAAATGGATCCGGGAAACTGGCGGGTCATGCGTGCTCTGGCTGAAGTCAGGTTCCAGTTAAAAAAATACGAAGAAACCAAACAATTGGTGGACGGTATTCTGGCCATGGAAGTGATCAAGCGCAATACAGTTCTGGTCACAGTTGAGGGTGACCCCGAACCGTTCGAGGCGGAAATTGTCGATGAAAGAGTCATCACCCCTGATAACGGTAAAAACAATATGAGAAACTATGTGGACGGGGAAGCCAAAAAACCCATCCCGCATTACCGGCTGTTCAACGTGAAGACAGGCAAAATGCTCCTCATCCCGCACAAGAACGCCAAGGTTAAATATCAAGGGGTTCCTACCAGAATCTATGCTTATGTGCAGGAACTGCATGCCAAAGTTGAAAATAAATTAATCAGCATGGCCGGGACCAAGGGTCCGGTAGAGATGATGGCACTCAAAGGCGGTTGCTTTAAAATGGGTAGCGACAAGGGTGCTCTATCCGAACAGCCGGTACATCAGGTCTGCTTGAAACCATTTAAAATGGATAAATACGAAGTGAGCCAAAGTGATTTTCAGGCCACGATGGGGCACAATCCTGCCCAGTTTAAAGGTGCGGACCGGCCCGTTGAAATGGTCACCTGGCATGAAGCGGAAGAGTATTGCAGGAAATCCAATAAACGCCTGCCAACTGAATCCGAATGGGAGTATGCCGTACGTGGCGGAACAAATACGGCCTATTACTGGGGCAACGAATTTGATGCTACCAAATCCAATTTTTGTGACCGTTCCTGTTCCCGCAACCTTCGCGCTAAAAATAGTTCGGATGGGTTCGAATACACGGCTCCGGTCGGTTCGTTTCCGGCTAATCCGTTTGGACTCCATGATATGGTCGGCAATGTCAACGAATGGGTGTCTGACTGGTTCGAGGAAAGGGCTTATGTGAATAGCCCGAAAGACAATCCTCAGGGTCCCGTGCGCGATAGCCGTGATGGTCGGCGTGGTGGTGGCACTCAAAAAGTCTATAGAGGCGGAGCCTGGCAAACCGATGCGGACAGCCAACGCTCTGCATGGCGAAAAGGATTCGAAACCGACTATCGTCTGGACGGCACTGGCTTTCGCTGCGCTCTCTAGCGAGAGGGGCAATGCAGTGCTGGCCCCACGCCTAGTGGTGCCTAGCGGAGCTCTGATTTCAAGATTTTCCCAGTGGCGGTTTTTGGCAGGGACTCCATAAACTGAAACATATCGGGGGTCATGAAGGCGGGAAGCTTCTGTCGGCAAAAACTCTTGAGTTCCTGCTCAGTTGCATCGGTGTCTTGCCGTAAAACAACGCAGACTTTCACTTTTTCTCCTATCCGTTCATCGGCAATACCCACCGCTGCCACTTCCGCAATTGCGGGATGGCCCATCAGCGCGTTTTCAATCGCCAGCGGAGATACGTTTTCCCCGGCACGAATGATGAGGTCTTTCTTCCTGCCGGCGGAAATAAACAGTCGGCCCTTTTCATCCAAATGACCCAAGTCTCCTGTTCTCAGCCAGCCATCGGCAGACAGGGTTTCGGCAGTTTCCTCAGGCTTGTTCCAGTAGCCTTTCATTATCGTTACGCCACGCACTCGAATTTCTCCGACTTCTCCCTGTGCGACCTGCTTTCCGGAATCGTCCACAATATCCAATTCGACATTTGGCAGGACGGGGCCGACGGAGCCCGGCACACTGCCGTCTTTCATCGTATTCACAGCGATCACCGGCGAAGTTTCGGTCAGGCCGTAACCTTCGATGACGGTGACGCCCAATCCTTCTTCAACTTTTTTCAGCAGGGCTTCCGGCAGAGACGCGCCGCCTGAAATGCAATAGCGCAGGGAAGAAACGTCATACCCGCCACGGGCGTAAAGCTCCACCAAAAATGAATAAATAGTCGGCACCAATGGCAGGATTGTGGCCTTATGTTGGGCGATGGACGCCAGGATGGATTTGGGTTGAAACTGTTTGAGCAAAATGAGCGTGGCTCCAGTACGCAATAGCACCAGGGCAATGATGTTGCCAAACGAATGAAACAGGGGCAGGGCGAGGATCACCTTGTCTTCAGGAGTGAAATGTAGATGCTCTAAAAACCCGGTGCCGTTGGCATCAAACTGGCTTTCATCAAGCATGACGCCTTTGGGTTTCGCAGTCGTGCCGGAAGTGTAGAGGATCACATCGGGGAGGCTTTCGCCTCTTTCATGTTTCGTAACAGAACCGCCGGGTGTGCCTGCCGCCAGAAACTCATCCCAGCGCAGGGTTCCTTCGCCTACTTGATCCGGATCAGCCGGGCCAATAAGAATTTTGTTGGTAAAGAATTGGAAGAAGGGAGCGACCTCCGGTTTGACAAAAACGGAATCGACTATCAGAGTATCGATTCCGGCATCCTGAGTGATGTAGACCAGGTCTTCCGGTTTTAAAAGAAAGTTGAAGGGGATAACAGGAACGCCCTTGAGCAAGGCGGCGAAAAAAGCAATGAGATATTCCTTCTGGTTCAGGCACAGTAGGCCGATTTTGCTCTGGCTGTTGAGTTTGAGTCTGGACATTGCGCTGGCGAAACTTTCGATAGAAGAAACAAGTTCTCCATAAGTCAGGCAGGACTCCCCATCAATGACCGCAGGGTGAGACGGGTTCTCTTTCGCGTGCGCTTGCAAATACTGAAAAAAGGACATTTTTTAAAGTTCCTGATTTGAGAAAATAATTTGACGACATTATACCCCTGTGGGGCACGTGTGGTATCCCCAACCATAAACTTCATGCCCGGAACGGGTAAAAGCTGAGGAAGAATAACACGTATCCTACGCCAGGGTGCTCACTAAGCCGAGAAAACTCTTTGCTAGCCAGCAAAAGCTATTGCTTACTGCCCGTGGCGGCTCGCCACCCAGCGGACGAAGAAGCCGTTGGGCAGGTTGAGTCCGGTTGACGTATCGGGAATGAACATTTCTCCTGTCTCGAAGGTCCCTGTTTTGCAGGGTGGGAGATAGGTTCTGAGCATATTTTCGAGGGTCAGGGCGGAAAAACCGGGCGAATGTGTGGTGAAAAGCAGAAATGCCGGTGAATCGCTGAGGATGTTCTGGCAGGCTTCCATGAACTCGGACAGCTTGTTTTCGATATTCCAGACCTCTCCTCCAGGTCCTCTGCCAAAAGAGGGCGGGTCCATGATGATCGCATCGTATTTTTTTCCGCGTCTATGTTCTCTCAGCATATATTTCATGGCGTCATCGACAATCCAGCGCACCGGTTTATCCCCCAGCCCGGAAAGTTCCAGGTTGTTTTTGGCCCAGGTGACTGAGGCCTTGGAGGCATCAATATGGGTGACATGAGCCCCGCCAGAGGCCGCCGCAATGGTGCTGGCACCGGTATAGCCAAAAACATTAAGTACTTGTATTTTTGTGCCGTTAAGCTGTTTAAGCTGATCCATGATCCACAGCCAATTCAGGGCTTGTTCGGGGAAAATCCCGATATGGCCGAATCCTGTGGGTTGAATTTTGAAGACGAGGTGGCGGAACTGAATTTTCCATCCATCCTTAGGGAGCTGGGTGAAAAATTTCCATTCGCCGCCTGTTTCTTTGCCTTTGAAATATTTATATTCTCCTTCGGCCTTTTCCCATTCGTCAGGGGGAAGGGACTTGGGCCAGATGGCCTGAGGCGCAGGGCGGATGAAACGGTGTGGGCCAAGTTGCTCCAGCTTTTGAAATGCTCCGGTATCCAGCAACTTGTAGTCGAACTGGTCGAGCGGATAGTTTTCAGATGGCGAGTGGCTCATGAATGTGATAATTCTATAAGATTATTATTTCAAAGAGATCTCTATTTATTCGGTAACTTGCTCTAAGGCAACTCGCAGCCTTTATAAAATAAAGGCCGCTCATGGCCAAAAGCAATTTTTAGAGATGCTCTCAATTCTTTACTGCTAAAGAATGCCCTATTTGGAGGGGGATTATATCAGAATTTTGTTTCACAGATTAAATCAGTCTGTTCTCCCATTACTATTTTTGACACTGGTCTCCTGCTCTTCTTCCGAAGATGATGTCCAGCCGATAAAAAAGAGAGAATTCGCGCTCCCGGTCCAGATAGGGAAAATCGTTCGCATGAATGTGGCGGACGAAGTGCGCGCGGTAGGAAATGTCCAGGCCGAGAAGAGGGTGGTGGTCAATTCGGAAGTGCGCGGAAAAATTACCCGGATCGCGGTTGAAGAAGGCATGAAGGTGAAGGCCGGGGATTTGCTGGCGCAGATTGATCCCAGGGAATTTGAATTGGTTCATGAAAGATTGCGTGCCGATCTCACATCCATGCAAAAGGAATATCAGAAAGCCCAGGGAGGATTACGCCCGGAAGACAAGCAGAGGCTGGAAGCCAGAATGCATGCCGATGAAAGTGCCTTGAACCTGACTAATATTGAATTGAACCGTACCCAAAACCTGGTGGCGCAAAAGGTCTTGTCGCAATCGGCACTCGACTCTGCCAAAGATAAGGTCCGTCAGGCCGATGAGTCTTTGAAGGCCAGCAAGGCGGAGCTGGCCGCCGGGATGAAAGCCCGCAGTGAAGATATTGAAAAACTCGAGTCGGATATGCAGGCGATCCGTAAACGGGTCGCAGTGGCAAAACTGAACCTTTCAAAGGTAAATGTCAAAGCTCCTTTCGCAGGGGTTATCATCGCCAAGGAGATTGAGCAAGGTGCGTTTGCCGAGGCGGGAACCCCCATCGTACGAATGATTGGTTCCTCCCGTTTGAAAGCGGTTCTGGAAATGCCGCAGAGCCACAGGAATAAATTAAAAAAACTCAAGGGCGCGAGGTTTATGGCTCGGGAACTGGGCTTGAAGTTTGAACAGAATAAAAACCTCCAGAGGCTCATCCGGGTTATTCCCGATGCGAACATTTTCTCCGGCAATATCAAGGTGCAAATCGATTTGCCCGATCCCAACTCTTCTTTGTTCCCCGGACTGACATTGGAAAGCACGTTGAATTTTGGGATGCGTAAAAATGTGTTGCATGTCCCGGCGGTATCCCTGGTCATTTCCGAGAAGGGGACGGTTGTCTATGTTGTCAAAGATGGCAAAGCCCATCGTGTTCCGGTCAAGGCTTTTAAGGAGCGGGATGATTTTGTCGAGATCGAAGATTTAACTCACCAGTTAAAGCCGGAAACGGATCTCATTCTGCGAGGCTCCGGTGCGGTATTCCCAGGGGTGAAAGTATTTATCACGAACCTGGAACCGAAATCGAAAGACGGTAAGCCAGCTCCTGCAAAAACTTCGGGGACCTGATGAAACTTATCGACCAGTCTATTCGTAACTATCATACCGTTACGGTCATCATCGTTATGGCTCTGGTGGTAGGGGTCTTGTGTTTCCAGTCCCTGCCCCGGCAGTTGGCTCCTACCGTCGACAAGCCTCAAATTGAAGTCAAAACCGAGTATCGGGGCCTTTCGCCTGATGAGGTGGAACGCAATATCACGCGTCGTCTGGAAGACCAGCTCGAATCCGTGGAAGGTATGAAAAAAATGACTTCCACCAGTCAGCATGGATTGAGTACCGTCAACCTGGAGTTTGAATGGGGAATCGATAAAAACCTGGCGGTGCTCGATGTCAACAACAAGCTCCAGCAGGTAAAAGACCTGCCTATCAATTCTGACAAGCCGACCTTAAGATCCATTTCGAGCGACAACTCCAGTCCTATCATGTGGATTGTGTTCGACAAGCCCAATGAAAAGATGCCCAGCCTCGATCAGAATTATATGTACAAGATCGGTGAGGATATCATTGTCCCTTCCCTCAGGCGTGTAAAGGGCATTGCCGATGTCTGGCATTTCGGTGGTGAAGAGCGGGAAATGCGCGTTGAGTTTGATCCCTACAGCATGGCCCGTTTGCATGTGACCTACAAGGAAGTGATAGATAGGCTATCGGAAGAAAACCAGAATACCCGTGCCGGGTTTCACGATGAAGACAACCGCTCTTATACCGTCCGCGCTTTGGGCGAGTTTCTCAATCCGAAAGATATCCTCGATACGGTTATCAAGCGCGATGGTGAAAAAACCATCAAGGTGAAAGATTTTGCCACGGTGGTGGATGGCTATCAACGGACTGCTTCTCTGGTTCGCATCAGCGGCGAGTTGTCCAATGCTTTCGGAGTGATTCGCAAAGCCGGAGCGAATGTGGTGGAAACCTGCAACCTGACCGCCAAAAGAGTGGAAGAACTCAATCAAGAATTGTTGAACCGGGGAATTCCGATCAATTTGAAAATCGTTTATCAGGATGTCGACTATATCAACGAGGCCATGCGGCTGGTGAAATCGAACCTAGCTCTTGGAGCCATTCTGGCAGTGGCGGTCCTGCTACTGTTCCTGGGGTCCGGGCGATCGTTGTTGATTGTGGCGATCAGTATTCCTGTGAGCCTGGTTTCCGTATTCATCGTTCTCAAAATTTTTGGACGAAGCATAAATATCATTTCTCTTGCGGGCATGGCTTTTGCCGTCGGTATGGTGGTTGATAACTCAATTGTGGTGCTGGAAAACATTTACCGTCACCTCACAATGAGAAAGGGTGTTTTCAAAGCCGCTTACGATGGCGCCTCGGAGGTATGGGGGGCGGTGCTTGCTTCAACACTGACGACTCTGGCTGTTTTTATTCCCATAGTCTTTATTCAGGAAGAGGCGGGGCAGATGTTCCGTGATATCGCTATTACTATTAGTGCCAGCATTGCCTTGTCTTTACTGGTGTCCATCACTGTTATTCCGACCTTAACGACGCTGTTGATCCGTCTTAAGCCGGGAGAAGAATACCAGCCGGGATTTTTTCATCGCACCCTGTTCAAGCCAGTCGTCCTGATAGGTAAGAAGATGGGCGATCTCTATTCGGGTCTCATGGAATGGATACTGCGTAATTCGCCCACTAGCATTTTTTTCAGGGTTCTTGTCATTGTTTGTGTGGGGGGGATGTTGTGGTATAGCGGCAAGACTCTGCCGGAAAAGGATTACCTGCCCTACGGCAATAAAAATATGGTGTTCATGCTCATTGAGCCGGTGGCGGGAACGCCTGCGGAAACAAATATGCGCTACATGGCTGACTACGAAAAAAAGATTGTGGCAATGGAAGATGTCAATCGCAACTTCCTGGTTTTTTCGTCGCGCTTCAATGGAGGTGGTGCCATCATCGAAAAAGAACTGGCGGCAGGCCAGCGAGGCGAAGTGAAGATGGCGGTCAAATCCGGGCAAATGGGCCGAGAGATTTTTGCCATTCCCGGATACCGTTTTGCCTTTGCCATGCAGAGACCCATTTTTCGTTCAGCCAATAAAACTTTCGAAGTCGAAATTACCGGGCCGGATATGTTGAAACTGAAAAGCAACGCTCTGGATTTGATCGGAAAAATTTCCGGGATAAAAGGGGTGCACTCGGTTCGGCCGGAATTTAAATTTGGTAACCCGGAGCTCAGGTTCCATCCCCGGCGTGAAGACGCGGCCCGGCTGAACATGGGCATGAATGAGATCGGAGATATTATCGAGTCACTCAATGCCGGTAAATATCTGGGTGAGTTCAACGATCAGGGTGAACCCATCGACTTTGTTCTGGTGCAGAAAAAAGATACCCATAAACTCGGGCTGGAAGACTATCGTGCTTTGCCGGTATGGACCGATGAAGGCATGATGACTCACCTCGGGCATCTGGTCGATATAAAAGTTGATGCGGGTCCCGCGCGCATTGATCATATTGGAACGGAGCGGGCGATCAAACTGCGAGTGCAGGTGAGAAAAGATGTTGCCATGCAGTTGGTCATTGATCGGGTTGACGAGGAAGCATTGATTGACGCAAGAAAAAACCTCGGTGAAGAATACGGGCTGCGTATTGGCGGTTCCGCCGATGAACTGGCCTCTACCGAAAAATCATTGATGAACAGCTTCGCCTATGCGTTGGGTTTCATCTATCTACTGCTCGTGGCCCTGTTTTCCTCTTTTCTCAGGCCGTTCATCGTTATGCTGACAGTGGCGTTGGCGGTTTCCGGTTCTTTTCTGGGAATCACCTGGAACAACTGGTTCCAACGCGGGAACATTCTCTCGATCCTCGAAGAATGGAACGTGCCGAATGCCCAGGCCATGGCCGCTGACTGGAACTGGATCACCTTCGATATTCTTACCCAATTGGGAATTGTTATTCTCGCCGGCATTGTTGTTAACAATGCCATCCTCATCGTGCATCAAATGCTCAACAATATTAAAGCGGGTATGGAGGAGCGTGAGGCCCTTTTGTTGTCTTGCCAGACACGCTTAAGGCCCATCATGATGACCGTTATCTCCAGCGTGTTCGGGATGATTCCTCTGGCTTTCGGCGAAGGGGCAGGCACCGAACTGTACCGGGGCATGGGCACTGCCTTGATCGGCGGACTGAGTATCTCTACTTTGTTCACGCTGTTTCTGGTTCCTGTGCTGATATCCCTGCTGAACGACATGGGATTCCACACCAAAAAAGAAGACCTGGTGAAAGCATCATTACAGGCGTAAAAACAAATCCCTTCTGTCAAAGGGGGCTAGGGGGTCGGCCAGCAAGAGGGTGGAGAGGATTCAATACTGATTTCTTCTTTGCTGGTCGGATGCTTGAAAATCAGCCGATGCGCGCAAAGAGCAATTTGTCCTTCCGGTAAGGTTGAGTGGGCACCATACTTTTTATCTCCAACGATGGGGTGCCCGATGAAGGCGAGTTGCGCGCGGATCTGGTGGAACCTTCCGGTATGCAGGTGAATGTCAAGCAGGCTGGTACTTTCTAAAGTTTCGATGACCTCATAATCCAATACCGCCTCCTTGGCGTTGGGAGTTGCGCGGGGAAACACGGTGGCCTTGAGGGATTTCTCTTTTCTCAGGTAGTGCGTCAGGCTGGCTTGTTGGGGTTGAGGAGTCCCTTCGACCAGGGCCCGGTAAATTTTCTTTGTGGTTTTTTCTCGAAATTGCTCAGAGAGCCGCGAAGCCCCTTTGGAAGTGCGCGCGAATACCACGATGCCCGACACCGGGCGGTCGAGTCGGTGCACCAATCCCAAAAACACCTTGCCCGGTTTTTTATATTCCGTTTTGATCCAGTCCTTCACCTGATCCATCAGGGAAACGGTGCCGGAATCGTCAGGCTGGGTGAGTACTCCCGCCGGTTTGCGCACCGCTATCAAATGGTTGTCGAGATACAGGATGTCGAGAGAAGGATCAGGAGGGTTGCTCAATCTTCAGTCCTTTTGCTTCGATAATTTTGAGTTCGTGGGGAGTGACGATACCTCCGGAGACCACGTATTTGATGCCCTCCTCAATAGTCATGGAAACTTCAGTGAGCTCCTCAGGCGGGGAGAAGATCAGGAATCCGGATGTCGGGTTGGGCATGGTTGGCACGAACACGTTGAGCATATTTTCCTGAGTGAGTTCCTGGACCTCTCCGCGGGACTCGCCGGTCACAAACCCGATTGCCAAAAGGCCTCGGCGCGGGAACTCAAGCAGAACGACTTTGCGAAAGGCTGACGTGTCTGCTTCGGCGATAGATGAAACCACCTGTTTGGAGCCCTTATAAATCCGGCGCACGAACGGGATTTTTTCAATCAGGAATTCACCGAGTTGGAATAGTTTTTTTCCGAAAAAGTTGGTGGTAAACCAACCCACGGTGAGTACGATTAGCAGGGTCACCATCAGTCCGAGAAAAGGGATGCGGTAACCTTCGGGAATGGGCGCGCCAAGCTGAATCAGCACTCGGGTGAACACCGGCGACAGGGCATCGAAGTTTTTGAGCAGAAACTGCAAAATGAACCACGTCAATGCGATCGGCAGGGTGATCAGTAACCCGGTGATGAAAACATTTCGAATTCGGCGTTGGAATTTTTTAAGCACGGTTCCCTGTAGGAAAATTGAAAAGGTTCATTATACTATATAAAGAAAGTGGCAGAAGGCAATAGAGGTTCTAAAGTGCTGGTTTTACGCTTGACAGTAGCGGGATAATCGTTAATATCAAACGGTTAGTTCTCTCGGCAGGATAAAAACGAATTAAATGGGGCTGTGGCGCAGCTGGGAGCGCACTTGAATGGCATTCAAGGGGTCAGGGGTTCGATCCCCCTCAGCTCCACCATATAAAAGAAGGGGTTAACTCGAAAGGGTTGACCCCTTTTTTTATGGAGATGAATCGTTTTTTTGAAATAAACCTCTAATATAAGCAGATAGGCTTATTGGGGCAGGTCGTATTTTCTGGGTTTTGGATTCGGAATTATGTTTGGGACAGTAATGGGGGCTGGTCAGATGAATTTTAGTGTTCTTATGGGAAGTATTGACTAATATTCACCAACGCTAGTAAATAATTGCGTCATTATTACGCTCGATATATGAGGCAATTAACTCAATTGCTCAAGTCAATTCTAAAAAAATATTAGGTGTGAAATGAAAAAGTTGACTTTGGAGGCATTGTTAAAATCTGTAAATGAAGACTCAAGTGTGAATAGCTTGGTACAATCTTCGCCTGTGTGCCACAAAATTTTTGATCCGGATTTTAAATTGAAGTTTATGAGTAAGAGTGGTGTAACTGCTCTTAAGATTGAAGATATTGAGGATTTTTATGGAAAATTTTTTCCTACTGATTCTGCCCCAAAAGCCACCCGTGACATCGTTGATAAATATATGCATCTCGCCAGTAGGGGAGAAACGAATACAATTGAATATTCTTTTGAAGTGGATAGGAAAGTTCTTTGGTACAGAACTACAATTAGTCCATTTTTTGATGCGGGTGATAACCTCATATATATCACAGCAGATTCTATGGATATCACCGAGCGCAAAAGAGACGAAAATGATCTGATAAAAGCCAGGGAAGAAGCTGTAAAAGCCAACCATGCTAAGTCAGAATTTCTTTCACGAATGAGCCATGAGTTGAGGACACCCATGAATGCCATTTTGGGGTTTACTCAATTGATGGAAATGAATGCTCAAAGTAAATTGAGCGACACTGAGAAGAAAAACCTCGGAATGATATCTTCAGCAGGAAAACATCTGTTAGAACTCATCAATGAAGTACTGGACCTTTCCAGGGTTGAATCTGGAAATATAGAACTATCCATTAAAGCGACCGATATGGTTCCCATTGTGGATAACGTTATTTTTATTTCCCAGTCACTGGCTGATGAGAAAGGCATATCTCTTGAGTGTCATGAATTCCCGTTGGGCAAGTGTTTAATTGATGTGGATCCTCTACGGTTCAAACAGGTTGTTTTAAACCTGATCTCGAATGCCATTAAATACAATGAGCCCAACGGTTCTGTTGTCGTTTCTTATGAGAGCCAGAATAGTGGCGTGATGCGCTTAGGGGTAAGGGATACCGGTCATGGAATTCCCGGTGACAAAAAAGATAAACTTTTCAAACCCTTTGAACGTTTTGATGTGGACGCTGAACATATTGAAGGAACCGGTATTGGGCTTACAATATCCAAGCAACTTATCGAGCTGATGAATGGAACAATCGGTTTTGAAAGTGTGCCCGGAGAAGGCAGCTTTTTTTATATTGATGTCCCTGTTTCCGTTAAAGCTCCATTGTCAATCCAGGTTGAAGAGGAAACAGGTTCCATTCAATCGTCCTTGACCAGCAATAAAAAGAAGATTCTTTATATAGAAGATATTCCAGGAAACGTGGAACTGGTAAGACAGATTCTCAATCATCGAGAAGAGATAAGATTGCTATCCGCTTCTACTGCTCTGGCTGGGATTGAATTAGCGCAATCTGAAACCCCTGATTTGATTTTAATGGATATTCAAATGCCGGATATGGATGGTCTGACCGCTTTTAAAAGACTACAAGCTAAGGATGAGACCAATAGCATCCCTGTGATCGCCCTGACAGCAGATGCTTTAGGTGCAGATATAGAAAAGGCATTGGATATGGGATTCAGAAATTACATCACCAAACCCCTTGATGTTCCGAGTTTCTTGAATGCAATTGATGAGGTTTTTGCATAAGAACCCTAAAATAGCATTCAAGGGGGCAGGGGTTAGATCCCCCTCTCCCTTCCAGGGAGAGGTTGGGTGAGGGTCTTCCCTTAAATTTCGGATAAAATAATATGGGGCTTAGTCGTTTTGACTAGGCCCTTTTTATTTGGTTTGTATGGGTGTTGTATCGTAGAGATGGGTGATAGGTTGAATTCCAGATCTAGGCCTGTCAATCGTCAAAAAAATAAATAATGGCAGAGAGAACGGGTACTGCTAATCGTACGTGGGAGGCTAAAGACCGAAAATAGCAGGCACCTACCTTTCTCTTGCAAAGATAAAATTAGGATATATCTGCTACCCATGATATCCTTAAAGGCTAAGCAAAGGTTGTTCAGTTGTAGTGTGAGTTGATTCTTTCTAGTTTCTCGCCTCGAGTAAATCTATAAAAACACTTTGGTCTGGCAGATCAAAGGTGGTTTGTTTTTTTCTCCAAGTGGTTCCTAAAAGTTCTTGCAGCAATCCAACCCAATTTAAAATCAGGGAAAACGTCAGACAGATTTTCTGAAAGTACGTTCCCCAAAAAAACAACCGAATGTCATCAGGCAGAACTTTAATTCTGCATGATCTTTTTTGGTTTCGTGTGATGTGAAAGGGGACGGCCACTTGGCCGAGCTCCTATTCTTTGTCCCAGCAAAAAATATTTCACAGCTGATTCAAGGCAAAGCATCAGTTAACACAACTTAAAACAGGGCGAAGGATTAAAAAATACTTCGCTTTTTCAATAAAACTTTTACGCACAAATTTCACAGAACTTATTTTATGCTCTCTTTGTCACTCTCATATATGAAACGTAACTGGCTTGGCAATATACGCAATGATATTCTTGCGGGTATGGTTGTCGCGCTGGCTCTCATTCCTGAAGCGATTGCCTTTTCTATCATTGCCGGCGTTGATCCTAAGGTTGGTTTGTATGCTTCATTCTGCATTGCTATCGTTATTGCTTTTATCGGTGGCAGATCCGGTATGATTTCTGCCGCGACAGGTGCTATGGCGCTTGTCATGGTATTGCTGGTGAAAGAGCATGGACTTGAATATCTCCTTGCGGCAACTATTCTGACAGGGGTTTTGCAAATCATTGCGGGTTTTTTCAGGTTAGGCTCTCTAATGCGATTTGTGTCACGTTCTGTCGTGACAGGGTTTGTAAATGCCCTGGCCATTCTAATATTTATGGCACAATTGCCCGAATTCAAAGGTGCAGGAATCCAGATGTACGGCATGGTCGCCCTCGGGCTGGCAATTATTTACATCTTTCCGCGTTTCACAAAGGCTGTTCCATCACCGCTGATCAGCATCATAACTATTACGGCAATCAGCATTTATTTTGGAATGGATTTGCGCACGGTAGGCGATATGGGAGAGCTTCCCTCTACGTTGCCGATTTTCCTGTTGCCCGACATACCACTCAATCTGGATACATTGCGGATTATTTTTCCATACTCCCTGACACTCATGGCCGTCGGCCTGTTGGAGTCACTGATGACCGCAACTATTGTCGACGACCTGACAGACACCTCCAGCAATAAAAACCGTGAATGCATGGGGCAAGGTGTTGCCAATATTGTGTCCGGTTTTTTTGGAGGCATGGCAGGTTGCGCAATGATCGGGCAATCGGTTATCAATATTAAGTCGGGGGGTCGTGGCCGCCTGTCGACACTTTTTGCGGGACTGTTTCTCCTCTTCTTACTTTTGGTTCTTGGGGATTGGGTGCGCCAGATCCCTATGGCTGCCCTCGTTGCAGTCATGATAATGGTTTCGATTGGAACATTCAGTTGGTCATCTTTTGGCAATCTGAGAACACATCCAAAAACCTCCAGCCTTGTCATGATAACCACCGTAATAGTTGTCGTTATTACACATGATTTGGCAATGGGTGTCTTTGTTGGGGTCTTGACGAGTGCTCTTTTCTTCGCCCGTAGAGTATCGCGACTGCTAAAAATCGAATCTCATTTATCTGAGAATGCAGAAGAGCGCACCTACAAGGTTTATGGGCAGGTATTTTTTGCATCCGCAGGCATATTTTCTGACTCCTTTGATTTTAAGGAGGTCGTCCAAAATATTACCATTGATGTCAGCGGAGCCCATTTTTGGGATTTGTCCGCTGTCGGTGCATTGGATAAAGTTGTTATGAAATTTCGCCGCGAAGGAACGATCGTTCATCTGCTTGGAATGAATAAAGCAAGCGCTACGATTGTTGATCGCCTGGCTGTGTATGACAAACCCAATGCGCTTGAGCTGATGCCAAAACATTAAGGGAGAGAAAGAATGGCCAAGCTATTAGTATGTATCGATGGATCGGCTTATGCAGACAATCTCTGCACCAATGCCGCCTGGGTTGCTAAACAAATAAATGCCAGCATTGACCTTCTTCATGTTTTACGCCGTCCTTCAGACTATCAGGCACCGACAGATCATACCGGATTAATGGGCTTTGAGGCACGCAGTAATCTTCTGGAAGAATTAACAAAGGTTGATGAAGAGCGGGGTCGTTTAGATCAAGAGAAGGGAAAAATTATTCTTGAACATGGGGCCAAAATTCTGCAAAAAGCAGGCATCGAAACAATCAACCTCGTTCACCGACGCGGTAGCCTGGTTGAAACCATTCAAGAATTTGAAGATTCTGTTGAAATGATCTTCATGGGAAAACGGGGAGAACATGCCAACATAAACTCTGTTTTTCTGGGCTCAAACCTGGAAAAAGTTGCACGCGCTCTCCACAAACCACTTTTTATTGTGTCGTCCATCATACGTCCGATCAAACGGTTCTTGATTGCCTATGATGGTAAGGACAGTGTTCGCAAAGCCATTAACTTCATCACCGATCAACCCTTGCTGGACAAGGGATTAGAGTGTCACTTGCTGGTGGTTGAACGTGCCAAAGGTGATATCGAAACGTCAGAGGCCGTGCAAAAACTAGAGAAAGTCGGATTTAAAACCACCCTCCGGGTAGAACAAAATTCTCATGCCGATCAAGTGATAGCTTCTTACGTTGTGGAGAATGAAATCGACCTTCTGATTACAGGTGCGTATAGCCATTCTCGTATGCACAGCCTATTACTCGGAAGTACAACCGCATCACTGATCAAGGCTTGCAAGGTACCACTGTTATTATTCAGATAGAAGGTTGCCACTTGCTTTTATCCAACCTCATCGATCCCCCTCAGTTCCACCACATAAGAGAAGGGATTAACTCGAAAGGGTTGACCCCTTTTTTGTTTTATGTGAAAAACTTATGATCGTATCGCCTGGTTTTGTGCGGATATGGTCTTCAAAGAAATCCAGCTCTCCATTACTCTGAACTCGTATGAATGGTGTTATTTTTCCTTCATTACTGGATTTAAGTTTTTCCATATCGAATTCCTCGGTCAGCCGGGTCCTTTGAAATCTCCATTCTTCTACATATAAAACGATCAGTTCCTTGTATACCAGATTGCCGCCAAACAAAACTTTTCCCCTGAATGAACTGCTCAACTGTCTTCTTTCAACTTTTCTTTCAGTTGTTGCGATTTGAAATACCTTGTCTCTTCCAAAATGCTGAAGGTAGACACTGCACACAAGGGAGTTGTAGGCATGGTTGCCTGTGTTTGCCAGGAGATACCCCATGTCGGAAAGCTCCAGGGCCTGATGCACACTTTCAGACAGGACTTCTCCATAGTGAATGGGAACCCCCAGAAGGCGAGCCTGCTTTAAATGGTTCCAGGAATCACTCGCCAGCAAAACCGGTAGGCCGGCTTTTTGTAATGTTAAAGCCAGATCCACACTCCATTTATGGGCGCCTACAATTAAAACTCCATTATTGGACTTGCCGGCAAGTTCCAGACGGCGAGCCAACCACCCGATGCTGAATCCATGCAGTATCACCGTTGAAAAAACCACAGCAAATACTAAAGGAAGGAGTAACTCGGCGTTTTCAAAAGAATGTTCCTGCAATTTGAGACCCAGCAAACCAGCAATGGAAGTGGCAACGATTCCGCGAGGCGCGATCCAACCAATAAATAATCTTTCCTGCCAGCTCAACCCTGCTCCGAAAGTGGAAAGCCAAACCGATGCAGGCCGCACTAGAAACAAAAAGCCGAATAAAAATCCAAAAACACGCCAGTTTAAACTTGCCAGGTTTTCCGGAGTTATATCTGCCGTTAATAATATAAAAACGACAGGAACCATAATGACGGTAATAGTTTCTTTGAACTTTCTGAGGTCATGGATGATCAGCAGTCCAATATTGCCCATGGTTATTCCCATAACCGTGACTGTTAGCAGGCCGAGTTCTTCCTGGAAAATATTAGTCAGCGCATAAAGAGATAAAACGGTTGCAAATACCAATGGCAATTTTAAAAATTCGGGAGCGTGGCCTTTCTCAAAAATAAATTTCAAAAGATGACCCCCGGCAATTCCAATTAAAATGGAAGAGGCCACCGCTCCCAAAAGGTAAAAAATGGTGGTTTTATTCAGAGAAATAGTTTCTCCGGCTACCGTGAATTGAAAAACAAGAACCGCCAATAGAATGCCTATCGGATCGTTGATGATACCTTCCCATTTCAAAAGAGAAGAGGTGCGTGCCTTCAATTTTGTTTGCCGGATCAAGGGTAAGATAACGGTTGGGCCGGTAACCACAAGGATGGCGGATAGCAATAAGGACAGGGAGTAAGAGAGACCCGCTATCCAATGGCAAATCAGAAAACCAAAAAACCAGGAAAGTGGAAGACCAAAACAAATGAGTTGCTTGACAGCCCTTCCGGTATGTTGCAGTTCGTGGAACTTAAGATTCAATCCCCCCTCGAATAAAATAATAGCCAGGGCGAGCTTGATAATAGATTCTACGAGGACTCCAAAATCCTGATTTGGGTTGACCAAATGAAATACAGGGCCAATGAGAAGACCGACTACAGAAAATAGTACAATAGAAGGAATTTTCAGGCGCCATGCCAGCCAATGGCAAAGGATCCCTGAAATTACGATCAGGACGAGCTTATGTAAGACGATATATTCCATTAAGCGCCAAACCTTATGAATGCAGAGTAATAATGATTCTATTGCAATCTCATGCTATACATAAAACTATAGGGCTAAAACCATATAAGTATTGTAAACCATGCCGCTTTTGATATGAAAGGACTTAGTCGATTTGACTGAATTCAGAAAACATTTTTTATGACCTTATCTCCCAGAACATTTTCATCCATCGCGCTGGCAAAAGAAATAGAATCTCCAGAAAATCCCGGAGCATTGGAAAAACGCGTTGCACTGGTGCCTGCAGATGTTGGCAGGCTTACTCACGCTGGCATTAAAGTTTATGTCGAATACGGGGCCGGGGAGGGTGTCGGATTCAGTGATCGTGAGTACGAACAAAACAACGCTACTATGCAAACGGCGGAACAACTTTATCGGGATAAAGAGATCATTATTAAGTTTAAAGGCCCATCACTCTCTTCAATTGAAGAGATGCGTGAGGGGTGCACCTTATTCTGTATGGCGCATTTCCACTCTTTTCAAGATCGGGCGAAATTGCTTCAGGACCGACGTGTCAATGTGATTGCAATGGAAGAAATATGTGAATCCCCAAAGGTTAATCCGGATCAGGAAATTCTAGGTCGCCTTGCCATGGCCGAGTCCTTAAAACCATTTTTTGCAGAAAATACCATTGGGAGCTTGCAGGTCAGGATCATTGGATGGAGTAAACGGCTACGCAGTGCAATCCGCCGTTGCGGCAATCGTAATCCATTTTCAGAGCAGGTTATTCAGCCAACATTGTCTTTTGAAGAGCTGAATGCGGTTGGGCCGGATGCCTTATATTTTTATGACAGTCATGACTTTGAGGATCGACAAGGTATTCTGGCTAAACTGAAAAACAAGGGCACGCATATTTTTGATCTTTATGAATTTGAACAGCAGTATGGCGAAAAAGCCATTGCCGCTTATCGTGCCAGCCACCCACCCGCAGAATTTGGCTTGCGCCGTATCCAGTGTCTGCATGAAACCGGCCAGGCCGGTGCGCGGTACGGCGTTAAATTACTGCAAGAAAATAAACCCACACTGGACATTGTGAACGCAAAGGCGATTGTTCTGGGTTATGGCAATGTGGCTCAAGGAGCGTTGCATGAACTATACAGTCAGGGGATCAAAGCTGTCCATGTGCTCGGCCGCTCACATACCTCCAAGGGACGCATTGATTTTTGGTTGAAGGATGTGGACCTGGTGGTAAACGGTGCGGAACAACCCCCGGAATTACGCGGCGTGAACTTTTTAGTTAGCAACCAACACTTAAAAGAGCTTATTCCAGATCAGTCCGTGGTTATCGATTTGGTCGGTGGCAGTGCAAGCAATCGAAGTCCTGTGGAAGCCGTTATCAGTTGTAGTTTTCTGACAGAGCCCTGTTTTGTGCAGGATGGTGTCACTGTATCGGCTTTATGGGGATGGCCAATGATGGGCATGATGCGAGAGACTGCCATTCGTTATTCCGGGCAGATCGTCGATGTTTTAATCGGTCACGAAAAACTTATTGACGGACTTCATTCGCTAAAACCCGGTGTTCAGCGAGCATTGGTTTGTGGTCCTTTTTATCGGTGAGCAGTGCTTTTGACTGCAAAATCAGCCGGGGTTTCGGTTCCTTCAGACACGATAATTTCTTGCGTATGTTCCCCGGCATAAGGGTGCCAGGCCGTCACTTTATATTTGCCTGCCGGGACTTGATCCAGTTTGAACAAGCCGTTGGCGTCGGTAATGAAATAATAGGGATTCCAAACAATTCTCGCTTCTGCCTCCATATAATTATGTTGGCCGCATTGCAAAAAGAAATGTTTGTCTTTGCGCTTAAAACGTTTTAATGATTTTGTCGCATCCGCGATCAAAACCTCTGAGGATAACGGTTTGTTGAACAGGACTTTCCGGCTGGCTCCTGATACCAGATATCCAATAGGATTATGCAACACGCCGCCATCATGGGTGGTCACGGTCAGGTTGCCGGTTTTTTTTCCTTTGTCAGTTTTCCTGATGACGGTAATGGCTGGGGAGATATCGCAGTTCTTAAAGTGAAACATAGTGAAGCTTTCCCTGTCCTTTTTCCCCCAGGCTTTTCCCTGCTCGATATTTTCTATGAATACCACGGCATTCTGTAGTACTCCGTTCGAGCTGAGGATTTTATGATCAAATCGCACACCGTCTTTAGCCTCTGGATGTTTTGAGCAAGTTTCGCCGTTTTTTTCTTTCATCAGGTCTATGCGGACCTCCTTGAGAGGGCCTTCGTACTTAACCACTCCGGAAATGGACCCGCCATTTGCGACTTCTTGCTCCGTGTATTTGGGTTTCCCCGCAGAGACATCCACCGTCGGCAAATTTAATGCCAGAGCGAAGGTAATTACTCCCGCTAATATTTTTCTATCCATGGGTTCTTTTCCTGATTTCAATCGATGTGAGTAGGGCCAGTATAACGCCTCCCCCAGTCCTATCCTATAAAATAAGGGGTCAGCTCGAAAGGGTTGACCCCTTTTTGCGTGGATTGTATGGTATTTGTATCATTGGGGTGAAAAGGTGGGTAGATCACTTTTTATGGCGAACAATAATATTTTTTGATATTTCTTAATATCCCAGACAGGACTTAAAATGAAAAAAACATTCCCGGGGTTTCCGAAAGAGCTTTTCAAGTTCCTTTCCGACCTTTCCAAAAACAACAACCGCGAGTGGTTCAATGCCAATAAAGAACGCTACCGCTCAAACGTGGTTGCCCCGGTGTGTGAATTCATCACTGCTGTCCAGCCAGCCTTGCATAAGATATCTGAATACTATGTTGCCGACCCCAGACCGCATGGCGGGTCCATGTTTCGGATATACAAAGACACTCGCTTCTCAAAGGATAAGCGTCCCTACAAGGACCATGTGGGATGTCATTTTCGGCACATAGTAGGTAAGGACGCTCACGCGCCTGGGTTCTATATGCACCTTGCACCGGATGAAGTATTTTTTGGCGCGGGAATCTGGAAAGCCCCCAACCCGGAACTCCATAAAATCCGCACCGCAATAGTGAGGAATCCGGAACAGTGGAAAAAGGTGATCAAAAACAGGTCCATGGTCAAACGGTTTGGTGGGGTTGATGGAGAAGGGTTAAAACGTCCGCCAAAAGGATTTGATCCGGATCACATCCATGTCCAGGATTTGAAACGTAAAACTTTTTTTGTCCTTCAGACCGTTAAACCCTCTTCAGCGTTAAAGCCGGAATTCATCAAGGAGGTGGGAAAGGCTTTCTCGACTGCGGGTCCGCTCGTAAAATTCATTACTGAAGCGCTTGGATTTTCCTACCAGAAACTAAAATGAAGAGTCGCTCCGATTTGTCTGCAAGTTTTTATTCAGACTTGCCGGCATTCTTGAATGCAATTAATGAGGTCTTTGTGTAAAGGTTTTTCCCATCTCTCGTCTTCTCTCGCTTTCCCTGCGCCCGTTTGGTTTAAGCTTATTACAGGGGGAGCTAAAAATTTTGACAGCTGCAGAAAATTTTTTCCGCATATCAAATCTAGATTTTTTTCTTTGATTTATAGACAAATCATTTACTTTATAAAGAAGGCTTAATTTTGGAATAAACTTACGGAAAACTCATGAAAATTCTAATGTATTCGTTTCGGAGCTTAAAACCAAAAGCTCTGAAAAGCTTCTTGTGGTTTATTTGGAGAATAGGTCTTGTCGCTCTGGCAGGATTGTTAGTGAGTTGCGATAATCCTCTGGACCAGAATAAGAATAATATAAATATTCCTAGTGAAGATAGATTACCTGTTTCCATAAGCGTTCCCGGGCCTCCTGCAAATTGGCTCACCCTTATTGCGGTTGAGAAGGGATTCTTTTCCAGGGAGGGACTAGATATAACTCCCAAACCGTATCCCAGTGGAAAACGTGCTCTGAAAGGGATGTTTGCCGGGGAAGTGGATTTGGTGACTACAGCCAAAGTGCCGATCGTATTTAGCAGTTTTGATCGCCAGGATTTCTCGATTTTGGCTACCTTGGGGTCAACTGATAATAGTCCGAAAGTAGTAGCTCGCATGGATCATGGAATTCAGGAGCGCAAGGATTTAAAGGGAAAACGAATTGCCACTCAAGGAGGATCTTCGGCGCATTTTTTCCTTAACTCTTTTTTGACCAAAAACCGCCTATTGAAAAGTGAGGTTGAGATAATCTTTGGCAAGGTCGAAAAACTTCCCGAGATGATAAGTGAGGGAAAAGTTGATGCGGTTGCGATCCGGGAGCCATATATAGTTCAAAGCTGGAAATTGTTGGGTGACAGGGCAGTTATTTTTGAGGAGCCGGGCCTTTTTTCAAAGTCCTTCAATCTCGTAGCGTTTAATAGTTTTATTGAAAATAACCCCAAAATAATCCGAAGAGCCCTGCGGGGACTTTTGAAGGCAGAAGAGTTTGTGCGAGATCATCCGGATCAGGCAGTTCGGGTTCTCGCTGAAAAACTCAAATTGCCCGAGGCCAGGGTTGTCAAAGTTCTCAAGCTGGTCAAACTTTCAGTGCACCTTGACGGGGGTCTTTTGCCTGGTCTGGAAGCTCAGGCCCGATGGGCGATTGAAAATAATTTGAAAGAGGGGGAGATTCTGAACTATTTAGACTTTATAAACCCCGGACCCCTTAAATCCATCCTGCCTGAGGCGGTGTCTCTTGTTCGTTGAGCCTATAACGAAAGCCCCTTAACCGAGTCCCCGTTTTTTTCTGTTTAATTTACTATATAACTTAATACTAGATGCGCTTCTCTCGCTTATGGGTATGGACTGGTTGATTTGACTAGCCCCTTGGGTTTTGGGAATGTATAAGTGTTGTGGGGAAGGGTTGGCCCAGTTTGCGATAGATAAGTCATCTCCCTGGGTGTTCCAATGTCAATAAAGGGTGTTCCAATGTCAATAAACTTGCAACCAAACTTAAACTATAATGAAGTTTTACTCAGACTCGTCTGCAAGTTTTTATTCAGACTTGCCAATATTCCGGGAATTTAAAGGGGTTGCCGATGGAAGCAATTACCACGATGTCCCTGACGATTGGCTGGTTGTTGTTTCTGATATTAAGGGCTCAACCAAGGCAATTGAAAGCGGACGCTACAAGGAAGTAAATATACTGGGGGCTTCTTCAATTATCGCTGTTCTAAATTGTATTGAGGAAGTTGAGATTCCCTTTGTTTTTGGGGGAGACGGGGCGTCATTCGTCATTCCGGAATTTTGCAGGAAACCTTTAGAGAGAGCTCTGACTGGCGCACGGCAACTGGCCAACGATAGTTTTGACATGGAACTCAGGATCGGAATCGTGCCGGTAAAAATTATCGTTGCAGGAGGATTCCGGGTGCGGGTCGCCAAGATGCAGGTCTCGCCGTGGGGAACTTTGGCTATGTTTTCCGGCGGCGGCCTGGCCTATGCGGAGAAACTCATAAAAGATTCTGAGACCTCCGCAACCTATGAAATACAGTCCGACTCAGGGCATAACGAGGGGCAGGATCTTTTTTCCGGACTGGAGTGCAGGTGGGAACCCATCTACAGTAAAAAAGGAGAAACCGTGTGCCTCATGGTTTTGGCTAGAGGGGATAGTGAACTTGAAAATTCTGCGACCTACTCCAAATTCATTGAAGAAATGCGAAAGATTTATGGAACAGAGTATAGTCCTATCAGCCCAAAGCAAATGAAGGTCACGTTAGACCCCAAATTATTGGCTCACGAAACCAAGGTCCGAACGTTCAATAAAAATTTCTTCACCCGTCTGGTTTATCCTGTTTTGCTGCGATTATCTTGTGTCCTGGGGAAAATTATTTTCAAGTTTGGGCTTCGGGTCGGAGCGATGGATGGAGAGGAGTATCTCAATACGTTGACGAAAAATTCTGACTTCCAAAAATTTGATGACACCCTGCGAATGACTATCGACAGCAATCCTGATCAGCGAAAAAAACTTGTCGAGTATCTGGAGTCTCAGATGAAAGTGGGAGCATTATTTTATGGGATTCAAATTTCCGATTCCGCATTAATGACTTGTATGGTTTTTGATCGCAAAGATCGCCATTTGCATTTTGTGGATGGGGCTTCCGGCGGATACGCTTTGGCGGCGAAGCAAATGAAAAGCCAACTCGCTGAGAATAAGAAGCATGCTTAAAGATATCTCCTTCAAAGGAAGGTCCGAAGCATTATGAAACAAATAATATTGGTTTTGGTGTTGCTGTGGGCAATGCCATCGTTCGCAGATTATCAGGAGGGGTTGGATGCCTTTGAGCGTGGTGACAGCCTGACTGCATTGAAAGAGTTTCGAGCTTTGGCAGAAAGCAACGATGCCATGGGCCAATATGGTATGGGAGTTTTGCATGATGTGGGGGAAGGGGTCGCGCAAAGTTCGGAGGAAGCGGCGAAGTGGTACCGGCTCGCCGCCGAGCAGGGTCACGCAGATGCCCAAAATAATCTAGGGGTGATGTATGAAGAGGGAGAAGGTGTTACCCGAAACCATGAAGAAGCGATGCGGTGGTACCGAAAAGCGGCGGAATTAGGAAATAAAGATGCTCCAAATAATATCGGGGTAATGTATATGACCGGCGTCGGGGTTCGGCGGGATTTTGTGAAAGCATACATGTGGTTCAGCATAGCGGGAAAGAGCGATCCTTCTGCCGCGAGCAATAAAAAATTTCTCAAAACAAGGATGACACCTGAAGAAATTACTCAGGCTGAAAGCCTGGCGGTGGAATGGTTGAATATTCGCGGTCGGGATAAAACAGGGAAAAGTTGAAAGGGGTTTGCCTCGAAATTTTGGATCCTGGGGAAGATTTTCACATCTAATATATTATAGAAACAGTAATAATTTACTGACCCCAAAATACTCGGTGGAAAAATAAGTGGAAAACGAGACTGCAATCTTAATCGTGGATGATATTCCGGTGAACGTTGATGTGCTACGTAAAACCCTTGCGGTGAAGGGGTATTCGATTTCTATGGCTCCGAGTGGTGAGATGGCGTTGAAGATAGCCCCTAAAATCAAGCCTGACCTGATTCTTATGGACGTAATGATGCCGGGAATGGACGGATTTGAGACTTGCCGGAAGTTAAAGGAAAACCCGGTTTTTGAAAATACTCCAATACTCTTTGTGACAGGGAAAACGGAGACTGTGGATATTGTTGAGGCGTTTAAGTCGGGCGGTGCCGATTATATTACCAAGCCTTTCAGGAGCGAAGAGGTTTTAGCCCGGATTGAAACGCATCTTTGCCTGACGAAAACGATTAAGAAAAATAAATCTCTGGTCGAGGATTTGAAAGAAGCCATCCTCAACCTGGAAAGTGCCCAGCAGGAGAGCCTGGCAAAGTCCCAATTTTTGGGGCGGATGAGCCATGAACTTCACACACCCTTGAATGCCATAATCGGATTTTCCCAGTTGTTGGATATGGAGACAGAAAACCCTCTGAATGAGAGCCAGAGCGAAAATATTGCTGAAATAAACAAAGCGGGGAGACATCTTCTGAATCTTGTTGGTCAGGTTTTGGAGATTAACAGGATTGATTCGGGTGAGTTGAAGTGCGTTCCTCAGAAGGTTTCTCTGAGCGCAATTATAGACGATGCGGTTACCTCGATGTCTGATTTGGCGAAAGCTAAATGTGTCAGCTTTGATAACTTGATTGATAAAAATAGTGATATTTTTGTGAGTGCGGACCCTGACAAAATACAACAGATATTTTTAAACCTACTGGACAATGCCGTTAAATACAATAAGAAGGGGGGCAAGGTTACCTTGAGCCTGGTCGAAGGCGGTCCTGAAAAAGTTTGTGTTGCCATTCGAGATACAGGGGACGGGATACCGGAAGATAACTATGAAAAAATATTCGATCCGCTCTATCGGCTTGAGAGCCATGTCAAAAACTGTATAGATGGTGTTGGTGTTGGGTTGACCGTTGTTAAAAAGTTTATGGCAATTATGAGAGGCCAAGTTTCTGTGGAAAGCAAACTCGGAAGCGGAACTTGTTTTACGCTGGAATTTGAAAAGTGGGTTGATTAAAGGATAGTGTTTGAAAACAATTCTCCTTATACTTGTCTTGCAATACAATTTCATTTTCGCTCCGTGAGGTTCTTCAGTGTTTAAAAAATATATTTTAAAATTCATTCTGGCTGTTTTTTTTATTTTTAGTCTGGGTTGTGGGCAGGGGGAATCCCAAAACCCCAGGCTTGTCATCGCCATTGACGCGACGTTCATCCCGATGTCGTTTTTAAATGACCGTGGGGAGCTCGATGGATTTGAGGTTGACCTGATTAAGGCGGTAGCGAAAAATGCCGGGTTCGATTATGAACTGGTTAATGTGGAGTGGGGTGGACTGTTTGGCGGTGTGATCACTAAAAAATTTGATTTGGTCATCAGTTCAATAACGATCCTTGAGGAAAGAAAAAACCGTATGGCCTTCAGTATTCCGTATTTGCAAAGCGGAGTTGCTGTGCTGGTCCGAAAGGATATCCAGGATGTTGATGATTTGGAAAAGCTTGCAGAAATCAAGGCCACAGTCGGAGCCCAGATCAACACGACCTCCTATTATTTTTTGCAGAAATACGAAGGAATAAAAATCAAGACTTATGAAAAATTTGGCCATGCAGTGATCGACTTGGCCAATGAGGGCAACGATGCAGTGGTAGGGGACTCGGTGCAGGTGAATTATTATTTTAATAAAAATAAAGAACTGAGCCAAAACACCCGATTCCTGGGTTCTAGATTGACCTCGGAATATTATGGAATTGTTTTGCGTAAAGAGAATCTTGAGCTGAAACAAAAAATAGACGCAAGCTTAACGAAGCTCCTTGAAAACGGGACGGTACAAAAGATCCATGACAAGTGGAATCTGGGAGAATTCGCAGTAGTGCCTTTGCCTGAATAGTACCTTGTCAAACCATGACCAGTGCCCCGGCGATACATCCCGTGAGGACTGTTGCGAGAAAAGCAGTCCATAAGGCGCGTCCTCCTATTACGGTGATGTCATGGGCCCGGGCTGGTGCCAGCGCGGTCAGGCCACCAATAAAAATCCCCAGGCTGGCAAGATGCACAAAACCACACAGCGCATAAGTTAAAATAATTATCGATCGCTGGGTAAACGGCACCGGGTCGGTAATCTGAGCTTGTGCCAGGGCAAAATAAGCGGATACTTCCGTTTCTATAAACCGTGAACCTAAAATCTGACCTGCCAGTTGCCATTCTTCGGGTCGTAGTCCGAGCAAGGCGGAAAAGGGTACGGTCAGCCATCCCAGTAGGGTTTGCACGGAAATATTTTGTCCGAACGATTTAGCGAGCGCCAGGTCCACCAAGGCTTCCAGGCCGAGCACCACGATCAGTACGGTGGCGATTCCCACAGCCATTTTGACACCTTGAGACCCCCCCGTGAACAGCGCAACCATGACATTGGAGGGTTTTTCGGTATCGGTATCGGCTTCTGGCAATTCCCCCAGGGTTTCGGGTACCTTCTGCTCGGGTAGTGAGAGTTTGCTGGCAATAACGGCGCAGGGGATGGATATCAAGGATGCGGAAATGAGATGGCCCGCGATTTGAGGAAAAATATCACGCAGGGCGATGATATAAATTCCCATAACCGTGCTGGCAACGGTTGCCATCATGCAGGTCATCAGGGTGAGTAGTTCGGAGCGGGTCATTTTCATGAGGTAGGGATGAATGGTCAGGCCGGATTCAATCCCGACAAAAATATTCGCGGCGGCGGATAAGGATTCCGCTCCAGACAAGGTCAATAGGCGGTAAAAGATGCGAGCGAAAAATCGGACCACAGCCTGCATGATTCCCAGGTAGTACAGCCCGGAAATTACTGCGGAAAAGAAAATCACCGAAGGGAACACCTGAAAAGCAAGGATGAATCCTATGGAGGGGGAGCCATCCGGCATGGTTTGCCCCGGACCAAGAGCGAGAGGGCCAAACAGGAAGAGTGCTCCTTTGTGGGAAGCGGTGAGGATGGCTACCAGTACATCATTGATCCACTGTAAGGCGGACCGGGACCAGGAAAGCCAAAACGTCAATGCTCCCAAAACCCAGGCCAGTGCCATACTACCTATGATGGTTTTTACGTTGACCCTTTGCCGACTGCCGGTAACCCAGGCGATGAAAGCCACCAGAAAGAAACCGGAAAATGAAATTAAACGGTAAATGCTTTCATCCATAATGTAAGAATGTGGAGATTCATTGATGGGTGGAAAAATGGTGCCGGACCCGAATCATGCTTTTAGGATTGGGCTCATGAGTTCATTTCCAGGATTGATATGAGGCCGGTAATTTTTCCATTTTGGGTTACGGCGTAATGCCGGAGCTTCTTTTCTATCATCTTTTGCCGTGCTTCTTTCACGGAAGTGTTTGCGTCAAGAGAGAGAATGGGTTTTGACATAACGGTGGAAACGCTGACCTCGGCGGGGTCAATATTTTTTTCCAGCAACTTTATAAGATCGGTTTTGGTGAAAATGCCTGTATATTCCCCTGCATGTTTTATGAGTAACGCGTCTGTTCCCTGTGAGGACATTTTCTGTACTGCTTCCTCCACACTGGCATCCGGGTGGATAGAATATATGGTTTGCATGATTTCCAGGATTTGCTTGTCCGACATTTATTGTTCCCCAGTGCTGTTTTTTCCGATCAATTCATTTGGGCGCTAGATTACCATTAATATGAATTTTTGAAAGTATATATAAATTGATTATGGGGATACCCTTTCTGCCTTGGGAGGGATATTATATATAGAAGGTATCGGCTTATTTTTTGGGTAAAACGAAGCTTTGAAAAAGAAATCTTTCATTATTTTGATGTGGTTTTTTGTGGCCGGGTTATTTTATCTGGGCCTGCAATCGATTGACTTGGATCGGGCATGGATCGAATTTTCCCGGGCGGATCCTTTCTGGTTATTTGGTGCGGTTTTTTTCAACGCCTGTATTTTACTGGTTTGGACTTTACTCTGGCGTTTACTCCTGCCAGAAAAATGTTCAGTTCCTTTTTCCAGGATATTTCAAGCCAACTCTTATATGTCGACATCCTGCAATACCATTCCCTTCCCAGGAGGGCATGCGGTGGGGGTCATGGCTTTGGCCCGAAGAGCTGAGGTGGGGCACTCGATAGCCTTGTCGGTATTGGCGCTTGATCAACTCATGGAAGGTTTCGCTAAAATTTTTGTTCTGACCTTGGTGGCAATTTTTGTTCCTCTGCCGGAGCCAATGAGGCAGGGGATTCTGGTATTTGTATTCGTTATTGGATTTTTTGCGGCAATCATGTTTTACCTTGCCCATAAGCAACCGCGCATTAAAGAAGACACCGTATCCTTTATGGGCAAGGTCAGAAGGTTTGTATCACGCTGGTCTGTTCATCTGGAAATTTTAAGGGATGTGCGAATTTTCAGTTTTGGTCTTCTGCTGGCTTTTTTAATGATGTTTGCCCAAACCCTGGGAATTTGGGCGGTCCAAAAAAGCCTGGGCCTTGACCTGCCTTTCTGGGCTCCCATACTGGTCATGGGTGCTTTGAATCTGGCGACGGTTTTGCCTGTTACTCCCGGGAACTTTGGCATCTACGAAGGAACGGCTTTCCTAGCCTACCAATTTTACGGACTTTCCTCTGAATCTGCTTTAAGTCTGGCCCTTCTGCAACATCTTTGCTTTCTGATTCCCATGGTGGGGTCGGGTTATCTGGTGCTTTTATTTCTGACTTCTGCCCAAAAGCAGAGCCTGTCAGAAGAAAAGTGGGTCCCCGATGAAACTTAGTGGGACTTTCCGGAGCACCGGAAGCAGGCGGATAGTATGGATCGTTGCCCCCGTTTTCTTTTATTAGTGGCTCTTCAAGTATTTGAAATTTAGTCTATTATTTTTCACCTTTGACGGAACTACCTAATTAAAGGGACACCTCCAGTGAATATTTTGTCTCAGGTCATTTTGTAATTGGACTTGACGTTCCTTAAAGTTAGGCTCGAAATGGTTTTGGTGCTATAATTCGCGCCTAATAATAGGGTTACGTGTGTCAGTGTGAAGCGATTTATGAACCTTATAAATTGATTTGTCAGCGTAACGGGTTAAAGGCTTGTTCTGGTTTTGCTCTCTAAAAAAGCTTAGCTGAGATTCGGGCCCAAGTGAAAATTGGGAAGGTTTGTTGGGGGACTTAATTGGCCTTGCCGCTAAAAATGTTGGAGGGGAACTGTCATGGCAGAAGGAAAAGTAAAATGGTTTAACGATAGTAAGGGTTATGGGTTTATCGAGTCTAGCGATGGGGAAGATTGTTTCGTCCATTTTTCTGAAATTCAGGGGGACGGCTTTAAGACTCTCACAGAGGGCCAGGCAGTCGAGTTCGAGAAGAGCATGGGTCAAAAGGGGCCTCAAGCATCCAAAGTGATACCCAAATAAATTTGGTTTGAGATTAAAAGCCGGTAGAGATTTTTCTCTGCCGGCTTTTTTTTGTCAAATTTCATCAAATGCTACGAATTTTCTGCCAGCAGTTTTTCTACCTGCTCCCAAACCTTGTCCACTGTAATGCTCCTGAAATGGAATTCCCCCGGATCTGGTCCCTCAACCTCTTCTCTGTCAAAATTTATGACTCTGCATAAACTGTCGGGAATTTCGTGCGGACCGGAACCAATTGGACAAATGGTTCCGAAAAGCGCCACAACCGGAGTTCTCACGGCAAACCCGATATGCATAGGCCCCGTGTCGGAAGTTACCATGAGTCTGGCCTTCGAGATAATGCTGGCGTTCACCAGAATAGACTGACTACAGACTTCCATCACTCGTGAGTTATCAAGTTGACCCAAAATAGTGAGGCCGCGTCCTTTTTCATCGGGTCCTCCTCCTAGAACTATATTCCAGGATGTTGTCTCGAGAATTCGTTTTGCAAGCTCAGTGAAACGATCTACCATCCATCGCCGACCTTCTACTGCGGCACCCAAATTCAAATAAATATACTTGCCGGGACTGAAACCATGGTCTCTCAAAATTTGTTGCGACTCATCCAGAGTGTTCTGGTCAAAAAATATTTCCATCTGTCCACCGTCCGGCTTCACGCCAAGTTTTTCCAGCATGATCGATCTTCTCTCTATTCCATGAACGGGGATGTCAATTTTTACGCGGTGTGATTCGGGTATCCAGTCCAGATTCTGGTGGCACCAGACGGGCAAGGAACGAAACCAGGGCAACAGCCGTTTAAAATTGCGGTTGGCGTGAAAAATAAAAATTGCGTCATAATGCCGACCCAATAATTGAATTCCCAGGAAAGGTTGTCGGTACCATTGCTCCCGATATGCAAAAATTTTATTCAGGTAGGGATTAAATTCGAATAAAGGTTTCCATGCCCTGTTCACAACCAGGTCAATTTCCACTTCAGGGAAGGTCTTCTTCAAGGCCCGGATACCCGGAGTTCCCCAAAGGCAGTCTCCCATTCCACTAGAGCTAATTATGAGAACCTTTTCCATATTTAATGCGGTAGTTTTTGCCTGGCCCTGAATTTTTGTTTGGAATTGACTGGAATACGGGCTTACGCACCCTCACTGGTTTTCGACGCGATGATGAACAGGTTGAACCCGTATCCCGCCAGATCAAACAGGGGGCCGAAATAGGTTAGCGGATTGATGGTATTTTTAAGGTCGCGCTTGACGGAGAACCATAGCTTTCCGAGTTTGTCTTCCGGCTTGTTTCCTTCCTGGAAGGGTTCGGTGCCGCTACGATTGAAAAGGCCTTTTTTGGCCTTGTTGGTTTTTATATAGTCAATTTTGAAGCCGGCCTTCTGTAAAAGTTGTTCCAGAGAATTTTGCGAAAAAAAATAAATATGTTGTTTTATCCCATAACTCAACCATTGTTCTTTAACAAAAATCGCATTTTTAACATTGGGGGTCCAGATTACCAAAAGCCCTCCAGGTTTTGTGGCCCGATTGATTTTTTCGAGACAAGCCAAAGGATGCCTGAGATGTTCAATCAGGTCCCACATTGTCACAACATCGAAAGTTTCGGGTTGAAAAGGCAGAGAGTCCTCCAGTGATCCCTGGTGTACCTGTGGAAGGCCGAGGTTCTCATGCGCATACTGAACATATTCAGGTAGCATTTCCAGTCCGTGCCCTTTCCATCCTCTATCCATTGCGCGTTTTACAAAAAATCCGGCCCCGCACCCCAAGTCCAGCAGGTTTCCTTTGCCGGGTTTAAAAGTTTCGATAAGCTCTAACCGCGCGTGATAAAGTTTTGCAAAGGACTTCTCTCTTTTTTGTCGTTCAAGGATATATTGTGAAAAATATCCCTGACTCGGATTTTCGCTGACCATCTCCGACCGATAAAAATTTTGCATGGTAGTGGAGTCGGGCAGGGGATTGACAAATTCGAGTTGGCAACTTGCGCAACGAACAATGAGAGAGCCGTCTTCCCGGTAAAGTACAGGGTGGAAATGCGTATCGCCACAGCATTCGCAGGGTGCGCGTTGTGAATGAGTTGATTGAAAAACCGCTTCTTTAGATTTCATCTCTAGGATATCGCAGGTTGAGGCATTGGGAAATCGGGGGAGCTATTCTGGAATATCATGGGTCACTCTGACCAAAAAGCCAAGGCCCTCCTTTTCTGTTTCCAGAAAAGCGTTGCCCAGGATTTCGGGTGACAGAGTAGGGTATTTAGTGTTGGTTTGCAACCTTGTAGGGTGCTGGAAATCGGTGATAATATGGTAGGCTAGGTTTTCAGTTATAAAACCCTATGTCTCCTTATGATCCGGGCCAAAAGGGAAAAAGGTTGTGAGTACAGTATTGAATGAACGGTTTTATTCGCCAACTCAAAAACCAGAGGTGAGACCATGACAAAAAGTGCCTTCACACCCAATGCAGGAGATAGCATTATTGTGCGTTTGAAAATCGAAGGCCAGGGGCTGTCCCGGGTAACAAGCCGCGTTGCGGAACTCAACGGGCATATCGGGGCGATAGATCTGGTTCGCCCTCTTTCTGGAGGGGCCTCTATCCGGGACTTCAGCATTTATACGTCAGGGTCGGAGCATGGTGAGGAAATTATTGCGGCATTGAAAACGGTGGAGGGCGTAGAAGTTGTTCATTTTTCTGATCGCACGTTTCTTATGCACTTGGGGGGGAAGATAGAAGTCACCAGCCGACAAACTCTGAAAACGCGGGACGACCTTTCCATGGCCTACACTCCTGGTGTGGGTCGGATTTGTACTGCGATTCATCAGAATCCGGAAGAGGTGTACAAGCTAACGATTAAACGCAACATGGTTGCGATTGTGACTGATGGCACAGCAGTTCTTGGGTTGGGCGATATCGGGCCGCATGCCGCGATGCCGGTGATGGAAGGTAAGGCGATGTTGTTTAAGGAATTCGCCGGGGTCGATGCTTTTCCCATATGTCTGGATGCCAAAGGTGTTGATGAGGTGGTTGCCGCTGTCCGAGCCATTGCGCCTGGTTTTGGCGGGATCAACCTTGAGGATATTGCGGCACCTCACTGTTTTGAGATTGAAAGAAGGTTGCAGGAGGAACTGGATATTCCGGTTTTCCATGATGACCAGCACGGAACGGCGGTAGTGGTCTCCTCGGCATTGATCAATTCCTTGAAGCTTTTAGGAAAAAAAGCTGAGGACATCAAGGTTGTGGTTCTGGGTGCCGGGGCGGCAGGGACGGCCTGTACTAAAATGATCAAGCAACTGAAAGTGGATAATGTCATTGCCTGCGACCGAAAAGGGGCTATTCATAAATCACGGAGTGACCTCAACGAGGCCAAGCAATGGTTTGCGGACAACACCAACCCCGATGGGCTGAAAGGCAGTTTGCAGGAAGTCATTGCCGGGGCCGATGTGTTTCTGGGGGTTTCGGGTCCCCGTCAACTGAGTGTTGAGGATGTTAAAAAAATGGCCAAAGATCCAATTGTCTATGCAATGGCCAATCCGACTCCAGAAATCTTGCCTGAAGAGGCTGGGCCGCATGTGGCGGTCATGGCAACAGGCCGAAGTGACTACCCCAACCAGATCAATAATGTTTTATGCTTTCCCGGTCTTTTCAAGGGTGCGTTGGATTGCATGGCCACACATATCAATGAGGAAATGAAAATGGCCGCGGCTCATGCGATAGCGGATTGTATTGCCCATGACCATTTGCAACCGGAATACATTATTCCAAGCGTGTTTGATACCAAGGTGGTCGAGAATGTGTCCGCCGCAGTGATCAAAGCCGCCAGGGAGACCAATGTGGCGCGCAATAGAGGTAGAAACAAGTTTGAATAGCAGGTTCATTTTTCTGATTAAAAGTTTTTTGATTTTTTCTCCCTCGCCTTCAATGCTTCGCGTATGAAAACAGTTCTTGCTTGGTGTTTCAAAAAAATTACCAGCCGATACCCTGGGACCTTGCTGGTTCTGGCAATCCTTTTAAGCGGGGTGTCCATTTATTGGGCTAGTGGCTTGACCTTCAACCCCAGGATGGACAACCTTCTTCCTCAGGATTTACCGTTAATAAAAGAATTTAATGAAGTTGTTGACAAAACCGGAGGGTCGGGCCCTCTGGTGGTTGTTCTGGAACAACTGAATCCCTTTCAGGCTCCCGAAGTGATTGGCAAACTTGCCCGGGCTTTGAAGAAAGTACCCGGAACCCACTTTGTGGATTCTAAAATACCCGAAGAGTTTTTAAATAACCGCCAGCTCCTGCTAGTACCCAGAGCAGATTTGCTTCGTCTGGAATCTCTGGTCGAGGAAGCGGTTGACTATGCCCGGGGTCAGTTCGGCGGGTTTTTTGGGGAAGATGAACTGTTCAATCCGATCAAGCTTCAAACGCTTGCCGATCGCTATCATATCTTTGAAGACATTAACCCCTATCATAGGGGAAAGCGGAAGAAGAATTATTATATCTTTGTCAAACCAAAGGGGACGGTTACCGACACAGATTTTACAGAGCAATATATCCGGCTTGTTCAAGAGGCGATTGACCATACAGGACTTGAAAAGGATATCCCGGATCTGGTCATCAATCTTACCGGCTCGCTGGTTGTGCGGCTTGAAGAAAACCAGTTTATCGAAAATGATCTCAAGAAGTCAGCGGTGCTCGCGGCCCTGCTGGCAAGTTGTATTATTCTTATCTACACCCGATCCTGGTTTTCCATACCGCTCATCATTTTCCCTCTATTGTTGTCATTGACTTATACGTTCGCGTTAACGCGTCTGTTCATCGGGCACTTGAATGTGATTTCCGGTTTTCTGGTGGCTATTTTGATGGGGTTGGGGATCGATTACGGGATCCATCTTTATATTCGTTTCAAGCAGGAGCTCCTCAAAGGAAAAACCATTGCCGACGCGGCAGAACTGGTTGTGACCCAGGTGGGGCGGTCAGGGCTTATAGCGATGCTGACAACGATAAGTGTTTTTTCGATTTTGAGTTTTTCAGATTTTCCGGGGTTTTCAGAGTTCGGGAAAATCGCTACGCTGGGTATCATCTGCGCTTTTTTGAGCTATTATTTTATTTTTCCAGCGCAAGCATTGTTTTATGACAAGATCCACTGGTTGAGGAAACCTCGACCCAGGTTGTTCACTTTTAAAATTTCCAACCTGTATTCCACCACGCCTTACTTCCTGTCTACCCTGTTTCTCCTTTTAATGGTTGCGAGTTTGTTCCTTCTTCCCGGAATCAGCTTTGAATATGATTTCCAGAAACTCAAGGGAGAGTCCCCAGCTAGCGAATATGAGACAGTTGCCACGGATGATTTTGGTTTTGCTTTTTCCCCTACTTTGATCCTGACACCTGAAAAGGAAGACCTGTTTGAAATCCATACGGCCCTGGAGAAAATCAAACGCAGGAGTGGAGACCAGACCATCATAGGGACCAAGTATTCTTTAAATATGTTCAGTCGTGAGGAATATGAGTCGAAGAAGGATGTGATCACCAGAATTCGAAAGCTGGTTTATGACAATATGGATATTATCAAGTTCTCACTGGGGAATGACCGGTACGAAAATTTTAAAAAGCTGGTAAATGTCGAGCCGTTTGACGAAAAGCAAATACCTGATAATTTGAAGAAAAAACTCCGCGCTGAAGATGATTATCTGGTTTTGTTGCTTTCTCCCGCAGATAAAAACTTTTTTCGTGTCGAAAACATTTACCAGTTGAAAAAAGAAGTGGTGGAATTGAAGCGCATGATGGCGGAAGAAAATATCAAGGTTTCTGTTTTAAATGAAAACCTGATAGCGGCGGAAATTCTGGACTGGGTCAAGGAAAAGGGGCCAACGGCGATGGGCATTGCTTTCGCATTGGTTTTTCTCATTCTTGTGGTGGACCTTTGTAGTATTCGTTTGGCGGTCATTACTTTCCTGCCCCTTTTTACAGGTCTGGCTTTGACCGGTGCGCTTATGTCCGTTTTTAATGTGAAATTAAATTTCATCAATATTGTCATGCTCCCTTCCATCGTGGGAATCATGATAGATCACTGCATTTATCTCAGCCACCATATACTGGATTATTCCAAGGGTGCATCGCTCAAGTCACTACAGGAGACAGGAAGTGCCATAATATTATCGGCCTTGACCAGTTTGGCAGGTTATACCAGTTTGAATATTGCACATCATGACGGGATCAAGTCCATTGCCACAGTGGTAGAGTTGGGAATAATAACCTGTACGCTTTGTGCCTTGTTCATGCTTCCAGCCCTGTTTGAGCTAAGGAAATATGATTTTCCTACCCGTTTGAAAAAGTATAAAGGGAAGAAAACCAAATGATGCGTATTGGGTTGATTTTGATTTTTATTTTGTCGGTCGGTTGCTCCGAAGACCGCAAGTTCGAAGATTTTGCTAATGAGGACAGTGGCAAGGGAGAGCAGGAATTCCGCGCAGACTCCAAAAAGTGTACGGCGAACAAGGATAAGTTCAGCCACAAAATCCAGGGCCGTGAACTGGGGTTCGAAGGGGAACACGCCGGGTATCTGGGGTGCATGCAATTGCAGGGCTGGACCCACCACTAGGCGTGGGGCCAGTACTGCATTGCCCGTCAAGCAGGCCAAGCCCTCAAGCGCAATACTTTTAATGTTCTCCCTGACAAGGGAGATAAAGGGGGTTTGGTTTGTTATGCTGAGCTAGTTATGTTTGGCCATTAGCCTTCGTGCCCGGCACGGGTACTTCGTGGAAGGGGGAGCTTCAATGGACCCCTCTTTTTTAAAGAGGGGCTGGGGTGATTTGATTTGCCTGCTTGGAAGTAGAACGAATTTTGATAGTTGTTATAATTTGCAGGCTCTGCTATTTTCGCAGGGTCCCAAAAATATTTTATTGGTTTAATTATGCTATTAGTCATTGATGTCGGTAATTCCAATAATGTGATCGGTTTGTTTTCCGGTGAAAAACTTCTTTCTCACTGGCGAATTCGAACGGAATGGAACCGTACTGCAGATGAATACTGGGTTTTGTTCAAGGAATTCATCCAATCGAGCAATGTTGAAGTAGATGGAATTGATGACATTGTTATTGCTTGTGTCGTTCCGCCTTTGGTTCCTATCCTGCAGGACATGGCGCGAAAATATTTTTCCTGTGAGCCTATGGTAGTGGGGCCGGGTATTAAAACTGGAATTTCCATCCTTTACAACAACCCTGCTGAAGTGGGTGCCGACCGGATAGTCAATTCGGTAGCGGCATTCGAAAAATATGGTGGGCCGTTGATCATTGTGGACTTTGGCACCGCCACGACCTTCGATGTCGTATCCCGGAAAGGGGAATACATGGGAGGAGTCATTTTCCCAGGTGTTCAGATTTCACTGGAGGCCCTATTTAAACACGCCGCCAAATTGCCCAGAATCGATATGCTGGTTCCGGAAAATGTGATTGGGAAGTCTACGGGAGAAAGTATCCGTTCCGGTGCAGTCCATGGTTTTACGGGAATGATTGAAAACCTGGTTAAACAAATTAAAGCGGAACTGGGGCAAAATGCGCAAGTGGTGGCTACTGGGGGGATCGTTGAATGGATTGCTTCGAAAACAACGGTCATCGACACGCTGGATCCATTTTTAACTTTGGATGGGATGAGAATTATTTATGAAAAAAATCATCCGGAAAAACTGAAGTAGGTGGGACCCAAAAAAACACAGGCTATCCCAGGCTTGAGATTTCTATCTAGAGGAGGAGACTGAAATCTGAAAGGCCTGAAATAGCCTGTGTTTATCGTTTAGGTTTTTCGCTAAGCTTTTATGGCTCGAGAACTCTTGTGAATGAACAGCCGCACCATTCGGGGGTCGTCCTCGATATCCGAAATTTTATATCCCTGATTTTGGGCCCATCTGGATAAGGCATCCGTAATATTTCTTTTTTTATCAACAATGAGTTCCAAAATCCCATTCTTTTTGATGCGGTCGAACTCTTGTGACGCCAATTGCAGTGCGCTGAAAAATGAAAGCCCACGTATATCGATTGTTTTAAATGTTTCCATCTGTTATCCCTCCCATTTTCCGCCAGGGCCGTGACGGCTGACTGGACTCTTTAATCATTTCTATTGCATTGTATGGGACCAAGATTAAAGGCCTGTTAATCTGGGATTAATTTTTTTTAATCTTTTGTTTCTCTTGAGGGAGGCGTGTCGGGCTTTCCAGTTGCGGGACAAACGCATTAATGTGTTGAAAATTAATGAGTTATTTTTGTTTTTGTGATGAGTCCGTTTTCCGTTTAGCAGGAGAAAGGCAAGCTGTTAGTATGGAGAGTGCTCACGCTGTATAAAGGGAGCCGTTTTTTGCAAGCATTCAGGAGAAATTAATGGGTATCGAACGAGGTGGGAATTCGGAGTACGAAGAGCACGAACCTTCATTTGAGGAGAAAACGGCAAAGTGGGAGGAAACTCTTCAGCCCTTGCTGGCACAAGACCCGAACGTGCTCAAACTTTCGGGCAAATATATTGCCAACGATGATGTAACAATCATCTGTAATTATCATGGATTGAAAAAGGTTCGCATTCTTGATCTCGCGGACAACCAGATTAATGACGATGCCTTGCCCGTTCTTTTTGAGTCGGAAAACCTCGCGCAAATTGAGGAGCTTTATCTAGGAATTAATTTCCTGGTAGGGCAGGGGTTGGTAGATGTCGCTTGCTCCAACGAGATCAAGATGAAGAATTTGAAAACACTGGTCCTTTCTGATAACCGCCTTACGGATTCCTCTGTGGCAGATTTCATGCGCTCGAAAAATTTTCCCAATTTGGAGTCTTTGGACATAGGGTGGAATGAGGTTGGCAACGAAACGGCCAAAGCCCTTGGGGAGACAACTTCTTTTCCCGGACTGAAGAAGCTGGAAATGGAGCGTGGTTATATTGATCTTGAAGCTCTGAAAGAAATGGTTGCGGGAAGCCTTATGGACCAATTGCAGGAACTGGATTTTACCTCAAACAAGTTGAAGGATGAGGGATTGAAGGTGCTTGTTTCGGCTCCGAAATGGAAGGCTCTCAAGGTTTTGAAGCTTTCGCAAAATATGTTCGGCGATGAAGGCGCAAAAGTCCTGGGGGAATCTGCCTCGCTGGGTGGGTTGACACATCTTTATGTTGGCCGGAACTACTTTGGAGTCGAGGGGGCGAAAGCGATCTATGAAAGCAAAATTCTGACCGGTCTCAAAACTCTTGTGCTTAAAGAAGGCGTAGAGAGCGACCCCGGACTGGTTAATTATTCCCGGCCGGAACTGCTTCGCCCCGATGACCCTAACTCCATCTAAACGCTCCGCCGCGATAACTAGAAAACTTTAAGTTTTTCCAGCTTGCTGAGTTTCGGGGAATTTTTTAAAGCCGCTTTGGCTTCTTCAGATTTAACCCGATTGCCCCCCAGGTGCAGATAGGTCAGGTTGCTGAAATTGTCTGAATTGGCGATAGCCAAAGCACCTTCATTGCCGACCCGGTTATCAACCAGGTTCAGGTATTCAACTTTTGTCAGCACAGAAGATTGGGCCAGGGCTTTGGCTCCCTCGGCGGTGATGCCGTTGCATTCCAGGTTCAGAGTCACCAATTCTGAGAAAACTTCTGCCTGGGCGATGATTTTAGCGCCTTCATCGCCAAGGTTGTTGGAACCTAAATGAAGGTCCTTGATTTTAGGAAGGAACTGGGACTCGGCGAGAATTTTTATTCCCTCCGCGCCAAGATGATTATGGGTGAGAATTACGCTGGAGATGGTTTTGATGAACTGGAAGTTAGCGATCATTTCGGCCAGCTGAGGGCCGTGACCTTCCTCAATTTTACCGGTTTTGGAAAACAGGTAGGCATCCTGGATTTTAAGAACTTTTTTGTCTTTAATGCTTTCGAACAGGATTTTTTCTTTTGGTGAAAGGCTTTTTCCTTCACCGCCATAGTTTTCACCGTCGTTACACAGTTCCTCCCAGTTCTTGGTCTTGTTTTGCATGTTGTTTAGCGGGACAACCTCTTGTGTTTTGCGCATCCGCTCTGGTTGCCCATGTCACAGGCTTTCAGATAATACTGTAGAGATTTTTTCTGGCGTCCTTCCTTATAGTACAAGCTCCCCATGTTGAAGCAGGAAGGGTCCTCACCCGCATCGCAGGCTTTGGTAAACATTTTTCGTGCCTGCTTGAATTCCTTGCTATAAGGCGTTCCTTTCATGACCAGGAGAATGCCACCATTAGTGCACCCGGTCATATAGCCCCCGTCACAGGCCGTGATGTAAAAATCCAGGGCTGTTTTCATGTCTTGCTCAATAACGCGATAGCGTTCCCCCAATTGAAAGCAGGCGGTAGAATTGCCTTCTTCACACAGGGCTCTTTTTTTCTGAGTCAGTTCATCCTCTTCAGCCCAGACTCCAGGTGTCTGAATAAAAATACTTACAGCCAAAATAGCTAAAACAATTAATTTTTTCACCATTTGCCCCTTCCCTTGAAATGGTTGGTCAAAGAGAATGTGAAAAACCGGTTTCCCAAGAAGGCATGAGTATATCATAGAGGTTTCGTTTGCATCGGCAGAAATATTCCTTTACTCTTTTTGCGTCATTTAAGGGCATCTTTGACAGGGAGTTTTAACCATTACAGGGTACAGATCGTTGAATATTGTCATGCTGGGTTATAGAGGAACTGGAAAATCAGTGATTGCAAAAATTCTTTCCAAAGAATTGAAGAGAAAATTGTATCGCATCGATGATCTGGTTGCCCAGACCGCCGGGAAATCCATCCCTGAAATTGTGCAGCAGGAAGGGTGGCCGGCCTTTCGTAAACTAGAGTCTGATATTGTCAGTCAGGTTACCGGGGAGGCTTTGGATAGTGTCATTGACTGTGGTGGGGGAGTGGTGTTGGATGACAAAAATAGGGTCCTCTTGAAGAAAGCGGGGAAATGCGTTTTGCTTACGGCGAGCTTGTCTGCGATCACCCGGAGAATTAAAAAAGACCCCAATCGGCCTGCTCTGGTTGAGGGTCTCAGTTTCGAGGAAGAGCAAAAAAAGATTCTTGCCGACCGGCATGAAAAATACCAGTCCTGTGCGGATTTTATCTGTGACACCACCACCCGCAAACCCGGAGAAACGGCTCATGAAATCATTGCTTTTTTTAAAGGGCAGGTGTGGCTATGATGAGCCCCCTTTTTGAAAGCCTGGTTACAAACAGCTTGACGGTTCTGTCTGATGAGCCGGATGACGCCACCGCGATGGTCTGGAGCGAGGCTGAGGCCAGTGCCGAGATTGAAAATAGCGAAAAGGCGATCTATAAACTCGACCTCATTGATCAGGAAGTTCTCCTGGAAGATGTTGAGGACCTTTTGACCTATGACGGAATCCGCAAGGTTAAGGAGTTGTGGCTGGACAAAAATGAATTCGGGAACGAGGGAGTGGAGGTGCTGGCAAACTCGTCCCAGCTTGAGAAACTGGTGGTTCTCTCTTTGGCCTATAACAAACTCACGAGCTACTCGGTACAATCGTTAGCTGTTTCTCCCTCTCTGGGCAACCTGCGGAAACTTTTTCTGCAGGGTAACCGGATTGGCCTTGACGGTTTGAAATCGTTGACCGAGTCAGCAGTTCTTGCCAACTTGCAAATGCTTTACCTCAATTTCAATTCGGTAGGGCAGGCAGGCGCGCGGATTCTTGCAGGAGAATCTCAATTGCAAAGCCTGCGAGAACTTTATCTGCAAAAGACGGGTTTGGGACTGGAGGGACTGCGGGTGTTATGCGAGTCGGATAACTTCCAGAACCTGACTCTTTTGTCCCTGGCGGGAAACGGCCTGGAAGATAGTGCTGTGGAACTACTTTGCCGTTCAAAAGCCTTCCCTCGTTTAATTACCCTTGACCTGTACCATAATCGGCTCAGCGATCAGGCAGTGGATCAACTTAAAGCTTCTCCAAATCTGAAAAGCGTCAGAGCCCTTCAGGTAGACTGGAGAGGATAACGAGATGCCACTCCCAAGCAGAAAAGTAATTCTGCAACATTTTGATATGAGGGATCTGGTGATAGCTGGTGTTATTCGCCGGGTGGGTGCTTTCAAGCTGAGCCGGAACAGGAATTATTTTCTAGTACTGTGCAAAGCCATCATCGCGCAACAAATTTCGACGAAAGCGGCGGAAACGATTACGCATCGTTTTGAAAATCTTCTCCCCGGTGTCCGGGCCACTGCCGAAAGGGTACAGCGTCTGCCAGACAATCATTTGCGGGAAGCGGGGCTGTCGCGGCAGAAGGTGAAGTATGTGAAAGACCTCAGCGAAAAATTTCTCGATGGAACCATTCGCCCACATCGCATGGCTTATCTGGAGAATGAAGAAATCATTCGGCAGTTAACGGAAGTCTATGGTATTGGTCGGTGGACTGCGGAGATGTTTCTGATATTTTCCCTGAATCGGATGAATGTTATGCCAGTAGGGGATTTGGGATTCAGGGCCGGATTGAAACAACTTTACAATATGAGGGCACTGCCTACTCCTGAAAGAATGCGTACTTTGGCAAAAAAATGGCATCCATTTGAAACAGTGGGTACCTGGTATACCTGGCGCATCCTGGATGAGGGGGTTGTGGTGTATTAGAAAAACTGAGGGAGGATTTATGGATTTTATTGTTGATGAAAAGATAGAAAAATATGCTTACCACCACACCAGTGAAGAAGGTGAGCTTTTAAGAAGGCTTGAGGAGGAAACATACGAAAAGCTGGAGATTCCCCACATGACGACGGGCCGGGTGGAGGCCCGGTTTTTAAAACTTCTGGCTCGTCTGGTTGGGGCTCGGCGCATTCTGGAAATAGGTACCTTTGGTGGATACAGTGCTTTGTCGATGGCGGAAGCTTTGCCGGAGGAGGGGACATTGGTGACCTGTGAAATGGACCCCATAGCCATTGCTTTTGCGCGAAAATATTTTTCCGAAAGTCCGCATGGAAAAAAAATAACACTGCTGGAGGGTCCGGCGCTGGAATCTATTAAAACGCTGACCGGTCCGTTTGATATGGCCTTCATCGATGCGGATAAAGAGAACTATAGCAATTATTACGAGGCGATCCTGCCATTGATCCGCCAAGGCGGATTGATCGCTGTGGATAATGTTTTGTGGAGTGGCAGGGTGCTGGACCCGAAGGACGATTCAGACAGGGCGATCCACCAGTTCAATGAACGGGTCATGCAAGACCAACGGGTCGAATCGGTTCTGTTAACGGTGCGAGATGGTCTGAACTGCATCGTAAAAAACTGAGCTTTAGTAGAACAGGGAAAAATTTTTGAGCTTCCCCTCCCATTGGGTCCAGCGTCACGCTGGTCGCTGAGGTTGAACCCCTGCATGGGGTGTGTTAGTTTGAAAAAAATCAGAGAGCATTTATAAACGCATCGTTAACACTTTTTTAAAGTACTTGATATGGCTGAAACTTTAGGCAGTCTGGTTGATAAACTTTCAATTAAAAATCTGCGCATCTGGCATCTGGATGAAGCGTTAGGGGATGAAGAAATCTCAGCCTCGAAACGGGAAGAACTCAAAGCCAAAAGAGATCTGGCGGACAGTCAGAGGCAGGATCTGACGAATGAGGTCAATGGCTTTCTGGGTGCGGCTCTCAAGGGGGAAGTCCGTATTCGTGATGAAAAAATCAAGATGTATACCAATACCAATGTTTCGTGCTCTGATGGAATCAAGGAGTTGGGAGAAGCAGTGAGCGAGTTGGCTTTCCGTAATATCAAACTCTGGCATTTGGAAGATGAGGTCCGCAGGACAGATCTGCCGGATTCCACGATTGTTCAAACCAAAAGGAAGATTGACACGACTAATCAGGAGCGCAACGATCTTATGGATAGGGTCGACAAGATTCTTTTGGATTGCTCAAAGTTGTAAAAGGCAGGATTAAAGATAGGTGTCGAGCAACTCTTTCTTTTTCTGATCGTATTCTTTTTCGTCAATCAATTCTTTTTCATGCAAGTCCCTCAGAAACTCAAGCTTCTCTTCCAGATCCGGGTTGGAATTCTTTGAGGGCGAGTCCATGTTATCTGCCGGTTCGCTTGATGAAACTGTGGCTTGGTTTTTGGATGGATCGGATCGAAGGTTTTTCTGCCTGGCATTTTTTTGCTTCTTCGAGGAAGGTTGCAGTTCGGCAAAAATCCAGTTCTCCTGGGCCTGGTCTCCCAGAAGCTTTTGCACCGCTTGATACTTTTGCCCTGACTGAGGCACCATTCTCCAATTGACATGTCCCCAGCCGGTTTTAGCTCGACCGGTAAACCCCATCCCCTTTATGGAGTCGAACCGCCAGTGGATGTGTTTCTTGCTGGCGAAAATATCTCCTGATGTTGCTCCTCGTGGAGTTTCCAGTTCATAGTGGATGATTTTGCGGCTCGGAACGCGCCGGAGGGCTTTCGTGAGCAGGCGTCCGATGCGGTCAATATCGTGGGAGAGAAAAACAGGTTTTTGCTTGCCGAACAGAGAAAGTTCTTCAAACACCAGGGATTTTAAATAATTTCTGACTTCAGCTTCCGATACTTTAAGGGGATGGTTCAGTTGCATCTTGCTGACAGTGGAATCTGCCGACGACTTGTTCTTGTAGGAGAGCGTGAACCCCTTGGTTTGGAGTTTTTTCTCCTTGGTCGATGCGCAACCCGAAATCAGTCCTGAGACCAAAATGAGTATAAAAGTTTGATAAAGGTGATGTCTCATAATCGCCAGTCAAAAAGCCTGTGGTTCATTATGGTTTTTGTGCTACCAGCGAAGCGAATGCCCGAGGATCTTCATCCACTTCCTGATATCTCAAGATACGAAAATCGCCAAATACCTGTAACAATTCGTTAAGCTCTAAAACCCACTCTCTTTTAAAACTGCTGTATTTCAGGTAGTCCAGAGTAAAGGTTTCGTAGAAAAGCAATCCGCCAGATTTTAGTGTTTTGCGGATTCCTGAAAATAAATTGCGATCCAGGAAATTGAAGCAGAGAACCAGATCGTATTCATTTTCCAGGAGAGAACTATTATCCAGATCGGCGTGAAGTGTTGTAATCTTAGCTTTTTTTTCATGGGCCAGGGCCCGGGCCTTGGTCAATCCATTTTGTGATATATCCAGACAAGTGACCTCATAGCCCCTGCTGGCGACAAAAACGGAGTTTCTTCCTTCTCCGCCTGCTATGTCCAGGGCTTTTCCGCTGGTATTCAGGAGCCCTGCGTTTTCCTCCAGCCAGCGACTTGGTTCCTTCCCGGTGATGTATTCATCGGTGCTGAATTTATCATCCCACTTTTCTTTATCTTTCAAAGACATATGTGTTTCCCAAGGGTTGGATTTATCCTGCGACCTATTATATATTAGGAACAAACAGCAAACCCGAGCTTACAGGATATATTCCCATCTGTCGATGAGCGTTTCCTTGACAAGAGGCTATTTTTTCCCTAATATAGCCGTTTTACCCAATGTCGGAACGGGTGGGGCTTTCTGAGTGAGGGCTCTGTAGATTGTTAGATATTTAGGAGTTATTGGAAATGATAGCAGTGGTTAAAACGGGTGGCAAGCAATACAAGGTGTCAGAAGGCGATGTCATCCAAGTGGAAAAGTTGGATGGCACTGTCGGAGAGACCATTAATCTGGAAGAGGTTCTTATTTGTGGAGAGGGTGATTCCATTAAGATTGGTACTCCATATGTAAAGGGTTGCTCTGTGGCGTGTGAGGTTACCGAGCAATTGCGAGGTAAGAAAATTATTGTTTTTAAGAAACATCGGAGAAAAAATTACCGGCGTAAGAATGGCCATCGCCAATCTTTGACACGCTTGAAAATTACCGGAATTACAGCTCCATAATCAGAGGAAATAATGGCACATAAAAAGGGACAAGGTAGTACCTCAAACGGTCGCGACAGCCGGGGCCAAAGGCTGGGTGTGAAACGGTTCGGAGGGCAGGCAGTAAAAGCAGGGGAAATATTGGTCCGCCAACGCGGTACCCACTTCCATCCCGGAAGTAATGTGGGATTGGGAAGTGATTATACGATTTTTTCCAAAATTGCGGGTGTGGTCAAGTTTGAGCATCGGGACCGCAAAACGCAAAAGATTAGTGTCTATCCACAAAATTGAACGCGTCTCAATTCCCACCCGATTTTACCCTTAACGGGATTCTCTAAATACTTCAGATCCGGACGATTAAAAGCCCTCTTAAGTGAGGGCTTGTTGCCATGTTTATTGATCAGGTGACCATAACCGTGCAGGCGGGGGATGGTGGAAACGGCTGTTGCAGTTTCCGAAGGGAGAAGTATGTCCCCTTGGGGGGGCCTGATGGTGGAGATGGAGGCAAGGGCGGAAATGTGGTGCTGGAGGCTGACTCCAATCTCACCACCCTGATAGACTTGCGCTACCAGAAGAACTATCAGGCGGAACATGGAAAAGCAGGCCGAGGCCAGCAGATGACAGGGAAAAGCGGACAAGACCTGGTCATACGCCTTCCGCCAGGAACTCTGGTCAAGGATGCGGATTCGGGAGAACTGCTGGCGGATCTCAAAGAGTCCCATCAGCAATTCTCCGGTGTCGGTGGCGGCGATGGCGGGCGCGGAAACTACCGCTTTAAATCTTCCACCCAGCGTGCCCCGAAAAGATTCGAAACAGGTTGGCCGGGAGAGAAGAGGAAGCTTTTTCTCGAACTCAAACTTCTGGCTGATGTGGGAATCATTGGGTTTCCTAATGCTGGCAAGTCCACTCTCATCTCAAAGATATCCAACGCTCGGCCCAAGATAGCCGATTATCCCTTTACCACTCTGGTGCCAAATCTGGGTGTGGTGAGGTTGGAAGAAGGAACATCGTTTGTTGCTGCGGATATCCCGGGGATAATTGAAGGGGCACATGAAGGGAAAGGTCTCGGGCACCAGTTTTTAAAACATATCGAACGTACCCGCTTGCTTCTTCATTTGATAGATTTTTCGGACCCGGATCAGGAAGCACTTTTGAGCCGTTATCACAAGCTCCAGGCAGAATTGAAAAATTTCAGTCCAGCGTTATCCCAAAAGCCCCAAATCCTGGTGGCCACCAAGGCGGACGATCCTCAGTCCCAGAAAAACTTCCATGATCTTTCTGCATCCATGGTCGAATTGAATCCTGCAGTTTTTTTGATCTCGTCTCTGAGCGGAGAAGGAATTCAGGACCTGCTATGGAAAATTAAAGAGGGAATTGTTAAAGAGGAACCTTCCGAGGATGAAGTAATCACCAGGTTGTACGGGGAGCAGGAAACCTGAAACCCGCTTTGTTATTGGATTACAAAATCCTCGAACTTGATTTTCTTAACCCGACCATCACTGTCAATTTTCTTGTTGTATGCAACTTGAAGCCTTTTTTCCAGTTTTTCCTTAACGTAGAGAATATCGTTGTAGAATTTTTTTGACAGAAATTTTTCTATGGTTTGCACAGTTGCTTCTTCGAACAGGGGCAGGGCGCTTTGCATAACCCGGGCACTGCCTTCATCCGTGAAGGTGATTTGCAGAGTGAAACTGAGAACTCGAATATCATTGACATCAAAAGCCACTGGCATGATGGTGGAAAGTTTTATCATTTTGGCCTCGGGAGACAAGGCGGCACGCAGGCCTTCCGACTCTGCCTTCTCATCCTCTATTGTCTCTGTTGAAACCGAAAGAGTTTCGGATTCTGCGAGTTCCTTGGCGATATCTGATTTTTTATCTTCTTTGGTTTCTCCGGGAATTGCCGGTTTGGAGGATTTTTCAGGTTCCTGCACCTTGGTTTCCGCCATTTCAGGTTTTTTCTCCGGGACTGCTGCTGGAGCTTGTTCCTTGTCCGGTTTTGGGGTCAAGCCTTCGGGAACTTCTGTTGCGGGTTTTGCGATCTCAGTTAATTCGGGAGGGGCAAAGGTCTGCCAGGCAAAATAGGCTCCTCCAGCGGTAACGAATAGTCCTAACACTCCTCCTGCCAGCATTAATTTTCCGGTTCGAGTGGCAGGAATGGATATGGGGCCAATTTTTATTCGAGCTTCCTCATCCTCATCCTCTTCATAGTCTTCATCACCATCTTCTTCAGGATAGTCGTCTTCAGAGATACCTAATTCAGCGGCGGCATCTTCCTCGCCCTCATCGTCTTCATCTTCTTCTGTCTCACCGTCTTCATCTCCCTCGCCTTCATCGTCCTCATCTTCTTCGGTTTCACCGTCTTCACCGTCCTCATCTTCCTCGGCTGATTCTTCGGTGGTTTCTTCGGTGGTTTCTGCGGCGGCTTCTTCGGTGGAATCCTGATCGGCAAAAGCTTCGGCCCACATGTCCTCTTCGCTCTTGTCTTCTTCAGCTGATTCTTCGGTAGTTTCTTCAGCAGTTTCTTCAGCTGATTCTTCGGTAGTTTCTTCAGCAGTTTCTTCGGCAGTTTCTTCGGCAGTTTCTTCAGCGGTTTCTTCAGCAGTTTCTTCAGCAGTTTCTTCGGCAGTTTCTTCGGCAGTTTCTTCAGCGGTTTCTTCGGCGGTTTCTTCAGCAGTTTCTTCCGTTTCAGAATCTGGCAGAATATCGCCTAGAATATCATCAACACTGGCTTCTGTTTCGGGAACTTCTTTTTCAGCGGCAGGTGGGGACGGTTCGGCTTGCTCAGTTTCCTCATCATCATCACCAAGAATATCGTCAAGAAGTCCATCCAGATCATCGTCACTGTCGGAAGTTTTATCTTCCGCTGTTTCTGACGACTCAGGCTCGGTTTTTTCGTTAGTAGTGTCATCGGCCATAGTGTCTGATTCCGATTCCTCCCCATCACCTAAATCTAATGGGGTTTCTTCGGCCTCGGTTGAGGTTTGTTTTTCATCGCTGATGAGGTCATCGAGCATATTGTCGAGTTCCGGTTCTGTCGCCGAATCATCGGCAGTCTCTTCGGTGCCGGACTGCACATCACCGCTGATGAGGTCATCGAGCATATTGTCGAGTTCCGGTTCTGTCGCCGAATCATCGGCAGTCTCTTCGGTACCGGACTGCACATCACCGCTGATGAGATCGTCGAGCATATTGTCGAGCTCCGGCCCTTCTTCAGAATCACCGGTAGTCTCTTCGGTGCCGGATTGCACATCACCGCTGATGAGGTCATCGAGCATATTGTCGAGCTCCGGCCCTTCTTCAGAATCACCGGTGGTCTCTTCGGTACCGGACTGTACATCACCGCTGATGAGGTCATCGAGCATATTGTCGAGTTCGGGGTCGGGGTCAGAAGGGTTTTCACCTTCATCACTGTTCTCCTGCTCCTCATCAATCAACTGGTCCAGCATATCATCCAGGTTATCCTCGCCAGGTGCCTGGTTTTCGGGCTCATTATCCTCGGAACTGTCAGGAAGTGAAGAATCCGAGTGCCTCACCGGGCTTCCCTCTGGCATAACTAGAAAACTACTCTGACATTTGGCGCACTCGTGCTGGACCCCTTTTTCGGTCAAATCGGGGAGGTCGACATCGTAACTGGCTTGGCAATCCGGGCAGGATATTTTCATAAAGCTATAAAAATCAAATATTTATGTAAATATTATATTTTCTCTGTAGCAAAAAGTAAATGCTTAATCCTATTGCAAGGTATTTCCTCAGGACAGCCAGTTGAGGCTAAATTGACAAAGCGCGACCACTCTAATATAATCGGGTCAGGGTCGAAGAGACCCAAATGGCATTGCCTGCCTGTATAAGGCTTTTCGGCCTTTTCGTTTGTACGTTCTGCCTGCGTTCCCGAGTTAATTTATTCACATCTGAAATCTTTGAGCCGTTAAGAGAGCATGACCTTCTACAAAACAAAACAGATTGTAATCCCGCTTCTTCTGGTTTTAGCGTTTACAGGGTTCTTTACGGGCAAAACCCCCCAATACGTTAGTGGATTATCGCCATTCTTTTCTGCAGTAGGCCGGATGGAGGAGGGTGTATTCCACAAGGCAAAAGAATCGCGCTTGCAATTTGAAATGGCCTATGAAAATCAGATCCGGGAAAAAATACACCTGATCATCGCTGATTATAACACGGGTTTGGATGAAAGCAGTGCTGTGCTGATTCCTGAATGGATTTTGGCTGAGAGCAAGAAATACGGATATGACCCTCTTTTTCTTACCGCCTTGATCATTACCGAGAGTTCTTTTTATAACAAGGCGCGATCAAATCGGAATGCCCATGGCTTGATGCAGTTGAAACCGGCAACGGCGATCGCGTTAGCGTCTGAGATCCGTTTGAAATGGAGGGGAACCCACACCCTGTATGATCCCAGGCAGAACATAGCCTTAGGGGCTTATTACCTGAACAAGATGGTTGACCGTTTCGGGGATATGACTCTTGCATTGGAAGCCTATAATCAGGGTCCATCGCGGTTGAGCCGGTTTCTACGCAAAGGTTATCTTCCTCAACGCTATTCCAGAAAAGTTCTGAAAAACTACAGAAAAATCCGTTTCCAGCCTATCTAGGGCAGTTCCGAATCAGATGTTTGGCCAGGACTACTCTCGACTTAGTATGACCCCTATGGATACAATTAAGGAACTCATGCATCCTTTTAGAAAAGCCTTTTCCGGGAAAGCCTGCGTTTTTGTAACGCAAGGTTTCCTGATGGCCTTGTTTCTTGTGTTCTTCTCTGGATGTTCCAACATTGAAGTTGAGAAAGCGTTTAAGGGAGACCTTCGTCCTGGGAAAGCCAATAAAATAATTGGTGAGTATTGCCAAAGTTGCCATATTCATAAGGATTTTGACCCCCCTCTGCATGTTTCCAAGGTTAGGGACCTTTATAATCGCCCGGTTTTTAAAAGAGCCCGGGAATGCCGATCCTGCCACTATATTGAAAAAAACTGGATGCATAACCAGCATGAACGCAAAACCCGAATGCCGGAGGACGCGAACCGGGGAAAGTTCAGGAAGTTTGAGAAAAAAGAACTGAGCCGAAAGCGCAAAGGTTGATTGCACTCCTAAAAAAGTTTTCAATATTCCCTTTTTGAAAAGTAGAATAATCCGATTAGTATATGAGTGGAAGCTTCAATGAACCCTTCTTTTTTGAAGAGGGACATGAAGATTGAGCGAAGAAATGTCACCGTGCCCCGAGGGGCACCGGGATGATTTACAACCTCTCATGCAATATGCGAGTTAGAAAGAATGGGGTATTGAGGTGAAGTTTTTTTCTAAACATGGAGTCTTGCTGGTTGGAATTCTTTGGGTGGTAGCCGGAGCACCTGAAGTTTTTGCGTTTTCCATTGGCGAGATTCAAGTTCAAAGTAAGTTTGGAGAAAAATTTAATGCTTCTTTTGAAGTTAATTTAGATTTTGACGGACCTGTAGAAGTGGGTCTGGGGGATGTGAGTGACTATAAGAGGTTGGGACTCGACAGGCAGGATATTATCGACGCTCTGGTTGCGGGTCTTGTCCCACCCGGTGAAGGACTGAGAAGAACCGTTCAAATTCGCTCCAGTAACCCCTTATTTTTTCCTTCGTTCAACCTTGTGGTTCGGGCAACTCATAACGGGGGAACCTTACTGGAAAATTTTTTGGTAACCGTGGATTTTCAGCAAAGTCTGGCCTTGAATGTTCGCGGGGGCAAAAAAAAATCCCCCAAATTATCCAATGATGAGCCTCGGCAGGAGCCTCAAGAGCCTCTGAGTGATCAGGAAAAGATCTCACAGCCTGCGAAGATGCAACAGAAGGAAATGAAGCAGGTGTTGGACAAGGACCCCGATCAGGCTGTAGCGGCAGAACCTGAAAGCCCTCCCGGAACCCCAGAGCCAAAGACTCCAAGTGAAGAGCCAAAAGCCACCGCTGAGCAGGCCGAGGTCTTGCCCTCTGAAGCAATTGCTCCCGTTCCTGCCAAGGGCCAGATTATGCACCGAAGGCGTCTTTCGGGCGTTATCTGGGCTCATCCCAGACCCCTTCCTGATTTGACAGCACCGAATACAGGGACTTCCACGCTGGTGGAAAAACCGGTTACGGAAACTGCGCAAAATATGCCCCCCTCAAATGGGGGATATGTTTTGAAAAAAGGAGAGGGGTTAGTTGCGATTTCCAGAAAACTCAAGGTTGGCAATTACCATCCGGCGCAGATTGCGGTCGCTATCTGGATGCATAATATTGATAAATTCATATTCGGCAATATCAACAGTATTCGGGAAGGGGTGCAACTGGATCTGGAAAACCTGGAGGAGCGCACGGCCGCTATTGACCTGACCACAGCAAGAAGTATTTTAAAAAGTCAAACTGTGGAGTGGAATCTTGCAAAAAGTGCTACTCCAGTTAAGAAGGCGAAAGTTCAGGAAAAAAGCATTGCTGCAATACCACTTCCTGTAGAAAGGCTGGAGGACCACGCAGACCTTTTTGAGCAAGTCCTGGGTTGGCAAACCACCTGGGAAAATATGGATATAGAAAGCCACCTGGCTCATTATCAGGACCTGGGAACTGAAAACCCATCTCAGGTCAGGAAGAAAAGGTTTCTCGCCCGGCATCCTGAACCCCGTCTTGAAACGTCATCCAAAATTCTGTTGTTGAAAGAAGGGAGTCCACTGGTATTTTTTGAACAGGAATTTTATTCAGGAACTCTGAAGAGCCGGGGCATGAAAGAACTGGAATGGACTCGCACCGATTCGGGCTGGAAAATACGCACAGAAAAATTTTACGAACTACCGGTTCATTCAGCATCTTTGGAAAATCCAGAGGAGTTGAAAGCGCATATCAATACAGAAAAGACTACTAAACTTTCTTTCGTCATTCATGTATCCAGTCACGCAGATGAACCTTCGGCAGTTTCTTTGGTCAACCGATTACGGGAAAACGGATTTGATGCTTATGGGGTTCCGGTCAGAATTTCCAAGGAAATCCGGATTTACCGAACTTATGTGGGGCGATTTTCAGATTGGGATCAGGCCCAAAGGGTGGTTCGGATATTGAGAAAAAAACCTTTCGGGGGTCATGCAACGGCTATTCCGTATCCCTTTGCATTGCAGGTTGGAGACGCCAGCTCGTTAACAGAGGCCAGAATGTTATTGGAATCTTTACGGAAATCCGGATTGTCGGGTTTGCTGCTGGTTTCCTATGATGAGACGACTGGAATCCATTTCCGTGTGGTGGTGGGAGCGTTTAAAAAGGCAGATAATGCGACCTGGGTACTTCAGCAACTCAAACAGTCGGGTTTTACCGGCAAGTTGATTTCCCCGTAGAGCGAAGTTTCTAAACAGAGGGAATGAGGAAATAAAAAAAACCGCTCACCTTCTGGTGAGCGGTTTAATTTTTTGACGAAAGAATTATAGGGAGCTTTTCAAAGTAGGAGCTGGTTTAAAGCCAACTGTTTTACTGGCTTTAATTTTTATTTCCTCACCGGTCTGAGGATTCCGACCTTTTCTTGCTTTCCGGCTTCTAACCGTAAAGGTCCCAAAACTGGGATAAGCAAACCGTTTTTCTTTCTTGATCGCTTTAGAAATAGTTTCAAAGGCGGCGTCGATTACATCTCCCGTTAATCGTTTGGTCAGGCCATCGTCTTTACAACTTTTAATTACTGCGCTGATTAATTCATCTTTAGTCAAAGCTTGTCCCCTCCTCTCAAATCAGGTTATACGGCTGGTGCATTATTATGAAACCTTCATCAAATGTCAAACAAAAAAAAGAACCCGTATCCATTTGAGCCCTTTATTGAGTGGGCGAATTCGACCCCTCTGCATTGAGTGTGATAAAATACGGTTTGAATTTATAAGAGTTTTAGGCCTATATTTTTATTCCAATCAGGAGTAAAAAAAGCTGGTTTTTTTTAATAGCTTGTCAGGGTATTTTCCGGTATGTGTTATTAATTTAAAGAGATACCAGATATACACTTGGAGGTAGGATATGGCAGTACTGAAGGTCGCTAAACTGGGCAACCCTGTTTTAAGACAGGTTGCCAGGCAAGTGGATTTGAAAGAGCTGACCGACCCGAAAGGGGAACTGCAGAATTTTATAGATGATATGGTCGACACCATGCGTGAAGAGGGAGGTGTTGGCTTGGCCGCTCCGCAGGTCAATCGTTCCATACAAGTTGTGGTACTGGAGGTTGCGGGTAATGAGAGGTATCCTGAAGAGGCTCCTATCCCCGTGACAGCCCTGATCAATCCCGTGTTGTCGGATTTTAGCGAGGAAAGGGTTCTGGGATGGGAAAGCTGTTTGAGTCTCAGTGATTTTAGGGGGCTGGTTCCGAGATTCGCATCGCTAACGCTCAATGCTTACGACCGGGAAGGAAACAAGGTGGAAAAACAGGCAACCGGTTTCGAGGCGGTAGTTTTGCAACATGAAATTGACCACCTGAACGGCAAGGTATTTTTGGACCGCATGGAAGATCTTACGCAACTGGCCTACCTGGAAGAATTCGAAGAATTCTGGGTGAAAAAAGATACGGTCCCGTAAAAAAAGGGGGATGGAGTTGGACAATTGTCTGGAAGAAGAGATTTTGCATTTGTATCAGGAGCCGATGATAGGTGCTACCTATACCAATACCTACGGGGAAGAGAACATCTGCAACCTGGTTGAGAAATACCGTAGCCTCAATGAATCAAGGGAGATGCTGGACATGCTGATCGGTTTTTCCCAATCCACCGATTTGGCGACCTGTTTCATCTCAGTGGGAGTTTTACATGCTCTGGGAAAAAGTGAAGAGGTTCAAGAAGCCTACCGCTGGGCCAAAACGCAGGAAGACTCGAGCCGGATTATCAGTCATTTCGATATTGGAAAGTCAGTCGCCGATTATTTTATATCGGCCTGAATATCGTGATCCCCTGTTACAGGGTTTGGGTTGAATCCGCTTGGGTCAACAGGGCATACAGAGCCTATGCATTGACCCTGCTTAAATCTGTTCTGGAGAAAAATCAGAAATCCTGACCATAAAATCCCCGGTAGAGCGACTCCTCCCGCCATCCACAACGCGATCTGGCTAATGTCCATGCCCCAGCCGTCTGCGGCATAGCCCACACCCCAGTTGCTAAAGCCCATAACCAGGGTCAACAGAGCAAGTTCAAAGCTGAAAACACGGCCCAGGTAATGGTCTGGTGCAGAGAGGTGTATCAGGGCCGAACTGAATACCCAAATGATGGAGCCGAACAGGGTGGCAAGGGCAACTCCGAGCGAAAGTGTCCAGATACTGTGGGAGGTGGCAATGAATAGGTACGAAAAAGCTTTCAGAAAAAATGCGGCGGCAATTGCCCATCGTAAAACCGAAGCGGTTTCCCCGAATATCCGCTTGACCAGAACCGGCCCCAGGGCGGCCCCCAAACCCCGTGCGGAATAAAGAATGCCGATTCCCAATGGGAGGGAAACGGACAACATCTGGCTGGCCATTAGGGGAATCAAAGTCATGATGCCTCCTGCCACTGCCAGACCGGCCTTTAATAATGACAATACCAGAACCATCGGTTCGTCTCTCAAAAAGCGCATGGCATCAAGCAGTTCCCCGGTTTGTTTTGGTGAAACTGTTTTCGTCGATTTTTTCTGGCTTGGAATTTTTGCAAGGAACCAGGCCGAAAGGATAAATGTGCCTGCGTCCAATATAAAGGCAACTTTTATCCCGAAAAAATAGACGATCACTCCGCCCAAGGCGGCACCAAAGGCCAGCATGACCGACCAGGTTGATCCGCTCAATGCGTTGGCGGTAACCAGATCTTTTTTCGGAACGAGAGAGGGGATGATGGCGCTTCGGGCAGGTTCAAAAAAACCTGACAGCGAAATCTCAACAATGACCAGAGCATAAACCAGCCACAACGTATTCCGATCTTCCACCAGAAGGAATCCCAGCACCACCACGCAACGCAACAAGTCGCTGACGATCATTACTGTTTTTCGGCTAACACGGTCCACAACCACTCCGGCTATGGGGCTGACCAGAACAATAGGCAGGAGCTTTGCCATCATGGCACCGGCCATGGCCATTCCGGAATCGCTGAGTTTCAGGATCAGCGCGTAAATGGCGATACTATTCAGCCAGTCTCCCAGTTCAGACACCACTTGGCCGTACCACAGGTTGCGGAATGAAGAGTTTTGCTGTAACAGGCGAAAATAACCGACTGTATTTTTGCTTTGCATACAAAATTCCTGGGAAAAAGCCGATGGCGGGAAGCGCTGAACCCATACTAAAGAGCTCCGTATAAATCTGCAACTGGAATTCGTTTTCGGGGTCTGGTATGTTTATCAGAATAAACTAAGGATAAAGAGCTCCATGGAAGAAGAACCAATGGAAGAAGAACCAATACTACAGGAAATTGAGGATGCTAAAGAGAAATTGATCAGCAGGATTTCTCTTTGGGTTTCTCTGCTTCTGACAACCGCTATAGTGATCTGGTATTACCAGGCCAACCCCCCGGACTCGCCTGAAGTGGTGCGGATGAGAGTGTTTTTTAAAGAAAAAAACCGGGAGGTGATGAAGTTTATTAACGTGGGTCGAAATGAGCAAATCGCGTTTGCTTATAAAAACAAGCATCCCTTCTACAAGAACTATATCAAGGCTTCCACTGTAGAGCAGGAAAGGATTCGCTCCCTCATCCATATATCTACAGATTTCACGCCGAATCAGTACTGGTTCAACCTTGTGTTCATGTGGGTGATTGTTTTCACCACCTTCTGGTTTCTCGGTCTGATGACAGAGGCCTGCATTGTGCTCGCGCGTCGCAATTCAGAAGCACGCATAAAAAACTACCAGAAGGAAAAAGAAAGAGAACGCCAGCGTAATACTCCTTCGGGACACGAAGGTGAATGATCAGCATAACGGGCTGGACCCGACTAGTTCGCATATTGCATGAGTGAAAATTATGGATGCCAATCAAATTCGGTTTGCGATTTTTTTAGCTATATTTTTGTTGATGCTGGGACTGGAGTCTGTCATTCAGCGCCACCCTACCGTTGACGTCAAGACTCGTCGGCTAAAAATTAATTTGGCTTTAACCGGTATCGATATTCTTGTGGTGCGCTTGTTTTTCGGTGCGGCGGCAGTTGGAGCCGCCCAATTCGCCGGGGAAAGGGGATGGGGGCTGTTCAACTACCTCGAATGGCCGGAGGGTCTGGAAACTTTTTTTTGCGTGATCATTCTGGACCTGATGATTTATATCCAGCATGTAGTGCTACATATGATCCCTTTTTTCTGGCGCTTTCATATTGTGCATCATTCCGATCTCGATCTGGATGTTTCATCCGGGTTGCGGTTTCACCCCATAGAGATATTGGGGTCCATGCTGTATAAAATAGGGTTGGTCTTTGCCCTCGGTCCTTCCACGACAACGGTTTTGATCTTCGAGGCGATTCTAAATGGAATGGCCCAGTTTTCCCATTCCAATATTACTTTGCCTGAGAGTCTTGACCGCCTGTTAAGATATATAATCGTTACGCCGGACATGCATCGTATTCATCATTCGGTGGAGAAAGAGGAAACCAATTCCAACTTTGGTTTCAACCTGTCTGTCTGGGACCGGATATTGGGGACCTATGTTCCTGACGCATTGAAACCGCAATCCCGGATTGTAATCGGGGTCAGCCAGTTTCGCACCAGTGAGGAAGTGTCTTTCAAGAATTTAATGATGATGCCGTTCAGGAAAGTTCCGCAAAACTACTCACTTTCACCTGAAGAAAAATAAGGAGCGGTTATGGCGACTAGGTTGACAAAAATTGTGGCAACGCTGGGGCCCGTCAGTGGCAGTAAAACGGTTATCCGCAATCTGGTGGCAAAGGGAGTCAATATATTCAGGCTCAACCTTTCCCACGGGGACCATGAAACCGTTCGGCAATGGATTCAATGGATTCGCGAAGCAGAAAAGGAGCGCCACACTTTTATCGGAGTTCTCCTGGATCTTCAGGGCCCAAAAATTCGTGTGGGAAAATTCGAGCAGGGCTCCATTCACTTGAAGCGTGGTCAAAGGGTGGTTTTTACCACGGAAAAAAAGGTGGGGAGTCCTTCTCTGGTTCCCGTCCAATACATGCACTTCCATAAAGAAGTAGACATTGGCAACCGGATTTATCTGGATGATGGAAAGCTCAGCGGAGTCGTGAAAGGCATTTCCGGACAGCGGGTGGAGGTTGAAATCCTGGTTGGGGGAACGTTGTCGGACCATAAGGGATTGAATCTTCCGGATGCTTGCCTCAGCGCAGACCCGATAACGGCTAAAGACAAGAAGGATCTTAAGTTCGGTATTCAAGAAGGGGTGGATCTGGTGGCGTTATCTTTTGTCGGTTCAGCGAAAGATGTGCAACGGCTACGCGGTATGATCCGGAAGGAAGGCGGAAAAGGGGTAGAGGTCATTGCGAAAATTGAACGTAAGCAGGCGGTGGAAAACCTGGAAGAAATTGTAGAGGCCGCCGATGGTGTCATGGTTGCCCGAGGCGACTTGGGAATTGAGATTTCCCTGACTGAGGTTCCGGTGGTTCAGCAGAGAATTTTGCGGGAAGGTGCCAAACATTCCAAACCGGTGATCGTTGCTACACAGATGCTGGAATCGATGATTGAAAATTCACGTCCGACTCGTGCGGAAGTTTCGGATGTGGCCAGTGCGGTTATGGATTGTGCCGATGCGGTCATGCTTTCAGGAGAAACGGCGGTAGGCAAACATGCGGTCGCGGCAGTGGGGGTGATGGTTGAAACGGCACTGACTACCGAAGCTTATATGGCGGAATCGAAAATGATCGAACCCTGGAACCGGTTTTTTAAGGAAGATCCAAGTATTAACGCAGGCATCACCTATTCTGCCAATCGCATGGTGGAGTTGTTGCACGCTAAAGCCATGGTAATATTTACCCTCAGTGGGGGAACGGCAAAAATGGTGGCAAGCCCGAAACCGATGGTTCCGATATTCTCGTTTACCTCCAGTTTGCAAAGGGCGCGTCTGTTGAATCTGGTGCGCGGAGCCGTTCCCTTTTTGGTTGAGGAAGACCGGCACCTGTTACTGCATATAGAAGAAATAATCACTATGCTGAAAAATAAAAGGCTGGTGAAAAAGGGGGACCGGGTGGTGGTCACAACGGGAATCCCGGTTAACATTCCCAACTGGACTAATGTGATCCGGGTGGAAGAGGTCCCCTAAAAGCTAACTACCATTTCTAATTCTTTTTCTCCTGTAAGGAGCCGTATGTCTCCCCGATATTATTTAGGCACTGCGATTCTGGTTGCGGTTCTTACGCTGGCTATCAGCGTATGGAAGAAAAAGCAGACCAGGCGCGAAATTTTCATGGTTATGGTGAAAGTGATCCTGGCTTTGGCTGTAATCGCCGGTGGAGTTTTTGGTGTGGCTCAACTGCTCGCTTTCCTGGGTGTGGCCCAGTCGGGATTTTTTTTATGAGTACTCAACCCTCAGATATGTCAGGGTTCATGATCGGTATCCTGGTCCTGTTTTTTTTGATGATCTCCTACTGTGTGGGAGTAATGGTCCACTCGGCCCTGATGTATGAAGACAAGAATAATATTGGAAAAGACAGCCGGAGGGGATGGGTATTGAGCATGGTCGTAGGGACCGGCATCACAGGATGGATGTTTTATTACGGGTACTATATGAATTTTTTAAGATAGGGGTGTTTTTTAAAGCGACAGAAGATCAACCAGCCTCTGGCAGTCATTTTTATACCCGAGGAATTCCTCGACATCCTCGTCACTCAAATCATCTGTCATATTTTCTTCAATCAATTCCATAGCGTCGTTCAGTCCGGCTGCAACGACATCCAGGTCGGTTTCGGTCAACGCATAAATCGACCCGCTTTGCTTGAGTTTGTCAAACACCCGCACATATCGGGCCTTGAAATTTGTGAGCTCGTTCTTTTTTTCAGGAGACAACTCTTGCTTGAGCTCGGTACTCATGTCCGAGATTGAATCGTTCAGGGCCATTTTAATAATTTCGATTTCTTTGTCTGCGATGGATGCGAGTGATTTCATGCTTTCCTGTATTCAAAATTAAAGTTGCTGGTTGATTCTATAGTTTTACCATAAGTCTGCCCCAGGTCGCATGAAAATTTGAAGGGCAAGGCTGGTTTGTGGATGAGGCGTTCAAAAAAGCCGAGCCGACTCATAACGAGGGATCTCCGTATGAGCCGGCAAGCGGTTTTTCAGCTCAGGATTCGAGCTTGATCTCGATTTTTTTCGGTTTTGCCTGTTCTTTTTTCGGCAGGGTGATCTTCAGGATTCCCTGATCCATTCTGGCTGTAACCTTTTCCGAATCAATCTGGTCGCTGAGTCGAAAGCTTCTCTCGAAACTTTGATTGCTGAACTCCCGGATGCTGTAGTCGGTTTTTTCAGTTTCCGAATTCTGCTCCCGGTGGCCCTTGAGGGTCAACACGCCAGCATGAAATTCAATCGATACATCTTTTACGGTCATGCCGGGGGTTTCCGCTTCAATATGAAACGCTTCGTCCTTTTCTATCACATTGACTTTCGGCAGAACCGTTGGATGGCCCAGGTTTGCCCGGGGAAAACCGAAAAATCGGTCAGTATCGAAAAAACTGTCTAATTCCTGCTCTGGATTAAATGTAATGAGATTCATGATGCTCTCCTTTTCAAAGAGGTTGATAAAGCGGTTATCATGTCTCTCGGCCGAGAGGATATTTCTTATCCTGTATTATGGATAAAATGCGCCTTAGCGGTTGTCAAGCCAGCTCAAAAAAATAAACTCCGTAAAAAATGGTACAATTTATTCCGATAGATTGAAGAAGGTGATTCATTAAACTCTAAGGGGAGATGGAGGATTATATGGATTATACGGTTTGTGTGGTTGAGGATGAAAAGGTTTCCCGGACGATGATCATTGAAATGTTGAAAAAGATGGGGATCGGAAAAATAGTTGCGTCAACAAATGGTCAGATCGCTCTGGAAAAACTCAAGGCTCAAAAAGCCGATTTGATTATTTCCGACTGGCATATGCCGGTGATGGACGGGTTGGAATTTTACAAGGCTGTGAGGCAGGAAAAAGCACTCGAACACACACCCTTTTTGATGGTGACCGTGGAAGATTCAAAAGAAAAAGTGATCGAAGCATTGAAACTGGGAATCCGTGACTACATCGTCAAACCCCTGGCTATGAATAACTTTGAGAGTAAGGTAAAAACCCTTTTGAAAATCTAGAATTTCTTTTCACCATTTCCCGCAATACTCATACCCTTTTTTAGTGCGCAGTGGTTCCAGAGGCTATTCGGTCCATCAATGCAAAGAAAACACCGCTCAGGACAAAGGCCATGTGAATCGTTACCTTCCACAAGAGCATCTCTGTGTTGGCCTCAGTAGGTTCTTCCGGAATCTCCATAAAAGTTCTCAGAAGATGGATGGCTGAAATCGCGACAATGGCTCCGATGACTTTTAGCTTGAGTCCGCTGAAGTCAACTTTCCCCATCCAGTCAGGCCGGTCTGAGTGGTCGCCGACATCTATTTTGGAGACAAAGATTTCGTAACCAGAGAAAATAATCATGAGGAGTAAAGACCCAACCAGAGTAATGTCTATCAGGGCCAGGATGCCAATAATTATTTCACTTTCGGGAGTGGTGACAACGTGGAGGGTCAAATGAGTCAGTTCCTGAGCAAACTTTACAAAAAGCAAGGCGATGCTGATGACCAGTCCAAGGAAAAAGGGTGCCAGCAACCACCTGCTGTTGAATATAAATTTTTCTAAAAATTGTTCGACTTTATTAGACATAACTTCTCCGGAACTATACAAAAAACGGGATGACTTCCGTTCTTCATCTCTTGATTAGAAAAAGGGCTAACGTGCCCGGCGAGCCGCCGGTGACCGTGTTGCTCTTCCTTTGGTTAGCGGGAGTTTATCGCGGCTTGATGATTAATTGCCCCTGCGGTGAGCAGTGGTGGGAGGTTCAACGGAAAAGTCTGAACCAAAACCAAAAATGCTACCTACCTTGAGGAAACTCGCCCTCTGCGGAAGAGCCACTAGGCGTGGGGCCAGCGTATAAATACGCTCTCTGGCTAGCAGAGATTTATTGTGGCCTGCTTACGCCATTGCATACTCCCCCACGGGTAGTGATGGGCCCAGCAGGATTCGAACCTACGACCTACCGGTTATGAGCCG
>JABIAY010000062.1 GCA_018653085.1 Nitrospina sp.
CCTTTTCTTCACCCAAGTGGGAACCCGTTGCTGACCGCTTGAGTTCAGGGTTTTGTTCGCTTCTGCGGTAAAAAATGCATTCCAATGCCTTTTCCCGAGTTCTTGCCCCGAAACGGTCTTTTTAATTTTTCCTTGCGGATCTAAAATCTTCACATCGTAAAACATGGCTCTTCCTCCAAAAGGTCAATGTTTGTGCTGACCTCTTGAATTGCAAAGCCCTTGCCAAAATCTTCCGAATTAGGAAAAGAACTATAACCGCATAAATAGCAACAGGTTATATAGAAACCGCTGGAGAGGAGGGAATACCATAAGTGACAAATAAATTTTTCACTTATGGTTTCAAGGTATAACTTTTAATGCAACTAGCTGCTTATTCACTAGGTTTTGGAATGCGTACCATCGCAAAAAGGAGAGTTCCCCGTACGCCCACAGTCACAAATCACATACCGACGGGCTTCCTCTATGGTGAATTGCTTGGGGGCCTTGCCAGTATTTTTTGAGCTATGCGAACCATCGCAATAAGGTTTCTCCGCAGATTCCCCGCAAGTGCAGAAAAACTTTTCTCCCGGGGTTTCATCTGAAAAAATAGGACTGTTTTCGTAAGCCATGAATGATCCTCTTGTAGAGTTACTGGAAAAGAATAACGGTCGCAAAATTTTCAGACGTTGTCAATAAATTTTCGTTTAATAAGAGCTGTAAACGCCTAGCGGGCAGAGGTCCTCCGCAAAAAAGTCCTATGAAAATACTGGTAACAGGAGCCACAGGGATGGTTGGAAAAACCCTGCTTCCCCTGCTCAAAAGCAACGGGCACGAAGTTTTTGCCTTGACCCGAAATCCGAAAACTGCAGGCGTGCGATTGCCCATTGCGTGCCAGATAATCCGTTGGGACCCTCTTTCCAATATCAGCCCTCCGGGATTTCCTGAAAATATTGACGCGGTTATTCATTTATGTGGTGAAGGGATCGCGGATGGCCGTTGGACCCATAAACGCAAGCAGGAAATCTATGATTCCAGAGTCCTGTCTACCCGCAATTTACTCAACCTGTTCATCAGGTCCAAACTTCCTCCAAAGGTATGGATTTCTGCATCCGCTATCGGCTACTACAAAACCTCCAGCCACCCGGCCCTCCAGGAGACTTCCCCACCAGACAATGGTTTTCTGGCTAAAGTCTGTAAGGATTGGGAAACTGAAACTTTTAAAGCAGATGCTTTGGGCGCCCGAACTCTGGCTTTGCGTCTAGGAATTATTCTCGGTGATGACGGGGGCGTTACCGCCAAAATGCTCCCTCCGTTTCGGATAGGACTCGGAGGCCCTTTGGGAGGAGGAAACCAATGCATGAGCTGGATTCATGTCCGCGATGTAGCCGGGCTCATCCTTACAGCTTTGGAAAACCCCGATTATCAGGGACCGTTAAACGCGGTCAGCCCATACCCGGTAACCAACAGAGAGTTTACTGATGTTCTTGCGAAAACTTTAAAACGTCCCGCTGTTTTTCCTGTTCCGGCTTTTGCACTGAAACTTCTTTTCGGAGAAATGTCCCACCTGCTATTGGCCAGTCAGAATATTTCAGCCCAAAAAGCTATTGAGTTGGGTTACAGATTTGTGTACCCAAAACTAAAAAACGCATTAAAAGTTATTTGTGATCAGATCGGACACAAATTTATCACCGAGCAATGGGTGCCGCAACCTATTGACCAGGTCTTTGAGTTTTTTTCTAATCCCAATAATTTAGAAACTCTCACTCCTGATTTCCTTCATTTTAAAATCGTGAAAATCTCTCACCCAAAGATTCGAGAGGGAACCGTTCTGGATTACCAGTTAAAACTGCACGGCGTTCCTATATGCTGGCAGTCCAAAATTAATGATTGGGTTCCCGGCAAACGGTTTTCAGATTTGCAAACCCGAGGGCCCTATGCTTTTTGGCATCATACTCATGAATTTTACGAAGCCAGGGGTGGGACAGTTATTCGCGATAACATAGTTTATAAACTCCCAGGATGGGTTCCAGGTGATGTTTTCGCGCATGCCTATGTTAAAAAAGACCTGGAAAAACTCTTTATGTTTAGAAGAGAGCAAATCGAAAAACTATTTGTTCAAAACCCTAAATCCATGCACGAATAAGTTTCCAGTAAATACTGAGTAACGGACTCAATACATTGTCCATCAACGGATTTTTCATTCCACTCACGGCAATAGTCCCCCGGTATAAACGGGCAATCTCTTTATCGCTCACTTTCCGGAAAGATCGTATTTGCCTGCGTTTTTTGGCGATGCACATAAATTGTCCCAGAATCTCAAAATAACTTTTTATCTTGAGTCCCAACCAGCCATGTATCAGGGCATGAACAATCTGGGCCAG
>JABIAY010000064.1 GCA_018653085.1 Nitrospina sp.
ACATGCGCTAAATCTCTCTGCCGGTGTTTCAAATTCTAATGTCTCACGGGGTCGTTCATTTAATTCCCGTGCGACTTTATTAAGTGTTGCCTGTGAGTGTACCGATAAATCTGTCCCTTTTGGAAAGTATTGTCTCAGCAAAGATGCTTTTGTATCTTATTTCAATTTGATATTGATTGTGACGGTTTCTGAATTTCCTGTAGCCAAATATTTTAAAAGGGAGTCGATAAAAAGAACCACCCCTGCCATTTCCAGAGATTCTTCAAAGGCTGTCATTAAGTTATAACCAAAATTATCCATTTCAAACACTTCCACATAATAATCTGCAAGATGCTCCACTAACAGCCCTCCGCTTAGGTAAACAGCTCCCGCGATTAAAAATTGTTTCTTTGCGGGTTGGGGAAGTTCAATCAGGAATTTCCAATAGACCAGTAGTAAAAGAAAGATTAACCAGGTTGCGGGAACTGTCCAGGCAACTTCGGTAATGGTGTTAAACGTTTCGTGGATTCCAACCACTTCATCCATAGATAATATGCAAAAGCCCAGGGCCAGTCCATACCAGTGAAGGATATAGGTTTCTTTATTTTTGGATAAGGCGATTAAAAAAAGAAGTGTGGAACAGGTCAGTAACAGGACTGCTGAAAACCAGGTTGAAAAACTTTCTTCTTCATCAACATCAAAAATTTCCCTCAGTAGCCATGGAAGTTCCTGAAAATAATAATGACAGGCTTGCAAGGCTATATGAATTAAAACCAGCCCAACCACTATCCCCCAAATGAGGGATATTAATTTTTCGTGTTTTATGACAACTTCGCTGGGGGTTTCCATAAATAGTATTTGCTTTGCCCTTTTTAATTTTGGGCTTGTAAAAATAAAATGACCCTTTAATATTAAAGGATATCAAAAATAAGATCGTTTTGATCTGATTTGTTGCTTAAAAGGGGAAGGGTTTGGCTGAGTAAAGTGGAATCTTTCTAATTCTAAAAGGAGAAATAATCGTGTCGAAAAAGTTTTTTTATCAAGTCGCTTTATTTTCCGTTTTAATTTCATTTTCATTCGTCAATATGGCTGGGGCACATCTTATAAATTATTTGGACCCGTCCAAACTTAATGAAAACGGAACAAGCCATTCTCTGGTTAGCAAGACCGGTGATGACAACAACTCGGATAAAGAAAGAATAATACTTGCTCGCAGCGATAAGAGCAAAAAGAGTAAGAAAAGTGAAAAGAGTAAGAAAAGTGAAAAGAGTAAAAAAAGTGAGAAAAGTTTAAAGAGCGATAAGAGCAAGAAAAGTGAAAAGAGCAAAAAAAGTGAGAAAAGTTTAAAGAGTGAAAAAAGTAAGAAGAGTAAAAAGAACAAGAAAGATAAAAAGAGGGGTAAAAGCAAAGGTAAAGGTAAAGGAAAGAAAAAAGGACACAACAAGTAACCGGTGACACCCCTGCAGAGAGGACTTCAGGCTAACTGAAGTGAAGGGGTCATGAAGGGGTGAAGGGGTCAAGTCTTTCCTTGACTGCATTGGCCAATGGGGCAATCGCTTCTTATAAATTAAGTCCTCTTGCGAGTTACCGGTTCTCCGCATTGAGCATTTCGCCGATATCTTTGACTTGTACTTTGAGGCCTTTGGCTTTTACCGCGTCTTCCAGCATGAGTACGCAATAGGGGCAGGACACGGCAATGGTGTCGGGATTGGTAGTCATCAGTTCATCGAGCCTGTGGTGACTCATACGTGTGCCGGTATTTTCTTCCAGTAGGAACCGGGCTCCGCCTGCTCCGCAACAGGTTCCGGTTTCGCGACTCTGTTCGACTTCTTGAATTTCTTTTGTTCCCTCAGCGAGTACATTGCGGGGCGGATCGTAGACTCCGTTATGCCGCCCGAGGTAACAGGAATCATGCACCACAACATTTTCGTATGACTTTTCTCCCGTAGATAGCTTTCCTTCAGCTATTAAGGTTTCCAGCAATTCAGAATGGTGGATCACTTCCAGATGAGCCCCGAATTCGGGGTACTCGTTTTTCAGCGAGTTGAGGCAATGCGGGCAATGGGTGATGACTTTTTGCACACCTTGCTGCTTAAAGGTTCCCGCATTTTTGCTGGCCAGCATGTCGAACAGGTATTCGTTGCCTGCTCTACGGGCCGGGTCGCCGGTGCAACCTTCATCGTTCCCGAGAATGGAAAAGCTGACTCCCGCCTGTTTCAGCGCCTTGACCACCGACTCGGAAATTTTTTTGCCGCGTGTATCGAACGAACCGTTGCACCCGACAAAATATAGGTACTCTGTAGGATTGTTTTTGTCCCAGATGGGGACATCCAATTCGCTTCTGGCCCAGTCGGAGCGTGAGTTTTTGGGGAACCCCCATGGATTGGACTGGGTTTCCAGTGATTTGAAAGCGGATTCGAACTCTTTCGGGTAGCGGTCTTCACTCAGGATCAGTCCACGCCTGAGGTCGATCACTTTGTCGACGTATTCGATCATTACCGGGCAGGCGGATTCACAGGCTCCGCAGGTGGTGCAGGCCCAGAGGGTTTCATCTGAGATTACTCCGCCGAGCAGGGTGATATCGGGCGGGCCGTTAAGGTGATCGCGCAGGTCAACGGTCAACTGTTGCGGCGAAAGCGGTTTGCCTGTAGCCAGTGCCGGGCAGACCCGGTCACACCGACCGCATTGGGTGCAGGTATGCAGATCCAGCATTTGCTTCCATGTAAAATTTTCAACCTTTGTGATCCCAAAGCTTTCTTCATCTTCAAAGTTGATTCGATGCAGGCCATTTCCCGGATTCAAGTTGGACAGAAAAACATTCGGGATGGCTGTCAGAATATGAAAGTGTTTGCTCCGTGGAAGAAGCGTCAGGAAAGAAAGGATGGCGGACACATGCGTCCAGTAGGCCAGGCTGTGCAGATGCCCGGTCCAACCTTTTCCCAACATGCTCACAAAGGAAGCGAAAAGGGCGGCAAGGGGCCCGGAACTTTTAATATCTGGATTGAGAGCCAGAAAGGCCGAGTCGAATAAAACATCACTGACCATGATGGCGAGTATCAGGCACAGAATAAGCAGACCCTCACCGGAGAGCGTGAGGCGGTCGGGTTTAATCACCAATCTTCGGTAAAGGGCATAGAGAGTTGCAAGAGTGACCATGAAGACCGCGCCATCCTTAACCCATAAATAGGGCAGGATAAGGGGGGCGGTGCTGGAAAAATGAGAATCAATTTGTGGGAACAGGCCGACAACAAAAAACTCGCCGGCACGGATGAGGAGGATCAGGAATCCCCAGAATATCAAGGCATGCATCCAGCCCGATCTGGGCTCCTGTTGTAAGAGCTTTTTTTGCCCAAAAGCGATGCAGAGAGTGGTGAAAACCCGTTTTAAGGGCTGGTCCAGCCGGTTTTCTTCCCCGGCTTTCAGCAGAAGGCTCAGTTTCGGCCAGGCACTCAGGGTAAAGGCGGTGAACGCGCTCAGGATGAGAAAAACCAGAACCCAGGGTTGCAGATCCGGCGGAACCCATTCAAAAGCACGGTTGATATGTTTATCCATAAGCCCCTTAGCAGGGGATGTTTAACCCCCCTGACCCCCCTTATCAGGGGGGAATAGGTAAACTGAGCAAAAGCTCGTTGAGCCGCCAAAGCTACCTGCTAGCCAAATAAAGCGATTGCTCATTGAGTCCAGCGTCACGCTGGTACCTAGCCCACTCCCGTGGGAGGGAACTGGGCAAGAACTCGTCAAGCCGAGATGAGTCGTTGCTAGCCAGTAAAAGCTATTGCACGCTGGCCCCACGCCGAGTGGCTGCTAGCCGCAGGGGCAACTGGGCAATGACTCGTTGAGCCGAGATGACTTTCTGCTCGCCAAGTAAAGCGATGGCACACTGGCCCCACGCCGAGTGGGTAGATTATTGTTTTTATTCGAGAATTGCTATTTTATTCGCAGTCCGGGTAATATATAATTATAATATATAGAAGATCATCGTTTGTTCCAATCTGATTTTGGAGGTTTTTGACCTTGCTGAAATTCATGAGAATTCGAGTCCGGTTATTACCGATTTTGGTGTTTTTGTTGTTTCCGGTTTCCGCATTATCGGTTCCCGTTGAAGATGGGTTTGACAGAAATCAGGCCGGGAACCAGTCGGGGGTATTTCCTAAGTGGGAGGGTACGCCTCCGCTGAATCCAGACCTTTATCCCAACTTGACAGATGGAATCAACGAACCGCATCCTTTGCCGACCCATGTCAGGCGGGATATTTATATGCAGTTGTTGAGAATTGCGCCGGTAGATCAGGTGCAAAGCAAGGTGTTCAATCAGGACAGGTTTAACCGTCTGCAAAGGATCGGAGTTTTGGGCTTTGAAAACAAGACCTTTGCGCCTTTTAAAGATGAATCTGCCGGGGACGTTGTATCCGGGCAGGCTTATCAGGAATTGAGAGCGAACAAAAATTACTCTAATATTATTCCTCCGCAGTTGATGGAGGATGCGCGGTTTAAAATTGTCAAAACCCCAGGTTCCGTAGTGGCTCAAAGTCCGGCTGGTTCGGAAACTGAGGAAATAGTGCCGCTGATTGTCGGCGATAAGGTTGACGCGGTGATGGTCGGTGCGGTCACAAAGTTTACCGACAGGTATGTAGACCGGCATGGAAAAGTTCGGAAAAGCATAGCCAGTGGCTTGGAGTTCACAGCATTTTTAGTGGACCCCCGAACCCGGGAAGTTTTGTGGGGAGCCCGGTTTGTTGGGAGCCAAAGGCCGGGCATTCAGCATCTCGACCAACATAAGGGTCGCTGGCTGAGCAAGAAAGACTTTACCCGCTCCGCCATGAAGTTTGTGTTAAAAGAATTTAGAAACCGGGGCGGAACCGAATAACCACCGGCGAGCCGCTGGACCCAGAGTGCACGTGATATTCCTCCAAAGCTTAGTGCCCCGGAGGGGTAATAACTTTCTACTCTATAATAGAAATCTCCCATTCATAATAAACTGAAACAATGAGTAAACCTTTTGATGGAACCGCTCCTCCGGAGTCCAATCCGGAGATAGACAAAAGAAGAAAGCTCTGGCGGAATATTTTTTTATTCAACCTCTGTGCTTCGCTGCTTTTGGTAGGTATTTTCTGGTTGCCTGCGAAGTTGGTTGACTTGGACGGTTTTCTGAATTCCCCCAGTGTTAACCTTCCCGAAGAAGGTCAAATGGCCAAAAAGCCTGAGGAAAAGGCAGAGCCTGCACCGAAACCAGTCACCAATCTAATAACAACCCATGTGACAACGGTAAACGCTTCTTCGGAAAAAGACTATGTGTACTTTGATTTTTCCAGTGGCAAGCCGGTTCGTATTCTGGACACCTCATCCCTGGAGTGGGATCTGGCTTTCAGAAGGGGTAAGGTGATATCCAACGGTGGTGCTTCAACCCGGTTGGGGGAAGCGGGTCTTCTCGATTTGGGTGAGGTTGAGTTTGACACGGTGGCGGAAGTGCCGATGGAGAATTATGTTCAGGATATCGCCGCGAGCACCGAAACGGAAAACCCGGTCCTGCTAAAATGGTACAATTATAATTACTTCACCCACAAACTTACCGCCAAGAAGAACATCTACGCATTACGGACCGCGAACGGTAAATTTGCCAAGTTTCAGTTTTTGAGCTTCTATTGTGACAACAAGGAGGCGGGGTGTGTGAAAATACGCTATGTGTATCAGGATAACGGGTCCAGTAGCTTTGTGAGAGCCGGAGGTACCTTGTCTGACACGACCCCACCGGAGCCCGCGACCTCGTTTTGATAGCAGGGAGGAAATTGTCGAGGTTCTCAAGACTGCTCTTCCCAAGCCCGGTTTTTTCTGATAAAAATAAGTTTCAGTGCGCTATTTCAGGACAGAAGGAGAAGCCTGTGACCGTAATTAATTTTGATCAAAATTTTGATTTGGAGAAAAATGAATGCCTAGTTTAAAAGGTTTGTTGTTTAATCAATTTGCCGCCGAAGGCCTCTCTGCACTGGTTGAGGAAATGCAGTCTGAGTACACCACGAAAAAAGGGCGCAGATTTAACCATGAAAATATCACCTACGAAATCAGTCGCCCTGCTCTGAAAGACAACACTATTGAATTTGAGATCAGCTCAAAAATTCCGGAGAATGAAGTCAAAACTCCCAAGGCGATGCAATCCTATTTCCAGCAAATCAAAAAAGTTCTGGGGAAAGGTAAGCGCAAACCTGAGTCGATTGAAATGGAAAACATAGTCTGGGATTCAAGAAAGGAAACCGAAAAAAAGAGGGACTATGTAAAGCTTCTATATCGGTTTCCTCTGGATGACTTGTTTGACAATAAGGTGGTGGCCAAACAGCACGAGAAAGTTATGAGTGGCCAGGCCGATTCTTCCATGCCAGATTCTCCCAGCGCTTTTACCAAGGCGGGCAGTGTGGTGTTGGGAGTTGTTCGTGAAAACATGCGCGAGTTTGGTAAAGAAAGTTTAGTCAAATTGATGGCGGCCAATAAAGAGGTCAAGGTCTCTTCGAAAGGCTAAATCTTTATGGGGTCCATAAGGTATTTTTTTGGCAGGACATTGCAAGTGGTGGGTCTGGCTACCATCTCTGTGGTGGTTTTCATGTTCTTTACCCAGATGAGTATGGAACCCCTGCTGACCTGGTCGTTGATCGGTGTTTCCGAGTTTTATGGCGGAACCTGGTTGATAGGCAAAGAGGAAGGTTGACAGACTTTTCCCTCCTGACGGGCAGTGCCCCTTCTCTATATAAATAGAAATCCGATTTATCCATGAAAACTCTTCTTGAGCAACCTGGTTTTTTGGCCCCATCGGGAACGATAGGGGCTGATGTCAGTTACCTGCTGGCACTCGTTTTTACCCTCCTCTTTCTAAGATCCTGGGCGATGGCCAAAAAGGCCCAGGGAACCCGACACCACAAACTGATTTTAGTTTCCATGGTGTCGATGATTGTTTATTTCGTCGCATACTATTATGCCCGGAGCCTGGGGGTTCTCTCCTTTGAAGGCCGGGAAGGTTTTGGTGGCCCGGATGACGTTTACAATAACGTTTTTGTGCCGGTTTTGACCACGCATCTCATTCTGGTTACTCTGGGGATGGTTCTTGCTTTTTACATGATTCCACAGGGATTCCGTGCCAGTGAAAATACGGGTGGGGATTACCGCTTGAAAGCCGGGGAATTGAAAATGAAATCCCGGACATTCAAACTAGTCCTGTTCACCATCCTGGGATGCTGGGCCTTGGTTCAGGTATTATTACTGGTGACCCGACAGAATCCGTTTGGAGCCAGTGTGGCGTATGGGTTGATTTTCGTGACCGTTGCCTTGGTGGTCAGCCTGGAGAAATTGATCGAAAAACTGCTTCCAGAGGGGGCGAGACGGCACCGGGTTCTCGGCCGAGTCACTATGGTCATCTTTGCTCTAGTCCTGGTGACCAGCACCGCGACCTATCTCATGCTCTATGTCATTTATCCGCTGAAAATCCAGTAAATGGAAAAATGCAGGAGAAATGATGCCCGGAGGGGGAAATCTTTTAAATAAAGGGGTTTTGCCCTTGACACCCCGCCATTTACCTGATAAATTTTGCCGGATTATATGACTTCGAAGTACATGAGGAGGAGGTATGTGGCGGCTAGCGCGTTAACCCCTAGCCCGATGTAAACGATGGTATCGAAAATTTTTCCGTCTTTGCTGGCCATGAAAAACCTCAAAAGGTGAATTTTTTTCTTTGAAATAAAAGAGATATACCCTATCATTCAGATTTTAAAACTGTCAAGAATAAATTTTTTGAATAGCGAGTTAATTTAATTTTTTCCGGAGCAGACAATGGATTTAGACAAGATTAAGGAAAAGGCAGGACCCCTGATTTATATCGGAACCATTATTTTCTCTTTATGGTTCTTCTATTGGTTTGCATCCGTTTGGCGGTAATTTCTTGAAAAGAGAAATCCGATCATTAATTTTTTTGGGGGAGTTTAAGAAAATATGAACGATTTTGCGGCTGACGAACAAAAAAAGTTTATCTCACCAAAGTCTGTTATCTGGTTTATCATTGCTTTGGCCTGTATGGGGGGTTATTACTTCCTGATTAACATCGGGCTGATGAAGGTTCAAGGACTTGATTTCTTCTACCTTTGGAGTTCAGGGTCTGGCGGCGGGAGTGGCCATTAATCCTGAATAAAAAATATTGAAAATAATGACAAGCCCTATGGGCTTGTCATTTTTTTTTGCCTTTTTTTGTGCTCACCTCAATAACCTCGAATGAATCCGAATCATGAATGAAAACCCATCCTGCCGGGTCTATCTCTTCCGTCACGGTGAAACCGCAAACTCAAAAGAAGTCTGCTTCAACGGACATTTCGATGTTGGGCTTTCGGCGAAAGGGGAAAACCAGTTCAAAGAATGGGCTCAGGCTCTAAAGGATGAGCCCTTCAAAGCCATCTATTCCAGCGACCTTGAACGAACCCAAAGCAGTGCCCGACTATTGGGGGAACCGCATCAACTTGAACCTGTAACCTATCCTGAATTGAGAGAGCTTTGTTTTGGAGACTGGGAGGGATTGAGCATTTCTGATGTGGAAAAGAAGTACCCTAACCAGCTGGAAGAACGTATGAAAAATATCGAGGCGTTCCATGTAAACGGCGGGGAGACGTTTCTGCAACTGCAGGAGAGAGTGATTCCCCGGTTTGAGAAAATTATTGCGCAACACCCCAATGAACAGATTGCCCTGGTTTGCCACGGAGGTGTGAACCGGGTGATTCTCTCCCACTTGTTGGAGATACCCATAAAAAGGATTTTCCGGGTCAAACAGGACTATGCGGCACTCAATATCATCCAGTATTATGGTGATGAACCAGTGGTAGAACTACTGGGCGCCAGCGTGACGCTGGACCCAAAGTGCACGTGATATTTGTGATGCCCTCATCCTTAGCTTTCATGCCCGGCACGGGTACTTCCTCTGCTAAGGGAAAGCTTTGCATAAGTCGTCTTTGCGAGGCGGCGAAGCCAACGAAGCAATCCAGAAATACCCTGGGTCTACCCCTTCGGGGCACGAAGGCTAGCGAAAAATATCACGAAAGCCTCAGCATGACGACTACGAGGGTTTTTGGGGTGTCATCCTGAGCTTGTCGAAGGATCTCGGGGTTACGCAAAGCTCCCTTCAATAGAGATACCCTTATGAAAAATTTTCTGGTCCAGATTAAAAATGCGGATGTATACGTTGGTGGCCATCAGGCTCTCAAGTCTTTGAGCTGGACCATGAACGAAGGTGAAAACTGGGCTGTGGTCGGCAACAACGGTTCCGGGAAGACCACATTGATGAAACTGGTCTTCGGCGAACTCATCCCGGTATACGGAGGTCAGGTCCATTGGTTTGGCAAGCTAGAACACACTCCGCTCCTGGAGGTGCGCGCAAAGCTGGGTTATGTATCGGCGGAATACCAGACCAATTATGACCGCCCGGCACTGGGCTGGGAAGTGGTGGCCTCGGGATTTTTCTCGTCCATTGGACTCCACGAGTCGGTCACGCCAGCTCAAAAAGAGTCCGCACTCGAAGCCATGGCCCATCTCGGAATCGAAAACTTGAGCACCACCTCGTTTCGGCAAATGTCTTATGGAGAAGCCCGGCGGGTTTTACTGGCCCGGGCAATGGTCCATCGTACGAAACTGTTGATCCTCGATGAACCCTGCGCGGGTCTCGACATCCCCACACGCGAACGGTTCCTGCAAACACTGGAAAAACTGTCACACACCAGCATGATCTACGTGACTCACCGGATTGAAGAAATCATGCCTTGCATCACCCACGTGCTTTTCCTCAAAGGCGGAAAAATTGTCGCGCAAGGCAAGAAGGATGAGATGCTGAACACGAAAACCCTTTCCCACGCATTAGGCTGTTCCCTGACAGTAGAAAAAAAATCCAACCGCTACTGGCTGCTGGGCGCAGGGCCAGCACTGCATTGCCCGTGAAGCAGGCAATGTCATCAAGCGCAATACTTTTATATCCCCTCCCTTCATAGGGAGGGGCGTGGGGAGGGTTGGCTGACTTCTGCTTTTCGCTACTTCGTGCCCCAAAGGGGTACTAGGAGGGTTGGTCTAGCTGTCATCCTGAGGCTCTCGAAGGAGTCGCCGTCATTGCGAGTGAAACGCGGCAACCCAGGGTTTGTGATATCCTTATTACCTGTCATCCTGAGCTATGTCGAAGGGTAAGGCCAGAGGAAGAGCCCAACTTATAGTCAATAGTGGACTTGACCCCTTAACCCTTAAGGCCCCTTAATAGGATCAATAAAATGTCTCAATATTGCCCATTATGCGAACAAGAAGTAAGTAAAGCCCTTTATGAAAAAATAACTGGGATTTGGAAAGAAAAGGAAAAGCATTTAGCTGTGTTGAAGAAGAAGGAGAAGCAACTTGAGCAGCGAGAAAAGAAACTACTTAAACAACATAAAGATGAAAAAAAAGAGATCCTCGCTAAGGAACGGGAAAAATCTGAAAAGGAATTACAAAAGCAAAAAATAATAGCTGAAAGAGCTATTAAAAGAGAGAAACAGTCTATAAAGAATGAAATAAAATTAATAGAAAAAAAATATGATAAGAAATTATTGTCCTCAATTGACCGAATAAAAAAGGAAGAAAAAGCCAACCAAAGAAAGATTACGCAGGGGCTTAAAACCCAAATTGAACTATCTGCAAGAAAAAGTATAGATAAAGAAAGGAAAAAACTGGCAAAAGAAATCGGTCAGATGGAAAAGAGAGAGCGAATTATAAATGATAGGAATGGGAAACTTAATAAACAATTCATCTCTTTACAGGCGAAAAGTAAAAAGGAATTAGAGGCAAGCGAAAAGCAATGTAAAAGGCTTCAGGAGCAACTTGAAAAAAATCAAACCCCTCAAATGTTAGGGCTTCTGGAAGAAAAAACCTTTTTGGGAAAACTCAAAAAAGAATTTCCCGGTGACAAATTTGAACATACCGGAAAAGGAGGAGATATTGTCCATTCGGTAATGGATAGAGGGAATAATATTGGGATTATTGTGTATGAGTTAAAGAGGGTAGCTAAATTTAACAACAAACATATAACCCAAACGCTATTGGCAAAACAACAGCGAAATGCTGATTATGGATTACTAGTAACCAATGCCAAAAGACCGAAGGATGATTTTGGTTTTTTGGTTGAAAAGAAAGTCATTATCATTCATCCAGCGGGCACGTTGGCTTTAGTTTCAATCTTGCGAGATCAATTAATTAGCTTGTCCAAGTTAAAATTAAGCGTAGGTAAAAGAAAACAAGCTATTGAAGGTGTTTTAGAATATATACAAAGTCCAAAGTTTAAAAATTCAATCCAAAGCATAATTATGGATACAGAGGAATTATATTCGCACCTTGAAAAAGAAGTTAAGGTTCACCTAAAGGAATGGGAATTCAGATTATCCAAGTATTGATGCGCCCCTGATTTTCTAGACACTTCGTAGTTTCATGTTTTGCTGTCGTTCGAAGTCTATGGGTGACAGCATCCCATTCTTGCCATGCTTTCGTTTTGGATTATAGAACATCTCGATATAGTTGAAAAC
>JABIAY010000057.1 GCA_018653085.1 Nitrospina sp.
ATAAGAGACGTGGTCTTATTCGGTATTAGCACAACTTTCGTCAAGTTATCCCGAATTCGTAGGCAGATTATTCACGTGTTACTCACCCTTGCGCCACTTTACCGGTTTCCCGAAGGAAACTTTCTCGTTCGACTTGCATGTGTTAGGCACGCCGCCAGCGTTCGTTCTGAGCCAGGATCAAACTCTCCAGTTATAAAAACATGAAAAACTTAATCCAAACTGTAAATCATTTAAATCAAAGTAATTGTTGCTAGACCCGCAACATCTTTTGACACCTATTCAATTTTCAAAGAGCAAATTCCAAAAAGCGCAACAGTGTACGCAACCTGGATATAAAGTCAACTGATTTACTGAAAAAAAGCGAAGAAATCTCTATGTGATAGCCTTTTCCAAATTTTTTCCCCGGAAAAAGCTTTCAGATAAAGATTTTCAGGCAAATTTGTCTAACTCGGTAATAATAGTTCCTGAAAAGATTAAAAGCAACATTTATTTTAAAAAAAATGATTATTTTTTTTCTTTTCCAATAAAGGCCTTAAAAACAATGTCCCTTTGACGGTAAAAAAGGCTTTTTTTGGGGCATGAACGAAAAATTTCCTCCCCGAATAATCCTGTATTTAGTCATCGAAGTAGAAATACACCACTATATATGGGGTGAAATATTATTGCGGGGTGCGGAAAATCTTTTTTCACCGCCAAGACGCAAAGAACGCGAAGAGGGAATATTTGATACCCCACCCCGAGATCACCTTTTGTTAGCGAGTAAAAGCTATTGCTCATTAGAGTCCAGCGTCACGCTGGCGGTCAGTTGTAAGCTTTTGAGAGTATAGAGTTTGTGGTACAGACCTTCTTTCTCCATAAGCTGGCCGTGGTTGCCACTTTCAACGACCTGCCCTTTATCGAGAACGATGATGTGGTCTGCGTTATGGATGGTGGACAGCCGATGCGCAATGATGAACGAAGTTCTGTTTTTCATCAACCGTTCCAACGCATCCTGAATTAACAGCTCCGACTCGTTATCGAGTGCCGAGGTGGCTTCGTCAAGTATAAGGATATGCGGGTCCTTCAAGATCGCCCGGGCGATGGCGATGCGCTGTCTTTGTCCTGCCGAAAGCCGAATGCCTTTTTCGCCGACGACGGTTTCATATTCATCCGGACACTCCATGATGAAGTTGTGCGCGTTCGCCGCTTTCGCCGCTGTAATAATCTCTTCTTTTGTTGCGCCGGGTTTCGCGTATTCAATATTCTCCAGAATGGTGCCGCCAAACAGAATAGTTTCCTGCGGCACGATGCCGATCTGGTTCCAATAGCTGGCCAGTTGCACACTCTTGAGCGGGATACCGTCTACACGAATTTCTCCTGACACCGGATCGTAAAACCGGTGCAGGAGTTGCATGAGGGTGGTTTTGCCTGCACCACTGGGGCCAACCAGCGCCACGGTTTGCCCTGGCTCCACCGTAAAACGGATGCCCTTTATTATTTCCTGATCTTCCCGGTAATGAAAGTGGACATCGTCAAACTCGACTTTACCGGATAATTTTGCGATGGCTTTGGCCTCTGGTGTGTCGCGCACTTCTCCTTTCATATCGAGAATTTCAAAGACACGTGTGCTGGCGCCAATGCCTTCCTGCACCCGGGCATACAGTCGGGCGAAGCTTCCCATTGGTCCTGCTATGATGGTGGCGTAAAGAATGAAGGCGATGAGTTCACCCGGACTGATGGCTCCCAGGATCACTTCTCGTCCGCCATACCAGAGCAGGATGAGCGAAGTGGAAAATGCGATGAAGCCAATGCTGGGTCCGAAGAAAGAAGAAATAATGACGCGCTTTTTAGCCGACTGATAACTGTCTTCTAACGCCGCACCGAAACGCTCGTTTTCCAGTTTTTCCCGGACAAAAGACTTCACTACTTGAATGCAGGAGATATTTTCTTCCAGAATGGTTGTGGAAACCGCCAGTTTGTCCTGAATTTCGGTGGAGAGTTTTTTCAGTCTGCGTCCAAAGGTGCGCGCGAATAATACAAGGACCGGGGCCAGCACCAGTATCAGTCCGGTCAGCTTCCAGTTCATATAAGTGATAATGATGATGCCGCCAAACAGGCGAATGGATTGCTGGAGCAAGGTGGCAGGCAGGTCGGTGACGATGTTTTCGATGGTGGTGATATCGTTGGTCATGCGCGAGACGATTTCCCCGGTGCGCCGTTTGACGAAAAAACTGAGCGAGAGAGTGTGCAAATGCCGGAACAGTTTTATGCGAAAATCGGTGATGGCACGTTTTTCGGTCAGGTCAAACAGGTAGTTATGCACCGTGGAAAAGATGAGCTGGATCAGGAACAACCCGGCAATGCTGAGCGTGAGGCTGTTCATCAAGGCCATATTTTTTTCAACCATGACCACATCCACCAGCTTTTTGATGTACAGCGGTACCGCAAGATTGGTTACGGAAGCGATGACTAGACAGATCGCACCAAAGATCAAGGCCCTTTTGTAAGGCTCAAGTAATACCAGAAGTCTTTTATAATTGTTCATGCGCGTATAGTTTTTGAATTTGATGACCGACACTGTATCATACCGGCGAGCCGCCGGAGGCAGAGAGCAACCAGCGTGACGCTGGACCCGACTAGCAATAACTTTAAGAGTAAAGTGTTTTGCCCACTAAACTTGCCATCATTTTTTCCGACATCAAGATCCAGCACACGGTGTTCGCCTTGCCGTTCGCGGTGATGAGTGCGTTTCTGGCCGCAGGGGGACTGCCGGAGATGGAAAAGCTGGTGTGGATCGTTGTTTGCATGGTGGGCGCGAGAAGTGCGGCAATGGCGTTCAACCGCATTGTCGATGCCCGGTTTGATAAGGAAAACCCGCGCACTGAAGATCGGGCACTCCCATCAGGAAAGATCAGTGTTAGCAATTATGCCCTGTTTCTTGTTGCCTCTTCCGCTTTGTTTATTTTTTCGGCGTGGATGCTGAACTCACTGGCGTTTTATCTTTCTCCGGTGGCGTTGGCCATCGTATTTTTTTATTCGTTGACCAAACGCTTCACCGCGTTTTCGCATTTCTGGTTGGGACTCGCCATCTCTATTGCTCCGGTCGGAGCCTGGGTCGCCATCCGTGAGGAAATTTCTTTCGCGTCACTTTTGTTGGGGGCGGCAGTGGTTTTCTGGCTGATCGGATTCGATATTCTTTATGCCTGCATGGATGTTGAAGCGGACAGGGTCAACCGACTGCACTCCATCCCCGAGCGGTTCGGAATTGAAACAGCGTTGAAGATGGCCCTTGCCTCGCATATGGCGATGGTGGTTTTTTTGCTGGTCTTATTGGAACCCACAGTTCTTTTAGGCGGGGTCTATTTGACGGGGGTGGCGTTGGTGACGGGTCTATTGGTTTACGAACATTCGCTGATCAAAAAAGACGATTTGTCGAAAGTGAACATGGCTTTCTTCAACGTCAACGGCATCATAAGTATCGGACTGATGATATTCGTTGTCGTGGACTGCGTTTGGGTTTGAAGAGTTGATGCTTTCCCGAATAAAAGCTCGTAAAAGTATGGAATAGATCAGGCTTTTCTTGTATCTTTCCTACTGAGCTTTATTAAAAGTCAAACTTAGGGAGCTTTTCTTGTCTAAATGCTTGAGAGAAGAACAGGGGAGTCCCTCGATGAGCAGGCGTGCGTTTTTTATTAACGCGTTGATGGGGGTCAGCCTGCTTTCCGGAATTGCCCTGATGGCTTCCTATTTTGTTCGTTTCCTTTTTCCTGTCTCCAACGTCAAAGTCAGCCGCAAACTCTATGTCGGCGATGTCCGGCAGATTCCTCCCGGAAAAAGCACTTCCTTCACCGATCTCAAAGGACAAAAACTGAATATTGTCAATACCGGGGATGAGTTCATCGCGCTTTCCACCAAGTGCACGCATTTGGGTTGTCAGGTGTTCTGGAAAGAGCGTGAGAGGCTGTTTTTTTGTCCCTGTCATGACGGATTTTTTGATGAAAGAGGCAATGTAGTCAAGGGTCCACCGCCTGCTCCACTCACAACCTACAAGGTGGAGGTGGTGGGGCAGGGTGTCTATATTTATGTGGATGAAGTCCATGTTTAAAGAACTCAAATTCGCAAGGGTGGTCGATTGGGTCAAGGAAAGGTTCCCTGTTGATGTGGAGGAGATGAAATCTCTTACCAACGAACCGGTCCCCAATCATTTGAAGCATTGGTGGTTTGCGTTGGGTGGCACACCCGCCATCTTGTTTGTCATTCAAATCGTCACGGGAGTTTTTCTCTTGTTTCATTATGTTCCCACACCTGAGCAGGCTTACGAGAGTGTGGACAAGATCACGAACGAGGTGGCGTTTGGCTGGTATGTGCGAAGCCTGCATAAATGGGCCTCGGAATTAATGATTGTGACGGTCATGTTGCATATGTCTCGTGTTTTTTTCACTGGCGCATACCGGAAACCCCGGGAACTGAACTGGATGGTAGGGGTGGTCATCTTGTTTGTCACTTTAGGACTGGCTTTTACTGGTTACTCGCTCATTTATGATCAGCTTTCTTATTGGGCGGCGATGGTGGGAACAGAAATTGCCGCAAGTACCCCGGTTGTCGGTCCGCTTGCCGCCGATTTTATCCGTGGTGGCCCGGAAGTTTCAGGAAACACTCTGACCCGGTTTTTTGCTTTACATGTAGTCATATTTCCCGCGTTGCTGATCGGGTTGGTGGTGCTTCATATTGTATTTGTCCGCTTAAACGGGGTGACTCAGTTTGAGTTTGAAGGAGAAAGAAGATCGAGGCATAGAACCTTTCCGCTTTTTCCTGACCATGTTCTTACAGAGGCCATGCTTGCAATACTGATTTTATATCTGTTGACCATGATGTCCGTTATTTTTCCGGCGGGTTTGGGTGACAGGGCAGACCCGTTGATAACGCCGGAACATATTAAGCCGGAATGGTATTTTTTCGCGTCGTTTCGTTGGCTGAAATTGACGAATGTCTATATTGGTATAGTCGGCCAGATATTTTTTGTGGGACTCATCATTGCATGGCCGTTCATTGATAAAGTTTTCGAAAGTAAATTTCCCAGGGCGGAACTGAGTGTCTGGATCGGGTTTTTAGGTTTTACCTTTTACCTGATTTTGACAGTTTGGGAAGCGCTGGTATGAACAATAACTGACGGGCCAGAAAGTCAGAAAGTGGGGAACCATGTCTCTCAATACAAAAAAAATAGTGATCGCGGTCATCGGGCTGTTTTTTATGGGCGCCCTTTTAATTGTGGGCGGCATTGAAAGCAATAAGCGGGTATTGGGCAAAAAGGCCTATATAAAGGTCTCAGCTACCAGTGAAAACTGTGTGGACTGCCATACCGTCACCAGCCCTTCCCTAGTAGAGCAGTGGAGAGACTCTAAACATGCCTTGAAGGGAGTGGGCTGTGTAGAGTGTCATGCCGCAGAATCTACCGATGCGGATGCCTGGGAGCATGAAGGAACTTTGGTCGCAGTGGTGGTTTCCCCTAAAGATTGCTCGAAGTGCCACGCCGATGAGAACGAACAGTTTCAGGCTTCCCACCATGCGGATGCCGGGAAAATTATTGGTTCCCTGGATAATGTTCTGGCCGAAGTGATAGAAGGCGATATGGGTCGGCTTTCGCTGAATGGGCAGTCCCCTGTGGCCATCAACGGTTGCTGGCAATGCCACGGTTCGGTAGTTAAAATTATGGCTGATGGACGGCCCGACCCTGCTACCTGGCCCAATACGGGTATCGGAAGGATTAACCCGGATGGCAGTAAGGGCTCCTGTTCTGCTTGCCACTCCCGGCACCGGTTTTCGGTGGTGGTCTCCCGCCAGCCGGATAGTTGCGGCAAATGTCATATGGGCCCGGATCATCCACAAAAAGAAATTTATGAGGAGTCCAAACACGGCATTGCCTTCAAAGCATTCAAGCAGGATATGAATCTGTCTGCCCAGCCCTGGAGGGCAGGCATTGAGTATTCCGCCGCACCGACTTGCGCGACCTGCCATATGAGTGCGACGGAAGAATTGCCGGTGACTCATGATGTCGGCATGAGGATCTCCTGGAACCTGCGTCCGCCGATCTCGGAAAAAATAGATGCCAAGGCGATTAAGGCAGGGGAACAGGTCGTGTCCTGGGAGGACAGAAGGGACAATATGAAAGCGGTCTGCTCGAAGTGTCATTCGGAAAATTATGTGGACGGTTTTTATCTGCAGTTTGACTCGGCGATCAATTTATATAATGAAAAATATGGCAAGCCCGCCACAGCCATCATCAAGATGATGAAAGCGGGAGGCGTGCTGACCTCTACCAACTTTGATGAAAAGTTGGAGTGGACCTATTTTTACCTTTGGCATCACGAAGGCAGACGTGCGCGTCATGGGGCTTCCATGATGGCTCCGGACTACACGCAATGGCATGGTTTTTTTGAAGTGGCCGAGAGGTTCTACATACATTTTGTGCCTGAGGTGCGCGAAGCCTGCGAGGATAGGATCCGTCAGGGAGGGGATGTGGCCAAGGCGGCAAAAGTGGTTCTGGCGGAACTGGATTCGATCCTGAACCGTGAGGAGCATATGTGGTTCCTTGGGAAAATGACCGGAGATGAAAAGGCCCGAAGAAAAGCGGCCGCCGAAGAATTTAAAAAACGCTATGCACAGTAAGCCGGCGCCACCACTAGGCGTGGGGCCGATGTGCAATCGCTTTTTTTTGCTAGCGACCGGTTAGCTCGGTTTAATCAACATTGTACAGTTCCCCCCTGATAAGGGGGGTTAGACTTTCCAGATTCTGGAGAGTCTTTTTTTTACAAAAAATCAGGGCGTGTTTATGGAATATTTTATATCAAATAAGACCTTATAAGTAGAGCCCTGAGTTTGTTAGGGCGGTGATGGAGTCGGTTTCACCTAAGGGGTGTGATGCCGGGCTTGTAACTCTAAAAGTTTACGGAGGTAAATGAGATGAGTGAACTTCATGGCAGGAGAGGGGTGGATGGTTTTTTGGTGAAGATGTTGGCTGTGATGATTTTACTTTCGCTGGCCCTTCTTCTTGTTCCGGTAAAAGATGCCGAAGCGGTTTCGCAATGGTCGCGTAAATATAAAGTGGAATGCAGTACCTGCCATGTAGCTTTTCCCCGCTTGAATCATTTTGGTGAACAGTTTATGAAGAATGGTTTCCAGTGGCCGGGCGGACCTCCTGATGGTGATAAAGAAGGTAAAGAAGAGATTTCTGATCAATTGGTTATCGATGAGGTTGGCAACTGGTTGGGAGCCCGGTTGAGCTTGACTCCTTTAAAATTTGAGAGCAACAGCTTAACCAGAAACAATCAACTCGATGATCAGTTGACGGTGGGAAACACCAAATGGTTGCAGTTTTTTGTTGCGGGTTCCCTCTTCAAGAATGTTTCCATATTCATTGAGCAGGAGTTTACCGTTGATAGCAGTTTATTCAATTGGTATCACCTGGGGTTCCACAACCTTTATGGAACCTATGTGAACTTTCAGGTGGGGCGAATATCTCCGGTGGACTTTACTCCGCTTTCCGACCGGCTTCGTCAATGGGCCAAGTCGGATGTAATGAATGTCAATTCCTCTCCCGGAACGTCATCGAGTGAGAACGCTATCAATGTTCGAACGGATCGACCTGGTTTGCAATATTACGGTTATAAAGGGCCCTGGACCTGGTTTGCCGGGATCGACAATGGGAAGGATGCTACAGACACAGACAGTTCTAAGAATTACTGGCTTGGGTTCAAGGCTGAACTTCCGGAGACCGCTAAAAGTGCCTTTGTCGGTAGCAGTGTCGGTTACCATTTTTACCAGGGGACAGATAACATTAGCACCTCAACAGCACAAATCACCAACAGGTTTTACCGGCACACGTTCTCCACTAATATCCGCTACAACGAAAACCTGGATATCCAGGCTGTTTATCAGTCCGGAAATGATGAAAACGGGACTCTTGCCGCCAGCGCAGTGGAGACTGACTTTGACGGTTTCACTATCATCGCTGGATACCGGGATTATGACTGGTGGTACATTCTGCAATATGACAATGTAAACTCCAGCGATCTTCCCGCTATTGAGAAGGACAGGATATCCCCCTCTGTCTGGTACTTTCTCAGGGACAATTTCAAGGCAGGGTTGGCGGTGAGGTTGGACCTTAATGAAAACACTGTGAACCATGAGGCGGCTTTTGAGATTCGCACCATGTTCTGATTTGCAGTAGAGTTTGCCTCCCTTCCCCGGTCGGGGTAGGGAGGTTTTTTTTTAAAGGCTGTTTAAAATTTCCCGGCGTTTTTTCTCATATTCTTCTTTACTGATCAATTCTTCCCGTTTCAACTCCTCTAAAACCTTCAGCCTCTCTTTTACGTTAGCGCCATCTTTCTGTTGGGGTTCCTTAAGCACATGTTTTGGGTTGGGATGGAAACTGGTGAACAGGACCCAATTGGTCATGTCCTGAATCAGATTTTTTTGGCGCTCATGGTTTTTATGTTTTTGCCCGCTCAAAGGAACCAATCTCCATGAGTCTCCCGCAATGCTGAAGTCACCTATTTTACGTTTAGAGCGTTTGAGTGTTGTGATTCTCCAGTTCATTCCCTGGCTTGTTAAAAAGGTGTCCCCTTTCAGCAGGGTTTTCCCTTGACGATTTTTGATTTGGTAGATAACGCGATGATTTTTACTGGCCAGGGCGAATTGCTGTTTGATCCTGGGCGCGAGGACCTCTACATCGCTTGAGGAAAACACCCTTTTTTTCGAGGACCATGAAACTTTGCGCTCCTGATAAGCCAATGACTGCATGAATCTTTGCAGGGTCTTCAGGCTGAAAGCATAAGGTTGAATTATCTTCAGGCGGTAGTTGTTTTTTTCCTGATCCTTTAGCGGCGCAATTGCCACGGAATAGTTATGGTCAATATTTCGGGGTTGACAGAAGGCTTCAACTGCCAGAAGGGAGGACAAAAACACCAGGAATGCTACTCTGAAGAGATGAGGTTTGGGCATCTAGTTGTGAATAACAAATTCAAGGTTTGACATGGCATTTTTTGCATGATTTCTTGACACTGAAGGCCTTTTCCCCGTCATGACAGGCTCCGCAGAACTTGCCTCTTTTCATGCTTCGTTTATTCAGGGCTTTATCCGAATCTGAACTGCCGGTTTTTTTTTGAAAAATGCTGTCATGGCAGTCTGTGCATTGATTGCCAGCCTGACTGTGTTTGTCGTGACTGAAAATAGCCGGCGCAAACTTTTTAGTATCCTTAAACCAGATGTCTCCGCCGTGCTTCTCCGCGCTGATTGCAGAAACAGGCAGGGAGAAGGCGACTATTAATGCCAATGTTGCTGTAATGATGCGACCCATAGTTTCTTCCCTCTTCTCTTGACTAAACGGCAATCTACTCTTCATTCAACTCATTTTAGCATAGCCCCAAATGGAAAACCGAAAAGGCCTGTCTTAGCGACAACTGTTTAGTTGTAAAAAATATTTACATTATTCTCGGTTTGGTAAAAAATAGTTGGCAAAAATCTGCCGGGCATTTAGGGCACTCATCTTGTAACACTTTATAAATTAGTGAGTTAATGTTTTGATGGTGTTTGGGCATGAACCTTGCTAATACCAATGCTTAAGGGCAAGGCATTGATACTTTGCCAGGATATGGAGAAGAAAGAGTGGGTTTTCCTATTTAAGGAATCGAAGTTACTGGGTTGCGCGTTTTGTTCCTCTGGGAATAGATTAGGTTATAATGCAAAACTTCTCATTTTTTGGAGTTTTACAGATGCTTTTTGAGTTTGAAGATTCAACATTGAAACCTGTTTTTGAAAAAGTGAAGGCAGGGCTCCGCCTTTCCTATGAGGATGGAGTCACCCTTTGGCAAACTCCTGATTTGCTGGGTGTGGGGTATATGGCCAATCTGGTGCGGGAAAGGTTGAACGGGGACAAAACCTATTTTATTCACAACCGGCATATCAATCCGACTAATATTTGTATTCACAGTTGTCAGTTTTGTGCTTTTGGAGTCAAGGCGGATCACCCTGATGCTTATGAAAAGTCATTGCAGGATATTTTTTCGGATGCGGAGAAATATAATGGTGGAGACGTCAGTGAATTTCATATCGTGGGTGGACTGCATCCGGACCTTCCGTTTGGATATTATCTCGAACTGCTGGAAGGATTAAAAGAACGCTTCCCGTTGGTTCATATACAGGCGTTTACAGCTGTGGAGGTGGAATACTTTTCCCATCTGGCGAAGCTTCCTCTAAAAGACACGCTGGAAAAATTAAAGCAGGCTGGTTTGGGTTCTATCCCAGGCGGCGGTGCGGAGATTTTTGCCAAACGGGTGCGTCGAAAAATTTGCGGCGAGAAGATCGATGGCGAAGGTTGGTTGCGGGTTCATGAAACGGCCCATCTTGCCGGACTAAAAAGCAATGCCACTATGCTTTATGGACATTTGGAAACCGCAGAAGAAAGATCGGACCATCTGGTGCGCCTGCGTGAATTGCAGGACCGGACTCATGGTTTTGTGACATTTATTCCGTTAGCGTTTCACCCGGAAAACACCGTGTTAGATTTTTTAAAAACTACACCGGGGCAATTGGATCTCAGGGCGCTAGCGGTTTCAAGATTGATGCTGGATAATTTTCCACATATGAAAGCATTCTGGATCATGATCACACCTAAAATAGCCCAGTTGGCCCAGTCTTTTGGGGCGGATGATATGGATGGAACGGTTGTCGAAGAGAAGATCGTTCATGCCGCCGGTGCGGCCACAGATCAGGTTTTTCATAAGGATCAAATCATTCACATGATTACACAGTCTGGAAGAAAGCCTGTAGAGCGAGATACTTTGTATGAAAACGTTGAGGAATTGGAGGGGGCATATTAGACTGTAAAGTTTAGATATAGTATATTGAATTTGCATTCAAAGAGCTTGTTTTGACGCAATCTTGACAGAGTCTTAATAAAAACTTTACATTAGGGGTGTATATACTTATACTTAGTTATACACCAAACTAGGGGCTGATTTTAAGGTTCAGGTTTAACGCGTTCCGGGATTATCCGGGGGGGTAGTTTCAACTTTTTTGTATGAAAAGGAAAAAACGTTATGGGGTATGAAGGGAAAAAAGTGCTGGTGGTCGATGACTCAGCCGTAATGCGGCAAATTATTAAAAAGAACTTGAAGGAATTGGGTTTTGCCGATCTTACCGAGGCCGAGGATGGGGCTGCAGGTCTGAAAAAAGCCGGCGAAGCGCCACTGGACCTGATTGTGTCGGATTGGAATATGCCAAATATGACGGGTTTGGAATTCTTAAAAGCCGTTCGCGCCGATGATAGTTTAAAGGGGATTGCCTTTATTATGGTCACTTCCGAAGCAGATAAGGAAAAGATCATGGAAGCTGTACAGGCTGGTGTCAGTCAGTATATCGTGAAGCCCTTTAACGCGGTTCAGTTGGAAGAAAAAATTAAGGCAATAAAATTCTAAACTTAGAGATGTTTAAGGTTACTTAGTGGAACCAGGATTTCATTCCAAAAGAAGAGGAACTATTCATGGCAACAATTAATTTCAGCGATGGGAAAATGCCGAGTGTGTTGACGGATGTGAGCCGGGACTCGATACTGTCCATATTCAACACAATTTTCGGAGCGGAGCCCAAGTTTGAAGGTGGCGAGAATGGGAAAAGTCTCGGGGATGGAGTGGTGGGAATCATTTCGTTCATGGGGGATGTGAACTATATCATCATGCTGGCTCTTCCCAAAGATTCGGCAATTGCCATGGCTTCCAAGTTTTGTGGTTTTGACATAGATTATGACAGCCCTGATATGGGGGATGTGGTTGGAGAACTGGCAAATGTTTTAGCCGGGGATATTGTTGCCAGGATGTCCAAGGAAGATTTTAAAGTAACCATGTCATTGCCAACGATCATGCGTGGTCACGATGTAGAACCCTTGCTACCCAGAGGCCTGCCTTTAGAGAAGCTCAGCTTTTCAATGGCAGAGGGACATTTCATGCTGAAGGTGGCTGGAGCTAAATCGGGGGAACTGGTTGGTAGAAAGCCGGGAAGTTGAGTTTTTCCCAAGAGAAAATTAGTGCTGAATTAGGGTTCCCCTTTTGAATTATTAAAAGCCTGTCGAACTGAGGTCATATAAATGAACGATTCAAATAAAGAAGAACCGGTTGCTCCTGACCCGACTGATGGTAGCGAATCAGATCAGGGTGACGGAATGGGTGAAATCGTCAATGAGTTCCTGGTCGAAAGCTATGAAAACCTGGACCAGTTGGACCAAGATCTGGTTGATTTGGAGCAGGACCCTGGTGACATAAACATTCTCTCCAGCATTTTCAGGACCATCCATACCATAAAAGGCACCTGTGGCTTCATCGGTTTCAACAAACTGGAATCTGTGGCGCATATTGGTGAAAACCTGTTGGGGAAGTTGCGGGATGGCGAACTGAAATTGAGTCCCGCCCGAACCAGTGCTCTTCTGGCTATGGTGGATGCCATTCGTCAGATGCTTTCCTGCATCGAAAATGATCAAAATGAAGGCAGTGTGGATTATTCCGGTCTGGTTGAAACTTTGACCCGGTTGCAAACGGATGATGGAGCGGCCGAGGCAGTTCCCCCTGTTGCGGAAACGAAGGAAGAAGTTGCTGTCGAAACGAAACAGGAAGAACCGGCTCCTGAACCTGTCAAGCCTTCTGCTGAAATTGACGAGGATATGGAACCTATCGTCAACGAGTTTCTGGTAGAGAGTTATGAGAATCTGGATCGCCTTGATAAAGACCTCATTGAACTGGAGCAGGACCCCGGCAATACAGAAATCCTTTCCAGCATTTTCAGGACCATCCATACCATAAAAGGTACCTGCGGTTTTATTGGCTTGCACAAACTGGAAAGAGTTGCCCATGTTGGAGAAAACCTGTTGGGTAAACTTCGGGATGGTGATCTGGCTTTGAATCCTCCAAGAACCAGTGCCCTGTTGGCAATGGTGGATGCTATCCGGCAAATGCTGGACTGTATTGAGAAGGATCGTGACGAAGGGGATGTGGACTATTCAAAACTGGTGGATACCCTGGGTAAACTGCTGACCGATGCAGGTTGTGCCGAAGTGGCAACTTCCGCACCTGCTTCCAAGCCTGCGGAAGAGAAAAAAGAAGAGCCCAAAAAATTCGTTGCCGCAGAGGATAAAAAGGATCGCAGGAAGGCTCCTTCGGCGGAAGAGGCAGAACATATAGCCAAGAATGGAGACAAACGCGCTACTACAGACCGGCGTAAAGAAACCCGGGGTGTGGCGGATTCCAGCATTCGTGTGGATGTGGATATCCTCGATCGGCTGATGAATCTTGTTGGGGAACTGGTTCTGGCTAGAAACCAGATACTGCAATATGCTCCCGCCAAGAGCGACTCTTCGTTTATTGCAACCAGCCAGCATTTGAACCTGGTTACTACGGAATTGCAGGAAGGTGTCATGAAAACCCGGATGCAACCCATTGGCAATATCTGGAGCAAGTTTCCCCGTGTTGTTCGGGATCTTTCCATGGCCGTTGGTAAAAAGATTCGCCTGGAGATGGAAGGCAAGGAGACGGAACTGGACAAGACGCTGATCGAAGCGATCAAAGATCCTCTGACACATATTGTCAGGAACTCCTGCGACCATGGAATAGAATCTCCCGAAAAACGTTTGGAAAATGGCAAGGATGAAGAGGGTGTTTTGTTATTGCGCGCTTTCCACGAGGGAGGACAGGTCAATATTGAGATCATTGATGATGGTGGCGGGATTGATCCTGAGAAAATTAAAAAGATAGCTCTTAGTAAAAATGTTATCACGCAGGAACAGGCGGACAGAATGGGTGATCAGGAACTGGTCAACCTTATTTTTGCCGCCGGATTTTCTACTGCCGAAAAGGTGACCAATGTGTCCGGACGGGGCGTGGGCATGGATGTGGTTCGTACCAATATTGAGAAAATTGGTGGAACCGTAGTTATTAATAGCTTTCCCGGAAAAGGCACGACCTTGCGAGTCAAGATTCCTCTTACTCTGGCAATCATTCCGGCTCTGATTATCACCACTGCCGGGGAACGTTACGCCATTCCGCAGGTGAACCTGCTTGAACTGGTTCGTCTTGACGGGGAGGAGGCCAAGAAGTCTGTTGAACAGATTCAGGGTGCTCCGGTTTATCGCTTGCGCGGTAACCTGCTTCCTTTGGTTTCCCTCAATGATGCGTTGAAGATAGAAGAGGAAGAAGAAAGCGAGGCTATTAATATCGTTGTTCTGCATGCAGACGACCGCCAGTTTGGTCTGGTGGTTGAAGGAATCAGCGATACCGAGGAAATTGTGGTCAAGCCGCTGAGTAAACAGCTCAAAGGTATCTCCGCATTTTCAGGGGCAACCATAATGGGGGATGGAAAACTGGCATTGATTCTAGATGTCATGGGGCTTGCCCAAAAATCCAGCGTTATTTCCGGTCATCAGGATAAGAGTCTCGCCAAAGCGGCATCAGCCCAGGGAGACGCAGGTGATCGTCAAACCCTGCTCATCTTTGGTCTGGAGGCAGATGATCGCATGGCGATACCGTTGTCTGAGGTTGCACGTCTGGAAGAATTTAAACGCTCAGAAGTTGAGCAATCGGGTGAACAGGATGTGGTGCAGTATCGTGGAGAAATTATGCCTCTGGTTTACCTTAAAAAGGTTCTGCATGGAGATTCCCAGCAGGAAGATTCCCCACAGGAAGATGCTGATACGGAATTGATGCAGTCTATTGTTTTCACCAAGGATGGCAGGAGCGTTGGGCTGGTCGTTGAGCGCATCGTCGATATTGTGGAAGAATCGGTAACGGTTAAACGCGGGGCCAACCGCCCTGGGGTACTGGGAACCATTGTTGTGCAAGATCGGGTGACCGACCTTCTTGACATTGAAAGTGTGGTTGCATCTGCCGACCCTAGTTTCCTGGTTGATACACAAAGTGTTGCATTATTAGAGGAGGCTTGACATGACTGAGCAAAAACAATTTTGTACTTTCTATCTCGACAACCATATGTTTGGGGTGAAAGTTGAACAGGTTCAGGAGGTTTTTCGTTACCAGGCGATGACTAAAGTTCCTCTGGCACCTCCCGAAGTGCGTGGGCTGATCAATCTGCGTGGTCAAATTATCACGGCCCTTGATCTAAGGCGGCGGTTAGGTATGGAAGTCCGGTCTGAAGACAAGTTGCCCATGAATGTGGTGGTGAGAACGGAAGATGGGGTAGTGAGTCTTCTGGTTGATGAAATCGGAGATGTGCTGGAAGTGTCCGAAGATGTTCATGAACGACCGCCTGAAACCGTCCCTGAAGGGGTAAGGAAACTGGTGCTGGGTGTCTATAAATTGGAAGGCAAGTTGCTGTTGATTTTGGATTCTGAAAAAGCAGTGGATGTTGGTCACGCAGTAGCCTGAACCCAACGGTTATATCCGCCCCACTTTCAATTTTGCGATGATTTTTTGCCCAACCTGGTTGAGCGGCAGAACTTCATCTGCCAGACCAGCCCGAGCGACAAAGCCGGGCATTCCCCATACCACGCTACTTTGTTCGTCCTGAACAATCACCTGGCCTCCTGCCTGCTTGATTTGTTCACAGCCTCTAAGGCCGTCCTGACCCATCCCTGTCAAAATAACCGCTAAGGTTTTGGCACCATAAATTTCCACGACAGATCGAAATAAAGGATCTACCGCAGGCCGGCAGGAATTTTCCTGAGGGTCCTGATTCGTTTGCAGATAAACCCCAGCTCCCTTTTTTTCAAGAACCATATGGTAGTCTCCCGGCGCGATCCAGGCTTTTCCCGGCTCGAGTTTTTCACCGGCTTTTCCTTCCTGAACTTCCAGCGGAGATTTCGCTGTCAGTCGTTCTGCAAGGAGCTTGGTGAAAAAGGGTGGCATATGTTGCACCAGAACTATTGGCACAGGCAGATCACCCGGAAGAGTAGGGAAGAGCTCTGCCAGGGCATTGGGTCCGCCAGTGGAAACGCCGATTGCGAGAATATCGAATTTCTGGTTCGGGGACGCTTTGGCAAAAGAGGGTTTTACGGTTGGGGTGCCTGCTTTAGCGGCAGGTTTTGGAACGATAACCGATGAAGTTTGCAACCCCGCTTTTTTCGCACAAAATATTTTGATCTTGGGGATCAGTTCGTCTCGTATCCTTTGCATGGCAACCGATACGCTTCCCACATTTGCGGGTTTGGTGACATAATCCGTAGCCCCAAGAGCTAAAGCTTCCAAAGTTTTTGCCCCACCCCTCTCCGTAAGGGTGCTGAACATAATGATGGGTAAGGTGGGGTAGAGTTTTCGCGCTTCGGCGAGGGTTTCAAGCCCATCCATTTCTGGCATTTCAATATCCAGAGTCAGGATGTCGGGATTGATTTGTGGGATCTTTTGTAAGGCGATTTTACCGTTGGCGGCGGTAGCCACTACTTCAATATCAGGGTCGCCACTTAGCGTGTCGGTAACAATTTTCCTGACAACTACCGCATCGTCAACAACGAGTACCCTGATTTTTCGCATGGCAAAATTAGAAAAACTGGCGAGAGTTTATTGAAAGTTTTGTAAGGCCAAAAAAAACAACATTTTCTAGTGATAACTTTAACCCAAAAGTGTTTGAATATCCAGTGGAATCCTGAATGCAAACCGTCTATGCCCGTTCCGATATAAGCTTCTACCCCGCAAGGTTGAAACGTTTAGAGGATTAAAGCTGTGTATACTGATGCGACTAACCAATTAGGAGGGTTTACGATGGAAAACTGGTTGATGCTGACACTGGTAGGTAAGGATCGGCCCGGAATTGTTGCCAAAATCAGCCAGGCTTTATTTGATTTGAGTGGAAACCTTGGGGAAGCATCGATGACCCGCCTTGGCGGCAATTTTACCATCATGCTTATGGTCTGTGTTCAGGAAAAGAAATCCGCTGTGCAGGAAAAACTCCAACCTGTATGTGATGAGATGGAACTTTTTTTTCATTTGGATGAGATAGAGGGTAGGTTGCACCAGCATATCGAACCGGATGTTCGAATCAGTATTCATGGTGCCGACCAGGCCGGTATCGTTGCCCGTGCCACCAGTGCTTTGAGCAAAGCCGGGTTGAATATTCTCAACCTTGAGTCGGACGTAGGAGGGCACCCGGACAGCCCTGTTTATGTCATGCATATCGAGGGTGTTGCCAGTAAGGGATTAGAAATTCTGGATCAAGCTCTGCAAACATTGTCGCGTGAAAACGATGTGGTGGCCCGTATGACCCCTATTGATACCATGGTCGGATAACCATGGCCCATCTGAATATTCTGCTTTATCCGGATGAAAGACTGAAGCAAGCCTCTCAGCCTGTAAAAGAGTTTTCTGAAGACCTTAAGAGTTTTATACATGATCTTGAAAAAACCTTTCGCTCTTTTCCAGGGTGCGTGGGAATCGCGGCTCCTCAGGTGGGTCGGTTTGAAAGAATTGTTCTGGTAGATATTTCCCACAAACCTCAGCATGCGAATCATGGATTTTTGGTGTTGATAAATCCTGAAATCACGTTTTTTGAAGGAAGAAGTATTGGCAGGGAAGGTTGCCTCTCGGTTCCTGATTATACCGGTAAAGTAGAGCGGGCCAAATCTATCAGTCTGGAAGCTCTGAACGAAAACGGCGAAAAACAGGTGTTCCAAATGTCAGGTTACGAAGCCCGTGCGGTTCAGCACGAGATTGACCATTTGGACGGAAAGCTGTTTCTGGACCGGTTGGTCAGCAGGCGAAATGCCTTGAACAAAAGGGCAGAGATTTCTATTTAATGTGAAAAGGAGTCTTGCTTTATTGGCCTATGGGAAGTGTAAGGAGCGGGGCATTGTCTTTGATCTTGCCTGCCTGTAATGAAAAAATCTGAGCCAGAAGGGAAAATGTGGACTTGGATGACAAATCCGCATCATCAATATAAAACCAGGCTCCGCGATAAAAAATAACCATGAAACCCGCTTCCGGGCTTTCGGGGAGAGAACGAATCCTCAACAAGTCACCAGTCACTTCCTTCCAATCAAAAGTATTTCCGGCTGGCGTTTTTGTACGGGTTACCTTGCCTTGCAAAACATCCTGACTGGGAACCTCAACTGCCTGAGAAAGATAAAATAGTATTCCTAAAAGAGAACGAGTCACGACCCGGATCTGGTCTGTCGCATTAAAATCAGGTGAAAAAGTCAGCACGTAGCGGGTTTTCCCAGGCTCTACATTCATCGCAAGGGCAAACTGTTTTGCCTCTTCCCGATTTTTATCCTCTTCGTTTATATGCAGAAGTAATTGCGGCATTCCATTGGACTCGTAATAAGACAAGCTTATGGCTCCTTGAACTTGTAACGCCCGCAAAAATTTTACAGCCGATGCGAAGCCTTTAAATTTTGGGGCAAGGCTGGGGGTCGGGCCTGATGCGCTGGGAGCATTTTTTTGGGAGTTCATCTGTTGAAAACATAAACGGAAAATTCTCTCTATGCTCCAGCCGGAATGAAATAGAAGTGCGATGGTCTGTAGGGGCAGGGGTGATAACACGCGTTGTATGAAATTGTCTCCCTGCAAGGGGGAATAGGTCACGGTTGGTTTTTCGGTCACTCCCATGCTTCCTCCTAATCCAAAGAGCCCGCTGACACCATTCTGCAAAGTGGCACTGGCATTGGCGGTGGTCGACAAGGTGAACTGGGATGCCACACTGCTGACTTCCATGAAAAACGGGGTGTCCCGGTATTTGAGCCGGACCAGATTGAGCAAAAGTTGTTCGTCATTGGTTTTTTGAATCGCGAGATTGTAATTACTTCTTTCGCTTTTTAAAGTTGTTGGGCCCAGGTTCGCGCAACCCATGAATGACAACAGGAAAAGAGCGATTAGGCAAAGAGGTAATGAAATATTTGAAGAGAAATAACGCGAGTTCATAAAAAAATCAGTATCGGGTTTACGAATTTTCCAATATATCTTGATTTGCCAAATGAATGGTTGAAGTGGGGAATGCCACCTCTGCTCCATTTTGTTCAACAATTTTCAGGATATTTAAAAGGATGTCCTGCTTGACGGTGTGATACTTTTCCCAATCCTTTGTTTTGGTAAACGTATAGATGAAAAAATCAAGCGAGGAGGGTGCAAAACTATTGAAGTTGACCATCAATGTGTTTTCGGTATTAATTTCAGGATGATTTTTTAACATTTCTTTAGTCTGACTGGTGATCATTTCCATTTTATCTGCATCACTATAGCGAATTCCGATGGTTTCCTTGATTCTTCGGCTCAGCATACGTGAGGGGTTCTCCACAGCGACTTGCGAAAAAACCGAGTTTGGAATATACAGAGGCCGCTTGTCGAAGGTTCTTATCAAGGTGACCCTCCAACCTATTTTTTCGACAATACCTTCCATTTCCCGGTCGGGAGAGCGGACCCAGTCCCCCACCGCGAAAGGTCGATCCAAATAGATAAAGAGTCCGCCGAAGAAATTTGACAGTAGGTCTTTGGCCGCAAAGCCCACGGCTATACCGCCAACCCCTCCAAAAGCCAGCACGCCGGAAATGCTAAATCCGAGTGTTTGCAATATCATTAAGACGGCTGTGATGACGACGGATATGCGAGCCAGCTTGGACAACGCATCCAGGGTTGTGGGGTCAATCTCTTTGTCGGTTTTTAGATAATTCTCTTCGGCTTGCTGGATGGTAAGAACTAAAAGCCCGGCCAGGGCGGCAATGATAACCGCGTCGCGCAAGGGGGGGAGGGCTTCCAGAATCACTGCTCCGGTAGCCTTATGAATGATCTCGCTGGCGAAGGCGATTCCCGTTACCCAGATAATGGCACTTAGAGGCCGGGGAATGGAAAGGAGAAGCGCGTCATCCCATTTGTTCTGGGTGCGTTCCGCTTTTTTCGCTAAGGTCCCAAAAATTTTCTTCTGGAATAAATCCGCAACCAGTGCCACGAATATGACCAGAAATGCCTGGAATACGTATACGTTGTTCTGGGTTAACAGTTGATCGAAATCCACCGTTCACTTCCTTTCCGTAAAGCCATTGTCGGTGCTGAAAGTAACATACTTCAAGGGGTGAGGTATATTAAATACTAATTCGTTGATTATTGGTTTGAGTTTATGTAATGTTTCCAAATACTGCTTTTCAAGACTTTGAGGTTTGCCGTGGATCAGGTTAGTGAGTACATGGTAAAGGTTGTGAGGGATATTGATGTGGAGGCCTCTGTAAGGGATGCGGCGGAAAAACTGGGCTCTTTAGGGATCGGTTCGTTGCTGGTGAAAAAGGATAACGAGTACGTGGGAATGGTCTCGGAAATGGAAATTACCCGCCAGTCGGTGGCGAAAAACCTTGATTCAAACAGTGCCAAGGTTGGCGATATATTTAATCCCGATATTGACTATATCGGTCAGGAAGAAACCATGTCCCGTGCTATTGCCATAATGAGGGAGAAAAAACTCCGTTACCTTGTAGTCAGGGATGGAAAAACCGTGACGGGAATTCTTTCGGTAAAAGATCTGCTGACCTATTATGAAAAGTGGTTCCAATTAATCCTTTAAAAAACATAAAAAAACGCCCCGCTTTTGCAAGCGGAGCGTCATTGAAGCACAGGAGCTTCCGTTAACTTGTGGTTAACAAATTACTCCGGAAGCTCCCCAGATACTTTCATAGATCACGGGATCACCTCCTTCTCAGGGGGGTGGTATTACAGTGCCATAGGTTTCCCTGTTAAACCTACCGCCCGGAAACAACATAGTCCAACTGCAATCCAGAATCCTTGACTACCTTTTTGCAAGAATTTATTTCTCCCTGGCAACGCATATAACAACCGCTCCAATGATCGCATTGGACGTAGAGCCAGTGCATGGGCTTGGTTTTAATGTCCTGGCCTAGAATTTCTACCGTCCCCTCTTGATTGACCGTGTATGTTTTTATGGTGCCAGGAATGGTTTTGGGAAGAACGAGGCCATTGGAGGCGCAAGAGGTTAGAAAAGAAACTGCGAATACTATTAAAGTTAAACCTATTGTTTTTTTCATTCTCTTCCCTTTCCTAAGCTTCCAAGTGCCGGGTTAGTATCCAAGTTTCAGTTAACGCTAATTATAGCATCCCTTTTATAAAATCATAAAACATTAGCGCGGAAGAGGTTGGTTATTCGGGAGGGGGCCTGTGATTTAAATCAGGACATCCAGGATATGTTTTTTGACCTGTTTTTGCGCCTCGGACTTTTTATTGTTCAGGCTTTCTTCCAATTGTTCCTTGAAGGATTTTTGATCCTTTTTCTTTTTAAATGTCCAGGGTTTTTGTCTGTTCCCGCCAAACAGGGCATCTTCTATTTTCATCGATGTTCCTCACATAATTCAGCTTATGTATTTCTTATCGTTTTCTTAAAAAAAAATCTTTATTTTTTTACAGGAAACGACCTGAAAAACCGTGTTTTATTGAAAAATTGAGGCTTATCCCCCACGTTTGTGGTGTTTACTTTACATTTAAAAATAATGTAATATTTAGTGGAGAGTGAGAGCTATGGACCGAAGACTGATTTACCAGGGAAGGATGGTGTACCCAATGCCAACGGTTCAACGAAAAATACTGATGGTTGACGATGAGGTTAAGGCCTGTCAGCTGTTCTCAAGGTTCCTGTCCAATCAGGGGTTTGCAGTTCAAACCGCATCGGATGGGAAAATGGCCCTGACCAAGCTTGATGAATTCCAACCAGACTGTATTTTACTGGATGTGCGGATGCCCCATGGCGGACTGGAGTTGTTGTCCTCTTGTAGAAAAAAATTGCCGGATGCCATCATCATCATGGTTTCCGCGATTATTGAGCCTGGTCAGGTGGGAGACTATTTGGCTGAAGGTGCTTATGCCTGCATTGAAAAACCCGTAGACATGAACATCCTTCTGGAAAAGATTGAGCAGGCCTTGAACCACCACTAGCCAGCGTGACGCTGGACCCCATGAGCAATGGCTTTTTATTGCTAGCAATGAGTTTCTCGGCTTAAAAAGTTCTTGCCCAGTAGCCTCCCCCGCCAAGGGGGTCAGGCGGCTTGCAAAAACACTTGCAGGGTGGAGTTGATATCTTTGCTGATTTCCTTGCCTAATCCTTCCCGGGATATTCGCAGTTCGAGTTTTTTCCAGGCAGTCTGATTCATGGGGAAGGGAAACGGGCTTTCCCCGCTATCGCCCAGTGTCAGGGTATTAACAATATGATCTGCTACATGAACGATAGAAGCCTCTTTGGCAAAGTTGGGATTTTTTCCTGGTTGATGATGATCGCCGACAACCTCCTGGAGAAATACAGGCAGGCCCCAGGTTTTTAAAAGATGCTTGCCGATATCTGCATGAGTAAACCCCATAATGTCCTTCTCGGATTCATGAAGTGAGATGTTTTCTGACTTGCACCGCATGAATACCGACAGAATATTGAAGGGTACTGTCAGAGCTATTATCAGCCGGCCGATATCATGGAGCATGCCCGCCACAAAAAATCTTTCAGTATTAATTTCCCCGCTGTGCGAAGAAATTATTTTCGCCGCCAGCCCACAAGCGACACTGTGTCTCCAAAACGAATCCATATTCATCACACTATCTGGAATACCCTTGAACCGTTCCATGATGACGGTTGAGATAACCAGGTTGTTCAACTGTTCCAGCCCCACCACCCCGATGGCATGCGATATGGTTTCTATTTTTGAAGGAAACCCGAAGTAAGCACTGTTAACAATTCGCAATAACCTTACGGAAAGCCCAGGGTCGGTAGCTATGATATCTGAAATTTCCTCAAAAGATCCCTCAGGATTATCCATGGCCTCTTTGAATTTATAATAAACATCTGGAAGCGAAGGGATCTGTACGTCTGCACTGAAGAGTTCCTGAATTTCCATCAGTTCTTACCCAGAACTGCAACGGATGGCATGAGAGGAATCTTCGAAAACAGAAATTCTATGGGGTAGAGAAAATGAAACTCAGGTGGGCTGGCTAAAGTTTTGACAGGCGGTAAAAATAAAGTCCCAGAATTGTGATCGAAAGGTTCCATGACTCGTTCTCCCCAGAAAGTTGGAAACCGTACTAAAAGACATATTCTATGTTGTGAATAGCACTTTTTACATAGCGAATCAAGAGGAAGAAACGCGGAATTTTGCAATGCCGAAGTGGGCTAATAATTTGTTTTTTCAATTGGTAGTGAAAGAATTTGAAAAAACGTCAATAAGTAATTATAAGGATAAGGAAAGTCGTTGTTAAATGTGCCGCGATTTTTTTAACAAATTTTAAACCATCAAAGAATTTCCCGGGAAAGAAAAAGGCATTCAGGACATCCCTGAATGCCTTTATTATAATGGTACGCCCGAGAGGATTCGAACCTCCGACCCTCGGTACCGGAAACCGATACTCTATCCAGCTGAGCTACGGGCGCATTGGTTTAGATTATACTTCTGGCCTTACAACCTTCCTCGAACCCGGCTACGGTTCCTACTTGAGTATCCAGTTCTCGAGCGAACTCTTTGATCATCTTTAAACGCCAGGTCCACCACTTGGCTTCTGCCTGCACTTCTTCCGAAGCTTCCGTGGGAACGCGTACATTATATTCTTTATTTGTCTCATCAAAATTGACTTTGATTTCAGGATTGATCTTTAACCCATGCGCTTCCAGGACTTCAAAGGGATCTTCGGCCAGACTCTTTTTAAATATTTCATCGGTGACCGCTTTAGCCGCAACGGTTTTCCAATTGTCATCGAGTTCTTTTTTTCTGATGGGGTTGATCGGGGAGCTGGAACCCGTGGCACCCAGTATTTCGCTCATGTCTAATCCTTTCCGGGAAATCTAAACCGATTCAGTTAATGGGTAAGAAGAAATAATACAGGATTCCCTGAATCATTTCTATAGAACTTTCAAGAATGGTGTATGTTGCAGGAGTATTTTGCTCAAGCTTTGGAAGGTGTTATAAAATCACCCTCACTGCGGCTACGCCTTGCCTCTCCCCTCAAGGGAGAGGAAACAAAAAGTCCCTTCTCCCCTGGAGGGAGAAGGCTAGGATGAGGGGGCTATATAATGATTAACTCCTGTCATATCCGGGTCAGGTGGAGCGGATCAATTCTTCTGCTTTTTTGAGGGCTTCATCGAGTTTATCAACCTCGGAACCCCCGGCCTGTGCCATATCCGGTCTGCCGCCACCACTCCCGCCCACGATTGCGGCTATTTGTTTGATGATATTCCCCGCATGGTATTTATCGGTCAGGTCTTTGGTGACACCTGCCGCCAGGGAGACTTTACCATCGGCAACAGAGCCCACGACAACAATCCCGGATTTTAACTGGTTCTTGGCATTATCGATAAAAGTGCGCAGGGTTTTTGCGTCCACACCGTCAAGCTTTTTGATCAGGCACGAAATATCTCCCACCTTTTGCACATCATCGGTGCCGGTAGATTCTTTGCCGCTGACCATTTTTTCCTTTAGAGTGGCGACCTCTTTTTCCAACTGCCGGTTTTTTGCCAGTAGCTTTTTCAGTTTTGCAGTTTCTTCGTTAGAGGGGGCTTTTAAAAGTCCGCGAATTGCCGATAAAGATTCCTGCTCGGCCTGGATGGTGTCATAAGCCGTGGCACCGGTTACAGCCTCGATACGGCGAACGCCGGATGCGATCCCCCCTTCAGAAGTAATTCGGAACAAACCGATATCCCCTGTCGCGGTAACATGAGTGCCGCCGCATAATTCCTTGCTGAAACCGGGGATATTGACGACACGGACCTTCTCGCCATATTTTTCTCCGAACAATGCCATCGCGCCTTCTTTTATGGCACTATCAATATCCATTTCCCGTGTTGAAACCTGAATGTTTTCCCGGATTTTTTCGTTTACACGGGATTCGATGCGGATTCTTTCTTTGCTCGTCAAGGGAGAAAAATGGGTGTAGTCAAAGCGCAATCGATTGGGTGCGACCAACGAACCTGCCTGTTTGATGTGCTCGCCTAAAACTTCCTTGAGTGCCGCGTGCAAAAGGTGGGTGGCAGAATGGTTGAGCGCGGTGTCTCCCCGGGTATGCCGGTCCACCTCCAGAGTCAGGTTGTCCCCGGTACGAAGGGTTCCCTGAACAACTTTTGCTTTATGAACAATCAGGCCGGGCATGGGTTTGTTCGCGACATCGAGTGCCAGTTGAATATTTTCATTGAAAGCCCGACCGGAATCCCCGACCTGTCCTCCGGATTCTCCATAAAAGGGAGTCTTGTCGGTTAGAAACTCGATCTCGTCTCCTGAACTTGCAGAACCTACAGGTTGCTGGTTTTTTAAAATGGCTAATACCCGGCCTTCGCCCTCAGTGGTTCCATAACCTTCAAAGACGGTTGCGGGAGAGGATTGCAGGTACTCTTTATAAAATGAGGCGACTTCTTTTTCCCCTGATCCTTTCCAGGAGGCCATGGCTTTGGTCTTCTGCTCATTCATGGCTCGGGTGTATCCCTCCATGTCGAGGGTCAGCCCGGCATCCTTGGCGGTTTCTTCTACCAGGTCTGTTGGAAAGCCATAGGTGTCATAGAGCTTGAATATTTCTTCCCCGGGTATGGCGGCGAGTTTTTCCTTGCGCACTTTTTCCAGGATTTCTTCCAGGCGTTGGGTTCCATAGTGCAGGGTATTGCCGAAACTTTCTTCCTCGTTGATGACAACTTTTTGGATGAAGTCTTTGTTATTGTTTAAATCGGGATACGCTTCTCTAAAGTCATCGATGACCTTGCTGGTGATACGATGAAAGAAGGGGCCTTTCTGGCCGAGAAGCTTTCCGTGGCGCAATCCCCGCCGCATGATTTTACGCAAGACATAACCCCGGCCCTCGTTGGAGGGAATGACTCCATCGCTGATTAGAAATACCGAGGCGCGGGCATGGTCGGTCAGCACCCGGAGAGAGACATTCACCTCATCCTGTTTGCCATATTCCTTGCCTGTGATGTGAGCGGCCTCAGTGATGATGGACATCATGAGATCGGTGTCGTAATTGGTGGTGCGGCCCTGAACAACGGCGGTCAGCCTTTCCAGGCCCATCCCCGTGTCGATACAGGGATTGGGGAGCGGAGTGAGTTTGCCGGATTCATCGCGATCGTATTGCATGAAAACCAGATTCCATATCTCCAGGAACCGGTCGCAATCACAACCAACCTCACAGGAGGGTTGACCACAGCCTACCGTTTTGCCCTGGTCGATAAATATTTCCGAGCAGGGGCCGCAAGGGCCGGTAGGGCCCATGGCCCAGAAGTTATCCTTCTCTCCCATCTTGTATATCCGCTCACGCGGCATTTTCACTTCATCAACCCACAGGTTGAAGGCCTCGTCATCATCTTCGAAGACAGAAATATATAAACGGTCCCGGGGCAGGCCAATCACATCGGTTAAGAATTCCCAGCCAAACTGAATAGCTTCTTTTTTGAAATAATCCCCGAACGAAAAGTTGCCAAGCATCTCAAAGAAAGTGTGATGCCGGGCCGTGCGCCCGACCATTTCCAGATCATTATGTTTTCCGCCGGCGCGAACGCATTTTTGCACCGATACAGCGCGGTTATAATTCCTTTTTTCTTCACCCAGAAACACATCTTTAAATTGCACCATTCCCGCGTTGGTGAACATAAGGGTTGGGTCGTTTTTGGGGACCAGTGAACAACTGGGCACAATCGTGTGTCCACGGTCTTTAAAATATTGCAGGAACTTATTTCTGATTTCGTCGCCAGTCATAATTTAAATCGGAAGGGTTAAACGACACCTGCTTTGAGGATATCGTGTAGATGGATGATGCCTTCTATTTTTTGTTCACCATTGACCACTACCAGGGAGGTGATGGAATGGTCCTGCATAATTCTAACGGCTTTAGCCGCGAGGGTATCCTTTAAAATGGTCTTAGGGTGACCGGCCATCATGTCCTTTGCGTGGGTTTGGGAGATGTCTTTTTTCTTTTCAATCAGGCGGCGTAGATCCCCGTCGGTAACAATGCCGAGAAGCTGATCCTGACCCCCGACTACCAGAGTTGTTCCCAGCCTTTTTTGCGAGATCTCCTTGAGCACCTGATAGATGTCAGCGTTTTCTTTTACCTTGGGGATGTCCTCGCCAAAATGCATCAGGTCATCGACCGTGGTGAGCAGTTTTCGACCGAGACTGCCGCCGGGATGGTTGAGCGCAAAATCCTCTTCCTGCACCCCGCGAAGTTCCATGAATGCCATGGCAAGCGCGTCACCCATTGCCAGAGCCGCTGTTGTGCTGGCAGTGGGAACCAGGTCCTTCGAGCAGGCTTCCTCTTTAACGCTGATGTCGAGAACATAATCGCTTCGTTTAGCCAGGGAAGATTGCAAGTTGCCGGTCATTCCTACCAGAGTGCAATGGATGCGATTAAGAACTGGCAATAATTTTACAATCTCTTCTGTTTCCCCGCTGTTGGAAATGGCAATCACCGTATCTCCTTTGGAAATCATTCCCAGGTCTCCGTGACTGGCATCTGCCGCATGCAGGAAAAGGGTGGGCAGTCCGATGCTTGCAAACGTGGATGCGATTTTTTTTCCAATCAGCCCGGATTTCCCAACTCCCGTAATAGCAAGGTGCTTGCACTGGTCCAGATGGCGCACGACCTCGACGAATTGAGAATCGATCCGGCCCTCCAATCCCGCTACAGCCTGACTCTCAATATTCAGAACTCTGCGGGCGGTTTCGATGATCGACTGATCATCCTGATTTTTTGATGAATCTTTCAAGGCGCGCATTTCTTGTGAGGGTTTCAGTTTAACCCTTTTAATTCAATTAGTTCATAACTATAAGGGAATTTTATAATAACACAATTAATTAGACACGGTAAAGCCGCGACTTTATACTTGGTCAGCATTTTTTATATTTTAAAGGACAACTATGAGCAAAGCTAAATCCCTCTACCTGATAGACGGTTCTTCCTACATTTTTCGTGCCTATTATGGTATCCGGCAGTTTTTGACGACATCAAAAGGATTTCCCACCAATGCTCTGTACGGGTTCATCAATATGTTGCAGAAAGTGGTGAAAGACGAAAAGCCGGATTATCTGGTAGTGACTTTCGACAGTAAGGAAAAGACTTTTCGCCACGAGATATATGCCGATTACAAAGCCAACAGGGAGGTGCCTCCTGAAGACCTGGCAAAACAATTCCCCTATTTTGAGCCACTGGTACAGGCCTTTAATATTCACAGCGTCCGGGTTCCAGGTTTTGAAGCCGACGATATCATGGGAACCCTGGCTAAAAAAGGTGCAGAAGAAGGGTTGCAGGTAGTCATAGTCAGCGGCGATAAGGACATGATGCAGTTGGTCGGTCCAGATATACGCATGCTGGATACCATGAAAAACAAATGGTTTGATATGGAAGCTGTGGAGGAAAAGTTCGGCGTACCTCCACACCGGGTGATTGAGGTGATGGGTTTGATGGGCGATTCGAGCGATCATATCCCCGGTGTTAAAGGGGTAGGTCCTAAAACCGCCACGGAACTCATACGTAAATTCGGTTCGATAGAGGATTTGTATGAACGGATCGATGAAGTGGACAAACAAAAACTCAAGGAAAAGCTTGTTCAGGATAAGGAGATGGCGCTACTCAGTCGTCAACTGGTGACCATCAATACGTCTATGGAACTGGAATTTAAACTTGAAGATCTTAAGCTCAAGTCCCCTGACTATACGGAACTGAAAAAACTGTTTTCTGAATTTGAGTTTTCTTCCTTGCTCGGGGAACTGGAAGATAAGCCCACCTCCGCTACAAGTTCACCTGCGATAGTAAGCCAGTATGAAACACTTCTCACCGAGGCCGATTTTGAGAGATGGCTCAAGCAATTAAAGAAGTCGAAAATTTTCGCACTGGATCTGGAAACCACGAGCTTGCACCCGGTTCAGGCGCAGGTGGTGGGAATTTCGTTTTGCTGTAAACAAGGAGTGGCCTGCTACATCCCGTTATCCCACCGCTATCTGGGGGTTCCCGACCAGTTGAATCTCGACTGGGTTGTCCAGAAACTCAAACCACTGCTTGAGGACCCAAAAATTAAAAAAGTCGGACAGAATATTAAATACGATTTGATTGTGTTGAGAAATGAAGGGATTAATCTCAAGGGCATTGCCTTCGATACCATGCTGGCTTCCTATATTTTGAATCCCTCAGGCAGGAGGCACAGTATGGACGCTTTGGCTCAGGATCATCTGGGCCACATGACCATCAAATATAAGGATGTGGTGGGCACTGCGTCCAAAGAGATTGGGTTTGATGAAGTGGATGTTGAGCGCGCGACCGAATACGCGGCGGAAGACGCAGACATCACCTGGCGGCTCTACGAAAAACTTTCACCTCTTTTGCAAGGCGATGATCTTGAGCTTTTTCAGGATTTGGAACTACCGCTTTTAGAAGTCCTGGCAGAGATGGAAATCCATGGAATGAAACTGGATCAAAAACACCTGCAAAATCTTTCCAAGATCATAGAAGGAAAAATCGAAGAGCATACAAAGAAAATTCATTCCATAGCCGGTGAGGTGTTCAATATCAATTCCCCAAAACAACTTTCGGTAATTTTGTTTGAAAAACTGGGACTGCCGGTCATCAAGAAAACCAAGAGCGGCTACTCGACAGATGTCACCGTATTGGAACAATTGTCCGAGGAGCACGACCTTCCGGAAGTGGTATTGGCTTATCGGCAATTGGGCAAACTCAAGTCCACTTACGTGGATGCATTACAGGATGATATATTCCGTAAAACGGGCAGGGTCCACACTTCGTTCAACCAGACTGTAGCGGCGACTGGACGGTTGAGTAGCAGTAACCCGAACCTGCAGAACATCCCGATCCGTACCGAAACGGGACGCGAAATTCGCAAAGCGTTTATAGCGGAAGAGAATAATTACCTGCTTTCAGCGGATTACTCTCAGGTGGAGTTACGGGTTCTCGCCCATCTTTCCGGTGATGAAGCTTTGGTTGAAGCGTTTCAGTTGGGTGAAGACATTCACACCCGTACCGCTTGCGAAATTTTTGGAACGACCGCAGATCGTCTGGATGCGGAATCCCGCAGAATGGCTAAAGCGGTGAACTTCGGTATCGTTTATGGCTTGAGTGCTTTTGGTCTCTCCCGGCAGTTGAAAATTTATCCTAAGGAAGCGAAAAAGTTCATCGATCAATACTTTGCGCTATATAAAAAAGTCAAAATTTATATGGATGAGACTGTGGCCGAGGCCGAGAAATTGGGTTATACCCAGACTATGATGAATCGAAAACGCTATATGCCAGACCTTAAAAGCCAGAACCGGCAAGTGAGGGAGGCGGCAGGAAGGGTTGCGATCAACTCCCCGGTGCAGGGAAGTGCGGCGGACCTGATTAAACTGGCGATGATTCGATTGGCGCAACAGATCAGCAAGAAAAAACTAAAATCCCGAATGATCCTGCAAGTTCATGATGAACTGGTGTTTGAATGCCCACAAGAAGAAGAGCAGGAAATGCGGGCTCTGGTCAAAAAGGAAATGGAAGAAGTGTTTCCTCTTAAAGTTCCTTTGGTAGTGGATATGGGGTGGGGAAAAAACTGGAACACCGCCCACCACTAGGCGTGGGGCCAGTGTGCCATCGCTTTTTTGGGCGAGCAAAATGTTGTCTCGGCTTGAAGAATTATTGCTCACTGCCTCCCACGCTAGTGGGTTGCCAGTTACCAGTGAGGTGCTCCGCATTGACTGATAAACGATTACAATTTGGCCGTGAAGGCGAGTCTGCCGCGTTGACTTTTTTGAAGAAGAAAGGCTATCGCATTCTTGAAAAAAACTTTCGCACGAAAGTGGGGGAGATAGATATTATTGCCGAGCAGGACGGGGTGATCGTTTTTATTGAAGTCAAGGCGCGTGCGAGTCACGAGTTCGGTCATCCTTTTACAGCCATAACACCAGCAAAGCAGAAAAAAATTATTCAGACCGCCAAAAGTTTTCTTGCTCGAAAGAGAATCTCGGACAAGCCTATGCGGTTTGATGTAGTGGCCTTGACATCCGATGCGTCTGATTCCTGGCAAATCGAACTGCTTGAGAACGCTTTCCAAGTTTAACTCGACCTCATTTCCATTGGCTGAAAGACCGATAATAGACAAGATCGCAGGGGGAGCGTAACTTTATAGAGAATTTTTTCAGGGAATCTGCGACTTTCTTGTATTTTTGGCATCTATATGAAGAATAGAGAGTTAGTGTGGCATTAGTGGCAAAACCGACTTTACAGGAGACAATCCTTTGAATTTTATAAAACGTTTTTTCACAGGTATGAAACAGGATGTGGAGCCAGAGGCACCGGTAATGGTTGAAGAGGTTGAAAAAAGCATTGAGGTTCCTGAACCCGAACCTGAAACCGAGCCTGAAACCGAGACGAATTTTCCTGCTGTTCGCAGTGTTCTGCAGATCCCGGCTATTTCTACAGGTGTTTTCCCAAAAGACTCCGCTGAAGTTTTAATCAAGGCACAACCCTCTACAACGGGGGACCAGTGCCTTTTCACCGTTAATCGGCCTTTGATGAAGGGGTATTCCTGGTATTTTCCGGATTTTGAAAGTGCGGTGGAATCTTCTCTGGCTGAAGCTCTGTTTTGCCTGGATGATGTAGAAACCGTCTTGGTATGTGAATCCACCGTGACGGTTACTCGCAAGGATAAAACCCTCGTTGACTGGGTTCCGCTGGCTAAGGAAGTTGGTCCGGCAATCCGAAATGCACTGGGGACGGGCGAAGGGCTTATCGCTGAAAAAATCGTTTCTAATCTGCCTTCTGAAGAGGAAATTCGTGAGGGCATTCAAAAAGTGATTGATACCGAGGTGAACCCGGGAGTGGCCGGACATGGTGGAAACATCAGCCTGCTTGCCATTAAAGGAAATTCAGTCACCATACAAATGGGAGGCGGATGTCAGGGGTGCAGTGCCGCTGATTTGACTCTCAAACAGGGGATTCACACCTCATTCAGAAAGGCTGTGCCCAGGGTGGGCGCGATCTTCGATGAAACCGACCACACTGCGGGTTTGAATCCGTATTTTTCCTGAGGGGAACCATGCCGAGAGTCAATACGTTTAAAGTTAAAGTGCAAACCGGTCCGCAGGGCATGTCTGAGCCTGTACATTTCAATTTCAATAATCATAAACTGCCTTTTGAAAATGCTACGGGATCTGCGGAGCCTGGAGAGGTTTTTGAGGGGAGTTTTGATGTGAACAGTTTTGCCCATAGCTTGACTCTGGTTGGGCCGGAGTCCGGGAAGTGGGAGATAGAAAAAATTACCATCGAGTATGACTGCGAAAATGAGAAACCCTACACGGTCCATTTTGGCGCGATCACTTTGGATGAGACGACAGAAGTGAATATCTGGCAGGATCCACCTATTTTAGCTTTTGATGTGTAAAACCGCACTCGCTACAGTAGTTAACTTCCCTGCGGGTGAAGCGGGCGTGCAGATCGCCCAGTAGGATATAGTCTCTGACGGTGGTTTCAATCGGAACGTAATGTTTGGATATCCAGGCCTGTAGCTCTCCGGTTTTGGTCTTGAAAATTTCTTTTGGCACAATGATGTTGAATAACAGCTCATCGTTTTTTTCTCGCTCCTCTGCAACCCTGAACTGTTCCTGATCCTGTTCCGACCAGATATGAACGGAGATTTCATCATGTCCCTTTTCGGGGACGGTTTTGATTTTGAATTTCCTTCCCTTTTCTAACTTGCCATAAACTCCATTGCGTACATTGTAAAAAGAGGTGAGGATGTCGTTGAAGTCCTTTCCAGGGGGAATCTCATTCTGTCCTGTTTCCACCTGGTCCTCATTCACATGGACCGCCCAAGAATGCGATCGAGTGACATAATCAAACTTATGATGGGTAGTTTCTACCTGACTGCCAATGGTAACCTGTCGCAGGAAGGTTTTGGGCCGGAGTTTTTTGCCATTATCAAGGATTTCAAATTCAGTCTTGTAAAAATGTTTGCGATAGGATGTAAAAAAACCGACAAAGCCTTTGGTGCTGGCTTCCAGAACTGAAAAATATTTCCCCTGTTCCTCAAAAAAGCTCACTTTGGCCGAGGCGGCATTTTCAAACCACAGGAAGCTGATGTCGTAGTACAGGCTTTCTCCGGAAAACCGGGTTATTTCCCCTGCCGGGAGGAAGTCATTATACTCGCCAGGCGTTACTGGTTTGGCTGGTTTTTCTCCCAGGGCATGGGTGGTTGAGCAAAAGCAGATCAAGCCGAAAATGGGGATGATCAGGAGAAAATGGCGTTGTAGGGGGCTGAAACTCATGGTTTCGGGCAGAAAAAAAATGAAAAAAAAGTTGTTATATTTTTTAATATTATTTTAGAATGGGAAAAGATCAGTTTGTTGAACCCTTAGCCCCTCGGGGGCCATTACCTAATTAGCCGCTATGTCAGTAGAAACATTACCTTTTTCGCCGGGAGTTATTGAGGAATCTGAGGGGGAAACCCGTCGAGCCTATCTCCCGCTCTATAAAATTATTATGTGGGACGATAACGTCACCACTATGGAATTCGTTATTCGGGTTCTGATTAAATTGTTCAGCAAAGATTACTCGACTGCGGAAAAGCTGATGTATGAAGTTCATCTCCATGGTGCGGCCCTTGTCGAGACTCTGCCACTGGAACAGGCTGAGTTTAAGGTGGAACAAGTGCACGCCGCCGCCGCTATGGAAGAGTTCCCCTTCACTTGCACCATTGAGCCTGTCTGATTAAGGCAAGTTTTACCCCTGCCTGTTTTCGAGCGCAACGTAATCCCTTTTAGATGAGCCCTTATACAATTGTCGTGGACGACCAATTTTGAACATCTTGTCTTCCTGAAGTTCCTTCCATTGAGCGATCCAGCCCGGTAGGCGGCCCATCGCGAACATAACCGGAAACATATTAACGGGAATGTTCAAGGCTCTATAAATCAAGCCCGAATAAAAATCCACATTGGGGTAAAGTTTTTTCTCAATAAAGTAATCGTCTTTAATGGCGACCTCTTCGAGTTGCAAAGCGATATCAAGGAGCGGCTCCTGAACTCCCGGTTTGTTGAAAATTTTGTCGGCCAGTTTTTTGATGATTCGGCTACGCGGGTCAAAGTTTTTGTAAACCCGGTGTCCAAATCCCATCAGCCGGAAAGGGTCGTTGGAGTCTTTGGCCTTTTGCACATACTTGTTAACGTCCCCCCCATCATCATGAATGTGCTGTAACATTTCAATGACGGCTTGGTTAGCGCCTCCGTGGAGAGGACCCCACAAAGCATAAATAGCGGACGACACCGATGCAAACAGGTTGCACATGGAGCTTCCGACCAGGCGAACGGTACTGGTGGAGCAATTTTGCTCATGGTCGGCATGCAGAATCAATAGAACATCCAGAACTTTAGCCGCATCCTCATCTACTTCATAGGGTTCGCAGGGAAGAGAAAACATCATTTTTAAAAAGTTTGCGGAATAGCTCAGAGTATTGTCGGGATATTGAAAGGGCTGGCCGATGGATTTTTTATAACTGTATGCCGCAATGGTTGGTAGCTTTGCCATCAGCCTGTGGGTGGCGATTTCCACCTCCCGCTCGTTTCTGACGTCCAATTCATTTTGATAGAAAGTTGCCAGGGAACCGACAACCGCACTGCATACCGCCATAGGGTGTGGGTTGTTGGGAAATCCATCATAGAGGTTCTTAATGGATTCATGAACCATGGAATGGTGTACCAAGTGGTGCTTAAAGTAGTCGAGTTGCTCAAGGGTTGGGAGTTCACCATAGATGAGAAGACAAGCGGTTTCGATAAAGGAACTTTTCTCGGCGATCTGCTCGATGGGATAGCCCCTGTACAGCAGGACCCCTTTTTCTCCATCCAGATAGGTGATCTCGCTCTGACAGGACCCTGTGCTCATATACCCCGGATCAAAAGTAATCAGTCCTGTGGTATTCCTCAGAGAGGAAATGTCTATAGCTTTTTCTCCGCAGGTACCCTCTAGAACCGGGAACTCATAGGTTTTTCCCTGATAGGTGAGCTTGACGGTTTCTGCCATGGTTATCCTCCGGTTATATGGGATTCCGGGTGTTCGTTATGGTTAAGAATTGCAAAGCCGCTGTTACTCTGTATTATAAACCCTGTTGGCGGGTTTGAAAAACTTTGTTTTTTTAGGATAATTCGTGATGAAAAAAAACGGACTTTTATATCTGATGGTTGCCGGCATTGTGCTGGGAATTTTTTCCGGATGGATGTTTGGAAGCAAGATGCTGGTGGTGGAGTGGATCGGCGAGATGTTTCTGGATGCCTTGAAAATGCTGGTGGTGCCCTTAATTATTTCCTCAATGATTGTTGGTATTGCGGGTTTGGGAGACATAAGGAAGGTAGGAAAAACCGGCCTGATCGCACTGGGATATTTCATGGCCACCACTTGCATTGCCGTAATTATCGGATTGGTGATGGTCAACATTATCGAACCGGGGGTCGCGGTTGAGATGACGGTGGAACAAGTCCCGGAAAAAGTCGCGGGCAAAGAATCTGTTGGCGTCACCGACATTCTTAAAAGTTTTGTTTCCCCCAACCTGGTGGAATCGATGGTGAATATGGACATTCTTCCCCTCATCGTGTTTTCCCTGATATTCGGCGGAGTTTTAACAACCCTGGGTGAGCCGGGCAAACGGGCGATTGACTTTTTTGATACCGTCAACGCCGCAGTCATGAAGATTGTTCACCTGTTGATGTATTTTGCTCCGATCGGGGTTTTTGCGTTGATCGCATCCAAACTGGGTGCCGCCGGAGGCGGGGATCTGTTTCTGGCGGAGTTGGCAAAAATCGGGAAATATGCCACAACCGTTATCTCCGCACTTTTGATTCATGGACTTGTGGTTTTGCCGACGGTTCTCTATCTGACCACCCGGAGAAATCCTGCTACCTATTTTAAAAATGTGACGGGAGCATTGACTACGGCTTTTTCAACAGCGAGCAGTTCCGCCACCTTGCCGATCACCATCGAGTGCGCCGAGGAAAACAACCGGGTCTCCCGCAAAGCCTCTCTTTTTGTCCTGCCCCTGGGGGCTACAGTGAATATGGATGGCACGGCTCTTTATGAATCGGTTGCGGCCTTGTTTATTGCACAAATGTTGGGGATTGAACTGAGTTTCGGAGAACAGATGATCGTATTTCTTACGGCAACACTGGCCGCCGTAGGTGCGGCTGGAATTCCGGAAGCCGGGCTGGTCACCATGGTGATGGTGCTACAGTCTGTCGGGCTTCCCCTGGAGGGAATCGGTATGCTTCTTTCCATAGACTGGTTTCTGGACCGATGCAGGACTACGGTCAATGTTTGGGGAGACTCCATTGGTGCCGCAGTGGTAGATACTCTAGAAGAAAAGTGGGTAGAGAGAGGAGGCGAAAATTGATCACATTGGCGTTGGCCGGAATAGTCATAGGTATTATTTCTTCGGGGTCTGGTCTTGGAGGGGGCTTTCTGGTGGTTCCCCTGTTGATCTTCCTGGGCCGGGAGGCCAAACTGGCGGTAGGCACAGCCTTTGTTTTTATTCTGATGACGGCGATATCTTCTATTCTAACGCATTACCGGTTAGGAAATATTGACCTTAGAACCGGATTGATTCTGGCTTTGGGGGGCGTGATCGGCGCGCAAATTGGGCCTCACCTGATGCAACATGTGTCCGACCATAATTTTAAACGGTTGTTCTCCGTGCTTCTGGTGATCACGGCAGTCTGGCTTTTCGCCAACTCCTTTACCAGTTCTGAAGGATAGGTCAGGAATCGTTTTTATTGCAGGTGCCGCGTACCAGCCGAACAGCAAAAGGGCCTTCCCCGAATTTGTTGATCCAACTGGAACGGCCCTTGACCAAACTGAACAGCATGGCGCGCTCGCCATTGACTGTGTCCGTCCAGGTGCAATCTGCGCATTTGGGCTCGAACTCTGCTGGAATGTGAATTTCAGTATTTCCAAAATCCCGCAGGCTGAAACTTTTGTCAAAAATAGTTTTGACATCTTCCAGCTTCGGTACCCTCCAGTCGTTGAAACCAGCAAAGTTTTCCGTATTTTTTTCCTCGGCAAACTTCATGGCTTTTTCCAGATGAATCCATTTTCCCATTAACTGCCGGGAATCCTTCTTAAACCAGGTCAGGCTGGTTTGGTTATCCGTGATGGTATCGTTTCCATTGTCTATGAATCGGGACATGGTGAACCTCATAAAAGTGCATGATCATTGTAGAATGATTGTAGCAGAATTTGGTGGGAGCAGAGAGCTTGCCTGATGAGTTTTCTCTTGCCGCGAGGGCAGACGGTTTGTTATGCCGAGAGAACATTTTCCAGCGGGGGTTCCCCGCTTGGTGGGAATGCAGGCATAAAAAAAGCCGGTAAGGCAATTTGCCCTACCGGCTTTTTCCTCAGGTGAGGCTTAAAACTTTTTATTCTTTACTTGAGGTTCTGGTTCATGGTCGGGTGATCGATTTCGCAGTCACCTTGAGAAACCAGATTTTCCTGCATATAACCTTTGCGGTTCTGGTTCATCGCTTTGCGATACGCACCATCAGAGTTGTCGCCACGGCAGTCGCCTACTACGAGGCCAACAACGCCACCAGCATCTTCAACGCTTTTCCATTGTTTCCAAGACTGCTCAGTCTGGGAAGAGCCGAACTGATAATTCTGCATTACACCAGAAATGCTTCGAGCATTTGCCGCTCTAGAACTCAGGTTGACCGCATTGGTCAAAGCTCTGTCTTTAGCGCCCATTTGCATCATGGTCTGACTTACACCAATACCGGCACCATTTGATTGACCATAAGCTCCAGGAATTGTGTTGTCAGCACTAGCCAATGTTGCGAACCCTACGAATGCACTTACTGCTACGAACAAAATTGCTTTTTTCATTACTTCCTCCCCTAAGGATGAAATTTGAAATAAAAACTTCCTGATTCTAACGATTTGTTTTTTGCCGGGGTATAGGGTAAACGCTGTTTTTTTGTGTGGGCGGTAGTCCTATGCGTTGCAGGGTTTGTTTTTAGTGTTGAGTTTTGCGGGAGTCTGAAAAAACAAGGTAGAGGAAAAATTCACAACGATATGATGTGCTTCGGTTAAGGGTTTTGCTTGAGAATATGTAGTCCTTATGCCTACGCGGTTTTGTTGGCGGTAGGGTGGTCAATCCGGGGAAGAAAACTCTATTCCCTGAAAGCCATAAGGTAGGTAAGAGGGATGGGGTAGCGAGAAGAAACCCCCATCGAAAGGCGGATTGAGTGCTTCTGCAATTACTTTTTTGTAATCATGCTGGCTTGCCTCGCAGGATCTGAAAAAACACCAGCGGAAATGGACAGGGCGGCTCTTATCTCTTTTGAGGAGGATGCCAAAAATGTCCTTCTCGTTGAAAAAAAACTGCAAGCTGAATGCTTTGTGGTTGACCTGATAGGTCTTTCCTCTGGGGAGTTTCGAAATTTCCATGGGGTTGGGGACAGTTACTCCGGTTTGCGGGGAGGTTTTAAAAGAAACCCTTTCCATGGCCCATAAACAGGGTGGGGATAAGCTGAGCAAAACCGATAACAGATAAACTCTGAAGAATGTTTGCGCCGGAGGGAGGGGTTTTTTAGGCATAGTGAGGAAACCAGAAAGGTTGTGACCTCGAATCTTAATCGAACCAAGAGCTGAAATGCAAAAAAAAGCCGGTAGGGCAATTTGCCCTACCGGCCTTTCCCTCTATAAAGAGGTGAAACTTAATTTTGCGATGAAGCGATTATTTCAATGTGGGATGATATGCTTCGCAGTCACCTTGAGAAACCAGTCTTTCCGCCATATAACCTTTGCGGTTCTGGTTCATCTGCTTGCGATAGGCACCATCAGAGTTGTCGCCACGACAGTCTCCCGGTACCAAGCCAACAACACCACCTGCATCTTCAACACTTTTCCATTGTTTCCAAGACTGCTCAGTCTGGGAAGAGCCGAACTGGAAGTTGCCACCGGAAGCCCCTCCAGAGTAATCAGATCTTGCATTACCGGCTCCAGAAGCCAGATTGACCGCGTTGGTCAGAGCTCTCGTGCTGGCTCCCATTGACATCATGGATTGGCTTACACCAATGCCGGCACCTAGTGTTGATGGAGTATAACCTCCTGGAACTGTCTCATCAGCACTGGCGCTCAATGCCGTGAACCCTAGAAATGCACTTACTGTTACGAACAAAATTACCTTTTTCATTACACTTGCCTCCCCAACTGAGATTGGAAAAAAAACTATTAAACTAAACAAGCACTACCAAACAAAATGAATTGACCCCTGTAGGAGTCAACTGATTATCTTTTCAGGATACCCTACGCATAATGACCATTTATCCTACACCTAAAATAGGTGTAAACGGTCTGTGAATGTCAGAATCTATAACCTTACGGCCTGTTTGTCAATAAAAAATCGGCTCTTCCTGCAAACTGAATAAAACACAGGTCGAACAAATTTAAAAATGCCCGTTATTTTGTCAATAAACTATTGAAAAAAAAGCATTTAATGACTTATATTTTTTCAGTTGTTGGCTTTTTGAAAAAATAGGGATTGTCTGTTTGGTTTGACGGGTTCGGTCTTGAAGGGAGGGTTTTCCCAAACAAGGGAAAACTGGATAAGTACTCTCAAATTCGTATAATGAAAAAGTGGCTGTGTGAATTACAAACAAACAAAATATATTTTCATGTCTTCAAAAAAACTTTTTACTCTGGATGAAGCGAATTCCCTGATTCCCCAGTTGTTGAGTTGGGTTCCTGAAATTCAAAAGTTATCTGCTTCAATGAATCGAGACTTTCCTGATATCCGCAATGCTCGCGAAAAGGCCAAGTGGAACGGCGGAAGTGTTGAGGGGGTTGAGTACCTGAATGTGATCACGAAATATAATCACCTGACCCGGAAGATTGAATCTGCTGGTTGTGAGATCAAGGGGATTCGTGAGGGCCTGGTGGATTTCCCCTCTCTCCGGGAAGGTCGGGAAGTATATCTTTGCTGGAGAATGCCGGAAAAAGAGATCCGGTTCTGGCATGACCTTGATTCCGGTTTTGCCGGCCGCCAGCCCATTCACTAGCCGTGAAGGCAGATAGCAATGGCTTGTTAAGCCGAGAAGAACGGTTGCTAGCCAATAAGCTATTGTTAATTATCAGCGGAGGTTCTCCGCCACTAGCCGCCGGGCCACGCCCGGTGGGAACGGGTCAATGGCTTCTTGGGCTGAGAAGAACGGTTGCTAGCCAATAAAAGCTATTGCAGGTTGAGTCCAGCGTCACGCTGGCCAGCGGAGGTTCTCCGCCACTAGCCGCCGGGCCACGCCCGGTGGGAGCGGGTCAATGGCTTGACGAGCCTTTGCTCATTTCCGCTTTTTCTCTGCGAAAATTTTGCGAACCTGCTGAACAAGTTTGGAGTTTCCCACCACTGCGGTTCCTTCTTCAATGCTGGCGCGGTTTCCGGCGAAGTTTGCGAAACGGCCCCCGGCCTCCTGAACCAGAATTTTACATGGGGCGTAGTCCCATATTTTGGCAAGCGGGTCCACCATCACGTCCACAACACCTCTTATTGCCATCAGGTGACCGAAGGCATCGGGATAGGTTCTCACGATTTCGGCTTCCTGATTCAGGCGGTTGTACAGGAAACTGCACTTTTCACTACGAAAACAATAATGGTCTGCCACGGCGACAAAAGCTCCCTTCAAGCGGGACTGCGAAGAAACTTTGAGGGGTTGCCCATTTGCAAAGGCACCTTTTCCTTTTACGGCCCAGGCCGTTTCCCCCAGCGCTGGCAGTTCGATGATGCCCAAAACCGGTTCCCCCTTGTGCAGGAGAGCTATCATGGATGCGAAAAGGGGCAGTCCTCTTACAAATGACCGGGTGCCATCTACAGGGTCAATCGTCCAGACCCATTCGGCGTCTTCGTTGTGGTTGCCGAACTCCTCTCCGATGATCCCGTGGTCGGGAAAATATTTGGAAATTTTTTTGCGCAGAATTTCTTCGGCTTTACGGTCCGCGATGGTAACGGGACTCAGGTCCTCTTTCACGTCAACGGAAAACTCTCCTCGATACCATTTTAAAACTTCCGCCTTCGCGGGTTTCATCATGGACAATGCTACATCTTTAACTTCCAGTAAATTCATGGCTGAAATAACCTTCAGGGTTAAGAAAACTTCCGGGTGAGAGGGCCACTCGGCGTGGGGCCAATGAGCCATCGCTTAATCTGGCTGGCAAAGAGTTGTCTCGGCATAAAAAGTCTTTGCTCTCTGCCTCCCTCGCTAGAGGGCCACTCGGCGTGGGGCCAATGAGCCATCGCTTAATCTGGCTGGCAAAGAGTTGTCTCGGCATAAAAAGTCTTTGCTCTCTGCCTCCCTCGCTAGAGGGCCACTCGGCGTGGGGCCAATGAGTCATCGCTTAATCTGGCTGGCAATGAGTTGTCTCGGCTTGAAAAGTCCTTGCTCTCTGCTTCCCTCGCTAGAGGGCAGGGAAAATATCGTTGCTTTAATCACTGTTTAAATTATAATCGACCATTCGTATTCATTAATAATTGAAAAAAATATCGCTTTATATCGGGCTAAAAAAATATGCGTGACAAGAATTTAATGATTGGAATTATAGGCTGTTTTGCCATTGCCGTGTTGTTTGTCGGGGTCATCGTCTGGGAGATAAAAAAATCTATCGAACATGATGAGAGAGTACAACAAATGGCCAAAAAAGCCAATAACGTGGAAGTTTCTGACAATCGGGATTTCAGTATCTATGAAACCCTTGTCGGGGATGATGGGCGGGAAATGATTTTGGTGCCTGAGGGTATTTTTTCCCGCGGCTCCGACGCAGGGGGCTTTGACGAAAAACCCATGCAGGAAGTTTACCTCAATGCATTTTTTGTGGATAAATATGAGGTGAGCGTGGAGGCGTATAACAAATATCGCAAGGCGACCGGTTATGTGGAGCCATCGGTTCCGTTTTTTCAGGGGGACAGTGAGGTGATGAAGGTTCCCCGTCATGCTGTTGTTGGGGTTTCCTGGGACGATGCTGTCAACTATTGTAACTGGGCCGGCAAAAGGCTTTTGACGGAGGCAGAGTGGGAAAAAGCGGCGCGGGGAACTCACGGACTCAAATACCCCTGGGGGAACAAGATCCTCTCCAAACGCGCTAACTTAGCTGGTACAGGGGATGGGCATGCCTACATGGGGCCAGTGGGAAGTTATCCCATGGGGCGAAGCGTTTATGGAGTTTATGATATGGCTGGCAATGTTTCGGAGTGGGTCGATGACTTCTATGACCAGTTCTATTATAAAACTGCCCCGATGATGAATCCGACCGGTCCTGAGAATAAACGAAACCGCGTTTTCCGTGGCGGCTCATGGGACGCAAGAAGCGTGGACATCCGTACTGCCAAACGTTTTGCCGCTTCGCCTGGAAGAAAGGATAGTATTCTGGGCTTTCGTTGCGGTCGTTCAAAAGATCCTAAATAGTCCACTCACAGGAACATGAAAAATCATTCTATTCGTCATCGCGAGTCGCGAAGCGGCGTGGCGACCCAGGTTTTCTGGATTGCTTCGTCACCGCTGGTTCCTCGCAATGACGGGTTATGCAGAGGTCTCCTCGCATGGGAGATAGGTAATAATGGCTCGTTGAGCCGCGAGAATGTTTGCTAGCGAGAGAAAGATATTGCAAGTTACCAGCGGAGGTACTCCGCCCCGAATCTGGATTTTCCTGTTTTTCTTCGTTTCCGGCGCAACCGGGCTGATCTACGAAGTCGTGTGGACTCGTTTGCTCACTTTGGTGATGGGGAATACTCACTATTCCATTGCCACCGTCCTGACTGCGTTCATGGGCGGACTTGCCCTGGGGAGCTATGCCGGGGGCAGGATGATCGACAGGAGGTTTTTAGCCCCCCTGACTGCCTACGCCTTTCTGGAACTGGGCATCGGTTTATATTGCCTGATCATTCCTGGGTTGATCGATTTTGCTTTCCCCGTATTCAAGTGGGTTTACCTCAACTGGGGAGATTCTTATACCCAGGCCAGCCTGATCCGCTTCTTCATTTGCGTGACCATCTTAATCATTCCCGCCACCTTCATGGGTGCGACCTTACCGGTGCTCAGCAAGTTTGTGTCCCGGGATGAAGCCCATATCGGGAAAGATGTGGGAACCTTGTATTCTATTAACACCTTTGGTGCGGTTTTTGGGGCCTGGGCTTCCGCGTTTGTGTTCATGCGGCTTTGGGGAGTCCAGTCCACGATCTGGATGACAGCCCTGTTGAACCTCGCCATTGCCGCAGTTATTTTCCTGGTATTCAAGTCCCCGGTGCAAGGCTCCACGACTCATGAGCCAAAGAGTTCCCCCCTTGATAACAGGGAAAAATTAATCCTCTTGAGTTTTGGGCTTTCGGGCATGGTAGCTCTGGTCTACCAGATCGCCTGGAACCGTATTTTGTCTCTTTTACTGGGTTCCTCCGTTTATGCCTTCAGCCTGATTCTGACCGTTTTTATATTGGGACTGGCATTGGGCACCGCCAGCTTTTCCAGGCTCCTGTCTAAATTTAGTAATTACATGAAGGTTTATGGTATAACTCAAATAATAATAGGAATATCTTCTCTTTTAATTATCCCATTGTTTGGCTCTATCCCTTTTGCCAACCGCTGGATTTATGAGAACTGGGGATTGCAATTTGAGTTCATTCAGCTGACGAATTTCCTGATTATTTTTGCCCTGCTTTTCATCCCTACCTTTTTTATGGGAGCCCAGTTTCCATTGGTCATTAAACTGATGGCGCGAAAGTTGGAAACCCTGGGCAGTCATGTGGGCCGGGTCTATGCCAGTAATACCATCGGTGCCATTATCGGATCCTTTATTGCGGGGTTCATCCTGATACCTGAATTGGGATTGCAGACCACTCTCATAAGCGGGGTGTTTTCGAATGTTCTGCTGGGAACCGCGATACTCATGCTGGGGGCCCGGCTCAACCTTGGCGTGAAGATCTACGTTCTGCCGGTGTTTTTGATTTTTTGCGTATTTGCGGCAAAATCCATTGGGCCGTGGGACAAATCTGTGATTTCCAGTGGTTCCTTCATGCCTTACCGCATTGCGGACCTTAAAGCCGCTGAGCTGAAGAAAAATAAAATCCTTTTCTTTAAGGAGGGTATGCATACAACGGTGACCACCGAACTTTCTGTATCCGGGAATATTTTCCTGCGTGTGAACGGAAAGACCGATGCCTCTCTGGCTCTTGATATGCGAACGCAATTGCTTTCCGGTTATCTTCCCATGTTGTTTCACCCTGATCCCAAATCCGTTCTGGTGGTCGGGCAGGGTAGTGGCATTACTTTGGGGGCAGTGGAACAGTTTCCGGCTAATGAGATCACGCTTGTTGAGATTTCTCCTGCAGTCATCGAGGGTTCCCGGTTTTTTGATCCCTTCAACCACCATGCGCTGGATGACGATAGAGTGACCCTGAAACTTGAGGATGGACGCAACCATATAGCCCTTTCTGAGAGCACCTATGACGTAATCGTTTCGGAACCCTCTAATCCCTGGATTTCGGGGGTGGGGGCTTTATTTACCGTGAACTTTTTCGAATTGCTGAAAAAGCGGTTGAATCCGGGTGGGGTGGCCTGCATCTGGGTTCACACCAATATGTCGCCGGATAGCTTTAAGTCTATTGTCCGGTCTTTCAGTGAGGAGTTTCCCTTTGTGAGCATGTGGGAATCCATAGCGGGAGACGACTACCTGCTGATCGGGTCTGAGGAGGAATACGGCTTGTCCTATGAAAAAGCCCGGAAATACTTATCGGATGAAACAGTCGGGCGCGATTTGCACCGCATTGGCATCAATAATGTCCCGGACCTTTTGAGCTTGATGATCATGTCCCGGAAAAAGCTGTTGGAGTTCAGTGCTTCGGCTCCCCTGCATACTGACGATAACTCCTTGCTCGAGTTCAATGCCCCGGAATATGTTTATAAAGATGAACGTGCGGTTCTGGTCCGGCAGTTGACGCCTTTTATCGAGATAGAGCCGGAGTTTGTCAGCTTTTCTGAAACCGATGGCGACATTCGTGAAAAGGTGATGGCGAAGCTCTTAAAGCTGCAACGATCAGAAAGCCAGATTGAAGATATCAAGAAGAAGGCCGAACTGGAGAGGCTTTTGGATCAGGCAGTAGAGGCGTTTAATGTCGGCGACATCAGCGGGGCCCTGCAAAGCTACCAGAAGATCCTGATATTGGACCCGGAACATGTGATGACCTATTACAATATGGGTAATATTTTTCTTGAACTCAAGTTGACGGATCAGGCCGAGTCTGCTTACCAAAGTGCTCTTCAGGTCAACCCGTTTTATGTGTTTGGTTCCATAGGTCTGGCCAGGCTCCATGTGTTTTCCGGCCAGCCCGACAAGGCCATCAAGGTTTTACGTGATACGTTGAAGTGGTATGCAGGGGACCATGAAGTCAGCCTGTACCTTGGATTGGCGTATGCGTTTAAAAAGGATTCTGCAAGGGCCATTCAGGAGCTTAATAAATCATTGCAGTGGGACCCGGATTTTCCACCTGCGCACTATTACCTGGGGGTCCAGTATCAAACCCGGAGTCCAGCATTAGCCAAAAAACATTTAGAAACATTTTTGCAGTTGGCATCCTCACGGCCGGGTTATGAAAACCTTCAGCCGAGAGCGGAAAAAATATTAAATAAACTTTAAAGAGAAAACTGGTATACTCGTTGTTCCTCTTGGTCGATGACCCTGCCGGAAAAATTTCCCAGTAACTAGAATTTAAGGTCCCATGCCCGGAAAAATTAAAGCTCTGTGGTACTTTTGTATGGTCGTTGTTGTTGCCGGATTTTTGATGCTTGCTGTGCGTGGTGAGATGAATAAAGCCAGCGAGAAGGCAGATGCGGTATATCAATCAGTGGCTGAAAAACAAAAGGAAATAGACAAAAAAACGATTCAAATAGATCCGATCAAATTAGTTCGTGAACTGAACGCGCTGGGTAAATACCAGGAAGCGGTGGATATAGCTCAAAAGGCCGGCGAACGGAATCCGGATCGTGCTGAAATCCAGACCTGGTGGGGAATTTCTCTGGTCAAACTGGGTAAGAGAGCGGAAGCCATTGAGCATTTTATTCTGGCATCAGAAAAGGATCCCACCGATGAGAAAGCCTATCTGTATTGGGGATTGACGCTGGCAATGGATAAAAAATTTGAGGATGCCATTGATCATTACAGGACGGTGCTGGAGATCAACCCCGAGCACAGTAATGCTTATGCCTATTGGGGAACATCCCTGAGTGCTTTGGGAAAGTTGGATGAAGCTGTTTCCAAACTGGAAGAGAGCCTGCAGTTAAACTCATTCAACAGCAATGCTTATGAAGTTCTGATAGATGTTTTATACCAACAACAGAAATATGAACGCGCCTGGGAAATGGTTCATAAAGCCCGGGCCGATAATGTTGCCTTGAAACAGAGCTCTATAGACCGCTTATCCAAGGTTTCCCCAGAATCTTCCCAAAATCCTTGAAATGTTGAGGGTTTTAAAACGACCAACCTGATATTGGCATAAGAACTGCAACTATGCTTTGAAAGCAGGTTTTGTGTCAATATTGCAAACATTGAAAATACTGCTTGAAATTGAATGGATTAGAGGTTACTTATTAGTTGTCAGTAATGGTAATCAAGGTCTTTTCAGCAGTCTGCTATTTTACAAACAGGGGTTTCTAACAAATTCAGGTTTTACAAAAAATGCGGATCATGAATTCAAAAAAAACAAGTAAGGGTTTTTTGCTCTCGGTATTCTTTTTAGTTTTTTGGCTAGCTCCTTTTTCCTTGGTCAGTGGTGCGGATTTTGATTCCGAGGTGCCTAACTTTGTTACCGATATTACCGAAATCGGTGAGAATGTTTTTGCGCAAACCTCAGAAGTTACCATCAAGCTGGAAAAGAGAATTCCCAGAAGTACTGATGATTCCTCTATTGAAACCGCTCAGGGAATAGTCAAGTCCTCTCAGGACCCGCAAGACTACGAAGACATGGAAGATCCTTTTGCCGGGGATAGCGAGGACCTGCCCATAATGTCAGATCCTCTTGAAGGCTATAATCGCTGGATGTTCGGGGTCAATGAGACCATATACGATAATGTGCTGGAGCCGGTTGCCAGAGGTTATCGGGACACGATACATGAGAACCTGCGTATTGCTCTGAAAAATGTTTTTTCCAACGCCATGGCTCCTGTCAAACTTGTCAGCAGTTTGATCCAGTTGGACTTTGAAAAGTCCGGTCGGGTTCTGGCGCGAACCTTGATCAACACGACATTCGGGATAGGTGGGCTGGCGGATGTGGCCGGTGAAGAATATGATATCCAGGACGTCAACGAAGATTTTGATCAGGCTATGGGGTACTACGGTGTGCCAACGGGACCCTATGTGGTTCTGCCGCTTTTTGGACCTTCTACGGCACGAAACATAATTGGGCGGGCGGCGGATTCTTTCATGAGTCCGACCTTTTTATTCGCTCCGGGTGCTGTCAGCGTTGGACTTTCTGTTGAAGAAAATATCAATGATGCCTCGTTTATCGTGGATGACAAAAAGCAGTTAGAAGAAAGCGCTCTGGATGAATATGAAAGCGTTCGCGATTTCTTTCATCAATACCGACATGGATTAGTAAAAAAATAGGCCCCCTGTAGTTTTTCCCCTCCTTTATTTCCCCTGTTTTCTCGTTTATCCCTGCCTCATTTTCCTGTACCCTAGAACACTGTTCCCAAATTTATAGGGTGTTTTTATTGTGACCGATATTTCCAACCGTTTGAAAAACGAGACCAGTCCTTATTTACTGCAACATGCCAGCAACCCGGTTGACTGGTACCCCTGGGGTGCGGAAGCCTTAAAAAAGGCCGAGACGGAAAACAAACCCATTTTTCTCAGCATTGGATACTCCGCTTGCCACTGGTGCCATGTCATGGCGCATGAATCCTTTGAAAATGCGGAAACCGCAAAAATCATGAATGAGAAGTTCATCAACATCAAGGTGGACCGTGAGGAGAGGCCGGATGTGGACGCTGTATACATGAAAGCCCTGGTGACCTTGACCGGTCAGGGTGGCTGGCCGCTCAGTATGTTTCTTACTCCCGATCAGAAACCTTATTTGGGCGGAACCTATTTTCCTCTCTCTGCGAAATATAATCGTCCCGGATTTTCCGAGTTCATGCAACAGGCGCACGACCTTTTCACCGGCAACAAAGATCAACTTGATGTCCGGTCGCAAAATATTCTACAAAAAATTTCCCAGCAAAACCGGGCAGGAAAAGCCAGAGATGTTCCGCATGACCAGTTGATTCAGGGAGCGGTGGAAATTTTGTCAGACAAGTTTGATGCGGATCATGGCGGATTCGGCTCAGGCATGAAATTTCCCGAACCCATGTACTACAATCTTCTCTTGCGGCATTGGGCCCAGACAGGGGAGGGCCTGGACATTCTTGACAAGAGTCTGACTGCCATGGCGGAAGGCGGATTGTTTGACCAGTTGGGCGGCGGGTTTCACCGCTACTCGACCGATCGCAAGTGGCGCGTTCCCCATTTCGAGAAAATGCTTTATGACAATGGACTTTTAGCGAAACTTTTTCTGGATATGTTTCAGGCCACCAAGCAGGACATTTATCAGGCCACTGCAAGAGAAACGTTCTCCTGGCTCTTGCGTGAAATGACTTCTGATGAAGGTGCGTTTTATGCCAGTCAGGACGCGGACTCGGAAGGCAAAGAAGGAACTTATTACACATGGGAACTGAAGGAGGTCATGGACCTGTTGGGACCCAAACACGCCAAGGTATTTGCCAGGGCTTATGGACTGGTTCCTCGTGGGCATATTGAGGGACGCAATGTTCTGCATATCAACGAGTCCGTAGAAAAACTGGCTGAAGCCGAAAACATTCCTATTTTTGAAGCCGATCATATTTTGAGAAAGGGAAGAGAAACCCTTTTGCAGGTCCGCGAAAAAAGACCCAAACCGGACCGCGATGAAAAAATAATCACTGCCTGGAACGGACTCATGATCACAGCTCTGGCGCAGGGGGCTTCTGTGCTGGGGGACTCGAGCTATCTGGACTCCGCCACCCGGTGCGCTGATTTCATCTGGTCCAAACAATGGGATTCTGAGAAATGCAAACTATTACGGGTTTATAAAGATGGGCAAAGCAAGATCAACGGCTGTCTGGATGATTACGCCTATTTTCTCGAAGCGTTGGTTGGGCTCTATGAAGCCGGGTTGGACAGCAAGTGGATCGTCCGAGCTAAAGAACTGGCCAACGCCATGATCGCAGAATTCTGGGATGAAGAGGAAGGCGGATTTTTTCTTTCCGGTCAGTCAGGGGAACCTTTGATCGTCAAACTGAAAAATCCTGCCGATGAGGCCCTGCCATCTGCCAACGCAGTGGCGGCTCTGGCCCTGTTAAAACTGGGGCGACTCACAACAGAGGAAACCTATAGTCAAAAAACAGAACAAACCTTGCAAACCTTTCGTGCGGACATGGAAAGAAGTCCGGCAGGGTTCACCGGACTTTTATCTGCAATGAGCGCGTTGAACCTGCCGCCTGCCGAAGTCGTGCTTGCCGGACCGAGGGATCATTCTGCTTTCGATGAAATGTTAAAAGTCCTGCACACCGATTATCGTCCTAACAAGGTAGTCCTGTGGAATGATAACGAAACAACCCTGTTACCACTGGCCGAAGGCAGGACAGCGGAAAAGGGCGAGCCCACCGTTTATCTTTGCCAGAAGGGCACCTGTCACGCTCCGGTGCAAACCGGCACAGCCCTGAATAAACTTCTCGAAAGGCCGCAGGAGATTCGCCTGAATATTTTTGATGAAGACAAGAAGAATGCGCAGATCCTGGAACAGGAGCAAGCCAACTTCATGGGCGTGATGGGCAATATCTTCCAACAAGTCGGCATTCAAAAGCCTCCCCCTGATAAGGGGGACTGAGGGGGTTTGTCGTCTTTGCGAACGAAGTGAAGTAATCCAGAAAGTCTGGATCGCCGCGCCGCTTTGCGGCTCGCGATGACGTATCTGATGGGCTGGGGCGACTTATACCCCCGTTGCCTCCCGCGCTAGCGGGTAAAAATCCGTCTCTGCAAATAAATTTCGATGGTGTTTTTGGCGTTGCTGGCTACGGCGATATCGCTCATGCCACTATGGTTGTAATCGCCGCTGGTAATGGCTAGTACGGTGCCGCCTTCGATCACATAATCACGAGTGGGGTATTTGAAAGTTCCGCTGGCATTGCGGATAACAATCGAAAAAGTGCTGGACCTCGAATTAGCGACGGCGACATCTTTCAACTTGTCTGGATTAAAATGCCCGGTGGTGAGAGCAAAGGGTCCGCCTCCGCCTGAAAAGGCGATGGGGTCTTGGAAACTGCCGTCCCCGTTTGAATAGAGCATATATAAATTGTCTCCCTTGCTCGAAGCAAAAACTAGATCGGTTTTGCCATCGTTATTCATGTCGCTGGCGGTCAGCGCGAGAGGTCCCAGATTTTCAGCCAGCCGTTTGGGTTGTTGAAAAGTCCCGTCGCCGTTTCCCATAAACAACCGAATGGAACTGGCACCGGAACTGTTGGTGGCCAGGGCAATATCCAGGTGCTGGTCGGCATTAAAATCGCGGGTGACTCCGGAGAAGGACCGGGGGCCGGTCTGATAGGTGAGGCCTTTTTTAAAATAGCCATCTCCTGTACCGATATACAATTCCATTTTGCCAAAGGTCAGGGTGACTGCGGCATCGAGTTTGTCATCGTGATTGTAGTCTCCCAGAATAATGTTTAACGGGACTCTTCCGGTTCGGGTGGGAATGGGTTTTCTGAAGCTTCCGTCACCGTTACCTGGGAGCACGACAAACATATCGGCACCACGGGCGTTGACCGCAAGATCAGGGTATCCATCCCGGTTGATATCTCCCGTAGTCGACATGGTGGGCTCGGCGGCTACGTTTATATTCAAAGCCGAATGAAAACTGCCTTCGCCTTTACCGTAGAGGATGCTGAGCGTGCTGTTTTTAGTGTTGGCGGAAACCAGATCCGGCTCTCCATCGAGATTCAAATCAGTGGTGGATAAATGGGACGGGCCCTGACCCACTGGCATGACATCAAATTTGTAGAACAAATCCGGTGGGGGCTGGGGAAAGTCGCAGGCAGACAGAAGTGAAACGGCGCAGGATATCAGCGCACTCTTCCATGATGGACATTTTAAGGGCATTTGAAAATCTCTTGATTTTGTGACATGACTATGTAAAAATCTCTCTTTCGCCTAAAATCATTATATAACAGCGAATAAGTAACCCCATTTAGTTTGCGCATTTTTGCGCATTTTAACCCCTCGCTCCAGATTAGATCTGGGGCTATTCTTAACCCATGAGGAGGTACGCATTGCGATCTTACCAGAGTGTCCTGATTCTTAAACCCGATATTGACGAAGCCCGTGCTGATGAGGCCCTTGAAAAAATAGGCGAGTTCATCAAGAGTAATGGCGGGGCCTGCCTTAAAATCGAAAAATGGGGCAAAAAACGTCTTGCCTATCGGATAAGAAAAAATAGATTCGGGATATACCTGAATATTTATCATACCCTTGACTCTGCTAACGTCACTGATCTGGAAAGTAAATACCGGTTGTTTGATCTGGTCATCAAGTTCATGGTGCTCCGGTTGACAGATGGTGAGTTGGAGAGGGCGCTGGACACTGAAACGGCAGAAGATGAAGAGGGTAAAGAAGGTGAAGAAGGTTCCGCAAAAGTCGCGGATAAAGAAGATAAAGACTCCTGATTAACCCAGAGACTGTAAGGATCTGATATGGCTTCGTTCAACAAGGTACTTCTGATGGGCAACCTGACTCGGGACCCGGAACTACGTTATACCGCAAGTGGGGCCGCTGTAGCCAGTTTTGGTCTGGCGGTCAACCGCAAGTTCAAACAGGGCGAGGAATGGAAAGATGAGGTCTGTTTTGTCGATATCACAGTTTGGGCGAAGCAAGGTGAAAACTGTGCTCAATACCTGAATAAAGGCAGTCTGGTTTTTCTTGAAGGTCGATTGAACTACCAGACCTGGGAGACAGATGGACAGAAACGGAACAAACTTGAAGTGGTCGCCAACAATGTCCAGTTTTTGACCCGTCAGGGAGACAAGGTGAGCATGGATACGGGGCCTGCTTCCAGTCCACCTGCTGATGATATTCCATTTTAATAAAATAATATAAGAAGAAGGTAATTATGTCTGAAACTAAAAAGCAATTTTTTTCTAACAAGATTTGCAGATTTTGCAACGATGATATGAGCAAGGTTTATATCGATTTTTTTGATGTGAAGGCTTTGAAACCGCTGATCTCCGAAAGGGGCAAGATTGTGCCTTCGCGAATATCAGGGAATTGCGCCAAGTGCCAGAGGATTTTGACTCGGGCCATCAAAAAAGCCAGAAACATTGCCTTGTTGCCATTTGCCGTTGAGCATTAGTTTTGGTTGAGCCGTTACAACCTAAAAATCTGCTGATACCTGTAGTTCTTGTTTTTGCTGTTTTTTTTGCTCTGATGGTTTTTCCTCCATTGGGGGCGTTGATCGGGGTTTTATCCCCTTTCCCTCTTGTCTTTGTATACTTGCAGAGGGGCAGGCAGGCTGGTATTGCCCTGTTTGCGTTGGTTTTTGTGGTGCTCCTGTTATTGGTCGGGGCTACTCAGGCAATGTTGTTTTTAGCTGAGTATGCGCTGATGGCCTTGTTATTGGGAGAGATGATCCGAATCCAGTTGCCAGGAGACCGGTGCATAGCCATAAGTGCTTTGGTTTCGGGTTTAGTATCGATCGTGCTTTTAGTGCTTTTGTTAGGCGATCAGGATACTTCTGTTAAAGAGTTTTTTGAGGGGCAGATGCGTGCCCATTTTTCCCAGTCGATGGAAGCTTTCGAGTCCATGGGGGAGAATAAAGCGGAAGTCGCGGATATGAAGGCATTTGCAGAGCGAACCGCTGAAGGTTTTGCGGCATCTTATCCGGCTTTTTTACTTATTGGCTCGTTGATTGGTTCAGCGGCCAATTACGCATTGATTCGGATTGCCTGGACCCGACTTTATGGGCCGGGTCTGTTTTCTGGCGGAGCATTCTCCGAATGGTTTTGCTCGGAGAACTTGATTTGGGGCTTTATATTGTCCTCAGCGGCTTTGTTTCTGGGGCAGGGCATGGTTGCGGATGCCGGGCTGAATGTTTTTCTGGTTGTGCTGGTTATCTACTTTGTCCAGGGACTAAGTATTGTCGTGCATTTTCTGAAAGCCAGAAATGTGCAGGTTTTCTTTTGGTTTGTTCTTTTTATATTAATATTTGTGCAACCTCTTTTAATAGGTTTGGTGGCTGGATTAGGTGTGTTCGATATCTGGGCGGATTTCAGAAAGCTGAGAAAAGCTCCGGATATACAATAAAAACACTCCGGTCCTGATGAAAGGAAAAGTTTATGAAGCTGTTGTTAAAGGAAGATGTGGATGGCCTCGGGTTTTGTGGTGATGAGGTAGAGGTTAAAGACGGGTATGGCAGGAACTTCTTGATCCCGAGGGGCAAGGCTTTGCTTGCGACACCGAATAACCTTAAGGCTTTTAACCACCAAAAACTTGTGGTTCAATCCAAGGTTAAAAAAGTGATCGCAACGGTACAGGCCATTGCTGATGAAATCGCAAAGGTGACCTGCACGGTTAAGAAAAAGGTTGGCGATACCGGGAAAATGTTTGGCTCGGTGACGGCGCAGGAAATTTCTGACTTGCTCAAGGGCCAGGGCGTGGATATCGACCGGCGTAAAATTCAAATTGCCGAGCCGATTAAAAAAGCCGGGGAATATAAAGTCCCTGTCAAACTCCATTCGGAAGTAACGGCACAAATCAACCTTGTTGTTGAAGCGGAGCAGGAAGTTGTAGCACCCGCCGAGGAATCTGCCGCGCCTGCTGAAGAGCCTGCTGAAGAGCCTGCACCGGAAGTTGAGCAAGAAGAGGAAGCTAAAGAATAAAAGCCACTAGGCGTGGGGCCAGCTTGCATAACCCGTCATTGCGAACGGAGTGAAGCAATCCAGAAGGTTTTGCTATTGAGTCCAGCGTCACGCTGGCTGGATCGCCACGCCGCTTTGCGGCTCGCGAAGACGACCCTGTGGGGCTTGGTTTGTCATGCTGAGCTACCGTGATATTTGACCTTGCTTTCGTGCCCCGAAGGGGTGAAGCACCTCGCTGATAGAATTATGGCTGATACCCTGACTGACATTTCTCTGAACAAATTGCCTCCTTATAATAAGGAGGCGGAGCAGAGTGTTTTAGGGGCCTGCCTGCACTCCGAAGACGCGATCGCCAAAGCCCTTGAAATTCTGAGGGATGATGACTTCTATAAGTCTACCCACAAGAAAATTTTCGCTGTTATGCGCGGACAGTTTGAGGCTAATGAGCCGATAGATGTCCTTACGTTGGCAGACCAGCTCAGAAGAAAAAATGAGCTGGAAGAGGTAGGGGGCATCGAGTACCTTGGCCTCCTTGAAGATTTTGTGCCCACTGCTACTGCGGTGGTTCACCACGCTAAAATTCTCCGCGAGAAAAAAATTCTCCGCGACCTGATTCAAACTGCCACAGAGATTGTTTCCAGTAGTTACAGCGACAGCGATGATGTGGATACTCTGCTTGATAAAGCCGAGCAGTCAATTTTTGAGATTTCTGAGAAAAGATCCAAACCCAGTTTTGTCAAACTCCCTGAGATCGTTAAGCAGGGGTTGTCGGATCTGGAAAAACTTTCCCAGCAACCGGGAATGGTTACCGGAGTGCCTTCCGGTTTTACCGATTTGGATAATATGACGGCGGGTTTCCAGCCATCGGATCTGATCATTCTGGCGGCACGGCCCAGCATGGGTAAAACCAGCTTTGCCTTGGATATTGCCCGGTACGTTTCTTTAAACAAAAAAATTCCCACTGCTTTTTTCAGTCTCGAAATGTCGAAGCAGCAATTGGGCATGCGGCTTTTGTGTTCCAAAGCACAGGTGGACTCTTCTAAGGTTCGTACCGGATATCTGGCTAAAAGTGATTGGCCTAAAGTGCATGACGCTGGCAGGGAACTTGCCGAAGCACAACTGTTCATCGATGACAGCCCGGCTTTGTCGGCTTTGGATATTCGTGCACGCTCGCGTAGACTTGCCGCTGAACAGCCTTTGGGGCTGATTGTTATCGACTATATGCAGTTGATGCAGGGGCGAGGCAGTACCGAGAGCCGACAACTGGAAGTTTCGGAAATATCCAGAGGACTCAAAGCTCTGGCCAAAGAGCTGAATATTCCGATACTGGCCCTTTCCCAGTTAAGTCGTGCGGTTGAGAGCCGGACGGATAGGCGACCTCTCTTGTCGGACCTTCGGGAATCGGGTTCGATTGAGCAGGATGCGGATGTGGTCATGTTTATTTACCGCGATGTTGTGTATAATCCCGAAACAGATGATCCGGGTAAAACGGAAATTCTGATTCGTAAACAAAGAAACGGTCCCATTGGGGAAGCGTTTCTACACTTTGAAAACCAGTTCACACGCTTCTATGATAGAAGTTCCCGCATGGATGTCCCACCCGAAGCAGACTCCTCAAGTTTTGAACCAGCCTTTTAATCGCAAACTTTCTTTTGTAATTTGTTTTTTGCTGATGGTTTTGTCGTCAGTGCTGAATGCCAGGGCTCAAACGCATCCTGGTATGGACGGCTTTCAGTTGCCTCCAAAAGCCAAGGGTGATTATTATTTTTCCCAGGGCAAGTTTAAGGAAGCACTGGAAATTTATAAATCGATTTTACCGGATGAGGCCGATCCCGGACCCATTTTTCGTGGCATGGTTAAGGCTTGGAATGCAATGGGGGCATTGGACGAGGCAAAGAAATATTTAAGTGCATACCGCCAGTCTCACGAAAACTCCTCTGCGGTCTGGTATGCGTTGGGCTACCTGCATTATTTAAAGGGTGACAACCAAAAAGCCGAAAAGTTATTTAAACGGGCGACAGAATTGGACCCTGATAATGGCTTGGCCTGGAATAATTGGGCGGCTTCTCTTGCTGAAGGTAAACACTTTCAGCAAGCGGCGGAAAAAGTGCGAATCGCGATTCTAACCAATCCGAAAGAGTTGATGTTTTTTGCCAACTTAAAAAAAATATATGAGCAAATGGGCAACGGGCAACGGTTTGAAGCGGAATATAATGACTCTGTGAAAGGAGGGCCTCTGGCCTGGGGCTATGGAAAGACCCTTGCACGGTCGTTGCGGCAGAAATCATTCGGTGACTATGCCAAAGGCAACAAGGCTGGAGCCATTGCCGGTTTTGAAAAAATTCTGGATATACATCGGGAAATTGATGATGTGAAGGGGCAGGTGCCTATTTTATTCAGCCTGGGTTTGCTTCATGAAGAAAGTGGAAACGCCCAAAAGAGCCAGGATTTTTTCAGGCAGGTGTTATCGATCAACCCGGATCACATTCAGGCTAAAGAGAAAATAAAACCAATGAATTAGCTTTAGTGACCGGGCTTATAAAATTTTTATAGACATTGGCATGAATTGTTGTCGTATTTACTGGGTTTTTTGGTTTAAGCTGATTTAACTATTGACAAATAAGGGGTTTAAGCGATATTCTCTGATGGATTGTGAGTTTTTCTAACTTCTGTTGAGGAGGTAATGTGGGCAAGGACGAATTTACTATAGTCGTTTTTCCTGGATCACTGAGCACACCCAAAAAATTACGCCTGCCAAAACGCTTTGTAAAATTTGGCATTCTGGTGTCTTTGGTTGTCTTAATAGGGGTTCTAGGCTCTTCTTTCTATTTTGTCCAGCAATATTTGCGGTTGCAGGGTAGTGAGACAGAGTTGGTTAAGCTTCGGCGTGAGTCGAAAATCCAAAAAATTCAGGTTGCAAAATTTTCCCAGCAGGTAAAAAACTTTGAGACGGAAATGGTCCGGCTGGAACGTTTTGAGAAAAAGCTCCGGGTTATTACGGCTCTGGAAAATTCTCCTCGGTCAATTGAGAAAAACTGGGGAGTGGGTGGTCCTTATGGACTGAGCACAAACAGTTTCACGACAGCTATGGGCCGAGGTGCGGCCAACATGGTGGAACGATTGTCCAATGGGCTGGATCACCTGGGCAAACAGGCTAAAATCCAGAGCATCAGTTTTCAGGAGTTAGATAATTTCTTTAAGAATCAAAAATCTTTACTTTCTTCAACCCCTTCAATTTGGCCCACTCGCGGTTGGGTGACCTCCAGTTTTGGATTTCGAAAATCTCCCTTCACGGGTTTAAGAGAAAAACATGAAGGTTGGGATATTGCGGCCCGAAACGGGGCGCCGGTGCGTAGTACGGCTGATGGTGTGGTGGTGGTCGAAGGAAGAGAGTATGGTTATGGGAACCTGGTTGAGATCGACCATGGTTATGGCCTTGTCACGCGCTATGGACACAACTCCAAGCATCTGGTCAAAGTAGGGGACAGGGTCAAGCGTGGGCAGGTCGTTACGCTGGTTGGAAACACAGGGCGTAGCACCGGGCCGCATCTCCATTATGAAGTACTGCTCAATGGTGTGCCGGTCAATCCCAAGAACTATATTTTAGAAGACTAGGTTGTCCGGTTATTGAATCGGCAAAACTCGAGTTATTCCCCCCTACCCGATACCCCGAAGTTTTCTGTGTGTATCCTTTTGAGTGAGCTTTCCTGTATTGTTATTTTTTGAACTCCAGGCTGTAAATTGATTTTTAAGGATTTGATATGGTGTTAAGTTTTATCAAAAAACTTGTAGGTACTCATAACGACCGCGAGATTAAACGGATTCAGGCGAAGGTCGATGCTGTGAATGCCTTGGAAAGTGAGATCAAGGCACTTTCTGATGACCAACTGAAAGCTAAAACACCCGAACTGCAAGGCAAGCTGGCTAACGGTTCCACACTGGATGATATCCTGCCTGAGGCGTTTGCGGTGGTCCGCGAAGCCAGTTGGAGAGTGCTTGAAATGCGTCCTTTTGATGTGCAGATTATAGGTGGAGTGGTTCTGCATGAAGGAAAAATAGCGGAAATGAAAACCGGTGAAGGAAAAACCCTGATGGCAACCCTGCCGGTTTACCTGAACGCCTTAACAGGGAAGGGCGTGCATGTTGTAACGGTTAACGATTATCTGGCTACTCGTGACAGCGAGTGGATGGGCCAGATTTATAAGTTTCTGGGTTTGTCTGTGGGCATGATCTATCACGATATTCCTGAAGATGAAAGAAAGGCCGCTTATTCCGCAGATGTGCTGTATGGCACCAACAATGAATTCGGTTTTGATTATCTTCGCGACAATATGAAGTTCTCAAAGGAACAAATGGTCCAGCGGGATCTGAATTTTGCCATTGTGGATGAGGTGGACAGTATTTTAATTGATGAAGCCCGGACTCCTTTAATTATTTCTGGTCAGGCGGAAGAATCCACGGAAAAATATTACACGGTGAACCAGATCATCCCCAAACTGAAAAAAGAAGAACATTACCTGATTGATGAAAAAGCCAAGACGGCTTCCCTGACGGATGAGGGGATTGCCATCATGGAAAAATTGTTGGGCTTGGAGAACCTTTATGATCCGGCCAATATAGAAACGCTTCATTGCCTTAATCAAGGGGTTAAAGCACATGGCTTGTTTAAAAATGAAGTGGACTATGTGGTGAAGGATGGGGAAGTCGTCATTATCGATGAGTTCACCGGTCGCATGATGGCAGGAAGGCGCTACAGCGATGGACTGCATCAGGCGTTGGAGGCGAAAGAGGGCGTAAAAATAGAAAATGAAAATCAGACCCTCGCGAGCATCACTTTCCAGAACTATTTTCGTATGTATGAAAAACTGGGAGGTATGACCGGAACCGCAGATACGGAAGCGGAAGAATTTGGCTCGATTTATAAACTCCACGTTATTGTGGTTCCTACCAACCAGCCCATGATTCGAGAAGATTGCCCGGATTTAATTTATAGAACGGAAGAGGAAAAATTTGATGCTGTCATCGAAGAGATTAAGGAGTTGTATGAGGTGAAGAGGCCTGTTCTGGTGGGTACAATATCCATCGAAAGGTCAGAACTGTTGAGTAGAAAGCTGAAAAAATCCGGTATCAAACACAATGTTCTGAATGCCAAGCATCATGAACAAGAGGCGGAAATCATTGCGCAGGCCGGGCAACCAGGAGCCGTGACCATTGCCACAAATATGGCAGGAAGGGGAACGGATATTGTTTTGGGTGAAGGCATCCCGGAACTGGGTGGACTTCATATTCTCGGAACCGAACGCCATGAAAGCCGACGCATTGATAACCAGTTGCGGGGGCGTTCTGGAAGGCAGGGAGATATGGGTTCTTCCCGTTTTTATCTAAGCCTTGAGGATGATTTATTGCGTATCTTCGGGTCCGATAAAATTTCTCCTTTAATGGCCCGGTTGGGAATGGAAGATGGGCAACCGATTGAGCATGCCATGGTTTCTAAAGCGGTTGCCAATGCCCAGAAAAAAGTGGAAGCCCATAACTTTGATATCCGAAAACATCTTCTGGAATATGATGATGTTATGAATCGTCAAAGGGAGGTTCTCTATGCATTGCGCCGTGAAATCATCAATACGGATAATGCAAAAGAACTTCTGTTGGATATGGCGGATGAAGTGATGGATGATGCGCTGGCTGATATTGCCCAGGAAAAGATATATCCGGAAGAGTGGGACATTGAAGCTTTGAATGAGTTTTTGGAAAGGCAGTTTGCGGTTCACATCGAAAAAACCGGTGACCAGGAACTGACTCTCCAGGGGAATACGAAGCTGGAGCTGGAAAACTGCAACAGGGCAATACTTCACGATACCATCATGGAAACAGTGGTACGTGCCTATGAGGCGAAAGAAGAGGGCATTGAGGTTGATTTCATGCGGCATATCGAAAAAGTTATCATGCTTCAGGTTCTGGATGCTCTTTGGAAAGATCACCTGTTAGGAATGGATCATCTGAAGGAAGGTATTGGTTTGCGGGGTTATGCCCAGAAAAATCCTCTGACAGAATATAAGAAAGAAGGGTTCGACTTGTTCGGTGCCATGATGGCCCGCATCAAAGAGGAAACTACGGAATATTTGTTCAAGGTTCAGGTTAATCAGGAAATTGAAATGCCGGATGAACGAGCCGGCAAACCTCCACAGGTTGTGGAACATCGGGGAAACTCGGAAGTTTCAGCAACACCGGTAACGGTTCGGCGTGAGGAAGAAAAAGTGGGTCGGAACGAGCCCTGCCCGTGTGGGAGTGGTAAAAAATACAAAAAATGCCACGGAAAGTAAGAGGGGGCTAAACGTTCTCGGTCGCTTCCTGGCATTCAATGCATAAAGATGTCAGCGGCATAATTTGCAGACGCTTCAAGCTAATCCTTTTTTCGCAGGACTCACATTCCCCGTAAGTACCGTTGGTTATTCTAAACAGAGTGTCCTCGATTAACTTGAGCTCATTGCGGTCCCTGCTCGACAATTGAAAAATCATTTCCCTCCCCTCCAGGCTTGAGGCAAGGTCAATTTCGTTGCTGAAAGTCAGATCCCCAGCATCTCGCTCCACAGACTGTGAAGACCGGATTAATTTCAATAACTCGGTGCGATTGGCAATAAGCCGTTCACGGATTTTATGGACCGCAGGATCCAGATGCGGGTGATCCTGTTTGATCAGGCGCAACTTTCCCGGTTTGAGAGCAGATTTTTTAGTCTTGGCTTTCTTTTTCGTCGAGGCAGGTTTTGCGGCCTTAGCCTTTTTTACCGGTGTTTTGGTCGGTTTTTTAGCCTTGGCTTTTTTCTTCGGAGAAGCCTTTTTTGCCACAGCCTTCTTTTTAGCGGGTTTTTTTGCAGGCTTGCTGGCTTTCTTGGCCGTTACTTTCTTTTTCGCCGCTTTTTTCTTAGTGACTTTCTTCTTGGCGGACTTTTTCGCGGGCTTGCTGGTTTTCTTGGCAGTTACTTTCTTTTTTGCCACTTTTTTCTTCGTCGTCTTTTTCTTTGTGGCCTTTTTTTTTGTTGCCATTGCCGAATCTCCTGTATAGGGAACTCTAAAGTGAATTCATTCGGGAAGGTAACTCAAAACCTTAGCGTTTTACCCACATCCGGGTAAAAATTCTTTGAACCTTAGCATTTGAAAAAATAAAGTACAACAGTTTATTTGCCGGAAGGCATTAAAAACCGAGGGTTTCTGGAAAAGTCCAGATCAACACCAGCGCGAGTATTTTGGTTACATTCAGCACTAGCGGAAAATCAGGTGAAAACTGAAGCCTTTTATTCGGTTTCATAGTCCACAACGATAGATGAAGAACAAAGGGAACGCATTTTTTCTACAACGGGTAAATGATTTTTATGGCCCGCATAGGCTTTTAATCCTTCGCGATTGTCAAAAAAGGCCGTAAGAACGATATCGTAGCTTCTCTCCGAGCCTAAAAAATCTGTTCCTATTTCTATAAATTTCTGGGTTTCAATATTTCCCTGCAGGCTGTTAAGAGCCGCGATGGCCTGGCCCAGATTTTCCGGATTCTTCTCTGCGAGTTTGAACATAACAATATGTTTGATCATTAACTATTTCCTCCGTTGGGGTTGATTTTTAGAAAGGGTTTTTCATTTTTCAGGGCCTGCTGCTCTGGGAAGGGCACAACCCTGTTTATGCTATAGTGCCAGCCTGCATAACGTAAATGGGAAATTGTATATGTCATGGTGGAGAGGCGCAGGTTTGGGTTTTTTACGAGGCGGTCCTTTGGGTGCCGTTATCGGAGGTACCATTGAACATTTTCTTGCTAAAAAACTCCAGAAAAAAGTGCAGGATAGCTTGCCCGGCATTATCCACCAGGGTGAATTTATTTCATGTCTGGTTATCATTCTAACTCGTGTGGCCATGGAGTCAGGGCCCTTAAACCCAAAAAAAGTGGGAGTGATACATAAATTCTTTATGAAGAACCTGGGCTATGGCTCTCCGGATTTAAAACAGCTTGACCAGTTGATGGAGGAAGTCCAGTCCAAAAAACCCGATATTGACCGGTTTGTAGAGGAATATAAAAAATCCTGTCGAGATAATTACAATCTTTTGCTTCTTGCCCTGTGTTATCAGATTTCTTTGGTTGAGGATGCCCTGAATGATGAGACCCAATCCATGATAAAAAATATCGGATTGGTATTGGAGGTGTCTTATGACAAACATAACGAAGTCAGGGAGAAGTACTTACTCGATCCCTTTAGAACGCCTTATCATATATTAGAGCTTTCTTCCGATGCCTCGAATGATGAAATCAAAAAGGCTTACCGGAAAATGGCCAGTCAGTATCACCCTGACCGGGTTTCCAGAGAGGATGAAAAGACGGTTCAGAAGGCCCACATGAGGTTTCTGGAAATCCAGTCCGCTTATCAGGAACTGGGAAAGGTCAGAAAAATTTAAGGGGTTTCTTTATTCATGTCTGCGGGGTCCAGCTTACGGATGATGAGGGCTTGTATTTTACGTTTGCTGGCTTCTTTGACCGTTATTCGGTAGAGCCCGACTATAACCTGATCGCCGGGGTTTGGAATTCTTTCCAGCCTGTCAATGGTCAAACCCGCCAGTGTATCGAAATCTCCACTTGGGATATCCCAGTTCAGGCTGTCATTGAGAACGTTTATTTCGGTGCTTCCATCGACAAGGTATCCTCCATCTGCATAATGTTCGTAGATTTTTTCGGGTTTGTCGTATTCATCCTCGATCTCTCCGACAATTTTTTCAAGCAGATCCTCAATTGTTATCAATCCGATACATCCTCCATATTCATCCACCACGATGGCCATATGCAAGCCTCTTTGCTGGAGTTCCTTGAGGAGGTCATCAATTTTTTTATTAGGGGGTACATAATAGGCGGGCCGGATGAGATTGGTAATTGGGGTGCTGTCAACAGGCTGGTCCAGTAGATCGAAGGTGTTTAAAATCCCTATAAGGTTGTAGATTCTTTCGTGAAAAATAGGCATTCTGGAAAAGCCGGAATCGTTTGCGACATCATGCGCCTCCGTCATTGTCGCGGTATCTTTCAGGGCGGTCATTTGGATGAGGGGTACCATGCAATGTTCTGCCCGAATTTCTCCGAAATTGAAAATATTATGAATGATTTTCTTTTCCGTCACTCCCAAGTCTACGGTCTGCGATTCCAGGCTCAGAACCCGTTGTAGCTGATCCCGGCTAAAAGTCTTATGTTCTTCCGTTGAGGACAGTTGTACCTGGCTGGTGAATCTCGCCGATGCTTTTGATAGCCAGATTATAAACGGAGACAGAATCTTATAGAAAAAAATTAGCGGATAAATCATGAATAACATGATGGAATCCGCACGGTGCTGAAATATGACTTTTGGAATGATTTCTCCGCCAAAAAATATCAGTGGGGAAATAATCAGCATGGCCATCCACTCTCCGGAGTTTCCAAAATGGATGACCATGAAGGCGGTGAATATAGCGGTGCTGGCTACCATCGCCAGATTGGTTCCCAGCGAGGTAGTGGTGAAGAGCCGCTCAGGGTTCTCGAGCAACTTCAAGACAGCCTTTGCGGCCGAATTTCCATCATCGGCCAGCTGTTTCATTTTTATCCGGTTTACAGAAACCATGCCGATTTCAGAGCCGGAAAAAAACGCTTCCAGCAGTATTCCCAGAAATACAAGTATGAGGGTTGTCGCGAAATCCATCAGTCGTCCTGAACCTTATTTTGTTCTTCTTCATGTGGTGGAGGAGGATTCAAAAGGGTAAGGTGAAGACTCAAAATTCTTGACCCTTTCATTTTTTCGACACGAAATTTAAACCTGTCAACGGTGGTCGATTCGCCCGAACGTGGAATTCTTCCAAACAGCCCAAAAACATAGCCGCCGACCGTGTCGTAATCATCCTGCGGTAATTCGCTCTGAAAATGTTCATTGTATTCTGCCAGACTGTATGCGCCCAAAATGCGAAAATGGTTTTCATTAATTTCTTTCAACGGGAGTTCTTCCTGCCGCATTTCACTGTCTATTTCTCCGACCAGTTCCTCAATAATATCTTCCAGCGTGACCAGTCCGCAGACGCTTCCATACTCATCCAGGACGGTGGCCATATGACGTTTCATTTTGCGAAACTCTTCAAGCATTTCCTTGATCTTTTTTGACTGCGGAACTGAAATGGTGGAATGCAGAATACTTTTTAAGTTAACTTTTTCACGAGGCAAATGTTTAAGCCGTGTCAGGTCCTTGGTAAACAAAATTCCAAGAATTTCTTTTTCATCGGTGTCGTACACAGGGACCCGGGAATAAAAATTTTCTATAATCCGGGGCAGTATGTCATCCAGGCTGTCCTCAACATTTACGGTGAACATGTCTATTTTCGGGGTCATGATTTCCCCCACAGTCGTATCACCAAACTCAATGACATTCTGGATCAACTCTCGTTCATCGGAATCAATAACGCCTTCCCCTTCGCCTACCTGGACCATGGTCCGGAACTCCTCGTCGGTGATGGGGGATTCTTTAACGCTCTGAGGCAATATCCCCAGAGACCCGATGATCTTTTCGGTCCATATAGTGAATAATTTCTGGGCGGGCTGAACAATTTTGGCAAAGCCCTGCAAAGGATATGCGGAAAACAAGGCATAGGGTTGGGCAAACTTGATTGAAATGCTTTTTGGGATGATATCTCCGAAAACCAGCAGGAGCATAGTGCTGACCCCAATCGCTATGCCCACACCGATGCTCCCAAACATACTGATGGCAACGGAGGTGACTACGACAGATATGGCAATATTGACGAACTCGTTGCCGATATAAATGGTAATGAGTAGTTCGCGTGGCTTGTCCAGGAGGGAGTTTACAAGCCGGCCCAATCGTCCTTTTTTCTCTGACATCTCGCTGAGTTGAAGAGAGTTTAGAGAGAAATAGGCGACCTCACAGGCAGAAAAGAAGGCCGAACACAGAAGTAGAAACACCAGTAACAGTGAACGGGCAAACAGTGAGTCGTCCAAAATTTTTAAGAAACCTCAAGTTTGGCTGGCGCTTGTAAATCGAAGTGCTTTATAGTCGATTTGGCAATTTGCAAGTAGGGGGTTTGCTTGAATTTAAAAATGATTGAAGCCTTCTAACTGCGGAAGAACTTTATCTCTTCCATCACTCTTTTCAAGTAATACTTTTTTTGGTTTGAGAGTGATTTCCCCGATTTGCGTAACAAGTGCTTTGGCCTTTAAAAATTGCCTTTTTAAATTTTTAACACCATCAGGTGGCAAAGTAAACAGTAATTCATAGTCCTCTCCTCCATTTAAAAGAAACGGAAAAGGGTCAATCTGGTCCCTGTCGCAGATGCGTGAAAGCTCCCGGGATCGTGGGAGCCTGTCCTCATGAATCCGGGCACCTACCTTGGAGGCTTTGCAAATATGATAAAGGTCCTGAACCAGCCCATCACTGATATCTATCATTGAGGTGATATTTATCCTGGACCGGGCCAGAATGCCGGCTTCCAGGACTCTTGGTGTCGGGTCCAAATGTCTCCCAATCAGGAATTTGTGGTCTTTGGCCTCTCGTTTCTTTTTACTCAACAGCTTTAAGCCAAGACTTGAGTCGCCCAAAGTTCCTGTTACGAAAATGAGATCCCCAGGCCTGGCACCCTGGCGGGTGAACACACGCTTTGCTTCACCGATGATCGAAACATTTATGAAGAAACATTTTGGCGAAGAGACGGTATCTCCACCGGCAAGCTCGACCTTGTATCGATTGCAAATTGTGTTAAATCCTGCATAGAGCCTGTCCAGAAAGGACACGGAAATCTTTTTCGGAATGCCAAGTGTCACCAGCACTCTTTTGGGCACGCCCCCCATGGCCGCGATGTCACTGAGGCTGGCAGACAGGGCTTTGCGACCCAGTGCTTCAGGAGTTGTTGTGGAAAGTTTGAAATGGATATCCTCGACCAGCGCGTCTGTGGAGATGACTTCATTCGTCCCCGACTTAACCGGGTAGACCGCACAGTCGTCGCCAATACCCAGAACAGTATTGGGAGCGCGGAACTTTAAACGCGAAGAAAGACGATGGATGAGCTCGAATTCACCCAGTTCTTTTATTTTGCTCATAAACGGTGCTTGCTGTTATTAGTGACCCGATAGAGAGTAGTGCCTTTCTTATGTTACCAAAAGCACAACGGTATGGAGGCAATTTTTGCTCCTATTGTGGTTTTAGTAAATCACGGGTCAGGGAATCGACATCGAACTTCTTTTCGATTTTAATGGAAATCTTGTTTCCCTCCTCAAGACCATCTTTTTTGAGATCATGAACATAACATGTCAATTCCACATGTTCTCCGGTTTCCGGGACCCAGATAGTGAGCTCCCGAAACTGGTCGGCTTTATTGGGGGGAGTATTGACCTCCGTGATTTCTCCATCTAACAGAATCATTATTTCCTTTCTGCAATCTGTGGGATTGCTTCAACTATGCGGAACAACTGGTTTGCTGGCCAAGAAATGTTTCCGGAGTATCCTGTGCATAATACTCGGAGTCGATTTCGTATTCCTCAAAAATTTTCGGTCGTTCCTGAAACGGATTTTCCAGAAGAATTCTAAGGCGCTTGACTTCAGAGAAATCCGATTCCTTGAGTGCTTTGTCCAGAGCTGATTGAATTAAATGATTTCTCAAAATATATTTTGGGTTCACGCAATCCATTTGTAATTTTCGTTCTTCATGGCTTATGCCTTCACGCCGGGCCAGTTCAAGGTATTGTTTCAGCCACGATCCCAGCTCGTCACCCCCACTGTTTTGTGGGTTATTTGCCGGTTGTGGAGTGCCGGGATAATCGGCCAGAAACCTGAAGAAATTTGTGTAGTCTAATTGATAGTCCTGAAGCAGTTGGAACATTCTCTGAACCAATTGTGTGAACTCCGAGTCCAGAATAGCGAGCCCAAGTTTTTTACCCATTTCTTCACGGTAGAAGCGATTGAAAAGCGGCTGGTATTGCTGAACTTCCTCTTGCAGATTTTCAGTGCCCATCAATGGAACGAGGGCTTCGGCTAATTTGTTGAGATTCCAAAAACCAATTTCGGATTGCTGGCTGTATGCGTATCGACCGTGTGTGTCGGAATGATTGGGCGTGTGATGGGGAACAAATCGGTCCATAAACCCATAGGGGCCGTAGTCAAAAGTGGTGCCGGTGATGGTCATGTTGTCAGTGTTCATCACTCCATGGATGAACCCCACTGCTTGCCATTTAGCGATAAGTTTCGCGGTGCGCTGGAGGGTGCGTTGAAAAAATATGCGATAGCGGTCGGTTTCCTGAACAATATCGGGGTAATAATTTTGAATGCAAAACTCCAACAGACGTTGCACATTTTTGCTCTGCCCGGTGTAATGAAAAAATTCGAAACTGCCAAACCGGATATGTGTATCGGCGAGCCGTACTAGGATTGCCGCCAATGCCGGTTTTTCCCGGTATATCAGTTCCCGTATTCCAATCACTGCCAACGAACGGGTGGTGGGAATGCCCAGTCCATTTAAAGCTTCACTGCCCAGATGCTCGCGGATGGAAGACTGGAGAGTTGCCCGTCCGTCAAAACCGCGGGCAAACCGGGTGGGACCGGCACCCTTCAGGTGAATATCCCACATCTCCTCTTTTTTGTTCTGAATTTCTCCCAGCAAGAGTCCCCGACCGTCCCCCAGCCTGGGGTTGTAAGAGCCAAACTGATGGCCCGAATAAGCCATCGCCAGGGGCTGGGCACCCTCCAGTGGAGAGTTTCCGCTAAAGTGATCAAGAAAACCCTTGTCCCTGCCATCCTCAGGAGCCATATCTATCAGTTGAGCGGCTGAGGCGGAAAAGTCGACCAGATAGGGGTCTGTTACCGGATCAGGAGTCTTGGCTTGATAAAACTCAGGCCCCAGTTCGATAAAGCGGTTACGAAAATTTAAATTACGACAATCAGTCAAGGCAGCAGAAATATTTGTTTGGGTTCCTGTAAAAAAAATAACGTCTGCTATATGGATGAAGAAAGGAGGGGTGAGGATTCTTTTTTCCACTAGGCGTGGGGCCAGTGTGCCATCGCTTTATTTGGCTAGAAAGAGTTTTGGCGGCTTAACGAGTTTTTGCTCTATTCCCACCGGGCGTGGCCCGGTTATTCCATCTTTTGTACCAGCCATGAATGGGGTTTTTCCTGAGCGGTGTGGAACCAGAAGACGGCATTGATATTAAAATGCACGAGCCAGGCGGCGGATTCTCCTTGCTGGCAGATTTTTTTCTGGTAGCGGTCTTCTATAACCGATAATTGATCGCAGGTGGTGGTGGTCCAGTAATAATGACCGAGGCCATCATCGAAGATAGGGTTGATCCATGCTTTTTTTCCGCTGGCGTTGATGACGCGCTCGGGATAAATAAGAGTTTTCAATTCCGGTAGGGTAGGCAGTCGCCAATCGGAACTTCCGGCAAAGGTTTCTGCCGCCGCAAAAGCCAGGGAATCTTTTAATTTTAATTTGTTTAAGACGCCTTTTTTAAACCAACGCAGTTTGTTTACGGTGTCTGTTACCGTTCCATCGCCGTTGTCAACAAAACTGGCTTTAGGAAGTTCTTCGAGAACGCTCTCATTTACTTTTCGACAATCCTTAAGCATGGAGGCCGCATCCGGGCATTTATTCAAAATGGAAAAGTGATCCATCTTTTCCATCATTTTACAAATGTCGGACGCTTTACATTTTGCAAAGGAAGGTATCGCCTGGGTCAATAAAACGATCAACGTCAAAAGCACGATCCGCATTTTAAACTCCTGATTGGGAAAGTTTATCCGGAAAAAGAAACGGAGATATCAAATTCATTGGTTTAGATAAAGAATCACGATGAGGATACTATAAATTTCAAACGCAAGGAAACATTAAATCGACCCCTCAATCTTAAACGGGGAAACGGTTGGTTTCAATCACCGCTGGTGATTCGATCCAGTTCCACGAAGGCTTCTTTGCCTTTCATTACAAGAAAATAATCCGTATTGACAATGCGATTGCTGGAGGGGTCCAGATTGATATTGATGACAGGCACTCCTCTTTCCATGAAATGAAGAGCGATGTAATCATTAGTGGGAACAGCCCCTGAACTGCCGACCAGGATTGCGAGATCAAGAGGCTCTTGCACAAACCTTTTGAAACTCCCCTCTTGTTCAGGGTGGCCACTGTACTCTCCATCTCCGAACATCAGGATATGGGGTCGGGCGATTCCCCGGCACTGTCCGCATACCGGGTAATTGGATGCTTTCATGGAGGCGGTGTCCAGATCGCAAAGGGGAACCGAAAGCTCTTCCCAGAACTGGTAGGTGCAGGTGTCGAGGCATTGTAGCCGCCACATTGAGCCATGAACTTCAAGGATCCGGTCTTCAGGGCAACCCGACCTTAAATGTAAACCATCGGTATTAGTGGTGTGGATGAACCCGTCCCGGGTCTGTAGCCATTTGTTGATGATCCGGTAGCCTTCATGCGGCTGGTTCTCCTGGGCGTTACGGCGTCTCCATTCATAAAAGGCCCAGGCGTGGGGCAGTTCATTGCGAAATGCCCAGGGGCTGGCCAGGTCCTGCGCTTCCAGGTTTTTTTCCTTGAAAGGGGGGAAATTTCTCCAATAGCCGTCCTTATCCCTGAAAGTAGGGATATTGGAGTCGGCACTCATGCCGGCACTGGTTAAAAACAACATCCGCTTGGATTTTTTAATCAGGTCCGAGGCCTTATGCAGAATTTCAAGCTGTTCCATCCCACTCCTTATAAAACTGATCCAGATAAGTCTGCATGAACTGGTGTCTTGCTTCTGCAAGCCGTTTGCCCGAGGCCGTATTCATCCTGTCTTTCAATAAGAGTAGTTTCTCATAAAAATGGTTGATGGTGTGCCCCTGGTTTTTTTTATAATCCTCGAAGCTCTGATGCAGGATCGGTTTTTCCTCCGGGTGATAAATCAAGCGGTTTTTATGTCCCCCATAAGCGAAAGTGCGGGCGATGCCCAACGCTCCTATGGCATCAAGCCGGTCCGCATCCTGCACCACTTTGCCCTCAAGCGTTTTCATAGGGGTTGGTACTCCCGCACCTTTGTAGGAGATGCTGGCGATGATTTCAACGACCGGGTCAATCACTCTCTGTTCCACATGGTTTGCCGTGAGAAACTGTTCCGCCATTTGCGGGCCTTTCGTATCATCGCCATCATGGAACTTCCAGTCAGCGATATCGTGAAGCAGGGCGGATAATTCGACGATCATCAAATTCGTCCCTTCCTCCTGCCCTGCAATATTTTTTGCCAGGTTCCACACCCGATGGATATGCCACCAGTCATGGCCGGACCCATCTCCGGCAAGCTTCTCTTCCACAAACCGGCAGGTTTTATCTATAATGGGGGATGTCATGGTTTGCTACCTTGATAGATCATTAATGAGCGAGGCTATCTTTTCATATCTCTATTTTATGTCAAAAGATTATTGAACCGCAAAGTCGCAAAGGACGCAAAGATGGATGAGAATGAGTGGTCGAATAAAATCATCGGCGCTTGTATTGAAGTACATCGGGCTCTTGGTCCTGGATTATTAGAGAGTGTCTATCAGGAATGTCTGGCAAGGGAATTTTCTTTGCAAGAGGTCCCGTTTCAAAAGGAAATAGCTCAATCTGTTACTTATAAAGGTGTTTTAATGGATTGTGGTCTCCGCCTGGATTTCCTGGTGGATAACCAAGTCATTGTCGAACTCAAGGCTGTGGAAAAGCTTCTACCTGTTCATAAAGCACAGACCCTGACCTACTTAAAACTTACGGGTTGTAAGTTGGGACTTTTGATCAATTTTAATGTTCCGGTACTCAAGGACGGAATTGAACGCTTGGTTTTAGACCTTTAAATTTGAGGCATTATCTTTGCGTCCTTTGCGTCTTTGCGGTAAAAATTGTTATTCAGTAATTTTTCTGACAGTAGAGATTTCAAATGAAATTTGAAGATAATAAAAATTGGGGTTATGTGGAGGGCGATACGTTTCTCCATAGGCTAAGGCCGCAAGGCAAAATCATCGCTACTTTATTCCTGTTACTGGGGTCCGGTATTGGGAATGGCTGGTCCCTTGTTATGGTCGGCTTGCTAGCGGCACTGGGAGTCATCGTAGCCAGGGTGCCTGTCAGGGAACTACTCCTTGGTGTCCGGCGCATGGCCTGGTTTTTTCTTGCCATTGCGATTTTTCCTGTTCTGTTTACTCCCGGGTTTTATGTTGGGCTTCCTTCGTGGCTACCCATCTCTGTTTCCCGTGAAGGGTTGACGTTGGCGTTGGAATCTTCTGTGCGACTGGTGAATATCCTCATGGTATCGATGGTATTGGTCCGCACAACTGCCGATTGGATGGAAGGACTGGAAAAACTTCTTGGACCCATGACTCATCGTTTTCCGGCCATCCGCGATTTACTTGCGGTAGCCGTGTTGTCGGTGAAGTTTTTGCCTGTGATCATTGCTGAAACCGAAGAGCATTTTTCCAGCCTGCTCAAAGAAGCTCAGGGTAAACGAGGGTATCAAAAAATACGTTCAGTCATCCACTCCGTTCTGCAATTTATCGTATGGATTTTTTCCGATATAGATCGTTGGTCCACTGAAAACCCTTTTGAACCACAGATGGACAGAGATAGAAAACCCCTGTTTGTAAATCACCCCAACCCTCTTTAGAAAAGAGGGAGCAAAACCAACCCCCCTAGCCCCCCTTGTCAGGGGGGAATGTGGCAAGAGCTTGATTGAGCCGAGACAACTCTTTGCCAGCCAAGTAAAGCGATGGCACATTGGCCCCACGCCTAGTGGCGCTGGTGCAGGCCGCATTCTTTATGTTCCGGGTTTTCCCACCACCAGCGTCCGGCGCGGATGTCTTCTCCCTGTTCTACCGGTCGTGTGCAGGGCGCACAACCGATGCTGGGATAATTCCTTTTATGTAGAATGTTGATGGGCACGTTGTGTTCAATGATATAGGTCATGACCTGCTCCTGGGTCCATTCCGCGAGAGGATTGATTTTTATTAATGGCGGATGATCCGGATCTTCCATAACTTTAGGAATATCTGTGCGAGTTACATTTTGATCCCGCCTTAATCCAGTGACCCAGGCTTTCAGTTCGCCCAATGCCCGATTCAGCGGTTCCACTTTTCGGATACGGCAACATTCCTTGCGATTCTCCACACTTTCCCGGAACGAGAAAAACCCTTTTTGCCGAATCAGCTGTTCCACTTCTTTACGGTCAGGAAAATAGGTTTTGATTTCCAAGCCATATTTGGAGCGCACCCGTTCCATAACATCATAAGTTTCTTCGTGAAGTCTGCCGGTATCGAGAGTGAAGATAGTGATGGGGTTTTCGAGCTTGGCGATCATATCGATGAGCACCATGTCTTCCATGCCGAAGCTGGAAGCCAGTCCGGCTTCAAGGCCATACTGGTCCATGCTCCAACGCAAGAGTTCTTCTGCGGATTTGGATTCGAAATCTATAGATTGTAATGACATAACGGGCTTCCACTTGACAGGAGAATAGATAGTTTATATAAACATACTTTTCCATGACCCAACTGAAAAATCAAGTTCTGGATGCGAAAAAAGTTTGGAGCGAACTCTTTCCATTTAAAACAGGTCTTCCGTTGGCCCGTTTCCTGTGATTGGACCCATATGGTTTTTTCAAAAACACCCCATTGCATGATGAAACTTGCTTTGTTTTTTGGTGTCCTGCTTTTGGGAATTCTTCCTGCTCTGTCTGGCGAGGCTGGAATTCTTGAGCAGGTAGAAAAGGAGATGGTGGAACTTGCCGACCGGGTTCGTCCGGCGGTAGTCAGTCTGTCCCCTTATGTCTTCAAGGGCGCTGTAGGGCAGAAGGAACCGAACAAGGGGAGGCCGGCCAATGCCGGGGCAGGGGCTATCTATGATGCCGAAAAGGGTCTCATCGTTACCAACAGCCATGTGGTGCGCAATGTTCAGAAAATCAAGGTGACCCTCAAGGGTGGCCGGGAGATCATTGGCGAAGTGCTGGGGGCCGATGAAGACACTGACCTTGCGGTCGTTCAGATTTCATCCGAAACGCCGCTGGCTGAAGTTGCGTTTGGCGATTCAAGTAAAGTCCGGGTCGGGCAGTTGGTTGTTGCGGTGGGTAATCCTTATGGACTCAACGACACCACCACTTTTGGCATTATCAGCGGCCTGAAGAGGGAGAACGTAAACCTTTCTCGCTATGAAGATTTCATCCAAACAGATGCTTCCATCAACCCGGGCAACAGCGGGGGACCACTCCTGAATATAAAGGGGGAAGTGATTGGCATCAACACGGCGATCATCAATTATGCCCAGAGCATTGGTTTTTCTATTCCCTCCAACATGGTCAAACATGTGGTGGCACAGTTGGTGGAGCATGGTGAGGTACATCGAGGCTGGCTGGGTGTTGGCATAGACCCGGTTTCGGAGGAGGTGGCCGAAGAGATAAAAGTGCAGGCAGGGAAAGGGGTCATCATCAATTCTGTTTTTGAGGGGGATCCAGCTGGCAGGGCGGGGCTTAAAGTCGGGGATATCATCTTGAGGATTGGAGGCTCAGAAGTCAACTCTCCCAGTAGCATGATCCGTGTGATTGGCTCGATCACACCAGGGCAGAGCATCAACCTGGATATTCTCCGTAAGGGTGAACACAAGGTAGTGCCCGTCAAACTGGAATCGAGAAAGAGAAAAACGACTCAACTGGCTATTTTACCCCCCACGCGTCCGTCTGGACTGGGCTTCACCGTGGTGAATTCTGAAAAGGACTCGAAACAGCCTGGTGGGGTTTTGGTGTCCCAAGTTAACCCGAAAAGCTCTGCCGCATCAAAGGGGTTACAACTGGGAGACCTGATCGTGGCAGTCAATGGAGAGACCGTGGAAAACCAGCACGAATTTGATGGCATAGTGAACAAAATTAAGGGTGGGAGCCCGGCTTTTCTGCTAGTTTGGCGAAATGACGAAAAATTTCATTTGGGGCTTGTAAGGGAAAAATAAATTTGTTATGGTTGCGCACCCAAAATAGGATGGTTTTATTTACAGGGGAGTTGCGCTTTAAAAAAATATCTTATAAACCTTTTTAAATAAAAGGAGTTATGTGTTTGCGGTCCACATCAAGGGGTGGAGAGGGCCGCCATATATTAGGAAAAAAACAACATTCAGCGGTTTTTATTAAGCCATTTTTAGACGCACTACTTTAGGAGGTAGAAATGTTTGGTGTCAAAAAGGGGTGGAAAAACTGGCATGCGTTTGCTGTCGTTCTCGTGACCCTGGGACTTTGTGTTCCGGCAGGTGCGATCACGACTGATCATTCACATGGCAGTCACAATGCAGTCAACTCTGCGGTAGACAAACCCGCATGGTTGGAAAAGCTTGAGAACCAGGTTGACCATGAAGAATTAATGGGCGGCATGGAAGGCAGGCAGGACAAAATGGACCAGACCCTCATGAAGGTTATGGACCAGTTAAAGTCCAAACTTAAAGAACACGCCAGCCCGGCTTCTTCCGGTGGCGGGTTCCACGACTCATGGTCGGCTCATCAGTTGGGCCAGAGTTATCTCCTCGGACCCACGGAAGCGGCCGCCAAGGTTTACAAAGGCGCCCATTGCCCTGGGAACATTCCCACTAGACAGTTTGAAGTTTCTGCGATCAATGTAGAAGTTACCCTGAATCAATGGGGCGATTACTACCCGGGCTACATGTACGTGCTCGATAAGAAGATCAAAGATGTTCGTGCTGAAGAAGCAAAGAACTTGGTTGCCCGCGAACGTGCAGATGCGCTGGATCCAGGTGCGGTGTCTTCTGGACTGCAGGGCGATGCGATCCAACCCTTGACCATTCGTGGTAACCAGGGTGAATGTGTTCGCGTCAAGTTCACCAACCGCTTGGAAGATGAAGATGCCGGTTTCCAGATCAGTGGTTCCGCAATGATCATCAGTTCTTCCGGCAAGCCCAACACGGCGGCTGAAGCTGGCTCAATCGTAGCTTCCGGCGAGTCTCAGGACTACGAGTGGTTCATTCCGGTTGACGAGCAAGAAGGCAGTCATATGATTCAGAACCATGCGGGTCGTGATCCTTCCGCGTTGGGCCTGATCGGCGCTTTCATTGTTGAACCGAGAGGTTCTATCTTCCTTGATCCTTGGACTGGCGGTCCGCTGGAAAGCGGCTGGATGGCTATGATCGCCAATGACGAGTCTCGGGATTTCCGCGAGTTCGCTCTTTTCTACCATGAGGTTGGTGACGAGTCTTTTCGTCCTCTCAACCGTCAAGGTGAAATGATTCCTCAGCGCGATCCTCTGACGGATGCTTATCGTCCTTCAGCCCGTGCGATGAACTTTCGCTCTGAGCCGTTTGGTATTAACAACCTGGCTCAGCAGGAAAAACATTTTCATTATGAGGACGAATCTCTGTCCTATAGCTCTTATACCTTTGCCGATGCTCCAACGACCATTCCCAGGTCTTATCTTGGTGACCCGGCAAAATTCCGTTTGATTCATGGTGGTGGTGAAGTGTTCCATTCTCATCACCCGCATGGAGGAACCATTCGCTGGACTCGGTCTCCGAAACGGGAAATACAACTTGAAAACCTGACCCAAGCCGCTTATGACGGTCCGGTCAAGTACCCTGTTATTCGTACCACGACTGATCGGGTTGACGTTGAAGTTATCGGACCTGCAGAAGCACTTGATCTTGAGACTGAGTGCGGATCCGGGCTTTGTCAGCGTCTTGCTGGTGACTTTCTCTTCCATTGCCATGTTGCGCATCACTATGTAGCAGGCATGTGGGGATACTGGAGGGTTTACAACACCCTGCAGGACGGCAACTATCCGTTGGGTAGTACCGATATCATGCGTCCTTTGGTAGAGCTTCCTGATCGTGCGGGACGCATTCCTAAAGGGCAGACTTCAGACAAGCTGGTTGGTAAAACCATGGACTGGTTTGGTAAGAAGTTTGAAATTACCGGTTCTGGAAAAAGCGACTGGAGCAAAGAAACACCAGTTGTAAACATCAAGGACTGGGTTAAGTACATGCTTCCTCCAAAGGGGCAACCCGGTCATACGGATGATGAAAAAGGCCAGATTCTGTCCTATGACGGATCCGTATGGGATTACGATTGGAAAGGTAACCAAGCACTTTCTGAGCGGGAGTCCACTTTGAAGAAAGCTAAGTATATTTCTCCGCGTCCCGGCAAACGTCATCCGTTGCAGTTTGACCAGCACGGTAAACTGGCGTGGCCTCATATGACGCCGCATTTTGGTAAGCGTGTTCCGTTTGCTCGGAATCATGGTGGTGCTCCCTGGTTGGAGCCGTTCCATATGCAGACCGATACCGGTGTTATTACCAAGACGGAATCCGGCAGTACGCGAAGTGATTCCACCATGGAGAATACCGGTGGTGCCAAACCGGGTGAACAGGGCCGTTGGAGCCTTTGTCCCGGTGGTGCTGGACGTAAACAGTACAACCTGGTCTTCATCAATACTCCGATTGAGCTTTCGGGCGCAATCGGTAGTACTCCGCCAATCATCGATAAATATGGTTTGATCTATGTTATCGATGAAGAGATGGCGGCGGTGAAAGCCGATCCTAAAAAAGCCATTCCGCTGGTCATTCGTGCCAACGTCTATGACTGTGTGGATGTGCTGTTGACCAGTGAGTGGAATGATGATGATTTCACCAACTTCCAGATGTCGAAGTTGAACATTCATCCTCATTTCTTCCAGTTCGACAATCAGGCTTCAGATGGCGTAATTTCAGGTTTCTCTTACGACCAGTCCATGAGGTCTTATAAGCAGTTCACTAAGAAGATGAAAGACGGTCACCATGTTGGTATGCCGGTTCCGATGAATGCTCATGTGCTGAAATCGACCAAACCGGGTGATACCAAGGTGGAAATCGAGATGGCTGAGCACGCAACGCCTTACCATGTAGGTGCCGACATCATCGTTGGTATCGAAGTTCCCAATGGTAAAGATGCGCGCTGGATTACGAACATCACGCCTGATCCGAACAAGGGTTTTGCCAAGGATGGTAAGTACACCATCACGTTCTCTGAAGGCATGACCCACGCTCACAAAGCGGGACAGATCGTTAGTACCGAGTATGTCCGTTATCGCTGGTGGGTAGATGTTGATGTGGGTCTGGTGTTCTGGCATGACCACGCGTTCGGTGCGACCACCTGGCCGCACGGCGGAATCGGATCGACCATCGTAGAGCCCTGGGGCTCCACGTATCACAATCCGCAAACCGGTGAGCTGATTCGCAGTGGTCCTGTTGCTGATATTCATGGAACCGAGCCTTTCGCTTACGGGCGTAATGGTAGTTTCCGTGAAATCGTAGTTCAGGTCCATGATACGGTTCCACATACTGCACAGTTGGTTACAGAAGGGAATCCCCCTGGGCTGACGCGTGAGAACGCGATTGCCGCAGGGCAGTCGATTTCCTTTCAGATGCCTTCTGACATGTTGGAAGTGGCTTTCCCTTACCTGAATGGTGGTACGCACACCACAGGTGGTGGATTTAACTTCCGCGCGGCTTCATTGTCTGCTCGTTTGAAAGCAAACTCTGATGCTTCGAAAATGTTCAGCAGTAAGGTGCATGGCGATCCTGCAACTCCGATGCTTCGGGCTTATGTAGGAGACAATATTGTTTTCCGTCTCTTGCACGGCATGATGAATGAAACCCACACCTTTGTGGTTTCTGGTCATGGCTATCGCCCTGAGCGCTATGATCGCGACTCACGAGTAACCAACGCCCTGCATATTGGTATCGCCGAGCGTTATGATCTGGCGACTACTGCCGGGGGTTACCAAGGTATGGCTGGAGACTACCTCTACTACGATGGTAGAACCTCCAAACTATCTGAAGGTGAGTGGGGTATTATCCGGGTGCATGACAAGGCCCAAAGTGACCTGAAGGTTCTGCCGGGTAACGAAGGGTTCGCGAAGAAAGTTCGCAAAACTCTTTGTCCGAAAGGTGCTCCGGTTAAGAGCTTCAGTGTTGTTGCCATCAACAAGGCGTTGGACTTCAACGCTAATGCTGACGGCGAGATCGAAGTGGACTTTGAACGCAAGCTGCTTCTTGCCAACGCGGAAGGAAAAATCTTCGCGCTGGAAGGGGAAGCCAAACAGGCCGCTTCGGATGGACATATGCCTCATCCGTTGACCTTGCGTGCCAACATCGGCGATTGTGTCAAAATCAAACTGACCAACCGTCTGAAAAAAGGCAACGCATCTTTGCATGCAAACAACATAGCGTTCGATCCTCTGGATTCTCAGGGTATCAACGTTGGGAACAACCCAGGCGACCAGACGGTTGCTCCGGGTAAATCAAAAACCTACACGTTCTACGCGCACAAGGATTACAACATCAATGGCGCGTTACTGTGGGATTTTGGTAACCTGACGACGAACGTTCGTGATGGACTGTTCGGTGGTATCATCATTGGGCCTCGCGGCTCGGTGTACCGTGATCCGGAGACCGGGAAAGATATTTCCATGGGCAACTCCTGGAAAGCGGACGTTATCGTCGACAAGTCTTACCCCGAGAATTTAAATCTTGAAAACTACAGGGATTTCGCCTTGTACTTCCAGGATGAGGACAACATTCTCGGAACATCATTCATGCCTTACCTGCAGAACGTAGCAGGGTTGACAGGCGTGAACTACCGCTTGGAGCCTTGGACTTACCGCGAAGACGAGGGTTGTGAACTGGGTAATATGTTCACGGCTTGTGTCGCGGCGGATTCTGATCCGGCAACACCGACGATCAAGGCCCATGCGGGAGATAACAT